>CAKOIF010000006.1 GCA_934086485.1 uncultured Bacilli bacterium | reverse complement strand
ATTGGTTCAGGAATTGATGGTTATATTTTAAGTGAAAATCCTTGTGAAAACATTGATTTAAAAGATTATCATAAGATTGGTGATGTACCAAATCCAAATGATGTAAAAATAGAATATGAAATAACTAATAATGGAACATATTCATTTTGTGTAAGCGATAAAGCTGGAAATATTAAAAAATATGAAGAAGATATTGTAATAAATAGAATTGATAATACACCTCCAGAATGTGACTATATAGACAGAGAAAACGAAGAAGGATGGAACAAAAAGAGTGAAATAGAAAAGTGGGTTCGAAATAACGTAATGGTAAGTTTTGGATGTAAGGACAATGAAAGTGGATGTGCTAAATTAACATATAAAAGTAAAATGATAGCTTGTAATGGAAATTCTTGCTATCAAAATTATACATACACACATTCTTATAAAAATGCACCTATAAGTAGTACAATAGGTTCGTTTAAAATCGAAGATAATGTGGGAAATATTACAACTTGTCCAAGTACTAAAAAAGAATTAATTATATATTTAGATAAAGATAATCCAGTTATAAGTAATGTTAATATATCAAGTACAAAGTCTGGCTATAACAGTAGATATACTAAAGTATCGTTTACATTAGAGGATAAACATAGTGGTGTTAGTAGTTTTTGTATAGGACCAGCAAAAAATAATTGCTCATCAAAAAATATAAATAGTTATTGCACTAAAAATGGCAGCAAATATAATTGTAGTGTTGATTATACATTTACAAGTCGTGATGGAAGTGGAAATAATGAATATGTATATATAACAGCTTATGATAATGTTGGAAATTCTAGTATTCAAAGTAAGGGTTATAAATTATATAAGTCTTGTACAAACACAAGATTTAATGGCTACGGTAGTTGCTCCAGAAAATGTGGTGGTGGATATAAATACGAATATCGAACTGATGAGTATTTAGGTACTAACTGTGATGGATATGGAAATGTGTCTTGTAACACAATGTCTTGTTGCTCATCAACATATAAAGAGTATTATTCAACTGGCTCTTGTGATGAATCTTGTGGATGGGGAAGTCAAAGAGTAACATATAAGGAGTATTCAAATTATGATGATTCTTATTGTGGTAAGAGCTATAGTTATAGTGATTGTTATGAAGATTATGGATGTAGTGTGCCAGATCCTGATCCTGAGCCAACTCCTGACCCTGGTGGAAATTGCGATACAATAAATGGTAATAGATGCGATAAATCCACAGATACATTATATTGGATTTCGGATTGCTGTAATGGAGTATGTAATTATGCAGCTAGAGCGGGAAATGTTGAATACGGAACCATTTCTCGAAGTAGGCTTTCCGGAGCTGCAAATTGTTCATCGTATGGACCAGGTGGCGGTGGCGGAACTACCACAAAATGCTATTATGTTAATGTAGGTTGTGCAGGCAATGGACAAGATACTGGAACAACAAATTGTACCTGTGGCTACGGTTATGGCGGATATACGTGTGGATGTAAATGTCCAAGAGGTTGTGTAGAATGAAAAAAGTAATTTTAGTTTTGATAATGTCTTTGACTTTATTTGGCTGTTCAAAGAACGTAAATAATAACGAAGAAAGTTTAAAAAGAGAAAAGTATATAAATAATGAAAATATAAAAAAGGAAAATTTATATGGCTGCTGGAAATATGATAGTTTGGATGTTTATGCTGATGAAAAATTAATATATGATGGAGCCACAAAAGGGACAATTAAGTTTAATGAAAATGATATAGAATATTGCTATTATTATGAAACTGGAAAAAGTAAATGTGAAAAATTTAATTATAAAATTGAAAATAATAAATTAATAATCGAGGAAAGTAGTATTCTTAATGAATTTTATAATATTTCATTATATGAAGGCTCCTCTTTAAACCTTTCTTTATCAACCGTAATAGATACTTATGATTATTTATATCATTTGTCTTATTCTAAAGATTGCAAGTTTGAGTAAAATATTTTACACAAATTTGACACAACTAATAAAAAGTGGTATAATCCTCTCAATTGAGGGGGATTAGAAATGATAGATAAAATAATTCAAACTAAAAATCATAGTTACGATATGCCTGAGAAGAAGGATAATATTAGTATTAAAACTTTTGGCGATTTACATTATTTTAAAAATTTTGATGATAGAAAATTAGAATTAATAAGTGAGAACTTATCTTCAGAAGAATTAGAATATCTTTGTTTAGCGGGTGATATCATTGATAGTACCGATTTTTTAAAAACACATAAAGAAAAAAGTGAAAAGTTACTTTTATGGTTAGAAAGTTTAGGGCAAAAATGTAAAACTTTTGTTAATCTAGGTTCACACGATTTTACCACTTGTGATTTTAAACAAGGAAAAGAGGACTTTCCCGAAGGCTATTGGAAAGAAGCAAATTCTATTTCAAACGTTTATGTTTCACATTATGAACCTTACTATGAGGATGAAAAAGTTATAGTTTATTCTTTAGAACTTCCTTATGAATATTATTTTAATAATACTGGCAATGAAAGCAAAGAATTTTTGATTCATAAACTAGATTTTATGAGTAAATATACAAAATACTTAAATTCTTTGAATAACTCTAAAGTTAAAATATTGATAGTTCATTCACCAATATATATGACAGATCCAAAGGTTATATCTTACATAAAGGAATTTGACTTTATCTTTTGTGGTCATATGCATAATGGAATGGTATTTCCTATAATCGATGATTTAATTTCTAATAATAAAGGAATAATTGCTCCGAATAAAACATTATTTCCAGATAATGCAAGGGGTAGTAAAGTAATTAATGTTAATGGCCATCAAATTCATTTAATTATCAATGGTGGAATAACTAAACTTCAAGAAAGTGCGGGTTTCTTAGGCCATTTCAATGGATTTTATCCGATGAGTATTGATAAAGTTAATGTCAATCAAAGAGTACTTAAAAGGTAGAAAAAAATCTACCTTTTTTGTTGAAAGATAAAAATAAATATGTTAGAATATTAGCGGTTATGGGGGATAAAATGGAACAGTTATCTTATGAAAAATTTAATAAATTATTGGACAGTTTTCCACAGTTTAATGAAAATATTTTAAAAGGTTTATATAAAAAATATGGAAGAAAATTAATAAATTCTTATTTTGAAAAAATGATAAGTACATTGAATGAAACCGAGTTTTTAACGTTTTCTAAAAAATACTCTTCTTATTTTGATGGTTTAATTATCGATAATTTAAGTGATGATATTGATCCATCTTTTCTTGAAGGAAAAGACTATATGTATTACTCACTTGGTATAGAAAATATGCCACTTATGAGTCAAAATGAGGAAGTTTATTATGGAAATATTTTAAATGAAGGCAAAAATAATTTACATATTTTAGAGGACAGTGATAATTTGTATCCAACATTAAAGATTGGTAGTATTATTAAATCAATTTATTTTGCAAGTGATTATGATGCATCTTTATCTTTGGTAAAAGAGCTTAAAAGCCTTCCTTATAAATTAAATGATGAAAGTATTTTTAAAAATGAAGTTAGATATTTAAAAGCATTAGTTTCTTTAAAAGAAAAACCTAGTTATGAAGATTTAAAGTTAATGTTTAACAAGTTAGATTTTGATAATGAACCTTTGATTAGTGATATTACAAATGAACTTACACTTTTAAAGAAATACGTTATTGCTAAAAGCCAATTTTTCAAAAGAAATATAAAACTGGTAGATGCTTTTTCTAAGGGATATTGTTCTATGCTTCTTTCATTTAATGATATTATGCAGGAGGGAACATTTGGTTTAATAAAGGCAATTAATAGATATGATGTTACCAAAGGTTACCGTTTTTCTACTTATGCATCTTATTGGATTAAAACATATGTTATGAAAGCTCTTGAATATAATAATGATACTATACGAAAAACTCGTAATATTATTTCACAAAAAATGGCGGTTAAAAAATATATTTCAGAGTATTTACAGAAATTTGGTACTTATCCAAATTATCGAAAAGTTGCTAAAGATTTACATATTTCTGTAAGTGCTATTTATGACATAATGAATAATTATGGGTCTTGCATTTCCCTTGATAGTCTAACACTCGAAGATTCTTCGGAAAGCACATTAGCAAATGTTTTATATGACAAAGATAAATTTGTGGATAATATTATTTTTAATAAAGAACTTTCTTCATTAATTGAAAAAGCTTTTGCAAATACATTAAGTGATAGAGAAACTGAGATTATAAAAAAAAGATTTGGTTTAACCGAAGATGGCGAAGTTTTGACTCTCGAAGATATTGCAACCCAATATGGACTTACAAGAGAAAGAGTTAGACAAATTGAAAAAAAGGCCATTAATAAATTGAAATTTAGAGATAAAAATATTGGTTTAAAAGATTATTTGGATTAATTAAAAAACTTTAGTCTATTTATTTAGATTGAAGTTTTTTTGTAAATTATTAGGTGTCAAAATCTAAAATTTATGCTATACTAAAATAGTAGTGTAGGTGTATTAAATGAATATAAAGGGATTAACAAATGCTGAAGTTGAGGAAAGAAAACAAAAAGGTTTAATAAATTATGTTGATGAACCAAAAACTAAAACTATTAAAGAAATTATTAAAACAAATGCTTTAACTTATTTTAACTTTTTAAATATTGCTTTAGGCTTAATGGTTTTAATAAGTGGAATAGTTTCAGGAAAGTTTTTATATGCATTAAAAAATTGCCTTTTTGTTAATGTAATTTTTACAAATACTATAATAAGTATAATCGAAGAAATACTTGCTAAAAAAACAATTGATAAATTAAGTGTTATCGCAGATAGTAAAATTAAAGTTATTCGTGAAGGTGAAACTATAGAGCTTACTAGGGAAGAACTTGTACTTGATGATGTATGTAACTATGAAATAGGAAATCAAGTTGTAACTGATGCTGTAATATTATCAGGAACTTGTGAAGTAAATGAAGCCTTTATAACTGGTGAGGAAAAAGTTATTACTAAAGAAAAAGGTGATGAATTAACAAGTGGTTCATTTATAGTAAGTGGAAATGTCTATGCTAAAGTAATTCATATAGGAAAGGATAATTATATTTCTAAAATAACCAGTGAAACAAAATATATTAAAAAGACTAATTCTGTTATTTATAATTCATTTGAAAAGATGCTAAAAATATTAAGTGTTTTACTTGTTCCAATTGGTATATTATTTTTTATAAATCAAATGGGTATTACCAAAAGTATTCCAGATTCACTTATGAGTATGGTTAGTGCTTTAATAGGTATGATACCCGAAGGACTAGTACTTTTAACATCATCGGCAATGGCAGTAAGTGTTGTTAGACTTAAAAAATATAATGTTTTAGTTCAAGATTTATATTCAATTGAAAACCTTGCTAGAGTGGATACTTTATGTTTAGATAAAACTGGTACAATTACCGAAGGTGTTATGGAAGTAAAAAAAATTATTCCTCTTAAAAAAGAAAGTGAAAAAGATATTAAAGAAATTTTAGCATCTTATGTAAATGCACTTTCTGATCCATCACCAACTTTTAAAGCAGTAGAAAGTTTTGTAAGCGATATTAAATATAAGGATGAGGCTTTAGAAACATTATCATTTTCAAGTATACGTAAATATTCTGCAGTAAAATTTAATGGTGATGTATACTTTTTAGGTAGCCCTGAAAATTTATATAAAGGTAAAATAAAAAATCTTTCATCTTATCAAGAAGATTATAGAGTATTACTACTTGCAAAAGGTGAAAGTTTAAAAAATATTAAAGATATAAAACCTATAGCTTTAATTTTAATTCAAGATAAAATAAAAGAAAATGCTGATGTTACTTTAAATTATTTTAAAGAGCAAGGAATTGATATTAAAATCATAAGTGGAGATAATCCAGTAACTGTTTCAAAGATTGCCAAAAGAGCAGGAATTAGTGATATAAGAAGTGTAGATATGTCACAGGTTAGTGATGAAGAAATACCTGATATTATTGAAAGTTTTAATATTTTAGGTAGAGTTAAACCAGACCAAAAGAAAAAAATAGTTATTGCCCTTAAAAGTAAAGGTCACTTTGTTGGTATGACTGGTGATGGTGTAAATGACTGTCTTGCTTTAAAAGAAAGTGATTGTTCAATTGCAATGGCAAGTGGAGCAGACACTGCCAAAAATGTAAGCCAATTTGTACTTCTTGATTCAAAAATTGATAATTTGCCTCTTATTTTAAAGGAGGGAAGAAGGAGTATTAATAATATCGAAAGAAGTTCATCACTTCTTCTTAGTAAAACAATATTTACTATAATATTAATAATTGCTTGTATATTTTTAAATACAGAATATTTCTTTATTCCAATTCATTTAACCTTAATTACATTTTTTACAATAGGTGTTCCATCATTTATTTTAGCACTTGAACCTAATCACGAACTTGTAAAAGGAAATTTTCTTTTGAAAGTATTTTTAAAGGCTCTTCCTAGTGCTTTAACTGTAGTATTTAATGTAGTTATTATTAAATTATTCCAAATTAATTTTGGACTTTCACAAGAGTTATGTTCCACGCTTACAGTATTTTTAACCGCGATAACAGGATTTATATTCTTAAATTATATTTGTAAACCTTATAATCTTTTAAGGGGAGTAATGATGTGTGTATTATTCTTAGCATTTGAATATTGTGCTCTTTATCAATATGCATTTTTCAATATAAGTAATATAAATAAAGATACTATTTTAGTATTTATAGTTTTATTTATATGTAGTATGTATATTTTTGATAAGCTTAAATCACTTTCAAATTATATATTAAGAAAAACAAATAATATTTAAATTAGAGATAAAAAACTCTAATTTTTTTAAATTTAAAAAAGTAATTAAAAATCTCACAAACCCAGTGTTTATAAGGTATCAAGTTTCATAAAGTATAATCATTTAGGAAAATGTATCCTAGTATTTATGCTATTTCTATTCTAATTCTAGCATTTTTTTGAGTAGATTTCTAGTCCTTTTCCCATAAAATTGGCATAACATTTTCCTAAATGATTATAATCTAGGAAAATCCACTTCAGTTTTTATGCGGAATTGGAGTAGGTTATGAAAAATAAAAAAGTAATTATAATTTTATTATCATTGATAATATTAATCGGAGGTATTTTATTTGTAAATCGAATATATAATAAATCTAAAAATAAACAAATACCGAGGAAAAATAATTTAGCAATTATGATTAAAAATGAAAACGGAGAATACGAAAGTACAGATACAATACCCAAAGGTAATTATGTTTTAAATGAAGATAGAACTATATGCGAAAATGGAGGCAAAGTAGTAAGCTATAATAACTCTACAGGACAAATTGGTTTTAGTTTCTTAGGCAGTGACAGATGTTCATTATACTTTGATAAAATAATAGACACAGAAAAACCAGTTATATCCAATCCAACTGTTAATGATACAACAGTAACAGCAACACTTACAGATAATATAGAATTATCCGGCTATGGAATAAGTACAAGTAATACAGTGGAACCAACAAACTGGACATCAATAAGTGGAACATCCTATAACTTAAGTACCACAATAACAACTGAGGGAACATATTATCTGTGGGTTAAAGATAGTAGCAATAATAAAACTACAAAAGAGTTAACGATATCTTTAGGTACCTCATTTGAAGCATTAATGGTAGCAAATAATACAGATGTTTTTAATGAGAATGGACTTCGATATGAAGGAGCAGATCCAAATAATTATATATGTTTAGATAATAAAAAAGAAGGTAGTTGTTCAAATGGTTCATTACTATTTAGAATTATAGGATTATTTAATGAGGATACATCTAGTGATGGATCAACTAGTGCAGGTTCAAAAAAATTATTAAAAATAATAGATACAAATAATTATGGTGGTACAAGCGGTAAAGCTTGGAATTCATCGGGAACAAACAACTGGAGTACAGCATCACTCAAAACAGAATTAAATGGAACATATTTGACTACTTTATTAGGTTCATCTAATGTAAATAGTAAGTTATCAAGTGCTATAGCGAATGCGAAGTGGTATTTAGGAGGAGCAAGTTCATCAAATTATAGTACTTTAACTGCTGAAGGCATATATGTAGAGGAAAGAAATGCGAGAGCGATATATAGTGGAAACCCAAGTAGTATATATGCAAAAGTAGGATTGATGTACCCAAGTGATTATGGTTATGCAACAGTAGGAGGTACAACAACAAATAAGTCAAGTTGCAGAGCGAAAGCATTATTTAATTGGAGTAACTCATCATATAGTGATTGTAAAAACAATGATTGGTTCTTCAAATCACAAGCAACAATTTGGAGCTCATACAAATCCGAATGGTTACTTTCCCCTTGTTCCTCGTATTCGGATAGTGTAACTGATTTGATTTCGACAGGGCTTGCAAACATTGATGAGGGTAGTTTTGTCAGTAACAGGCATGTGGTGCGTCCATCATTTTATTTAGATTCTAGTATGTTAAAAATAGTCGGAGGAACAGGAACATCATCAAATCCATATCATATTGGCTAAAAAATAAATTGGTATGTAAAAATACTAATTTTTTTAAATTTAAAAAAGTAATTAAAAATCTCACAAACCCAGTGTTTATAAGGTTTTGTCTTTCATAAAGTATAATCATTTAGGAAAATCTATCCTAGTATTTATGCTATTTCTACTATAATTTTAGCATTTTTTTGAGTGAATTTCTAGTCCTTTTCCCATAAAATCGATATGCAATTTTCCTAAATGTTTATAATCTAGGAAAATGTCTTTCAGTATTTAAGCGGAATTGGAGTAGTTTATGAAAAATAAAAAAATAGTTGTAATTATAACATCAATGATATTATTAATCGGAGGTATTTTATTTGTAAATAAAATATATAATAAATCTAAAAATAAACGCATACCGAAGAGAAGTAATTTAGCAATTATGGTAAAAAGCGAGTCAGGAGAATACCAAAGTACAGATGCAATCCCCAAAGGTAACTATGTTTTAAATAAAGAAAAAACTATATGTGAGAACAATGGCAAAGTTTTGAATTATGATAGTACGACTGGAAAAGTAAGTTTTTCATTTATTGGCAGTGATAGATGCTCACTATATTTTGATAAAATAATTGATAATGAAAAACCTGTTATAAATAATTTAACTGTAAATGATACAGCAGTAACAGCAACACTTACAGATAATATAGAATTATCAGGTTATGGAATAAGTACAAGTAATAGTGTAGAACCAACAAGTTGGACCTCAATAAGTGGAACATCCTATGACTTAAGTACCACAATAACAACTGAGGGAACATATTATTTATGGGTAAAAGATAGTAGTGGTAATAAAACCACAAAAGAATTTACGATATCTTTAGGTACTTCATTTGAGACATTAATGATAGCAAATAATACAGATATTTTTGATGAAAATGGACTACGATATGAAGGAGCAGATCCAAATAATTATATATGTTTAGATAATAAAACAAGTGGTACTTGTTCTTCATCTTCATTATTATTTAGAATAATAGGCTTATTTGATGAAGACACCTCAAGTGATGGTACAAATAGCAGTGGTACAAAAAAGTTACTTAAAGTAATAGATACAAATAATTATGGTGGAACAAGTGGAAAGTATTGGAATTCAGCAGGAACAAATAATTGGAGTACAGCATCACTAAAAACAGAATTAAATGGAACATATTTGACTACTTTATTAGGCACTTTAAATGTAAATGGAAAACTATCTAGTGGAATAGTAAATGCAAAATGGCATTTAGGTGGTGCAAATTTATCAAATGCTAATACATTAACATCAGCAGGAATATATAAAGAAGAAAGAAATATGAGTGCAATATATAGTGGTAATCCATCAAACATATTTGCAAAAGTAGGGTTAATGTACCCAAGCGATTATGGTTATGCAACAGTAGGTGGGTCTACAACAAATAAATTAGGTTGCAGAAATAAATCATTAGTTGACTGGATTAGTTCATTATATAATGATTGTAAAAATAATGATTGGCTGTTTACATCACAAAGTAGTTTTGTAAATGAAGTAGAATGGTTACTTTCTCCGTATTCTTCGGATTCATCTTATGCTAGCTATTTATCTTCAGTCGGGTATGTAGGGCTAATCTACAGCGAGATTATCAGTGGCTATGTTGATGCTGACCTATTTTCTGTTAGACCCACATTTTACTTAGATTCTAGTATCTTAAAAATAGTCGGAGGAACTGGAACATCAACAAATCCATATCACATTGGCTAAAAAATAAATTGGTATGTAAAAATACTAATTTTTTTGCAATTAAAAAAGTTAATTAAAACCTAACAATCCCAGTGTTTATATGGGATAGCCTTTCATAAAACATAAACATTTGCGAAAGTCTATCCTCGTATTTATGTTACTTTCATTCTAATTTTAGCATTTTTTTAATTGGATTTCTAGTCCTTTTCCCGAAAAATCGAAGTTCAATTTTCCTAAATGTTTA
Source organism: uncultured Bacilli bacterium (assembly GCA_934086485.1). Taxonomy (GTDB): domain Bacteria; phylum Bacillota_I; class Bacilli_A; order RF39; family UBA660; genus UBA6448. Next base: position 71,708 of record CAKOIF010000006.1, on the reverse strand, counting down.
TGATTTGCGAAAATAGATGCTAGTATTTACCTAGGTTTGGAAGGCGTGAGAGGTTTGAAAAAATTAGTAAATAATTTTAAGACATATTATAGTAATAATAAAGAAAGATGCTTAACAATATTAACGATAATTATCTTATCAATTTTATCTAGTATAGTCTTAATATCATATTCATTTTATCAAAATAAAAGTTCAAAATTAATAATATCTGGTGTAGCCTTAATAGATAGTAGTGATGTATCAATAAAGGTATATAGAGAAAATAAAAATGATAATGGAGTAGGTCTTGGAACATATGCACTTTCTTATTATGTACCGAGTTCATCATCATACACATATCAAAGTTCTAAAACAATATGCGATACTGGGATAACAATAGAAAAATATGAAAATCAAAAATTTTATGTAGATGCGACAAAGAAAGGAAAATGTAAAGTATATTTTGATGCCATTGATGGATATATTGATGATTACGAAGTAAACCTTTTTGTACAACAAGAAGTTGGTAATACTGATGATAAAAATTATAATCAAATGGGCCAATTACCTTTATATGAAACAGGTTATTATTACACTATTAATGAAAGTAAAACAAGTTGTACAAATGGAGCAACAGTAAGTATTGCGGGAAGAAATATTGTAGTATTAACTACTCAAAAAGCAGTATGTAATGTTTATGTTGATAAAAATAGTGATATCGAGGTACCTGTTATTTCCTCATTAAGTATTAGTGATACTACAGTAACATTTACCGCTACAGATAACATATCGCTTGCATTTTATGGAGTAAGTGATAGTAACACTATAGAACCGGAAGAATATAATAGCTTTTCGGGAACAAGTCAGACAATTTCTTTTACACAAAATGTTGAAGGAACATATTATTTATGGGTAAAAGATAGTAGTGGTAATAAAACCACAAAAGAATTTACGATATCATTAGGAACATCTTTTGAAACATTAATTGTTGCAAATAATAACGATATCTTTGATGAGAATGGTTTAAGATATGAAGGAGCAGATCCAAATAACTACATATGTTTAGATAGTAATAAAGAAGGTGCTTGTTCTTCATCTTCATTATTATTTAGAATAATAGGATTATTTGATGAAGATACATCAAGTGATGGAACAACTAGTGCAGGTAAAAAAAATTTGTTAAAAATACTTGATACAAATAACTATGGAGGAGCAAATGGAAAGTATTGGAATTCATCATCATATACAAACAATTGGAACACTGCATCATTAAAAACAGAATTAAATGGTACATACTTGACTACTTTATTAGGAACATCAAATGTAAACAGTAAATTATCTAGTGGAATAGTAAATGCAAAATGGCATTTAGGAGGAGCAAATAATACTTCTGGAAGTAAATATTATAGATATACAATAACAACAGAAAAATATTATGAAGCAGAAAGAAGCCCATATGCTACAAGTGGGACACTTCAAAATTTATATAGTGGTAATCCAGAATATGTATTTGCTAAAGTAGGATTAATGTATCCAAGTGATTATGGATATGCAACAGTTGGAGGTAGTACAACTAGTCAGGCAAATTGTAGAGCAAAAGAATTATTTAGTTGGAATTCATATAGTGATTGTAAAAATAATGATTGGTTATTTACATCACAAAAGTCTAGTTGGGGATCAAATAAGACAGAATGGTTAATTTCCCCTGGGGCCTCGTCTTCGGGTAGTGCTTCTAGTTTTGATTCGGCTGGTTTTGTTAGCGCTTCTTATAGTGTCAACGCTAGCCTGTTTGCTGTCCGACCGACATTTTATCTTGATTCTAGTATCCTAAAAATTGTTGGAGGAACTGGAACATCAACAAATCCATATCACATTGGCTAAAAAATAAATTGGTATGTAAAAATACTAATTTTTTTGTAATTAAAAAAGTTAATTAAAACCTAACAATCCCAGTGTTTATATGGGATAGTCTTTCATAAAACATAAACATTTAGGAAAATTGAACTTCGATTTTTCGGGAAAAGGACTAGAAATCCAATTAAAAAAATGCTAAAATTAGAATGAAAGTAACATAAATACGAGGATAGACTTTCGCAAATGTTTATGATTTGCGAAAATAGATGCCAGTATTTACCTAGGTTTGGAAGGTGTGAGAGGTTTGAAAAAATTAATAAATAATTTTAAGGAGTATTATAGTAATAATAAAGAAAAATGCTTAACAATATTAACGATAATTATCTTATCAATTTTATCTAGTATAGTCTTAATTTCATATTCATTTTATCAAAATAAAAGTTCAAAATTAATAATATCTGGTGTAGCCTTAATAGATAGTAGTGATGTATCAATAAAGGTATATAGAGAAAATAAAAATGATAATGGAGTAGGTCTTGGAACATATGCATTATCATATTATGTACCAAGTTCATCATCATATAGTTATGTAGAAAGTAAATCAGTATGTGATACAGGAATAACCATAGAAAAATATGAAAATCAAAAGTTTTATGTAGATGCAACAAAGAAAGGAAAATGCAAAGTATACTTTGATGCCATTGATGGATATATTGATGATTATGAAGTAAATCTTTTTGTTCAAAATGAAATAGGAAATACTGATGACAAAAATTATAATCAAATGGGCCAATTACCTTTATATGAAACAGGTTATTATTACACTATTAATGAAAGTAAAACAAGTTGTACAAATGGAGCCACAGTAAGTATTGCGGGAAGAAATATTGTAGTATTAACCACTAAAAAAGCAGTATGTAATGTTTATGCTGATAAAAATAGTGATAGCGAGGCACCTGTTATTTCCTCATTAAGTATTAGTGATACTACAGTAACATTTACCGCCACAGATACCATATCACTTGCATTTTATGGAGTAAGTGATAGTAATGCTATAGAGCCTGAAGAATATAATAGCTTTTCGGGAACAAGTCAAACAATTTCCTTTACACAAAATGCTGAAGGAACATATTATTTATGGGTAAAAGATAGTGCAGGAAATATTGCTACAAAAGAATTTACAATATCACTCGGGACATCATTTGAGACATTAATGGTAGCAAATAATACAGATATTTTTAATGAGAATGGTATAAGGTATGAAGGAACAGCTCCAAATAACTACATATGTTTAGATAATCAAAAAGAGGGAACTTGTTCAGACACTTCATTACTATTTAGAATAATAGGCTTATTTGATGAAGACACCTCAAGTGATGGGACAAATAGTAGTGGTACAAAAAAACTACTTAAAGTAATAGATACGAATGCATTTGGAGGAACAAGTGGAAAGTATTGGAATCAAACACAAACTAGCGGTAAAAATCTTAATGACTGGTCTACAGCAACATTGAAAACAGAACTTAATGGAACTTACTTAAGTACTTTACTTGCTACAAGTGGAGTAAATAGTAAGTTAAGTAGTGCAATAGTCACATCAAAATGGCATTTAGGAGGAGTTAATGCAACTTCATCAAGTATTTATTATAATCAAAAAATTACCTTAAATAATTATTATAAAGCAGAAAGAGCACCATATGCGACAAGTGGTTCATTACAAAATAAAAATAGTTCTAATCCGGATTATACTTATGCAAAAATAGGTTTAATGTATCCAAGTGATTATGGTTTTGCCACTATTGGTGGTAGCACTTCAAATAAAAATACTTGTGCTACGGTTCCTTTATACTCTTGGTCATCATTTGCATATTATCAAACCCAGTATAAAGATTGTGGTAGTAATGATTGGATTTTTGTTTCTTTAAATAAATTAATAGGTACAAGTGGTGGAGAATGGATGATTTCACCAGATTCGGTCACCTCATATGGTGCAGCGATGCTAGGTTGGACTGGAAGCGTATCTGCTATGAATGGAACTGCTGGTTCAGTAGCAAGCGGTAAATATATTGTTAGACCAACATTTTATTTGGATTCTAGTATGTTAAAAATAGTCGGAGGAACAGGAACATCACCAAATCCATATCATATTGGTTAAAAAATAAATTGGTATGTAAAAATACTAATTTTTTTTTAATTAAAAAAAGTAATTAAAAACCTCATAAACCCAGTGTTTATAAGGCTTTGTCTTTCGTAAAGTATAAACATTTAAGAAAATCTATCCTAGTATTTACGCTATTTCTAATCTAATTCTAGCATTTTTTTGAGTGAATTTCTAGTCCTTTTCCCGTAAAATCGATATGCCGTTTTCCTAAATGTTTATAATTTGCGAAAATAGATGCCAGTATTTACCTAGGTTTGGAAGGTGTGAGAGGTTTGAAAAAATTAGTAAATAATTTTAAGGAGTATTATAGTAATAATAAAGAAAGATGCTTAACAATATTAACAATAATTATTTTATCAATACTTTCTAGTATAATTTTAATATCATATTCATTTTATCAAAATAAGAGTTCAAAATTAATAATCTCCGGAGTAGCTTTAATAGATTCATCAGATGTATCAATCAAAGTATATAGAGAAAATAAAAATGATAATGGAGTAGGTCTTGGTACATATGCACTTTCTTATTATGTGCCAAGTGCAACTTCATACACATATCAAAGTTCAAAGACAGTATGTGATACAGGAATAACAATAGAAAAATATGAAAATCAAAAGTTTTATGTAGATGCCACAAAGAAAGGAAAATGTAAAGTATACTTTGATGCAATTGATGGTTATATTGATGATTATGAAGTAAACCTTTTTGTTCAACAAGAATTAGGCAATACTGATGATAAAAATTATAATCAAATGGGCCAATTACCATTATATGAAACAGGTTATTATTACACCATAAATACAAGTAAAACAAGTTGTACGAATGGAGCAACAGTTTCAATAGTTGGGAGAAACATTGTAGTATTAACAACCAAAAAAGCAATATGTAATGTATATGCTGATAAAAATAGTGATAGTGAAGCACCAGTTATTTTTTCGTTAAGTGTTAACGATACTACAGTTACATTTACCGCTACAGATAACATATCACTTGCATTTTATGGAGTAAGTGAAAGTAGTACTATAGAGCCTGAAGAATATAATAGCTTTTCAGGAACAAGTCAAACAATTTCCTTTACACAAAATGCTGAAGGAACATATTATTTATGGGTAAAAGATAGTGCTAATAACAAAACTACAAAAGAGTTTACAATATCACTCGGGACATCATTTGAGACATTAATGGTAGCAAATAATACAGATATTTTTAATGAGAATGGTATAAGGTATGAAGGAGCAGATCCAAATAATTATATATGCTTAGATAGTAATAAAGAAGGTACTTGTTCTTCATCTTCATTATTATTTAGAATAATAGGTTTATTTAAAGAAGAATATTCCTCAAATGGAACAACTAGTGCAGGTAAAAAAAATTTGTTAAAAATACTTGATACAAATAACTATGGAGGAACAAGTGGTAAGTATTGGAATCAAACACAAACTAGCGGTAAAAATCTTAATGACTGGTCTACAGCAACATTGAAAACAGAACTTAATGGAACTTACTTAAGTACACTTCTTGCCACAAGTGGAGTAAATAGTAAATTATCCAGTACAATAGTAAATGCAAAATGGCATTTAGGAGGGGAAAATGCAACTTCATCAAGTAAATATTATTGTCAAACAATAACAACAGAAAACTATTATAAAGCAGAAAGAAGTCCGTATGCTACAAGTGGGACACTACAAAATTTATATAGTGGTAATCCGGAATATGTATTTGCTAAAGTAGGACTAATGTATCCAAGCGATTATGGATATGCAACAGTTGGTGGTAGTACAACTATAAGGCAAATTGTAGAGCTAAAGCATTATATAATTGGAACAGTTCATCATATAGTGATTGTAAAAATAATGATTGGGTATTTACATCACAAGTAACTAGTTGGGGGTCTAATAAAGATGAATGGTTACTTACCCCGTATGGCTCGTATTCGGATGGTGCTTCTGGTTTGCGTTCGGCTGGTCGTGTTTACTCTGATAGTTATGTCCGCCTTAGCCAGTTTGCGGTCCGACCAACATTTTATCTAGATTCTAGTATCCTAAAAATAGTTGGAGGAACAGGAACCTCTACAGATCCATATCATATTGGATAAAAATTTGTGATAATACCTTGCATAAAATGATAAATAAATGGTTCATTGTTAATGAATGAATTGGGGAATTTTTAAATAGAAAGGTTTTATATGAAAGTTTGTGAATTAAAAGAAAAAATTAAAGATTATCCAAAAGCTGACTTAGAAAAGGTTATCGTGGGACTTTATAAGTCTATTCCTAAAAAAATAAAAGAGAAAAAAGAGATTGATGACATTATCATTAATATTGATAAACCAATACTAAAAAGATCGAGACTATTAACTTTGATGATTTAGCAAATGAAATATTATCTTTTCTGTCTGATGTATATGCAAGTCCGAATAGAATAATATCAAAGACAGAATGAAGTAAATGGAGATTTAAAGTTAAAAATTATTATAAAAATCTTACTAAAATATCTCTGGATGCAAAAGATGGTTTAGGTGCAACAAATTTACTTATTATGGTTTATAATAGACTTTCAAGAGGATCATATTCTTTACTATTTTCTAGTTGGAATACTTTTGGAGCTTCAAGTGTTTCTCAAATTAGAAATATATTTTTCAATGAATAAAATTGATGAAGGTATAAATTATATTAAAAATACTGGAATAACAAAGAAAGAAGAACTATATAAATTAGTGTTATCCTCTTTAAAAGAGGAAGAACTTTTTGATGATTGGCTTAAAATATATAATAAATACAAAAAATATTTTTCCAGATTATTATGATGTTCATAAAGATTATGAAAAAATTAAAAATAAGGTAAATTAAAATACAATTAAAACTTTACACTGATTTGACATTTTGTCTCTTTTATGCTATAATTAAATCACTGATTAAGCAATGGGGGTTGCAAAAAAGTGAAATTGAGACTCATTGTATAATTAATGAGTTTTTTTAGGGGGTTATTATGAATTATAGTGAATCATTAAATTTATTTGGTTTTACAGGTACTTTTACTGAGGAAAATTTAAGAAAAAAATATTTAGAACTTTCAAAAAAATATCATCCAGATATGGGTGGAAGTGATGAAATGATGAAAAAAGTAAATGCTGCTTATGCTGTTTTAAAAGGTAAATCCACGAATTATGATTTAACATACTTCAATAGTTTAAAAGAAAAATTGCAAAAATTTGTAAGTAAAAAAGTTTATGAATCTGGAAGTGCTGAATATGAATGTGTTAATAAAATTAATGAACTTGTAAATTCGTTTGCTTATATTTCTAATAAGGTTATTTTAAATTCAGCTTACAACAACATTTTAGCAAAAATTAATAGTGTACTATCAGAATATGGAAAAACTGTTTTGAATAATATTCCTGAAAAGTTTCTAAAAAAGTATGATAATAATATAGTAGATTGCATTGATGAATTTATTAAAAAAGTAAATGTTATAAAGAAAAATTATGAAAATATTGAAAATACATTGAATAATGTAGTTCAATCACTAGATATAACTATAGATGCGAGTACTTTAGAAAAAATACTTAATATGAAAAAAGTTATTTTAAATGATATCATTGATGATAAAATTAGTTTACAAGATGGTGCTAATAGACTTCGCTGTGAAATAATGACTGTGGTTATGCAAAAAGAGGCATTAGATAAAGAACTTGATGAAACTTATAATGCTATACTAGTAAACTTTAATGCTAGAATGAAAGAATTAAAATTTACTGATAATGAGCAAATTCAAACTTCTTTAGATGTATTAAAGGATGCTTTAGCAAAGTTACAACTTGTAAAAGAAAATAAATTAAACAAAGAAACATTATCAAGTCTTAGAAAATTGGATTTTAAAGTCAAGTTGAATTTTGAAAATGCTAATGATAAGAATGAAAGCCAAGAAAATGATAATTATGAAATTTTTATAACAAGAAATGTGTATAGTAATGATCCGGAATTTGTTATCAAATTAAGCAATGATGGAAAATTTATTCATTTTTTAAGAAAATATATAAATGATAGTCAAAAAACCGAAGTTGATGAATTTTTTACCTCTGAAAGCAATTTTTATGAAAAATATATGAGATTAGATGATTTTTTAGATAATGCTGTTTTCTTTAATAAATATTATAGTAATGGAATACTTGCAATTTATATGTGTTATGGAACAGTTATTTATATAACCAACAATGGCATAGGAACTATAAAGGTAGGTAGAGCAAGTGATTTAGGATTAATGGATAAATCTTCTTACTATCCTTATATGTATGGCCTACAATATAAAGAGAGATATAATCTTAAAAAGGGTATATATGACGATTTTAAAAAATATCTTGGTCCAAAATATAGACAAATAATAGATTGCAATGTGCCAAAAGAAAAATTTCGTTTTTCCCGTGTAAGAGGAATATAGTAAAAAGAAGATAAGTGATTATTTTCTTTTTTTTATATCACAATTGTGTTATACTTAGAATGTATGAGTTTGATAGGATTCTTTTATTAAAATTATAAATATTTATTTTAAATTAAATATATTAAGAAGAAAAGTGCTATGAAATATGACAAAATGAAAAAGGGTGATAGTAAAAATGAATAAAAATATCAAAAAAATACTGGTGGTAATATCAATTATTATAATTATTTTGGGAATAATATTTGGAATAAGTGTATCTAATAACCTAATAAATAGTGCTGATAACAATTTATATGTAGATGGATCAAATTTTTTAGGCATAGTGGAGTTAACATCATTTATGGGTGCAAAAGTATTGGGATTTGTCATTGTAATTTATAGTATATTATTAGATATAGTAATTTGGACAATATATGGAATTATTTTTTTGATATTAAAGTTGATAAGAAAAAAGAAAGTAAAAGTAATGAATGAAAATATTCAATAAATGCTGGAGGTGATGAAAATGGCAAAAGATTTAATGATAAGAAGCAGTAGTGCGGAATTTCTAATATTCGAAAGACAAACACATGATAGGGGAATTCAAGTTAGATTTGAAGATGGTGATTTATGGCTAACACAGAAAGCTATTGGAGAACTTTTTAATGTTGATAGAACTGTAGTTACTAAGCATATTAAAAACATATATTCTGAGCTTGAATTTAATGAAGATTCAACTAGTGCAAATTTTGCACTAGTTCAAAAAGAAGGCAATAGAGAAATTACTAGGAATGTACTCTTTTATAATTTAGATATAGTTATTTCAGTAGGTTACAAAGTAAACTCAGATAGAGCCATCCAATTTAGAAGGTGGGCAACTTATATATTAAAAGAGTATTCAAAAAAAGGTTATATAATAGATAAAAAGAGAATGGCAAATGGTACGTTCTTTGATGAAGATTATTATGATTCTTTACTTGCCGAAATAAGAGAAATAAGATTATCAGAAAGACGCTTTTATCAAAAAGTTACTGATATTTATGCGACAAGTGTGGATTATGATAAAAAATCTCCGACAACAATTAAGTTTTTTAAAAAGGTTCAAAATAAAATGCATTATGTAATATGTTTCTAGGCTAAGTTAAAAATAAAAAGCCAGTTAAATAAGTCTTTTAACATTTTTATAATAAGAAAAAAACATGTTTAGATACTAAAATTTATTAAATGAAATTGATTTTTAATATATATTTGATTTTTCTTGTAGTATCTAAAATATAAAATAGAAAGGAAGGATTGTATATGAATAATAAAATTACAACAAAAATGAATGTAAAAGATAATTTGATAAACGTAATGAGAATTGATAATATAGATTATATATCTTTAACAGATTTGGCAAGATACAAAAATCCTGATAATCCTGGTGATGTTGTTATTAAGTGGATGAGCAATAAAAGTTCTTTTGATTTTTATTCACTTTGGGAAGAATTGTTTAATGAAAATTTTAAACTAGCGGAATCTCGCGAGTTTAAAAATGACTCTGCAAATAATTCTTTTACAATGAGTCCTTCTAGATGGATAAGTACTACAAATGCTAAAGGTTTTGTAAGTAAAAGAGGAAAATATGATGGTGGTACATTTGCACATCCAGATATTGCCTTAGAATTTGCGTCTTGGATAGATCCCGCATTTAAATTATATTTGATTCAATAATTTGAAAGATTAAAATATAATGAAACATATCAAGAAAAAATAGAATGGTCTGTTAGAAGAAGCTTATCAAAAACAAATTATAGAATACATACTGATAGTATTAAAGAAAATTTAGTTCCTACTTTAACAGATAAACAAAAACTTTTTGTTTATGCTAACGAAGCAGATGTAATAAATGTAGCATTGTTTGGGATGACTGCAAAAGAGTGGAGAGAAAATAATCCAAAATTGGAGGGTAATATAAGAGATTATACAGATATTTTACATTTAGTTGTCTTATCTAATTTAGAGGTATTAAATGCTAGTATGATAGAAAATAATATTGGTCAAAAAGATAGATTAGAAAAACTAAATGAAACTGCTAAAAGACAAATAACTATTTTAGCAAGCGATAATAATATAATAGGTATAACGAAATTAGATGATCAAAAATTAATTGGTGGGACAAATGATTAAGTATTGTATGATTGAAATTGCTTTTAATAATAAATAAGAGATTAATAAAACAATAAATGTCTTGTTATCAAAGATATTTGTTGCAAGTACCCATATTATTGAAAGTAACAGTAGTGGAATATGAAAAATTTAGAGTTATACAAGATTTATTGCATAATTCTGATTTTGACAATTAAATGAACCAAAAAGTGAAAGTGATATATTGAAAATTAAAAAAACTATAGAAAAGGAGGATATTAATGGAGGATAATAAACTAATTATATATAAAAATAGTGAAGGTAATATTATAGTAGATGCTATTTATAAAGACGAAACTTTATGGTTATCACAAAAAGGTATGTCAAAGGTTTTTGAATGTTCTACAGATAATATAAGTTTACACTTGAAACATATATTTGAGGAAAAAGAATTAGATAAAAATTCAGTTACCGAGAAATGCTCGTTAACTGCCGATGATGGGAAAAACTATAACACAACTATTTATAGTTTAGATGCTATAATTGCTGTTGGTTATAGAATTAATTCTAAAAAAGCAACAGAATTTAGAATATGGGCTACAAAAATTCTAAAAGAATATATGACAAAGGGATTTGCATTAAATGATGAACGTTTTATAAATGGAAATAAATATGATACAAAATATTTTAATGAATTATTAGAACGTATTAAAACAATTAGAGTAAGTGAAAGAATGGCATATCAAAAAATAACTGATTTATTTATTGCAACTTCAACTGATTACAGTCCTAAATCTGAAGAAGCATACACTTTTTTTAAAATAGTTCAAAATAAATTACATTTCGCTATAAGTGGGCATACTGCTGCCGAATTAATATATAGTAGAGCAAACTCAGATAAAGAGCATATGGGATTAACTAATTGGAAAAATTCTCCAGATGGTTTAATATATAAATATGATGTAGCTGTTGCTAAAAATTATTTAACTGAAGAAGAAATGAATAATTTAAAAGATTTAACAAATATGTTTTTAGTTTTTGCAGAAGATGAAGCAAAACAAAGACATGTAATGACAATGAAAGATTGGATAGATGCAACTGATGATTTATTAAAATTTAGAAGAAAAGAAATATTAAATAATAGTGGCAGTATATCTCATATGGAAGCAGTAGAAAAAGCGGAAAAAGAATATGAAAAATTTAGGGTTATACAAGATCAAAAATATATTTCTTCAATGGATGAATTTTATAATAAATATTTAAATGAAAATAGTGATAATGAATAAGGAAGTGAAAGTAATGAATGAAAATATAACAAAAATTAATTATTATCCAGGACATATGGCTAAAACAAAAAGACAAATACTTGAAAATATTAATTTAATTGATATTGTCTATGTAGTTGTTGATGCAAGATGTCCAGTCTCTACGATGATAAAGGATATAAATGAAATAATAAAAGGTAAAACTAAAATTTTAGTTATGACCAAAAAAGATTTATGTGATGAAAAGAAAACAAATTATTTTGTAGAGCTTTATAAAAAATCAGGTTATGAAGTAATTCTTCTTGATTTGAAAAATAATAAAGATTTTAAAAAATTATTTGATATTACTAAAAAGTGTACTTCATATATTCAAGAAAAAAGAAAAAATAAAGGCTTAAAAGAAAAAGAAATTAAAGCTTTAGTAATAGGTATTCCTAATGTAGGTAAATCAACTTTAATTAATAATATGGTTGGTAAAAAAGTTCAAAATGTTGGCAATAAACCTGGAGTAACTAAAAATTTAAATTTCTTACCTACAAAATATGGTATAACACTTTTAGATTCTCCGGGAATATTATGGCCAAAACTTGATAATATGACTCACGCTTATAATATGGCAACAATTGGCTCAATAAAAAAAGAAGTCTTAAATATCTCTGATATTGGTATGTACATAATTAATTTTTATCTTAAAAGTTACCCAAATATTTTAAAAGATATTTATAAAACATCAGAAACTGATGCAATTGAGGTATTTGATAATTTATCTTTAAAATGGGGATTCACAAAAAATGGAGAAACAGACTTTACAAAAGTTAGTGAAAGACTATATAATGATATTATTGGAGGAAAAATAAAAGGAATTACACTAGATGAAGAAAAGACAGATAATTAGTATTTTAAATGATTTAAATATAGATAAAGATAAATATATAATTACAGGTAAAACTGCACTTACTATTTATGGCATAATAAAAGAATGTGATTATATATTTTTAATGTGTAGTGAAAACATTGATAATGAATTTATTAAAGTTATAAATGAAACTTGTGATTTTGAATTAGTTCATAATTTTAAAGTTGAATCTTTAGAATCACTTTTTTCTAAAGAGGAAAATAAAACTTTAAAAAGAAAAATCGAAGATTTAATCCTTATAAAAGATAATCACCATTTTGAAAAAGAATTATATAATAAAGGTTATAAACTAATTGCCGGTACTGATGAAGCAGGAAGAGGACCTTTATGTGGACCAGTGGTTGCAGCAGCAGTAATACTTCCTCATAACTATGAACTTCCAGGTTTAACAGATTCAAAAAAACTTACCGAAAAACAAAGAGAAAAATATTTTGAAATTATTAAAAAAGATGCTATAAGTTATAGTATAAGTATAATTGATAATAAAAAAATAGATGAAATAAATATTTTGGAGGCATCAAGACTTGGTATGAATACAGCAGTAGATAACCTAAAAGTTAAACCAGACTTTATAATAACGGATGCAATGGATTTAAAAAGAGAAAACTCCTTAGGAATAATTAAAGGAGATGCTAAAAGTATTACCATAGCGGCTGCATCAGTCCTTGCAAAAGTAACAAGAGATCATATAATGGATGAATATGACAAAGTTTACCCACAGTATGAATATAAAAAACATAAAGGTTATCCTACAAAAAGGCATCTTGAATTATTAGAAAAATATGGTATATTAGATATTTATAGGACTACTTACGGTCCAGTTAAAAAAATTATAGAAAGGAAACAGTAATGAGTAAAAATAAAATATTAAATAATTATTTGATTTTGCTTACTTCAGGATTTTTAATCGAAGTTATTTTTAGGTTAATTAATAATTTAAATATTTTAAATTTTTCCTTTTTGAGAACCTTTATAGGTATTAATGTAATTGCTATTGTATTATCATTAATATACTCAATATTTTCTAGAAAAGTCTCTTACATATTTTCGAGTATAACAGTTTTAATATTTTCTGTTTATTCATTTGCCCAAATGCTATTTTTAAACTTTTTAGGAGTTTATATGTCCTTTAATACTGTAAGTCAAGCAGGGGCTGTAAAAGATTACATAAAAGATTTTCTTAAAAGCAGTAAACCAGTATTTCTAACTTTATTTTTACCATTTATACTTCTTATGTTAGTTTTTATTATTAATGGTATAAGACTTAAAACTAAACCTAAAGATTTTCATTTAAAAAAGAAATATAGATATGAATATCAAATTGTATCTTGCATTTTACTTATAGTACTTTGCTTATCATCAATATTTTATTATCATTCATTAAGCGATAAATACAACGATAAATATCAAGTACTTTCTTTAAAAGAACTTTTCGAAGGAACCTCAAATCCTAGTTTAGTAGTAAAAGACTTTGGTATTATTTCATATGGCTTACTAGATTTAAAAAGTAAATATATTGAAACAAATCTTGATAAAAATGATGTAATTGCCTATAATCCTGATAAAGATAAAAGAGATATTGATGATACTACTTGGGAAAATATTATAAATAATGAAACTGATAGTACACTTAACTCCTTAAATAGTTTTTATATTAATAATATGATAACTAGTAAAAATGAATATACTGGTAAATATAAAGATAAGAACTTAATAGTTATTATGATGGAAAGTGTTAATGACATCATTATTAATGAAGAATATTTTCCAAACTTTTATAAATTATTAAGTTCAAGTTATTACTTTGAAAATAATTATTCTCCGAGAAATAGTTGTGCTACAGGTAATAATGAATTTAGTGCAATGACATCACTTTATTCAATATATAATAATTGTACATCAAATTTATATGTAAATAATACTTATCCAGAAAGTATATTTAATTTATTTAATAATAAAGGTTATACCACAAATAGTTTTCATGATTATGATAATACTTATTATGAAAGAACAAGTATTCATCCAAATATGGGTAGTCAAAATTATTATGATGTTAATAGTTTAAATATGGATTATTCCAATGTTTATGGTGCTTGGCCTAGTGATGTAACTTTAATGGAAAAATATTTAGAAAAACTCGATGATATTGATGGTAAATTTATGAGTTATATTACAACTGTTACAACTCATCAACCTTATGCATCACATAGTGAATATGGAGATAAATATTTAGATAAATTCGAGGATACTTCTTATTCAATTGAACTTAAAAGATATCTTTCAAAAATGACTGAACTTGATAATGCTTTAGGCGTACTTATTGATGGTTTACAAGAAAGAAATCTTTTAGATGATACTATTATAGTACTTTTCGGAGATCATTATCCTTATGGTATAAATCTTAATATATTAAATGAAATACTTGATAGAGATTTAAGTGATTATGAAAATGAAAAAGTACCACTTGTTATTTATGATAGTTCTTTAAAAGAAACTATAACTATGGATGAATATACAAGTTATATTAATATTCTTCCGACAGTGGCAAACCTTTTTGATTTAGATTATGATCCTAGATATTATATGGGTGATGATTTATTTTCTGATAATTATCAAAGTTTAGTAGTGTTCTATGATTATTCTTGGAAAAATGAATATGCATATTTTAATGCAAGTACTGGTAAGATTACTTACTTTACAGACTTTACATATTCTGATGAAGAAATTAAGAAGATAAATGAATTAATTTATGCTAAAATGAATATGAGTAGTAAAGCAATTAAAAATAATTATTTTGCTTACTTATTTGAAAAAATTGAAAATGAAAAGGAGAATGTTAAATGAAAAACATAATAATCGTGGAGTCCCCTGCAAAATGTAAAACAATTTCAAAATATTTAGGTGGGGATTACACTGTAGTTTCTTCGAAAGGTCATATTAGAGATTTAGCAACATCTGGAAAATATGGGCTTGGTATTGATATTGAAAATGATTTTAAACCTAGTTATGAAATAATTAAGGGTAAAAAGAAAGATGTTAAATATTTAAAAGATTTAATTGAAAAAGCAGATCATATTTACCTTGCAACCGACCCAGACCGTGAGGGGGAAACTATTTCTTGGCATTTATATGATGAATTAAAAGTACCTGATGAAAAATATGATAGAATTGTTTTTAATGAAATTACTAAAGATGTTGTTCTAAAGGCTTTAAAAAATCCTCGAAGAATTGATATGAATTTAGTTCATTCTGGAGAAGCACGTAGATTTCTAGATAGAATTATTGGTTTTAGATTAAGCAAAGTTATGCAATCTAAAACAGCTGGTAAATCTGCGGGTAGAGTACAATCTGTTGCTCTAAAACTTATTGTGGATAGAGAAAGAGAAATACTTGCATTTATTCCTAAAGAATATTGGACTATTGAGGCTGACTTCAAAGACTTTAAGGCAAATTTAGAAACTTATAAAGAAAAAGACATAGAAATTCCAAATGAAAAAGAGGCTGATAAAATACTTGATAGTTTAACAAATACATTTACTATTAAAAGTGTCGAAGAAAAAGAAAAGAAAAGAAGTGCTAAAGAAGTATTTAAAACTTCAACACTTCAACAGGCATGCTCTAATAAACTAGGGTTTGCTGCCTCAAAGACAATGAAAATTGCTCAAAAACTTTATGAGGGTATTGAACTTGAGGATGGATTTCATGGCCTTATTACTTATATGCGTACTGATAGTGTAAGACTTTCTGATGAATTTACTTCTGCATCTTTTGCCTATATTAATAGTAAGTTTGGTAAAGACTATGTAGGTTATGTTAAAAAGGGTAAAAAGACTGAAAATGTTCAAGATGCTCACGAAGGTATTAGACCAACAAATATTAATTATGAACCAGATAAAATTAAAAAGTATTTAGCACCTGATGAATATAAACTTTATAGAATTATTTACTATAGAGCTCTTGCTTCATTAATGGCTGATGCTAAATTTAATTCGACAACTGTACTACTTGATAATAATGATTATGGTTTTAAAGCAACTGGTAGTGTTCTTACATTTGATGGTTATTTAAAAGTTTATGGTGATTATGAAGATCAAGAAGATACAATTTTACCAGACTTTAAAAATTATAAAGCAGGTATAATTTTATCTGATACAATTACGAAAACTCAACACTTTACAAAACCACCAGCAAGATTTACGGAAAGCTCTCTTATTAAAGAACTTGAATCACTTGGTATAGGAAGACCCTCAACTTATGCAACAATTATTTCCACAATTAAAGATAGGGGATATGTTACCCTTGAGGATAAAAAGTTTGTTCCAACAGAGGTTGGTTTTGAAACCACTGATAAACTGCAAGAATTTTTCTCAAGTATTGTAAACGTTAAATATACCGCTAATATGGAAAAAGATTTAGATGAGATTGCCGAAGGTAATGAGGATTATAAAAAAATGTTAAAAGACTTTTATGATAATTTTGCTCCTCTTGTAGATAATGCCTTTAAAAATATGGAAAAGAAGAAACCCGAAGAAACTGGTGAAAAATGTCCAGAATGTGGCAGCCCTTTAGTTATTAGAAAAGGTAAGTACGGTGAGTTTACAGCATGCTCTAATTACCCAACTTGTAAGTATATTAAAAAAGAAAATAAACAAACAGAAAAAGAAATTATTTGTAAATGTCCAAAATGCGAAGGTAATATTATTGTTAGAAAAACTAAAAAGGGAAAAGAATTTTACGGATGTGATAATTTCCCTAAATGTAAATATGCATCTTGGTATAAACCAACAGGTGATAAATGTCCTAAATGTAATGATTTATTAGTTATTAAAAATGGTGAAGTAATTTGTCCTACTTGTGATGAATAATTCATCATTTTTTATTATAGAAAAAAAGAAACTAAGTTATTTATTAGTTTCTTTTTGAACTTCATTTTTTAGATCATTATACTGTTTTTCAGTTATATCAATTGATTTTAAGATAATTTCTTTTGATATACCATTTTTAATTAATTCTTTTGCAGCAGCTATATTATTTTCTTCGATTACAATTTCAATTGCAGCTTCTTTTTTCATTTCATCAGTAACAGATTCTCGTGCTGCTTCCTTCTTCATTTCATCAGTAACAGATTCTCGTGCTGCTTCCTTCTTCATTTCTTCAGTAACTGACTTTTGGGCTGCTTCTTTTTTCATGTCATCGGTAATTGCATCAAGCGCAGCCTTCTTAAGAAACTCTTCCGGATTATAGTATAGCATCTCATCTAAACTTTTTGACATATCTTCCAACTCCTTTACTATTTTCATTATCATTTTATTACCTTTGAAAATTTTCTCATCGTTGTTTGTAAAAATTATAGATAAATATTCAGTTGATAATTTATTAAATTTTCTATAATCATCATATGACATTTTTGATAATAATGCAACATTTATGTCATATATTACTAATAACTCTTCAGCATTTGGAAAAAGTTCTGATTTATATACAAATTTTCCTTGCCCAAATCTATCAAAATTATTAATATTAACTTGTACAACCTTATTGTAATATTCTCCCGTATTTTCATCTACCATTCTAATTACCATATGGCAAACATAAGATAGGTTCTTTCTAATTATTTTATCAGATTTAAAAGCATTTACTTCAAAATTAACTAAATCAATTCCTTTAGTGGTTTCTACCTCCATTATTGCATCAGTAATTCTTTCTTTAGCATCTTTATAATTATTAATTTCATTAGTTATTATTTTAGCACCAATTGCTTTAATATTTTTATCTGGTTCTAATGAGTTATAAAGTGCTATTAAATAGTCTTCATTTGCAGGGTTAGTTAGTATAGCTCTTGCAAACTTATCTTTCATAAATTGTCCTTTTTTGTTTGAATTATATAAAGTATTTTCTGTCATATTCTTACCTCCTTTTGAAAAAATTCTACTTTACACTTTTTATTATTTTCTATGTCATTTTAAAATTCTTCTTTCACTATACTTATTACCGGAAAATTTCTAATTTCCTCCTTTTTTTGATAAATTTTTTAAAAAAAGTCAAAATTTTACATTTTATTTACATATTTTATCTAAAAACTTTACATAATTATACATATTAAAAAAGTGTAAAGTATTATTATTTTTACTAAAAAATAAAAAAACACTGATATGTCCTACAAACTCAGCGTTTACCTAACATTATTTTTCATAAATTATATACTTTTGAGAAAATATATCCCAGTATTTTCCTACCTTATGTATATATTTTACCAAATTTTTTTAATTTTTGCTACCCCTTTTCCCATAAAATCGCCTATAAAAATTCCTAAATGTATATAATTTACGAAAAAAGGAAGGCGAAGTTATGGGCAAAAATCGGAAATATGCATACATTTTATTCTCATTATTTGTAGTGGTAATTCTATCTATAATTTTTTATCCAAGAAAGGATGATAATAAAAGTATTATAAAAAAGTCTTATGCATTTAATATTAAAAATGATGGAGAAACAAGTTATACTTCAGTAGATACTATTCCAAGTGATTTAACAAATTATCATATTGATGAAGACAAGACCATATGTGAAAACGGTGGTAAAGTCTCAATAGTGGGTAATAAACTAGCTTATCAAACATTAGGTTCTGATAGATGTAGTGTTTATTTATATTATGAAAAGATACCAGATTTCACAATTAATGTTCCAAATCCAGATTACCTTTTAGGGGGATATACAAAAAGCATTACTAATTGTGATGGCATTACTGGTGGTACATGGGATTATAAAATTAATGGTATTATAATTGATAATATTTCAAAAACAAATTCATCATGCAATATTACATTTACTCCAAAAACGCCAAGTAATGAAGAACTACTTTCTACAGTAGTAAATAATAAAGCCACAAGAAATGAAAATGGTAAAAGATATCAAGGCAAAAATCCAGATAATTATGTATGGTTTAATGATGAACTATGGAGAATAATTGGAAATATTCCAGTATGTTTAACAAGTGGATGTGCAAATGCAGAAAACAGAGTAAAAATAATAAGAAATGATTCAATTGGATCTATAAAATATGGAAGTAATTCAACATGGATGGGAAGTAATATTCAAAATTTATTAAATACATGTTATTTAGGAAAACAATCATCATGTGATAGTTATTGCTATTCATATTCTACATCAGCAAAAGGAACGTGTGATTATTCAGCAGATGGAATAGATATAACTGACTATTATGGCAAAATGATTGAAGATGTATACTTTAATGTAGGAGCAGGAAATTCAACATATAAAACTGCAGCAAATTATTATACACAAGAAATAGCAACTCATGCAACAACTTCATCTAAAATAGGACTCATGTATGCTAGTGATTGGGGTTATGCAATCGAAGACTTCAGTGGGGTATTAGGAAGTGATGGAAGTCCTCAAAGTTCATCAGACAAAAATTGGTTATTTTCAAATGGTTTTGAATGGACAATGAGTGCATATTCTTCTTCGGCTCCTCTTAACGCTATCAGTCCCGGCTATCTCAGCAACATGTTGGCTTCGTTTGCCTATTCCACCTCCTCCTCGGCTTCGTATGGCAACTCCATCAGGCCAGTCTTATATCTAAAATCTAATGTATATGTAGTAAGTGGTAATGGAAGTAAGGTAGATCCATATAGGATAGGAATATAATATAAATCGTGTTTCGCTATGTGAAGCCGATTTTGAATAAAGGTATATATAGGGTAATTATTTTAAAATTTGGTCTTCTTCGAACCCTCTTAACGCTAACAACAACGGCTATTGGGTAGCAACTCGGCTTCGAATGGCTACTCCATCTTTTTAGAACTTCTTGTGTTTGGTTTAGGTTTTATGGCTATGGCTATAAAGTGTTAAGCATAAGAAATATTAATTATCCTTAAAAGTTTTATACTTTTAAAAAATAATAGATGGGCAAAGAAGCATACGTGCTTCTTCTATCGACATTTAAAATTAATTTAGAAAGAAGGTATATTTTGAAATCTAGTAAAAAAATAGTTATATGTGTATTATTAATTTTAATTTCTATTATTTCATTAATATTAATTAATAAAAATACTAATAAAACATTTAAATATAAAGGAAGTACTATTGCATTAACTGTTGATGGTAATAGTGCAACGTCTTTTCCAGCAAGTGGTAAATATAATGTAACTGTTAATTGTAATAATGCAAAAGGTAGATGGAATCCTAAAACATGGAAATTAGAAATAACTAAAATAACTGGAACAGTTACTTGTGATGTTTCGTTTAACTCTAGTGTAACTAATTTGATTACGCAGGTTAATAATAAAGCTACTAGAAATGAAAATGGTAAAAGATATCAAGGTAAAAACCCCGATAACTATATATGGTTTAATGATGAATTATGGAGAATAATAGGAAATATTCCAGTATGTTTAGAAAGTGGATGTAGTAGTACTCAAAATAGAGTAAAAATAATAAGAAATGATTCAATAGGGGCTATAAAATATGGAGGTAATTCAACATGGATGGGAAGTAATATTCAAAATCTTTTAAATACATGTTATTTAGGAAGAAAATCTTCATGCGATAGTTATTGTTATACATATTTTACTTCAGCAAAAGGTCTATGTGATTATTCATTAGATGGAATAGATGTAACTGATTTTTATGGCAAGATGGTTGAGGATGTATACTATAATATAGATGCAGGAGATTCAACATATAAAACTGCAGCAAATTATTATACTCAGGAAATAGCTACCCATGCAACTGGTACTTCAAAAATAGGACTGATGTATGCAAGTGATTGGGGTTATGCAATCGAAGGCTTTACTGGAGTATTAGGAAGTAGTGGAAGTCCTCAAAACTCATCTAATAAAAACTGGCTATTTTCAAATGGTTATGAATGGACAATGAGTGCATATTCTTCTTCAAAACCTCTTCTCGTTTCCCACTATGGCTATCTTGACAACTTCTCGGCTTCGCGTGGCTGCTCTATCAGACCAGTCTTATATCTGAAATCTAATGTATATGTGGTAAGTGGGACAGGAACAAAAGTAGATCCATATAGGATAGGGATGTAATATAAATCGTGTTTCGCTTTTGTGAAGAGCGATTTTTGAATAAAAAATAGTGAAGTATAATATGAAAACGATTATACTTTTTTACTTGAAATGGATACTTTAATTTTATATAATTATGGTGGTAAAAGGATAAAATATGATAGAAAAATATAATGAATACCTAAAATATGAATTAAACTACTCAGAATATACAATTAAGGAATATATAATTCACGTAAATGAATTTATTTCATATTGCAAAAATAATAATATAGATTATCAAAATATTAATAAAGATATAATAATGAATTATTTAAAATATATAGATAATTTATCAAATAAAAGTATTAGTGCTGTATTATCTGCATTAAGATGTTTTTATAACTATTTACTTGATAATAATTATGTAAATGTAAATTATTTTAAACTAATTAGTAATCCAAAATTAGAAAAGAAATTGCCAACTTTTTTAAGCTATGAAGATATGCGTAAAGTAATTGATAGTATTGATAATGAGGATGCTTTAGGGCTTAGAAATAAAATGATTATTGAACTTTTATATGCTACGGGAATAAGAGTTAGTGAACTTAAAAATATTAAAATAAAGGACATAAACTTTTCGGATAATAGTATTAAAGTTATGGGTAAGGGTAGTAAAGAAAGAATAGTCTTCTTTAACAATCATTCACTTAAAGCAATTAATGATTATTTAAATGCTAGACAGTTTAGTAGTGAGTATTTAGTTTTAAATAATAAAGGAAAACAGATAACTGTAAGAGGAATTGAACTTATTATCAAAAATATTATTGATAAAGCGTGTTTAAAAGTTAAAGTTAGTCCTCATACATTTAGACATACTTTTGCTACACATATGTTAAAAAATGGGTGCCCGCTTAAAAGCGTACAGGAACTTTTAGGCCACGCATCACTTTCTTCGACTGAAATATATACTCACATAACTGATGATTATATTAAGACAGAATATTTAAAAAATATGCCTCGAAAATAGTTTTTTTATAGTAATTATGGTAAAATATTCTTGGTGATTAAGATGCAAGTACATATTGATAGAATGGATCATTTGGGAAATGGAATTGGAAATATTAGTGGTAAAATTATTTTTGTAAAGGGAGCACTTCCTGGTGAAACCGTAGATGTAATAATTACAAAAGATAAAAAAAGTTATATGGAAGGAACTATTAATTCCTTTATATACAAAAGTTCTAAAAGGGTAGAACCATTTTGTAAATATTTTGGCATATGTGGTGGATGCAGTTTATGTCATTTAAATTATGAAAATACATTAGAATATAAAAAAGAAAGAGTTAAAAATATTTTATCTAAATATGATATTCCAGATATAAACGTAATAAAAAATGAAAGTGATTTGTATTATCGTAATAAAATAGAACTTAAAATAGTTGGTGGAAAACTTGGATTTTATGAAAAAAGAACTCATAATCTTATTGAAATAGAGGAGTGTAAAATAACTAAGAAATCAATTAATAAAGCATTTGAATTTGTTAAAAATATGAAGTTAAAAAATGCAAATGTTACTATAAGAGCAAATTATAATGATGAAATTCTTGTTATAATCGATTCTAAAGAAACTCCAGTTATTTTAAAACCCGAGGATTATAAAACTCTTGGAATAATTTTAAATGATAAATGTATTTATGGACAAGATAATTTTATGGAAATGATTAATAATTTATTTTTTACTGTAAGTTATAATTCTTTTTTTCAAGTTAATAATTATATAAATTCGATCCTTTTTAATTTGATAAAAGAAAATATTGTAGGAAATACTACACTTGATTTATATTCAGGAGTTGGAACACTATCAATTGTAGCAAGTAAAGCAGTAAATAAGGTTTATGCAATTGAGGTAATTGCCAATGCTGTTAAAAATGCCTTAATAAATGCAAAGATTAATAAATGTGATAATATTAATTTTATTTTAGGTAAAGTCGAGGATAAAATAGGTTTTATTAATGATAAAATTGATACCATTATTGTAGATCCTGCAAGGGCAGGACTTGATAAAAAGACAATTGAGGTTATTAATAAACTTAGTCCTCAACGGATTATTTATGTTTCTTGTGATACACAAAGTTTAGCAAATAATTTAGTAGATTTAACTAATTATGAAATAAAAAAGTTTTATATTTTAGATATGTTTTCTTATACATATCATATTGAATGCTTTTGCATATTAGATAGGAAATAAAAATTTATAAAAAAATATGGTTTGATAATGAACTTATGACAGATGCAATAAGCTTTTCTAAAACTTTTTGCGATATCGATAAAATTTCTTATTCTACAAATGATAAATCAAGACTCACCTTTAAAGAGGTACTTAAGAAGTTAGAAAGAAAGTATATTGAAAGACTTAAACAATTTAATTTAGCTGATGAGAATATTCCTCAAAATATTTGGAATAAGTATACAGTTAAAAAAATAAAATATTAAATGTTAATAAAAATTGCGTAAGTTCCATTAAATATTGGTAGAGATAATGTATTTAAAATGATAGAATTTTTTTATGAAAGGAGAATATTATGGATTTAGGAGAAAAAATTGCAAATTTAAGAAAACAAAATAATTTTTCACAAGAAGATTTAGCTGAAAGAGTTGGCGTAACAAGACAAACAATATCAAAGTGGGAACTTGGAGAAACATCACCTGATATTATGCAAGCAAAAACTTTATCAAAGATATTTAATATAAGTTTAGATGAACTTACCTCAAATGATATTAATAATGTTTTAGTGCAAAAGGTTAGCAATACAGAACGTTTAGCGGGTATTATCATTAAACTATTAAAAATATTTGGTATAGGAATTGCTGTGTTTACTCTTTTTCTATTTTTACTTTTTATCTTATTTAGGGCAAGAAGCACTGGTAGAGAAATTGTAGGTAAATCAAGAATTGAATGCATGTTAGATAATGAACAGTATGTTTATGAAATTGAATATAATAAAAATTATCAAGTAATAAATTTGGGTGGAGATTCATTTATTGCTAATCATGTTGATGTTATAAAATATGATGATGTTAATGTAATGCTTGCGCATATTGAGGATTACTTCAAAGATCATAATGGTTCATGCAATACTACAATAGAGTAGGACTTAGTGTCCTATTTTTATTTTTTGAAAATTGTATAGTAAAAGTCCTGAAAATTGTATAGTGTAAATCAAAATGTAAAGTGTGTGTTAAATGATATACAATGTTTATAAAAAAATATATACTATAAATAGGTGTGAATTTTATGAAAAAGAAAATAATAATCTAAGTTCATAAAATGTTGTAATATTAGGTGTAAAATCAATCGATGATATAAAATGCTCATATTATATAAATATCATGCAAATACTGTCTTAAAAATATAAATTAATCGGAGGTAAAAATGACAAAAGAACAGTTTATTAATGCTCATCCAAATATTAAAATAAATAATACAATGTTTTTAAATGAAGATGGATTTCGTGACTTTACTGAGGAAGAATTAATAAATTTATGTTCTATTTCTTTTGATAATGCAAGTAAACTTTTTATGTATATTTATATGTATGATTACGATAAATATTATAAAAAAATGCTTATTACTATTGCTAAAACTTTACCTTTATTTTTTGATATGTCAAATATAAATGATATTAATGGAAATAGTTTTGATGATAAAAGATTTGATTATAATGTAATATTTAATGAATATGAAATACTTTTTAATAAGGGATTGATTAATAATATAGATATAGATTATAAAGATATTAAAGATATAAAATTTATTAATACTTTTTTACAAATGAAAAAAGATTACATTCAAACTGGTAAACTTAATGATAATGTTTTATCTACTTTAAATGATTATTTAAAATCTAATATTCTTAAGGAAAATTCTAATTTAGAAAATATAGATTCTAAAATAAATGAAATTATTGGTTATTTATTAAGTGGTGATATAAATCTTATTGATATCATAGGGTATAATTATAGTTCTTATAAAAGAATTTTAGTCGAAGGAAAATATAAAGATAAATTAAATAATTTTGATAATAACTCTTTAGAGGTACTTCTTGATATTAAACCTAAACAAGTTAAAAATTTAATTACTGTAGTTCAAAATGATTTCGAAGATTTTAAACATTATAATTATGATAGACAAATGCGTTTTGCTATAAATTTAATTGCGGTCTTAGGTTATCAAAACTCTGAAAAGTTAATTAATATGTTAAATAAAGATGAAAATAAATTTAGAAAAGTATTTAGTAGTTTATATTTAATAGATTTACAAAAAATTCATTTAAATTCTGGTAAAATTATTTACGATGAACAGTTTATTAATTTCTTTTTTAGCCCTAATGGTTTATTAAAAAGTATTCTTAATAACGATTATGAAATATCTCAAAATATTGGTGTTATTTATGCAGGCTTTAGTGAATATGAAAAAAGATTTAAAACACAACATATTTATAATAAAATAGATTTTTATAAAGATTTACTTAAAAATGGTATATTAAGACCTCTTGATCCAGATTTAGCACCACTTGAGGGAAGTATTATTAATGAATGTGTTGATAATAAACAGTTTCAATCATTTTCTGATGATAATAAAATTATTCAAAATGTAAGTGAGGAATATAGAAAGGTGCGCCATAACTATCAAAAAACTATCCCTTATGTAAGTGGAACTCAAAATGGTTATTATTATGAAACACTTACTTGTGATGATCCTAACTTATTTGTAATGGGTTCAAAAACTAATTGTTGTTTTAAAATAGGTGGGGAAGCAGACTCTTTTGTTAGGTACTGCGCTGAAAATGTTAACGGAAGAGTTTTAGTTATAAAAGATAGTAATGGTAATGTATGTGCAATGATTCCTTTTGTAAGAAACGGTAATGTACTTTTATGTAACTCAATTGAATCTATAAGTGTAAAAAATATTGATTATATGAGAAATATATTTAATGTGGGAAAAACTGCTTTTGAAAAAATGATTGAAATTTCTTCGGTAAATGAAAGTAAAGAAGAAAGCATTTCTTTAGTACTTATGGGTAATTATAAAAATCAAATTGAAAGAATTGGTGGTTTTGAAATGATGCCTAAAGATCTTATTAGTTATGAAAATTTAAGGCCATTAAATGAAACACCAGATATGTACGCTAATATGGGTGGATATGATTATGCAAACTATATAATTACTAAAAAAGATGATACATCACTTTATACTACCTCAAGTTTTGAAGCCACTGTTAGATATTTAGATCCAAGAATGGAAACTAAAGAAATAGAAAAAGAGTATATTACCAAAGAAGACATAACAAATATAAATAAAATATATTATGAAAAAGCATTAGGAATTTTAGATTTATCGCATGCTTTAAAGATAATATATAATAAAGACTTTTTCATTTTAATTAATGATGATTATAGTATTATTTCATGCATTGTTGGAAATGATCCTAGAGCTATAAATGAATATAATGAATATTTAAGTTTAGAAAAAGAGTATGCAAGCTATTTTGATAAGGATGGACATGTAAAAGAGGAAGCATATTATAGATAATGCAACTAAAAAGTTACAAAAAACAACCTAAAATTGGTTTTCCGCAACTGAGTTACATGATAAAATCTTTTTAGAAAGAAGGAAAGATTATGAATTTTAGTGAAAAGTTAGTAAAACTTAGAAAAGAAAATAAGATGAGTCAAGAAGACTTGGCAGCATCACTTGATGTATCAAGACAATCTGTATCAAAATGGGAAAGTGGGCAAACATACCCAGAAATGGACAAGCTACTTGCTATATGTAAAATATTTAATGTTTCTTTAGATAGTCTTACAAATGATGAGGTAGATATTAATAATACTGAAAATAAAGATAAAAATGTAATTGATAGTTTCTTTAGTTTTGTAAAAAATACTTATAACTTTATTGTTAATAATACACTTCTTGATAATACAAAATGTTTTTTAGTTATGATGTTTACTTTTTTAGCATTATTAATATTAAAGTTACCAGTTAACTTATTAAGTGATAAAGTAACTAATTTAATAACAAGCGTTAGTCAAAATGATTTTACAATTTTTGTGGCAAATTTCTTTGAATTTATATTTGACTTTGCTTATGTTGCTTTATTTATTATAGTAATGATATATATATTTAAAATAGGTTTTTTAGACAAAATGGATTTAAAAAAAGATAATGATTTAAAATTTGCAAAAGAGGTAAAGGAAAGTAAACCTATTAAAGAAAAAGATAGAAATGAAAATAAAAATTATTCATTTATTAATTTATTTTCTAATATTTTAATTGTTTTTGTTAAATTTTTTATAGCTTGCTTTACATTTCCATTTCTAGTTACCTTAATTATATTTTTTATAGGACTTATTATAATACTATATTTTGCCTTTAATGGACTTACATACATTGGCTTAATTCTTATTTCATTATCAACTATTTTCTTAAATATTTTAACTATAGAATTTTTATTTGACTTATTATTTAGTAAGAAAGTGCCTTTCAAAAGAATGCTTATTACTTTAATTGCATCACTTTCCATATTTGGAATAGGTTCTGGATTATTTTCAATTGAGGTATCTAAAATTAACTATGTAAATAGCATTTCTCCAAAGTTTAAAACTACAAAAAGTGAGTTTAATGTAAAGATGCAAGATAATCTTTTAATTGATACAAATACTCATTATGAATTTGTAATTGATAATACTTTAGATAATATTAAAATTGAAGTAGAAACATACCCAGATTTTGTTACATCACATACTGAAGAAAATGCTTACGTTTATAGAATTATTTTACATCAATATGGAGTAAATGCTAAAAATATATTTGATGATTTAGTCGATAATTTAAAGCATAATAAAGTGTATAATTATAACTTTAGAGATAATAGTATAATTAAAATTTATGCTAATGAAAAAAATATTAATATTTTAAAAAATAATATTGAAAAAGAATATGAAAATATTAAAAATCAAACTGATATTATTGATGATATTAATGAAAAATATGATGAAATCACCGATAAGTATAATGAACTTTTAGATAATTATAATACTTTAAAAGAAGAAAATAATTCTTTAAAAGAGGAAAATAAAAAACTAAATGATAAAATTAATATCATTACTAAAACTGTGGAGTAGAAAAGCTCCATTTTTTTAATGAAATTTAAGTATTAAAAAAAGTATTTAAAAGTCTCACAAACCCAGTGTTTATAAGGAATAGTCTTTCATAAAGTATAATCATATAGGAAAATCAATCCTAGTATTTATGCTATTTCTATCCTAATTTTAGCATTTTTTTGATTAGATTTCTAGTCCTTTTCCCATAAAATTGAGATGCAATTTTCCTAAATGATTATAATCTAGGAAAATGTACTCCAGTATTTAAGCGGAATTGGAGTAGGTTATGAAAAATAAAAAGGTAATTATAATTTTAACATCATTAGTAATTTTAATTGGAGGTATTTTATTTGTAAATAAAATATATAATAAACCTAAAAATAAATACATACCGAAGAAAAATAATTTAGCAATAATGGTAAAAGGTGAATCAGGAGAATATATAAGTTCAGATGCAATACCTAAAGGTAATTATGTTTTAAATGAAGAAAAGACTATTTGTGAAAATAATGGTAAAGTATTAAACTATGATAGTACTTCAGGTACAGTAAGTTTCTCTTTTATCGGTAGTGATAGGTGTTCACTATATTTTGATAAGATAATTGATACAGAAAAGCCAGTTATATCCAATCTAATTATAAATGACACAACAATAACTGCAATACTTACTGATAATATAGAACTATCTGGCTATGGAATAAGTACAAGTAACAGCACTGAACCAACAAGTTGGACCTCAATAAGTGGAATATCTTATAATTTAAGTACTACAATAACAACAGAAGGAACGTATTATTTATGGATTAAAGATAGTGCAGGAAATAAAGTGGTTTCTGATGTAATAGATTTAGAGAAAAAAGGATGGGAAACAATTTTAGCAAATAATACAGTAAATGAAACGACTCCAGATTTTAGTAAAGTAACAACAGCAAGTGAAAAAGGATTATATAAAGCTGATGATGATTATACTGCATCAACTGGAATGAAGTCATATTACTTTAGGGGGGCAGTAAATAATAACTGGGTAAAATTTGGAAAAGAAGGAGATAAAGATATGTACTGGAGAATAATCAGAATTAATGGCGATGGAAGTATAAGGATGATATACTCTGGTACAACGG
Organism: uncultured Bacilli bacterium; assembly: GCA_934086485.1. Taxonomy (GTDB): domain Bacteria; phylum Bacillota_I; class Bacilli_A; order RF39; family UBA660; genus UBA6448. The sequence continues at coordinate 41,676 of CAKOIF010000006.1, read as the reverse complement.
CTCCAACAAGTAGTACAGCGACAGTAATGACAGGAACAGGAACACAAATAAATGCGACAACTTATACCTTTAATAGTAGTTATAATAAAGCAGAGTATGTAGGTTATATGTATACAGCAAGTGCACAACACGGAACTAGCACCGCAAGTACAATAAAAACAGCAATAGATAATTGGTATAAAACAACAACATTGGAAATAGATGCAACGACAAAAAGTTTAGTGGCGGATCAAATATTTTGTAACGATCGAAGTGCAACAACAAGTAGTAGTGGAACCCCAGGAGAAATAAGTGGAAGTATGAGTACTAGCACAACATATTTCTATGGAGCAAATGTAAGATTAAATAGTAATAAAAAACCAATATTAACTTGTCCAACAGAAAGTGATAAATTTACATCAAAAGGAAGTAGTATAGGAAATAAGGCATTAACCTACCCAGTAGGATTAATAACAGCGGATGAAGTAGCAATGGCAGGAGGAGTATATAATACAAGCAACAGTTCATATTATTTGTATACAAACCAAAATTATTGGTCGGGGTCGCCTGCTATTTCCAGTATTTATGGTGCTTTTGGGTTCCTTGTTTCTTCATCGGGTGATTTGGACTACGCTACTGTGACTGGTGCATATGGCGCTCGCCCTGTCGTTTCTCTATCATCTAAAGCAAAGTTATCAGGCAGTGGTACATATAATGATGTTTACACAGCAAGTTAGTGATGAAATTTTATTTTCATCCTTTTTTTAATTAACAATATGTGTTATTATTAAATTATAGGGTAGGAGGTTTTATGGAAGAAAAATTAGAAAAAATGATAAAAAGATTAGAAAAAGCTTTAACAAAAGACAAAAATATGAAGAAAATCTTAAGTACAATTTCAATTTTTATGAGTTTTTTAATGGCAATGTGCAGCAAATTAATGTTTCACCTTACTAAAGATTATACGGGAATTATCAAATTATTATTAATTCTTATTGGCGGTATTTTTATACTTTCATCATTGGTGTTTATTTTTATAGTGCTAGATTTTTACACTAAGAAAAAGGATGAAAAAATATTGAATATAGTAAGTATAATTATTTATTTAACTTTTCTTATATTTTGGTTTGGCAGCTTAATTTTCTATGATTATACGTTAATAAATAATTGGAATAATTCAAACTTAAAGGAATTTCTTTGTACTTTATTTTTATATTTACCAGGCCTTCTTATGAGTCTTGCAACTTATAGAAAAATTAAATATGGGTATATTATATGAAAAAAATTGATAAAATTTCAAAAACTTTGTATACGATTACTTATGGTATAGCAATTATAATAATGTTTTTTATATGGCTATTTTTAATAAAAAGTATACCTTCGAATGGAGGATTTAATAAAATAATAATATTATTATTTTCAATTGGAATGTTACTAGGAATTTATTCGAATGCTTGTCAAATTGTAAAATTGTATAATGAAGATGCTGGTAATAAAATGCTTCATTTATTTAGTAATATATACTATATTGTTTTTATAATTATGTGGTTTAGCTTTTTATTATATTTTAATTATATAATTATAAAAAATTGGAATGATGGAAGTATTGTAATGCTTATATTTTCACTGACATTTTATATTCCAGGATTTATAATGATTAAGAAAGTTATAGAAAAAATTAAATATTCGAGGCATTTATGATTTATCCAGATTATAAAAATAGTGTTGTTAATATTGCAGGTAGTATTGAAAAATATTTTGATTTAGCAAGCAATGTTTTCTCACTCGGGGAAATTGATGAAGTATTAAATTCTTTTAAGCCTAAAAATGTAGTGGTTATTTTATTTGATGGAATGGGTTATAATTTAATAAATAAAAAAATACCTAATACATTTTTAGTAAATAATATAGTTAAAAAAGTTACCTCGACTTGTCCTTCGACCACCACTAGCGCTACAACTTCGATTATGACAGGAAAATATCCTTGCACGCATGGTTATTTAGGATGGGATATGTATTATAAAAAAGAAAATGCTTTTGTAACAATGTTTACCAATAAATATAAAGATAGTGATGAAGAATATCCGTTTAATATTGCAGAAAAATATTTCCCTTATAAAACGATTACTGATAGAATTCTAGAAAATGGTAAATATCATTCAAAAATTGTGTTTCCAATTAAATATGAAGAAACATATAAAGATATTGATGAAATGCTATCTATGATAAAATCCAATTTAAATATAAAAGAAAAAAATTATATTTATGCCTATTATATGGATCCAGATAGCACTTTGCATGTAAAAGGTAATGATAGTAAAGAAGTATTATCTATTTTGAAAATGATTAATGATAAATGTGAAAAGTTTGCAAAAAATTTAAATAACACTTTATTAATTATTACAGCAGATCATGGTCATATTGATAGTGAATATATTTATTTATGCGATTATCCTGATTTATTTGATTTAATTATAGATAATGTTTGGCTTGAGGGAAGATGCTGCAGTTTTAATGTAACTGATAAAACTTTATTTAAAAAATTATTTAATAAATACTTTTCAGCATATTTTAAATTAATGAATAAAAATGAAACTATAGAGTCTAAATTATTTGGCCTAAATAATGAAAACAAATACTTTGAAGATTCTATTGGGGACTTTATTGCTCTTGCAAAAAGTGATAAAATATTTAAGTATAAAAGGGGAGGACATATATTTAAATCTAATCACGCTGGTTTTACAGAAGATGAAATGTATGTACCTTTGATAATGGTGAAAAAATGAATAAAGAAGAAACTATAATAAAATATTTTTCAGGAAATTATGCATATGATTTATTTTTAATGGGGATGATATTTGGTAATCCTATTTATAGTGAATATATTTCTAATAAGGAATACTTAAATGGAGCTATTATGGGAAATGTTTCAAGTATATTTTTAGCTATTAAAGAAAAAATGGTTGATAAAAATAATAATATTTTACTTCCTTTTTCATTAATGGAAAAAAATGTAAATTTAATTGCTAATAAAACAATAGATGGTTATGAAATAAATGGTTATACTTTTAAAGATAGCTATACTTTAGTTACTACGATTAGAAATAAACTAGGTCATGGCGAGTATTTGATAGATTTTGCTCATAACAGAGTTATATTAAAAGTATCAGGTAATGATATAGTTATTCCGATACCAAAACTTACAAATTTTGTTATATCATCATTTTCCTCAACATTACAAAATTATAATACTTCATCTTTTACAAGATGTTTTGTATACACTAAAAGCAGGGTTGGTAAAGATAAAGAAAGATATTCATTAAATGAATATAAAAATATGATTTCTATGTATTATAAATATAATATTACAATTAAAAGAAAAGACGGAAGTCCAATTGAGGGATATATATTTGATAAATTTAATGAAACTGTTACATCGTTTTCTAAATCTTTAAATTTAAATGAACTTATGAATTTTGAAAGAAAAGTTAAAGAGGATTATGTGGTTTCTTGGAATAAAGTTAGTACTAAAAATGAAGATACAAATGTATTAGCAAATTTCCTTTATAATAGTACAACTCCAAATACGCCATATGAAAGAGTTATTGAAATTGTAGGATATGAAGTTGATAAATTATTTAATAAAGATAAATTTGATAATTTTAGTATGATTGTCTCTGGTGTTCATAATCTATTACTTCTTAATTCAATAAAAGAATTAGGAACATCTAATTATGAAAAAGTTCATGATGATATAATAAGAAAATATGGTAAACTTTATATAGCCACTGATGACTTAGCCCAAAGTTTAATATCCTCGTTTAATGCTTTATTTGCATATGGTTATGATGATGTCTTACATAATAAAAATGAATATCAAAATTTAGACTTAGATGGTTTTGATTATTCACTTATAGATACAAGTTCATTTAATGTTGAAGTGGAAAAAACAGATGATGGATATATTACTGATTTAGGTGTAAAAGAAAATGCTATTAAAAATAATATAAATAAATTAAATAATGCTTTAGTTAGTTGTAATAATAGTTTAGCAAAAGTAACTTCACTGGGAAAACTTGATGCTATAAATAAAATAACTAATCAAATAAATATAATTAATGTAAACCTTAGTGGATATAATAATGATTTAATAAATATTCAGTCTACTATAAATAATGTAAATAGTTATGTAAATACTTATTCAAAATTAATTAAAAATGAAAAAATAATTAATGGTATTAGAAATAGTATTGCTCATGGAAACTATAAAGTTATTCAAAAAGAAACTTTAAAAGATTCTTTAATAGAGTTTACTGATTTTTATGAGGGTGAGGTTACTTTCAAAGCAAGTATTAGTATTAATGACTTTTTAGATTTTTTACAAAAAAGTGCTGTTAAAGTAAATGAATTCTTAACTACAGAAGAAAAATTAGTGTTAGGAAAATAACATTAATTTTTTTATAAAAAATATTTAGCAAAAGGTATTGACAAGTGCTAATTTGCATAATATAATAATGTTAGCATTTTGGTTAAGAAAGTGCTAGAAAGGACATTATGGATAATCGTCAAAAACAGTTACTAAAAGTAATAGTAGAGACTTATGTAAAGTCCGTTAAACCTGTTGGAAGTAAGTCACTTTGTGAAAAGTTTAATTTATCAAGTGCCACAATAAGAAATGAGATGGCTACTTTAGAGGATTTAGGTTATATTGAAAAAAATCATATATCCTCTGGAAGAATACCCTCAGAAAAAGGTTATAGATATTATGTTGAAAACTTAATGGAACCTGAAAAACTTAATGGTAGCGAAATGTTAAAACTTCAGAGAGTAGTTAAAAATCAAGATTTAGTATTATCTGATGCAATAACTAAGTGTATGGAGATAATTAGTGATTTAACAAATTATGCTTCAATAGTTTTAGGAAGTAGTAGCATGGATAATTTGCTTAAACAAGTAAGTATTATTCCAATAGATGAAAATAAAATTGTTGCTTTAGTATGTACAAATACAGGACTTGTAGAAAATAAAAAATTTATTTTACCGGAGGGTACAAATGTTAAAGAACTTATTAAAACTAGTGAAATAATTAATAAGATGCTTATTGGAACACCAATTAAAGATGTTTCAGAGCGTTTAGAGTTTGAAATAAAACCAATTATTGCACAGGAAATAAGTAATTATGAAAAAGTATATAATATATTTTATAATGCTTTTACAGATTTTGTTGATGAAAATGCAAATGTTACTGTAAATGGAAAAGCTAAAGTATTAGAGCAGCCTGAGTATGATAATCCAGAATCAATTAAAAAACTTGCATATAAACTTGAGGATGAATCATTTATCAAAAAAGTTACAAGTATTGATGGTAGTGATGAAATAAAGGTTTATATAGGTGATGAATCACAAGTCGATGATAATACAACTATTGTAAAAAGGACTTATGATATTAATGGAGAAAAAGGTTCTATTGCAATAATAGGCCCAAAAAGAATGGATTATGCTAAAGTATATGGACTACTTGATTATGTCCTAGAACAAATGAAGAAAAAGTAGGTGATAACTTGAAAGAAGATATTAAAAAAGAAGAAAAAGTTTCAGTAAATGAAAAAGAAATTAAGAAAGATAAAAAAAATAATCATCATGAAAAATGTATGGAAGAAATTAAAAAGTTTGCTGAAGAAAATAAAAAATTAATTGAAGAAAAAAATGCACTTTCAGATAAAATATTAAGATTAAATGCTGAAATGCAAAATATGAATAGACGCTTTAATGAAGAAAAAGCTAATATTTATAAATATGATGGTGAAAAACTTATTAAAGAGATTTTACCAATTATTGATAATTTTGAAAGAGCAATATCTCTTGATGATGATAACTTAACTGATGAACTTTCAAAATTCTTATCTGGATTTAAAATGATATATACATCACTTTTATCTACTTTAAATGCAATTGGTGTTAAAGAGATAGAAGCAATGGGTAAACAGTTTGATCCAAAAACTATGGAAGCAATTATGACTACCAGTATTATGGAAGAAGAGGAAGGCGTAGTTGTGGAAGTAATGCAAAAAGGCTATACTTATAATGATAAAGTTATAAGAGTAGCTATGGTAAAAGTTAATGAATAATAATTTTCTAGCTTTGTCATTAATTTTTAATAGTTTTGGTGAGTATCATTTAGAAAGTAGTGATATTCATAGTAAACTTACATCTGAAGAACTTGATAGAGCATATTTTGATTCATTAATGGAGCTTTTAAAAGTTACCAGAGGACTTACTTCGCATGAAGAGTTTTCTAGTAATTATAATAAAATTTTAAGTAATTTATCTAGTGAAGAACAAATTATTATTAATGATGAAATAGTTAACATTGTTAATGAAATTAATTCAAGATTAGATAATGAAAATAAAATTACTCGATAAAAAGAAAGGAATGATAAATTATGAGTAAAATTATTGGTATAGATTTAGGTACAACAAATAGTTGTGTAGCGGTACTTGAAGGTGGGGAAGCAAAAGTTATTCCTAATGCCGAAGGAAACCGTACAACTCCTTCAGTAGTTGCTTTTAAAGGTGACGATGAACTAGTTGGAGAAACTGCAAAAAGACAAGCAGTAACAAATGTTAAAAATACAATTTCCTCAATTAAAAGAAAAATGGGAACAAATGAAAAAGTTGAGGCTAATGGAAGAATGTATACACCAGAGGAAATCAGTGCAAAGATTCTTTCTAAGTTAAAAAAAGATGCAGAAAGTTATTTAGGAGATAAAGTAACTAAAGCTGTTATTACAGTTCCTGCATACTTTAATGATGCACAAAGACAAGCAACTAAAAATGCTGGTAAAATAGCAGGACTTGATGTTGAAAGAATTATTAATGAACCAACTGCTGCTGCTCTTGCTTATGGACTTGATAAACAAGATGTTCTTCAAACAATTTTAGTATATGACTTAGGTGGAGGAACATTCGATGTTTCAATTCTTGAACTTGGTGATGGTGTTTTCGAAGTTAAATCTACTGCAGGTAATAACCATTTAGGTGGAGATGACTTTGATGAAAGAGTTGCTAATTATTTAGTATCAGAATTTAAGAAAGAACATGGTATTGATTTATCAAAAGATGCTATGGCAATGCAAAGAGTTAAAGATGCTGCTGAAAAAGCTAAAAAAGATTTATCCTCTATGACTACAACACAAATTTCACTTCCATTTATAACTCAAAATGAAAATAAAGAACCACTTCATATGGACATTACTTTATCAAAAGCAAAATTCGAAGATTTAAATAAAGATTTATTTGATTCTACACTTGAACCAGTTAGAAAAGCTTTAAAAGATGCTGGACTTACTGCAAAAGATATTAATAAAGTAATCCTTGTTGGAGGATCATCAAGAATTCCTTATATTCAAGAACTTGTTAAAAAAGAACTTGGACAAGAACCAAATAAGAGTGTAAACCCTGATGAAGTTGTAGCAATGGGTGCTGCTATTCAAGGTGGCGTACTTACTGGTGAAGTAAATGATGTAGTACTACTTGATGTAACTCCACTATCACTTGGTATTGAAACATTAGGAAATGTTATGACTGTACTTATTCCTAGAAATACAACTATTCCAACAAGTAAGAGTCAAGTATTCTCAACTGCTGCAGATAACCAACCTGCTGTAGATATTCACGTACTTCAAGGTGAAAGACCTATGGCATCAGATAATAAAACTTTAGGAAACTTCCAACTTACTAATATACCTCCAGCAAGAAGAGGAGTTCCACAAATTGAGGTTAAATTTGATATTGATGCTAATGGTATAGTAAACGTTACTGCCAAAGATCTTGGAACTAATAAAGAACAATCAATTACAATTACATCATCAACAAATCTTTCAGATGAAGAAATTGATAAGATGATGAAAGAGGCTGAAGCTAATAAAGATGCTGATGAAAAGAAAAAGGCTGAAAGTGAAGCAAGAAATGAAGCAGATTCAATGATTCTTGCAACAAATCGTGCTTTAGAGGACTTAAAAGATAAAGTTGATCCTAAAGATAAAGAAGAAGCTGAAAAATTAATTAAAGACCTTGAGGAAGCCCTTAAGGGAAATGACATCGAAGATATTAAAGCTAAGACTGAAAGTTTAAATAAAAAGGCTATGGAACTTGCTGGTAAAGTATATGAGGCAAATAAAGCAAATGCTGAAAATACTGAAACAACTAGTTCAAATGATTCATCAGACGATGCACAGGAAGCTGAATATAAAGAAAAATAATAAAAGAAAGGTAGAGTATTAGGTCCTATTTCTAGGACCTAATATTTGGTTATAAAATATGAAAGGAAAAATTGATTTAAGCGCTTTATTTAAAAGTGATGAAGATGCTAAAAAAGAGCTTGCATCTTTGAAAAAATACGCTAAAAATATTTCTAAATATGAAGGTAAAATATTATCTAGTCCAGAAATGTTATATGAATATTTGGAGTATGATAATGAAATTTCAAAAAGACTTGAAAGGCTTTATTTGTATGCTCATATTAATAATGATTTAGATTTAACAAATGAAAATTATAATGAAATGCTTGGTAGTGTACTTAACTTCTTAAATGAATTATCAGAAAAAGAAAGTTATGTTGTTCCAGAACTACTTGAAAAAGATTTTAAATTTGTTAAAGAATATATAAAAAAATTTCCAAAGTTAAAGGAATATGAAAATAATTTAAAAAGTATTTATAGAGCTAAAAAATATATTAAGTCTAAAGAAGAAGAAAAAATTATTACACTTTTAACATCTGTGTACTCTAAAAGTGAGGATGCAAGTGAAATGCTTCTTACAACGGATATGGACTTTGGCACTATTACTAATGAAGAAGGTAAAGTTGTACCTCTTACAATATCTAACTTTAGTACATATTTACAAAGTAGTAAACAAAGCGTTCGAAAAGAGGCTTTTGAAAAAATTTATAAAGAAATTAAACATTATGAAAATACCTTTAATACAATATATACAACAAAAGTAATGAGTAATAATAAAGTTGCTAAATTAAGAGGATTTCCTTCCGCAAGAAGTTTAAGTTTATATTCAAATGATATTAAAAATGATATTTATGATAATTTAATAAATGGTATTAAAAATAATTTACCTAAATTTTATAAATATTATGACTTAAAAAAGAAAGTATTAGGTTTAGAAAAAATTCATATATATGATACTTATGCAAATATTACAAAAGATTTTGATAAAAAATATACATATGATGAAGCAAAAAAGCTTGTAATATCTTCTTTAGAGGTAATGGGAAATTCTTATGTAGAGGTAATTAAAAAAGCATTTTCAGATAATTGGATTGATGTATATCCAAAGAAAAATAAAAGAGATGGTGGATACTGTACTTGTGCATATCTTGCTCATCCTTATGTAGTTATAAATTATGAAGGAAAACTTGATGATGTATCAACTCTTATTCACGAACTAGGCCATGCAATGCATTATTACTATGCTCAAAACTTTAATACTTATGAAGATTATAATTATTCCATCTTTGTAGCGGAGGTTGCAAGTCAAGTAAATGAAATAATTCTTACAAATTATATGTTAAATCATACAGATAATATTGAAGAGAAAAAATATATATTAGATAGTATATTACAAAGATTTAAAGCAACTATGATAAGGCAAACTATGTTTGCACATTTCGAAGATAATCTTCATAACAAAGAAATGAAAGGAACAGTTCTTACTAAAGAATTAGTACAAAAAGAATATTTAGATTTAAATAAATTATATTTTGGACCAAATGTTGAAGTTGATGAAGATATTAAATATGAATGTTATAGAATTCCACATTTTTATTATAATTTCTATGTTTATCAATATGCTACAGGTTATGCTGCAGCACTCAAAATAGCAAATGATATTATAAATAAAAAAGATGGTGCTTTAGAAAGTTATATTAAATTTTTAAAACTTGGTTCAACACTTGAACCAGTTAAAAGTTTAAAAGTAGCGGGCGTAGATATACAAAGTCCATCACTTTATGATGAAGTATTTGAATTCTTTGATGAAAAAAGAAAGGAGTTAGAAAGTCTTTATGAATAGTAAAAAAGATTATTATGAACTTTTAGGTGTTTCAAAAACAGCCACTGACGAAGAAATTAAAAGAGCCTTTAGAAAACTTGCTAAAATGTATCATCCAGATAATAAAGAAACGGGTGATGAAGCAAAGTTTAAAGAAATAGGAGAGGCTTATGCAATATTATCTGATCCACAGAAAAGAAAAGCATATGATCAGTATGGTTCTGCAGCATTTGATGGAACAGGTAACTTTGGTGGTCAAGGCGGATTTAATTTTAATGCCAGTGATATCGATTTAGGAGATATTCTTCGCCATGTTTTTGGAGAGGATGATGATTTTGGTTCATCCTTTACAAGTGGTTTTTCCTCATTTGGAGGAGCAAGAAGACAAAGAACTTCAAGAGGTAGTGATATAAAAGTAACTATTCCTCTTACTTTCGAAGAGGCAGCATTTGGTTGTGAAAAAACAATTGAGGTAAATTTAAAAACTCCTTGCAAAACCTGTGATGGTAAAGGCGGTTTTAATGAAAAATCGTGTTCAAAATGTGGTGGCCGAGGTGTAGTTTTAGAGCAGGTTCGTTCTATATTTGGGGTGATGCAAACTCAAAAAGTATGTCCAGATTGTATGGGTAAAGGTGTTACTTATCAAAATATTTGTCCTGATTGTAAGGGAATTGGTATTGTTAATGAAAAAAAATCTATTAAAATCAAAGTACCCGAAGGCGTTGATTCTGGCCACGAGTTAAGACTTGCTGGTAAAGGTAATGCCTCTTCAAATGGTGAAAATGGCGATCTTTATGTAGATTTTGAAATAAAAGAGCATCCTCTTTTTGAAAGACAAGGAAATGATATTTATCTTGAACTTCCAATTAATGTTGCCGAGGCGACTTTAGGTTGTGAAAAAGAAATTCCAACACTTACTGGAAATGTTATTCTTGAAATAAAACCTGGAACTCAAAATTATACAAAGTTAAAACTTAAAGGAAAAGGTTTAAAAAGTCCAAACTCAATTATGCGTGGTAATATGTATGTTGTAGTAAACATTATTATTCCTACAAAACTTACTTTATCCCAAAAGAAATTATTCAAAGAACTTTTAGATAGTAACCTTGATAATGAAGATGAAATAAAAGATTTTAATAGAAAGATGAAATAGAGCAAAATCTATTTCTTTTTTTTAAAATAATGTTATAATAGTTATTACTTTCTGGGGGTATTATGAATAGTGATTTAAAAATTATAAAGAAAAAATATGGTGAAAAATTTAGTAAATTATGTAGAGACTTATTTCCAAGTATACTTGAAAATGAAGGCGTATTATCTTCCTTAATATTATCCTTATTTAAGGAAAATCATTTTTTGTATGACGATTTAATTGAAAATAATATGGTTAATAAGTTCCAAGAATTTATTATGAATGAATTTAATAAAAATAATGTAATTTTAAGTCAGACTTTAAAGACACCTTATGAACTATTTGAAGATGCAGGCTATACTTTAAAAGAATGCCATACTAATGAAGAAGTACTATCATATAAAAAGTATTATGCTGAAGGTGAAGAATTATGTACCTTTAAAAGTAATCGTCTTGAAACAAATAGAGTATTTTTTGCAGTTAAAAATAATGCTTTAGGTATAGAAAGAAAATCTATTCCCCAAAGGGAGGATGAGTACGGAACTAGTGTCCTTTCATTGCAGTTTACATTAGCCACTAATTATTTATCAATTAAAAATAGATATAATCATACAGTTAATAACCCAGATGCTACATATCAAAATAATTTAGAAAATATTGCTGAAGGTCTTACGTATTCCTTTGAAAAATATTTTGGAATAAAGCAAAGAAATACTAATTGTGCTTTTGAAATGCCAAATTATGTGAGAACTATTGATGGAAAGTATTATAGATACAATCTTGAATGTAATAATATTTATTACTGTACAGATAACATTGTAATTCATAATTTTGAGGAAGTAACCTTTCCAAAAGAAAAATATATATTATTTGATGGCTTTGTTCTTGACTTAGTAAATAAAAAATTTAAATGTTATGATAAATGTAGATATGATACTGCTGAGGATGTTATCAAACATATCAAAACAATTAAGATTGAAAATATTGATACGGGTAAAGAAATTTATATTGTTTGTGAAGATGGTATTAAAATATATTTAGAACTTAATAAATTTAATCAAGTTGTCAGTGTGGTAATGGATGGCGTAAGAAGAATTAATTATGATTTTATGCAAAATAGTTTTCATATAAGAAGATTTTCTTCGAAAGATACAATTATTATCGAAGATAGAGTTCTTAAAAGCTCTTTTGAACTAGAATATATTTATTTACCTAAATGTGAAATTATTGGTAATAGTTTTGCATTGCGAGCGGAAAATTTGAAAACTATTAATTTACCAAATGTTAAACGCGTTGATTACAGTTTTATATCATATGCTAAAAATGTTCAAAGTGTATATATGCCTTTTTTAGAGGTAGCAGGCAATAGTTTTCTATATTACAATGAGAAATTAAAATCACTTTGTTTACCAAATTTAAGAAGAGTAGGTTATTCCTTTATGAGTGAAAATAATTCTTTAATAGAGTGCGATTTTCCGAATCTAAATTTAGTTGGCGCTTCATTCTTAAGAAAAAATAGAGATTTAAGTAGACTTAATGCACCAAACTTATTTAGTGTTGAGGATAATTTTTTAGCAAATAATATTGCATTATGCCATCTTTATTTACCAAACCTTGAGGTTATTGGAGCAAACTTTTTATATAGTAATAAAATAATTAAAAATATTTATATTCCAAATGTTAAATTTATTGATAGTAATTTCTTACATAATAACAGGGATAAAATTAATACTATATATATGCCTAACTTACTTTCTTTTGAGGGAAATGATGTGAGGATTCAAAATAATACACTATAAAAAAATAAAACATAATGGTTATTCATTGACTAAATAAAAAAAATATTATATTATTTTAATAGATAGAAAATAGAAAAAGGGTGAAAAGTGTGACAAAAGCGTATAGATTTACATACATTTTTTTAGGTATAATGATTACTGTTTTACTTGCTTTTTTAATACTTTGGTGTAGTAAATCATATACAGTAACATTCGATACTGATGGCGCACAGAGTTATGAAGCAATTTCTGTAAGACCTGCACAAAAAATTGATTTACCACCATCACCAGTAAAAGAGGGTTATATTTTTGAAGGATGGTATTACGATGATAAAAAGTTTGATGAAAATACTTTAGTATTTGATAATATTACTTTAAAAGCAAAATGGAAAAGTATTATGAATTAAAAAATCATTAGTTAAGTTCTAATGATATTTTTTTGATTAAATCTAAATATTTTTGTTTTTCTTTTTCTAAAGTTTCCTCATCTTTTCTTTCAAATCTTACTGTAAGAACTGGCCCTGTATTAGATTGTCTTATTAAAGTAAATCCATCTTCATAATCAATTCTTATGCCATCAATATTATTATATTTAATATTTTCATTATCAAGATATTCTTTTAATTTATCGATTATTTTTGATTTATTTTCTTCGGTTACTTCAATTTTAATTTCAGGAGTATGGTAGTATTTTGGAATGCTTTCAGTCATCTGGCTAAATGTTTGATTACTTTTAGAAAGCATTTCAATAATTCTTAAAGCATTATATATTCCATCATCAGTTCCAATCCATTTATCCTTAAACCAAAGGTGGCCTGAAAACTCTCCACCAAAATCTAAATTCATTTCATTTATTTTTAAATTCATATAACTATTACCTGTACGATAAATTGTAAGAGGTAAGTTAATTTTTTCCATTTCATCAATAACTGCTTTAGAGCATTTAACATCCATTATTGCATTTCTATTTTTTAAATTAGGATTTAAATACTTATACATATTTATCATTACATTATCAATGGGTGTAAATACTGCCTTATCATCAACAACTCCAACTCTATCAGCATCACCATCTATACCAAGAGCTATATCAAAATGATTATTTGCAACTTCCTCTTTAAGCATTTGCATATTTTCTTCGACTGAAGGATCTGGATGATGAGCTGGAAAGTTACCATCACTAATTCCATTAATTATTTTGTAATCAATATCAAATTTTTTAAGGATTCTTTCTAAAATTATACTCCCTGTACCATTTCCCGGGTCAAATACAGCTTTTATTTTTTTACTTCCTAAATCTATACTTTCAGTAATTTTATTTATATAACTTTCAAAATTATCATTATATTCTTGATAAAATCCTTGAGCATTTCTAAAATTACCATTAAATAGAAAATCTCTAAAATCATATATTTCTTTACCACAGGCATTTCCCTTTATTGAAAAAGAAAATTTAAAACCATTATATTCTTTAGGGTTATGAGAGGCAGTAATCATAATGCCATTTTCAACGTTAAGCAGTTTTTTATAGTAGTAGTAAATAGGAGTCGTACATAATCCTAAATCAATTACGTGTGCTCCACCTTGTAAAAGGCCTTTTACTAAAGAAGAATTTAATCCCTCTGAGGAAAGTCTATTATCATGACCAATTAATACTTTATTATTTTTTATGTATGAAGCAAAAGCATGACCAAAAGTAAATGCATCTTCTTCATTTAAATCAGTAGGGTATATACCCCTTACATCATATTCTCTAAATATATATTTTTTCATATCATCACCATTTAAATTATATAATTTTTTTCTTTTTTAGTAAATGATTATGAAGATAACTTTACATAATTTATACTATTTATTATTTCTTAAAAAAATGTAATTTTTTAGTGGAATTTTAAGAAAAAGTGTGTTATATTAATAAAGTAATATTTTTTTCTATGGAAAGCCCGACAAACTTTTGTTAACATAGAAACGCATAAGTGCGATAAAAAGTTAAGACCTAGAAGTAAGGTGGTACCGTGGAATTTATTTCTGCCCTTACAGTATCTAGGTTTTTTTGTAATAAGGAGGAATTAAAATGATTACAAAACCTAAAGGATGTTATGATGTAACTGGAGATGTTTCTAAAAAGTATCAAAGAATATGCGAAGTAGTTTCTGAATATGCTAAGATTTATAATTATAAATATATTAGAACACCACTTTTTGAAAGTACTGAGCTATTTAAAAGAGGTGTTGGAGATACCACAGATATAGTTCAAAAAGAAACTTATGATTTTACTGATCGTGGAGGAAGAGATTTTACTTTAAGACCTGAAGGTACTGCTGGAGTAGTAAGAAACTTTATTGAAGACAAACTTTATGGAAATCAATCATCAGTAGTAAAAGAATTTTATATTGGTACAATGTATCGTTATGAAAGGCCAGGACTAGGTAGAAATCGCGAATTTACTCAATTTGGTGTGGAATGTTTAGGCTCTGATGATGAAATGATTGATGCTGAGGTAATATCACTATCATATAACATTTTAAAAGAACTTGGACTTGATGTAACTGTTAAAATTAATAATTTAGGTTCGACAGAAGACAGAGAAAATTATAAAAAAGCTTTAGTAGAGTATTTAACTCCACATATAAATAATTTATGTGAAGATTGTCAAAATAGAATTAAAACTAATCCTTTAAGAATACTTGATTGTAAAGTAGATGATCAGAGTGAAATACTTAAAAATGCCCCAAGTATACTTGACTATCATTCTAAAGAAAGTAATGATAGATTTAATAAAATATTATCATATTTAGATTATCTTGATGTTGATTATGAAATTGATAATACTTTAGTAAGAGGTCTTGATTATTATGATTATATGGTTTATGAACTTAAACTTAATGATTCTTTAGCACTTGGTGGTGGTGGAAGATACAATCACCTTGTTAAAAATTTAGGAGGACCTGAAGTACCAGCGGTAGGATTTGCCTGCGGTATAGAAAGAATTATTAACCAAATGAGTGATGATAGCCTTGATAATATCGATGTTTATGTAATGTGTGTTAATGATGAAGAAAAGATTAAAGCAAATATTATTACTCAAGATTTAAGATTAAATAATATTATATGTGAAACTAATGTTATGGGTAAAAGTTTAAAAGCCCAGTTTAAAGAAGCTGATAATATGAATGCAAAAAATTTAATTATACTTAATAGTGAAGATTTATCTAAAGGACTTGTTACAGTAAAAGATAATGTTACAAAAGAAGAAGTAAAAGTTCCTGAGGATGAAATAATAGATTATATTTTAGGAGTGATTTAAGATGGATATAAAAGATTTATTAAAAGAAAAAGAAGAGTATGTTGGAAAAGAAATAGAAATATGTGGTTGGATTAAAAATCATCGCCCTCAGAAAGAATTTGGTTTCATATCATTTTCTGATGGTACTACTCAAGGTGGAATCCAAGTAGTTTATGATAAAACTTTGAATAATTTTGAGGATGTAAGTAAACTTTTAGTGTCATCTGCATTAAAAATTAAAGGTACTTTAGTTCCTTCGGAAGGTAAAGATGATTATGAAATTAAAGCAAACTCTATTGAAATTTTATCCTCTTGTCCTGAAGACTACCCAATTCAACCAAAAAGACATACTCGTGAATTTTTAAGAGAGCAAGCTTATTTAAGACCAAGAACAAACCTATTTACAGCCGTATTTAGAGTAAGAAGTGTAGCAGCTTATGCAATTCATAAATATTTTAATGAACATAACTATGTATATGTACATACACCACTTATTACTGCAAGTGATTGCGAAGGTGCTGGTCAAATGTTTGAGGTTACAACTCTTCCTTTAGGAGAAAAGCCTGATTATTCAAAAGATTTTTTTGGTAAAAAGACTGCTTTAACAGTATCAGGCCAACTTCAGGCAGAAACATGTGCTCTTGCTTATAAAAAAGTTTATACATTTGGTCCAACTTTTAGAGCAGAAGAGAGTAATACAAAAACTCATGCTGCAGAATTTTGGATGATTGAACCAGAAATTGCTTTTGCAGATCTTAATGAAGATATGCGTGTTATGGAAGATATGCTAAAGTATGTTGTTAAGTATGTACTAGATAATGCTCAAGATGAAATGAAATTTTTAGATAGTTTTGTAGAAAAAGGCTTAATAGAAAAACTTACAAAATTAGTTAATTCAAAATTTACAAGAATTACACATGAAGAATGTATTAGACTTTTAATTGAAAGTGGTAAGAAGTTTGAATTTGAACCAAAGTATGGTGAAGATATTGCTAAAGAACACGAAAAATATATTACAGAATATTTTAATGGACCAGTATTTATTTATAACTGGCCAAAAGATATTAAAGCATTTTATATGAAACAAAATGCTGATGGTAAAACCGTTGCAGCAGTTGACCTTGAAGTACCTGAAGCAGGTGAGTTAATGGGTGGAAGTCAAAGAGAGGAAGATTATGATAAACTTCTTGCTCGTATGAAAGAACTTAATATGGATACTGAAAGTATGGATTGGTATTTAAATTTAAGAAGATATGGTTCATGTGTTCATTCAGGATTTGGAATGGGATTTGAAAGACTTCTTATTTATCTTACTGGTGTAGATAATATTCGTGATGTAATACTTTTCCCAAGAACACCAAAAAATTGTGAATTTTAGAAGGGATTTAATATGAATAGTAATAATAAATATAGAAATAAATATTGTGGAGAAATAACTATAGAGGATGCTGGTAAAACAGTTAGAATTGGTGGCTGGATTAATTCAATTAGAAATCTTGGCTCACTTGTATTTTTAACAGTTCGTGATGAAAGCGGTATTGTTCAAGTTATAAGTGAAGAAAGTGAAAAACTTTCAGATTTAACTAGAGAAAGCACTGTAACAATTACTGGTACTGTTCAAAAAAGAAGTGGTAATGTAAACCCTAATATGAAAACTGGTGAAATAGAAATAATTCTTGATACTATTGAAGTATTAGGTAAATGTGAAAATGTACTTCCATTTGAAATAAATCGTAGTAAAGAAGCAAACGAAGAAACAAGACTTAAATATCGTTATCTTGATTTAAGAAATAAAGATGTTCATGATAAAATAGTTTTCAGAAGTAAAGTAGTAGATTTTATCCGTAAAACTATGAAAGAAATGGATTTTACTGAAATTACTACACCAATTATTACGGGATCTTCTCCGGAAGGTGCAAGAGACTTCGTAATTCCCTCAAGGAATTATCATGGTAAGTTTTATGCACTTCCTCAGGCACCTCAAATATATAAACAACTTTTAATGGTATCAGGATTTAATAGATATTTTCAAATAGCTCCTTGTTTTAGAGATGAAGATTGCCGTGCTGATAGAACACTTGAATTTTATCAATTAGACCTTGAAATGAGTTTTGCTACTGATGAAGATGTATACGAAGTTGGTGAAAAAGTATTTTATGAAACATTTAAAAACTTTACTGATAAATATGTTTCTCCAGCACCTTTTAGAAGAATATCTTTTAAAGAAGCAATGTTAAAATATGGATGCGATAAACCAGATTTAAGAAATCTACTTATTATTGAAGATGCCTCAGATATATTTGAAAATAGTGAATTTGCTGGTTTTAAAGGTAAAATAGTTAGATGCATAAAATGCTCTAATGTAACTAAGAGTAATTCTTGGTATAAACATTTAGAGGAGTTTGTTAAAAGTAAAGGAGCAGGTGGTCTTGCTTACCTTAAAAAGAATGACGGTGAAATTAAAAGTGCTATCTTAAAATTCTTATCTGAAGAAGAAATTAATAGTTTAGATGAAAGATTTGAACTTAAAGATGGTGATGTTCTTTTTGTCCTTGCTGGAGATGAACATATTATTAAAATTGCAGGACTTCTTCGTAACTATTTAGGCGAAGAGTTAGAACTTACTGATCATAGTAGATTTGAATTTTGTATTGTTAATGATTTTCCATTCTTTGAATATAATGAAGAAGATAAAAAATGGGATTTTGGACATAATCCATTTAGTATGCCTCAGGGTGGAATTGATGCATTAAATAATATGAATCCTGGTGATATAGTTGCATATCAATATGACTTTGTATGTAATGGTAATGAAATGGCCTCAGGAGCTGTTAGAAATCATGATATAAATATTATGAAAAAAGCTTTTGCTATAGCGGGTTATACTGAAGATGTTGTTAAAGATAAATTCAGAAGTCTTTATACTGCCTTTACTTTTGGAGCTCCTCCTCACGCTGGAATGGCTCCAGGTATTGATAGAATTGTAATGCTTCTTACTGATGAAGAAAATCTTCGTGAAGTACAAGTATTCCCTCCAAATGTACAAGGTATGGACCTATTAATGGGAAGTCCAAATACACTTACTGATAAACAATTAAAAGAGTTAGGTATTACCATTACGGAGGAAAAATAATGTTTACTAAAGACATAATAAATGATTATGCTGATAAACTATTAATTGGCCTTACTGAGGAAGAAAATGAACTTTTATTAAGGGAATTTGATGTTATTAATGATAATATGTCTAAAATAAATAATGTAAAGGGACTTGAAAATATAGAACCTTTACATTTTCCTCAGGATTTAACGGTAAAAGAAATACGTGATGGAAAAACTTCAAGAATGATTGATATTGAGGATGCACTTAAAAATTGTGATGACTATATTGATAGAGAAGTTGAAATAATAAGGGTGGTGAAGTAATGAACTATTATGATAAAAATATTATTGAAATTCATAATGAATTAATAAATAAGAAGGTTACTTCAAAAGAACTTATTGATTTTTCTAAAAGTAAGATATTAGAAACAAATGAAAAATATAATGCTTATAATTTAGTATTAGATCCAAAGGAAAATAATGAAATTAATTCATTATTAAGTGGTATTCCTTATGCAATGAAAGATAATATTTCAACTAAAGGAATAAGAACTACAGCTTGCTCTAATACTTTAAAAGACTATGTTCCTATTTATAATGCTACAGTTTACGAAAAACTTTCTCAAAGTGGTGCTATAATGATTGGCAAAACTAATATGGATGAACTTGCTATGGGTGGAACTGGCCTTACTGGTAATGCTGGCATAGTTAAAAATCCTTATGATGAAGAAAGAATTTCAGCTGGTTCTTCAGCAGGAAGTGCCGTTGCAGTGGCTACAAAAACAGTACCTTTTGCAATTGGTACAGATACTGGAGACTCAATTAGAAAACCAGCAGCTTATACTGGCGTAGTGGGTTATAAACCAAGTTATGGTCTTATAAGTAGATATGGACTTTTTGCTTTTGCTTCCTCTCTTGATACAATTGGCGTTATTACAAATTCTGTGATAGATGCTGCAACAGTAGTAAATGCAGTTAAAGGTTCTGATGAAAAAGATATGACCACTATTAAAGATATGGATGAAGTTGATTTAACAAAAGATTTTAATAATTTAAATAGTAAAAAATTATTTTATATTAAAGAAATAGTAGATAAATCAAAATATACAAATCCAAATACAATTAAAATAATTGATGATTTTAATAAACTTTTAGATTTATTAAAGAGTAATGGTTATGAAATCTATGAAGAAAGTATTGATGAAAATCTATTAAAGGCTTTAAAACCAGTTTATACATCAATTTCTTGTGCTGAGGTTACATCAAATAATTCAAATCTTACTGGAATAAGTTTTGGTCATCGTGAAAAAGGTGAAAGTGCAATGGATGTTATTAAAAACTTTAGAACTAAAAACTTTTCCTCTCTTATCAAAAGAAGATTTGTAATTGGTTCATTTATCTTACAAAAAGAAAATCAAGAAAAGTATTTTATTAATGCTAAAAAAGTAAGAAGAGTAGTTGTAAATACATTTAATGAATTATTTACTAAGTATGATGGATTAATTCTTCCTGCACAAAGTGATATTGCTCCGAAAACATGTGATACAACTGATGAAATGGGCAAAGATGAAAATGTACTTGATAATCATTTAGTTATAGGAAACTTTGGTGGGTATCCATCAATAACTTTACCTTATAATAAACTTGAAGGTATGCCAGTTGGAATAAATATTACATCAGGCTTTAAAAATGATTGTTATATGCTTGCGGTAGCAAATGATATTGAAAAAATTATAAAGGAGGATATCCATGACTAAGTTAGTTATTGGCCTTGAAATGCATGCTGAAATGAAAAGTACTACAAAAGTATTTTCACCATCTTCAAATGTATATAATAAAATGGCTAATGTAAATATTAATGAAATTGATTTAGCATTTCCAGGATTTATGCCCTCTTTAAATGAAGAATGCGTTAAAAAAGCAGTTGAAATGGCTTTAATATTAAAATGTGATGTTGCAAAATATATGATTTTTGATAGAAAAAATTACTATTATCCTGATCTTCCAAAAGGTTATCAAATTACTCAAAATACAAGACCTGTAGGTATTAATGGTAATTTAGAGGTATCACTTAATGGCACTAAATTTAATGTAGAAATATTAGATATCCATTTAGAGGAAGATGCTGCGGCACTTGACCACTTGCAGACTTTTTCACTTATTGATTATAATCGTGCTGGTGTGCCACTTCTTGAAACAGTTACTGCACCTTGTATGCATTCAGCTGATGAAGCAATAGCTTTTTTAGAAACAATGTGTAGAATTTATAAATATACGGATATCTCCGAGGCAGATACTAAAAAAGGCCAAATAAGATGTGATGTTAACGTAAATCTTATGGATGATAATGGAAATTATATTACTCCAAAAGTTGAAATAAAAAATGTAAATAGTTTAGCAAATGTAAAACTAGCTATTTTATACGAAGAAAAAAGACAACTTGAGGCACTTCAAAATAATGAACCATTATATCAAGAAACTCGTAGATTTGATGAATCTACAGGTACAACAGTCCATATGCGTAGTAAAGCTGATGCAATTGACTATAAATATTTTGTAGAACCTAATATTCCACCTTATGAAATAACTGATGAATTTGTAGAAAATATTAGAAAAACTATTCCAGTTTTAGCAGATGCTAGAAAAGATAATTATATGAGTAATTTAGGACTTGATGAATATAATGCTAATATTTTAATTAAAGATATTAATATTGCAAACTATTTTGAAAAATGTGTTGAAGTAGGAATTAAACCAATTGAGGCTGCAAATTATATTAACGGAATTATTACTTCATATATAAATGAAAAAGATATTAATATAAATGATTTTTATTTAAAACCAGAATTTTTAAAACAAATTAATGATGCAAAAGAAAGTGGAGTCTTATCATCAAAACAAGTTAAAGAGGTTTTCTATAAATCTTTAGAGGAAGAAAAAGAACCTAAAAACTTTATTTCTAAAGAAGATGCACAGGTTAGTGATGAAGATTTAATTGAAAGTATAATTGATAGAATTTTATCTTCACACGAAAAAGAAATTAACGAGTATAAAAATGGTAGAACTAATATTTTTGATTTCTTTGTTGGTCAAGTTATGAAAGAAACTAGAGGTAAAGCTAACCCAATTATTACAAAAGAATTACTTCATAAAAAACTTGATTAATAAAATTATTTTTGATATTATGTATATGCAAGGTAGACCTCTTATAAACCAAGCAATTATTATTAGACGATTACATATATTTAAATAGGGGTAATAAATATATACGAAGCGGAAAGATGTACCTTTTCTTAAGGAAAATGGTATGTTTTTCTGCTTTTTATTTTGCAGTAAAAATTCAAAAACTAAAGAAATGGAGGAACAAAGTGGTAAATTATTATGATGAAATTAAAGAAAAATTATTAAAAAATGAAATCTATGCAAAGGTAAAAGATTATTCTAAAGAAAGAAATAAAGTTCTTACTTATTTTGAAGTAGGTAAACTTTTAAGTGAAGCTGGTAAAGAGTATGGTAATAATATAATTAGTAGTTATGCCGAAAAATTAGTTAATGAAGTAGGGAAAAAATATAATCGAAGTACATTATTTAGAATGAAACAATTCTACAATATTTTTTCTGATGAAAAAGTCGCGCCACTG
This sequence comes from uncultured Bacilli bacterium, assembly GCA_934086485.1. Taxonomy (GTDB): domain Bacteria; phylum Bacillota_I; class Bacilli_A; order RF39; family UBA660; genus UBA6448. Next base: position 18,699 of record CAKOIF010000006.1, on the reverse strand, counting down.
GCGCAACAATTGACTTGGAGTCATTACATAGAGCTTTTACCATTAAAAGACATAAATGAAATTAATTATTATATTAAGGTTTGTGAAGAGCAGTGTTTAAGTAGAAATGATTTAAGAAATAAAATAAAATCCAAAGAATATGAAAGACTAGGCAAAGAAACAAAGAATAAATTAATTAAAAATGAAGAATTAAAGTTACCTGATTTAGTGCCAAATCCAATTTTGATTAAATTTGAAGACAATCAAGAAAAATTAACCGAGTATGCATTAAAACAAGCTATACTTAATAATTTGGATAATTTTTTAAAACAGTTTGGTAATGGCTTTAGTTATATTGGTAATGAATACAAAATTAAAATAGGTAATAATTATAATTATATAGACTTACTTTTATATAATGTAAAATATAAATGTTATGTAGTTATAGAACTCAAAGTAACCGAACTTAAAAAAGAACATATAGGTCAAATACAGGTTTATATGAACTATATTGATAGTAATGTTAAAGACTTAACTGATGATAAATCTATTGGTATTATCATATCTAAAAAAAATAATCAATTTATAATTGAGTACTGCTCTGATGAAAGAATATTTGCAAGAGAATTTAAATTAACAAATTAGAAAGGAAATGATTAAATGAATTATTATGATGAAATAAAAGAAAAATTATTAAAAAATGAGATTTATGCAAAGGTAAAGGATTATTCTAAAGAAAGAAATAAAGTTATTACTTATTTTGAAGTAGGTAAACTTTTAAGTGAAGCTGGTAAAGAGTATGGTAATGATATAATTGGCCAATATGCAGAAAAACTAGTTAATGAAGTAGGTAAAAAATACAATCGAAGTACCTTATTTAGAATGAAACAATTCTACAATATCTTTTTTGATACAAAAGTCGCGACGTTGTCGCAACTTTTGACCTGGAGCCATTATGTAGAATTATTACCATTAAATGATAACAATAAAATTAATTATTATATTAAAGTATGTGAACAAAGAAATTTAGACGTAAGAAGTTTAAGAATGCTTATAAAATTCAAAGAATATGAAAGACTAGGCGAAGAAACAAAGAATAAATTAATTAAAAATGAAGAATTAAAGTTACCTGATTTAGTGCCAAATCCAATTTTGATTAAATTTGAAGACAATCAAGAAAAATTAACCGAGTATGCATTAAAACAAGCTATACTTAATAATTTGGATAATTTTTTAAGACAATTAGGTAATGGTTTTCTTTATGGAGGCAATGAATACAAAATTAAAATAGGTAATAATTATAATTACATAGATTTACTTTTATTTAATACAGAGTATAACTGTTATGTTGTTATTGAATTAAAAGTAACTGAACTAAAAAAAGAACATATTGGGCAAATTGAGGTTTATATGAATTATGTTGATAAAGTTATTAAGAAACCATACCATGAGAAAACTATTGGTATTATTATATCTAAAAAAAATAATCAATTTATAATTGAGTACTGTTCTGATGAAAGAATATTTGCAAGAGAATTTAAAATTACAAATTAGAAAGGAAATGATTAAATGAATTATTATGATGAAATAAAAGAAAAATTATTAAAAATGAAATTTATGCAAAGATAAAAGATTAATCTAAAAAAAGAAATAAAATTCTTACTAATTTGGAAGTAGGTAAACTTTTAAGTGAGGCTGGAAAAGAGTACAGTAATGATATTATTGGTAAATATGCAGAAAAACTAGTTAATGAAGTTGGTAAAAAATATAATCGTAGAACACTTTTTAGAATGAAACAATTTTATAATTTGTTTAGTAATCAAAAAGTGTCCACAATGTGGACACAATTGACCTGGAGTCATTATAGAGAACTTTTATCTATGAAACACATTTAAACTATGCGATATAACTTTATGAAATAGTATTTTGATTATAATGAAAATTTTGTAATTAAAAATATAGAGAAAAATAGAAAAAACATAATTGTAAGTATTAGAAATAATAAATGAATATTTTCAACAAAATTTAAAATTGTAAGTTAGATAAGATTATGATATCATTATAAATGAGGAAATTATATGAGAAAATTGATAAAATTAGATAGAATATATGACATAAAATTTGCAAGTAAAATATTTTCATTTATGGATCCAGACCATATTTATGTTCCAATTGAAGATGGCTATGAACTTATTAAAAAGCAAAACTCTAAAGTTTTAAAAAACGAAGCCATATTAGAAAATAAATTAAAAAAAATTAAAAGTAGTATATCAGGAAAAATTATTGGTACAACTAATTTAATATGTGATGAAGCATTAAAAGAGTGTATTGTCATTGAAAATAATTATGAAGAAAATACTAAAGAGACTAAAAATAAAATAAAGAGTGTAACTACTGAGGATATAATTAGCACTCTTACAAGTCTTAACTTTGATGACTATTTAAATATTATTAGGACAAGAAAAATCTCCAATATAGTGGTAAATGGTCTCGAGGATGAACCATATATAGAAAATAATCCCTATATTTTACAATTTTATGCTAATGAGATTTTAAAAATGACTGATGTTTTTAGTGATACATTTAAAATTAAAAATTCATATATTGCAATTAAAAGTAACGATACAGAAAATATTAATTTATTTTTAAGTAAAATAGGAACTTATACAAATATAAATTTAAGTTTAATCGAAGATAAATATCTTTTAGGGACAAATTTCTTTTTGCTAGAAAATATGGGATTATCTGAAAATAGTTTAGTAATAAGTGCAAAAGATATGTTAAGTATTTATAATGGTTTAGTTTATAATGATTTTAAAGATAATACGTTTATTACAATTGCAAGCCCCTTTTTAGAAAAAAGTTATGTTGTTAATGTAAAAATAGGGACTTTATTAAGTGATGTTTTTCAAAAATTAAATATTGATATTAAAGATGCTTTATATATTTATAATGGCTTAATGACAGGGTACGAAATTGATTATAAAAAATGTGTAGTTACAAATAATACTAAGGCTGTTTTAATTATTCCAAATGAAAATGAAGAAGCAAAGAAATGCAATTTATGTGGTATGTGCTATAAAATATGTCCAGTAAAAGTAAACCCCAAAAATGTTATGGACACTGGTAAAAAAAGTAAAAATTGTATTGACTGTGGACTATGCACTTATATATGTCCGTGCAAAATCAATTTAAGAAAATATTTAAGAGGGCAAAAATGAAAGTATATTTAGAGTCAAAAATTAATGAAAAAAAAATATTATTAAAACAGATGCTATTATTAATTCCATTTTTACTTTATGGTATATATAAAAATGGGATATTGCTTTATAAAAATGGATATGTAAATATCTTTAATAGTTTTAAACCTTTGCTATTAATTTTAATTTCTTTTTTAATTAGTTATGTATTTTCAAAATATAAAAAAGAAGATTTTATTTCTTATAGACTTTATTTAAACCTTTTAAGTGGATTAATAGTTATGCCTAATACAAATATCTTTATTTATTTAATAATTTTATTTTTAGTAAATATTTTATATACATATAAAAAAGTTAATATAAGTTTAATCACTATTTTGTTATTAATTTTAATTGCTATAATATTTCATAAGTATACATTTTTAAATGTTTATGAAACATCAGTCAGTCATAGTTATAGTATAATAAATTATTTGTTTGGTAGTGGTGAAGGGGGTATAAGCAATACTTTATTTATTTATAGTATTTTATTACTTGTATATTTACTTTGCAATTTTTTCTATAAAAAGCATATTTCAACCACGGCCTTGATTACTTATTATATCTTGCTTTCATTATATTTTGCACTATCAAAAAGTTTTGATCATAATTTAGCAATTAATAGTAATTTAATATTTTCTTTTGTAATTTTAAATACAGTAAGTATTTTTTCACCTTATACTAAAGGTGGGCAGTATATATATGGTTTTCTTTTAGGAGTTTTTACTTTTGCATTTAGTTTTATAGATATTAATATAGGTATTTATTTAGTAAGTTTAATATTATCATTTGCAAGTCCATATTTTGATAAATTCATTTTAAAAATTAGTTCCAAATAAAAAAGAGTTTATGCTCTTTTTTTGCATTTTCAATACAATTTTAAAATTTGTGAATGTTGCTTTTTTTAACATTTTCCTTTATAATTTAATTGGTGGTGAAAAAGTATATGGATATAATATCTGTAAAAGAACCCAATATAGCAGTTAGGGTATCTCAATATCCTGGTGATAATAAAAAAGAATTTTTACTTGTCGGAAGAAGTAACGTAGGAAAATCAAGTTTTATAAATTCCTTAGTTGAAAGAAAAAATTTTGCTCATACATCTTCGAAGCCAGGTAAAACTCAAACTCTAAATTTTTATTTAGTAAATGATACTTTTTATTTAGTAGATGTACCTGGTTATGGATATGCAAATGTTTCTAAAGAAAAACAAAAGAAATTTGGTCTTATGATTGAGGACTATATTAAAAATAGAAGTAATTTACAATGTGTTTTTTTACTTGTGGATTATCGTCATAAACCGACTGAGGATGATATACTAATGTATAATTATTTAAAATATTATAATTTAAATATCACTGTAGTGGCCACGAAATATGATAAGATCAAGAAAAATGGTCGTATTAAACAAGATAAATTAATAAAGAGTGCATTAAAACTTGGTGATGAAGAAGTGTTTGTACCTTTTTCTACGATTACGAAAAAAGGTAGAGATGATATACTTAAAATTATAGAAAGTTATTTATAAAGGAGAAAAAGAATATGAATAAAAAAGGATTTACTTTAGTGGAACTTATGGCAGTTATAGTGCTTATATCAGTTGTTGCTTTAATTGGTGTGTCTAGCGTAATTGGCGTGCGAAAACAAATGAATAGAAAATTATTCGAAGATAAAATGTCTAGTGCGATAGCAGCAGCGGAAAAATGGGGAGAAGATAATAAAGATAGTTTAGAAACAACTTTAACTATTGGTGATTTGATTATCAATAATTACTATGAATCTGAGGAAGCCGTTGATCCAAAACTTTATAGTTATACAAAATGCTCTAATAATAAGAGTTCTAAACTTGGATATAATGATGGTGAATTATGTAAAAATGTTGTAACTAATAATTATGATAATTTAGTAGTTAATGAGTTATCAATTAAAGTATTTACAAAAAATAAAAGAGTTTATGCGTGTATAGAAAAAACAAACAATAACAAGACTTTAATTGTTGATTTTGATAAGTATAGTGAAGATTTATATTGTAATTAGAAAGGGGGACAGTTTATGCAAACTGTATGTTTAATAGGAAAACCAAACGTTGGTAAAAGTACAATTTTTAATAGATTAATAAAAGAAAAAAAATCAATTATAATGGATACACCAGGTGTTACAAGAGATAGAATTTATGGAATTGTTAATTTAAAAGATAAAGCATTTCATTTGATTGACACCGGAGGACTTTCTTTAGAAAATGGTGACTTTAATAAAGATATTTTAGCGCAGGCTACTCTTGCAATTGATGAGGCTGATTTAATCCTTTTTATTGTGGATGCCACTTGTGAAATATCTACTGAAGATAAAATGGTTGCAAGTATGCTTCATAAATCTAATAAAAAAGTATTAGTTTTAGTAAATAAAGCCGATAATAAAGAAAGGCAAAATAATTTATATAACTTTTATGAATTAGGCTTTGAGGAAATGATTGCTATTTCTGCAGAACATAATATTGGTTTTGATAAATTAAATTCTTATTTAGAGGCAAATATTTGTGAAGGTAAAGAAAAAGAAGATAATAGAGTAAAATTTTGCTTTGTCGGAAGACCAAATGTAGGAAAAAGTTCATTAGTAAATGCTCTTTTGAAAGAGGATAGATTGATAGTTTCTAATATTGCAGGAACCACTAGAGATGCTGTTGATAGTATATTTAAATATAATGGAAATGAATATGTTGTTATTGATACTGCCGGTATGCGAAAAAAAGGTAAAATCTATGAGCAAATTGAGAAATATTCTTATATTCGTTCTTTAAAAGCAATTGATCGAAGTGATGTATGTGTCCTTGTAATTGATGCCAAAGAGGGCATTATTGAACACGATAAACATATTGCCTCATATATAACTGATGCTGGTAAGGCTATTGTAATATGTGTAAATAAATGGGATACTGTAGAAAGCCCTGAAGAAGAACTTAAAAAATGGAAGCTGTTAATGGAAAATGAATTTAAGTTTTTGTCTTATGCTAAAGTAGTATTTGTTTCTGCAAAGACCTCAAAAAGACTTGGAACATTAATGCCAGAAATAATTAATGCTTATGAATCACATAATAGAGTTATTGCAACAAGCACGCTTAATGATTGCATAATTGAAAGCGTTCAAATGCATAATCCACCTTCATATAAAGGAAAAAGACTTAAAATATATTTTGCTTCTGAAACAAGTATTAAACCTCCGAAATTCACTTTTGAGGTAAATAATAAAAAATTAGTACATTTTTCTTATGAAAGATATTTAGAAAATCAAATAAGAAAAACCTTTGAACTTGATGGAACACCAATTATATTAGAATTTAAAAATAAGAATGATTAATGTAAGTTAAAATGCTTACATTTTTTTGTAAGGTTGCAGTTTAATATTTTTTTTGATAAAATAAAAGTGCAAGGAAGTGAAATTTTAATGAATTCTGAAAAAACTTCAATATTTGATTTAAAAGTTTTAAGACAGGAGTTAATTATGATAAGTATTAATGAAGTTATTAAGGCCATTGAGGAAAGGGGATATAATCCCACTAGTCAACTAATTGGTTATTTACTATCTGGTGATTCAACATATATTACATCATATAAAGATGCTAGAAAAAAGATTACTAAATTTTCTCGTGAAGAAGTATTAATGGCTATTATAAATGGGTATTTAGGACGATGAAAACAAGATATATGGGCCTAGATTTAGGTACAAAAACGTTAGGTATTGCAATTTCCGATAGAACAAATACAATTATTACACCTTATAAAGTAATTAGATTTAATAGTGAAGAATATGAAACTGCTTTTTTAGAACTTAAGGAAATAATTGCTAAAGAGGATATAACAGAAATAGCAATTGGGCTTCCTAAAAATATGGATGGAAGTGAAGGCTTTGCTGCTCAAAGAACATATAATTTTTGCGAGCTTCTTAAAACGCTTGATATAAAAGTCGCTTTAGTGGATGAAAGATTATCCTCAGTAGAGGCACAAAAGATTCTCCTTGCAAATGGCAAACACGCTAAAGACATTAAAGACAAAGTTGATATGCAAGCCGCAGCCATAATTCTTGAAACATATATAAGGAGTAAAAATGCAGGCTAAAATTGTTACAGGAAATGGTAAATCAAAAACCGAGAATAATATACTTTTTACATTTGAAAATGATTTAGAGCAGACAATAGTTGTTTACACAGATAATAAAGAAAATAGTAAAGGTATTAAATATGCATACATTGGTAAAATTAAGGATGATTTAATTTTAAATGAATTAACTGATGAAGAAATTGAAATTGCCAATAGAATATTAGATAAAATAAAGAGGGCAAAATGAAAAAGAAAAATATAATAATTATAACTGTAGCAGTGGTAGTTCTACTTATTGGAGTATTTTCTTATATTACACTTTTTACAGGCCATAAAGAGGATACTTCAGTATCATTTAGTGTAAATGCTGGTGATAATAAAGTAAAAATAGTATCAAATTTAAAAAAAGCAGGACTTATTAAAAGTAAATTTACAACTCTTGCTTATGTATTTATAAATCCAAGTTTAAACTTACAAGCAGGTAAATATACATTTAATAAAAAGCAAAATGCAATAAGTATAATTAATCAAATTAATGATGGTAAAATAGATCAAATTGTTAAAACAATTAATATTACTTTTGTCGAAGGTAAAAGTATAGAAACATATCTAAAACAAATTGAGGCTAATTTTGATATTACCTATGATGATATGATTAAAACTTTAAAAGATGAAAAATTTTTAGATAGTTTAATTAAAGATTATTCATTTATAACAAATGATATAAAAAATAAAGATATTTACTACTCTTTAGAGGGTTATCTATATCCAGATACTTATGAGTTTTATGAAAATTCATCATTTGAAACAATAGTTAGAACAATGCTTAATAATACTCAAAAAAAATTAAGTAATTTAGATTTAAAATCTAGTAAATATTCTATACATGAACTTCTTACAATTGCTTCGATTATAGAACAAGAGGCTGTTAATAAAGAAGATAGAGAAAAAGTAAGTCAAGTTATTTATACAAGGCTTGATAAAAAGATGGCTCTTGGAATGGACGTTACAGCATATTATGGATCTCATTTATCTTTAAAAGAGACAATTACGACTAAAGAACTTAATGCAGTTAATCCGTATAATACAAGAAATTTATCATTTATTGGTCTTCCTGTAGGTCCAATATGTAATCCATCACTTGAAAGTATTAATGCAGCACTTAATCCATCAGACACAAACTTTGAATACTTTTATGCTGATATAAATACAGGAAAAGTTTATTTTGCCGAGGATATAAAAGGGTTTTATGAAATTCAAAAGAAATTAGGTGAAAATTAAAAATGAAAGAAAAATTAAAGGAAATAGAAAAATATGCGGAAGAAAATAGCGTTCCGATAATTGAAAAAAACTCAATAGCATTTATTATGAAATATATTCAAGATAATAATGTAAAAAATATATTAGAAATAGGTAGTGCAATAGGCTATTCTGCAATACTTATGGCAAGTGCTAAAGATGATGTTTATGTAACCACAATTGAAAGAGATGAAAAAAGATATTTAGAGTGCGTTAAAAATATTAAAGAATGTGGTCTTGATAAAAAAATAAATGTTGCACTTCAAGATGCTTTAGAGTTAAATATTCCAGTGGAGGCTAAATATGATTTAATATTTATTGATGCCGCTAAAGGACAGTACACAAGATTTTTTGAAAAATATCAATATTTTTTAAAGGACACTGGTGTTATTATAACTGATAATTTAAAATTTCATGGTTATGTAGGTAAAAGTGATACGATTGAAAGTAAAAATTTACGCCAACTAGTATCAAAAATTGAAAGTTATATAGATTTTCTAAAAAACAATACTGATTTTGAGACAACCTTTTATGATATAGGGGATGGACTTTCAGTTAGTAAGAAGAAAAATCATGAATAAACTTTTTATTATTAAAAGTGAAAAAGAAATTAATTTACTTAAGGAAAATGGTGTAGATAGTTTTGTTTACCCACTTTTTTCATTTTGTGTTGGCGTAGAAAATGAATTTTCTTTAAGTGAAATTAAGGAAGAAAATAGTTATTTATTTGTAAATAGAGTTCTTGATGAAGATAGTGCTAATAAGTTAAATACTTTGCTTCATAGTCTTCCAAGTAATATAAAAGGAATTATCTTTGATGATGTAGGTATTATTAAAATGCTTGAGGATGTTAAAATAGAAAAGATATTAATGCCAAGTCATTTTGCTTGTAACTATGAAGGCGTTAATATTTATAATGAATATGTAGATAGCATAGTACTTCCTTTTGATATAACCGAGGATGAAGTGGATGAAATAATTTCTAAATCTTCGAAAAAGGTTTCTTTATATGCTTTTGGACTTATTGGAAGTGCTTATTCACGAAGATACTTAATTAAAAACTATAGTAAACATGAAAATGTTAAGTATGAAAATCCTTTGGTTATAGAAAATAATAATCATAAATTTATTTTATTTGAAAATGAGTATGGTACATATTTTTATCATTTACCTTACTTTAACGGTCTTAATAATTTAAATAAGGATATTAAGTATGCAATATATCATCCAATATGTTTAAATGAAAACGATATAAAAGATTTAGTAAATGGAAAAATAAATGTAGAAACAGATGATGGATTTTTATATAATAAAACTATTTATAAAATAAAGGGGGACAAGAAATGATCGAGTTACTTGCTCCAGCGGGAGATTTTGAAAGATTAAAATTTGCTTTTTTATATGGTGCTGATGCAGTATATTTTGGTGGTCAAAATTACTCACTTCGTGCTAATGCCAAAAATTTTGATTTAGATGATATTAAAAATGCTACAGAGTATGCTCATAGTTTAAACAAAAAAGTATATGTTACGGTAAATATTGTATTTCATAATGAAAACCTTGAGGGTTTAAAAGACTATTTATTATATCTAGAAAGAGTTAATGTTGATGGCATTATTGCAAGTGATATTGTAGTTTTAAAAATGATTAAAGATTTAAAACTTAAAACAAAGGTAATACTTTCTACTCAAGCAAGTACACTTAACTCTTTTACGGCAGAGTTTTATAAAGACTTTGGTGTAGATCAAATAGTACTTGCAAGGGAGGCTTTAACAAATGATATTAAAGCTATAAAGGACAAAACTGGTCTTGAACTTGAATGTTTTGTTCACGGAGCAATGTGCATGAGTATTTCTGGTAAATGTATATTATCTTCATTTATGACAGGAAGAGACTCTAACAGAGGTGGATGTGCTCAAATTTGCAGATGGGTTTTTAATGAAGATAAAACTCCATTTACAATGACACCAAAAGATTTAAATATGATTGAAAATATCAAAGAAATGATTGATTTGGGAGTAACTACATTTAAAGTCGAAGGTAGAATGCGTTCTATATACTATATTTCTACGGTAATACTATGCTATCGTAAAATTATTGATAAAATATTAAATAATACTCTAACCGAAGAAGATAAATCATATTATTTAAAAGTTCTTAATAGAGTTGCAAATAGAGATAGTGCTCCACAGTTTTTTAAGAGTCTTCCGAGTGTAAATGATCAATATTATAATCTTCGTGATGAAGAAAGTAATCAAGACTTTTTAGGTATCGTTAAATCATACGATGAAAATACTCATATTGCAGTAATCGAAGAAAGAAATTTCTTTAAAAAAGGAGATAATATTCAGTTTTTTGGACCTAATACAGAAACTTTTGATTACATAGTAAATGAAATATTTAATGATAATGATGAACTAATTGAAAAAGCAAATATGCCTAGAATGATTGTTAAGTTAAAAGTTGATAAACATTTAAATGAAAATGATTTATTAAGAGTTAAAATAAATTAATCAGTATGTAAAATTACTGATTTTTTACTACTTATTGACACAAATTTGACATTTTAATAAATATGTGATAGAATTAGTGACATTAAGAGGGGTGGTTGTTAATGAGAGAAAATGATGTTGTAAAAAACAATAAAAAATTTAACCTAAATAGACAAATTACTGGAGTTATTCAAAATGATAGAATTTGGGAACAATGGTACGATCCTAAAAAAATGAAAGAGAATTTGCCTAAAATGAATCAAGCAGATTACGAGGAAACATGTAATAAAGATTATCCAAATGATGTTATTTTAAATAACCGTGGTCTTAAAAAAATCACTAATAGTGAGTTTATAGCTATGCGTAATAAATATATACGTTCTTTAAAAGCTATGGGTATTGGAAAAGGAGATAAGGTTGTATCAATTGCACTTTCTACTCCAGAATTAATAGCTTTTAAATATGCTTGTGCTTATGTTGGAGCAATAACTGCACATTTTAACTTTACTGAAGATAAAGAAAAAATGTATAAACATATTAAACTTTTAAATCCAAGTTTAATTATGTTTCTTGATATTTTAGAGCCTAGCATTAGTGAAGTATTAAATAATGAAGAATTTAAAAGTATTAAAAAGTTAAGACTTCCAGTTTCTGCTTCAACACCGATTTTAAATGATGAAAAATTAAAGACCGCATTATTTACACTTAATAATAAACTCCAAAATAAAAATGTTAAGGGAGCAATAAGTTTAAGTAAATTTGTTAGCTATGGTCAGTATTATAATGGACCTATGGAAAGTGTTTATGAAGACCATCTTCCTTCGAATATTGCACTTTCTTCAGGCACAACTGGAGAAAGCAAAGCAATATTACTTTCACACGATGCAAATAATGCACTTGCAAAGCAACACGAAATTGCTGATTTAGGTCTTAAAAGAGGAGAAAAGAATTTAGCACTTGTTCCACCATTCTTAGCATTCTGGGATGCTGATATAATTGGTATGGCAATGAGTCTTGGACTTGAAAATATACTTGAAATGGATTTAAGTTATGAAAGTGTTCCAAAATATTTAGCTAAACATAAACCAAATTATGGTATATGGAGTCAATATTTATGGGATTCAGTACTTTATGATAAAAATAAAGATGAATATATTGGAAATCTAAAAAAAGTTGTTATTGGTGGTGAAAGACCTGATATAAACCAAGTTAATAGATTTCAATCTGAAACAGGTATAACTCAAGAAGCTGGTTATGGTGCAAGCGAAATGGATTCTTGTTTTACTGTTGCACATCCAAATTGTAATATGATAGGATCATCAGGACTTCCACTTCCATTTAATAATGTAATGATTAAAGATAGAAGTTTTAATGATTTAAGTTATAATGAACCAGGTAGAATATGGGTTACTGGACCAGCAATGATGAATTGTTATTATAATAATCCACAGATGACCGATAGTGTAATTTATACTGATAAAAATGGCGTAAAATGGTACAATACTAAAGATTTTGGTTTTGTTCACGATACAGGAAGTTTATTTGTTCTTGATAGAGATCAAAAACCACTTGAAATCAATTCTAAAGAAGTAAATCTCATTTTAATCGCGGAAAAAATAAAGGAACTTCCTTGTGTTAAATTATGTAAATTAAATCATAAAGATGAAAAAATAGTTTGTCACGTTTCTTTTGATGATTTATGTGGAAAAACTAAAGAAGAATGCACAAATGAACTTATAAATTATTTAAATGATGCTTTTGCTTCCGAGGAAAGACCAGCTTATTTAGTAATTTACCCATCACTTCCTAGAACTCCACTTGGAAAAGTTGATTATCAAACTCTTGATAAACTTGCAAATAATATTGAATGTGAAACTATTGAACTTGAAAAAAATAATATAAAAGTTTTACATAAATAGTTTAAATAAAATTCAAAATATGTTATTCTTATACTAGGTGGTTGTATGAAGGATAACATATTTTTTTCTATAGTAAGTTTATTTTATAGTATAATGCTTATTATAGTGTATTTTTCCAAACAAAGAATTGATAGTGATGAAAATGCTATATATAAAAGACTTGTTTTAGCAAACTTTTTAGGATTAGTTATTGAGATATTTCCCGCTACACTAGCAATAAGGGTAATCAATAATGTTAATCCTAATATGGCAATATTTATTTTAAAGTTTATATTATATTATTTCGTAGTGTGGATGTTAATATTTACTTATTATATTTATGTTATTAGTTCTAAAGATAGGTATAAGGAAAAAAATATTTATTTATCCAAAATTAAAAAAATGAAAAAGATTATGTATTTCATTTGCATAATATCAATTGTTTTAGTTACTATATTACCTTTATATGCCAATGATATAAATTATACTTATGGACCAAGTGCTAATTATGTTTATGGTTTAAGTGGTATAATGATTGCATTTATAATATTTATGCTTATTAGAAACTTTAGAAATATTAAAACTAAAAAGTATACACCAGTTTTTTCTTTTATAATTCTTGGCATTATTACAATGCTAGTTCAATATTTTAATCCGGAATTAACACTTATGATTCCAATGCAAACTTTCGTAACATTTCTAATGTTCTTTACCATTGAAAATCCAGATGTAAAAATACTTAATGAACTATATAAAAATAAAGAAATAATGGAATCTAATTACGAAGATAAATATAACTTCTTATTTGAAATAACTCAAGAAAGTAGAAATCCCCTTAAAAGTATTGAAAGTATATGTAATAATATCGAAAATGAAAAAGATATAAAAGTAATCAAAGAAAATGTTAAAGATTTATCAAATTTAGCAAAAAGATTAGATTTTACTATAAATAATGTAATGAATGTATCAACACTTGATGCTCAAAAAATAAATATAATAGATAAAAAATATAATTTAAAAAAAGTATGCGAAGAACTTACAAAAAGAGTATCCTTAGAAAATAAAAAAGATATTGAATTTAAATATATTATTCCCCATAATGATTTATATTTATATGGTGATGATATGAAAATAAAACAAGTACTTTATTCATTAATAGTAAATTCATTAGAAAAAACAAATGTAGGGTATGTAGAGTTTAAAGTAAATGTAATTGAAAAATATGATTATGCAAGAGTAATATTTATGGTAACAGATTCAGGACCTGGTATAGAAATAGATAAAATAAATGAAATATTATCTGCGACTGGTGCTCTTGATAAGGAAGAAGTAGAACTTCTTAATAAAAAAGAAGTAGATGTAAAACTATGTCAAAAAGTAACTAAACTGATGGGTGGAAACTTAATGATAAAAAGTGATTTAGGAAAAGGTAGTGAATTTATCCTTACAATAGATCAAAGAGTATATCATGATGAAACGAAAAGTATCTTATCAAATTATGAAAATGTGGTTAATAACTATCAAAAAGCCTTAATAGTATCACAAGATAAAACTTTAATAAGTAAGATTAAAAATATATTAAATAAAAATGGTGTTTCATATTCTGTATTATATTATGGGCTAGATGCAGTAGATAAAATTAAATCGCATAAAAAATATGATTTTATACTTATTAGTGATGAAATGAAAGAGATAAGTGGTTTATCAACACTAAAAGAAATGCAAAAGATAAAAGGATTTAGTTCACCTTGTATAGTAATGCTAAATGAAAGTAAAAAAGGCCTTGCAAAACATTATATAGAAGATGGATTTAGTGATTACCTTATAAATGAAGACATCGATAGTTTAAATAAAATTATCGAAAAATATTAAAGCCAATATGGCTTTTTTGTTGACACAAATTTGACATTTTACTAGTTTTATGATAAAATTAATGTAGTTAAGAGGGGGATAAAATGAATAATGCTGAGTATCCAAGTAACATTAAACCTTGGAAAAAATATTATGAAAATTTTGATGATAACTTTTCTGCACCACAAGAATCAATCTTTATGTTGCTAGAAAAAAGTGCAAAACAAATGCCAAATAACATAGCAATTAATTATATGAATTTTAAATTGTCTTTTAAAAAGTATATAGATAAAATAATTAATGAAGCAAGTTCACTTAAAAAACTAGGCGTTAAAAAAGGTGAAATAGTTCCAGTTTTTCTTCCAAATATTCCCGAAGCTAGAACCACAATTTATGCATTGAATATTATTGGAGCAATTGCATACCCAATAAATCCACTTCTTCCACCAAAGGAATTTGAAAAAATTTTAGTGGAAAATAATGTAAAAAATTTATTTATATTTAATATGTTTTATCAAAAATATTTGTCTGCAGTAAAAAATAGTCCTGTAGAAAATGTTATTATGGCATACGGAACAGATATGATTCCTAAATATATTTTAAAATTTAAAAATTTACTTGATGGTTTGAAAAAAGATAATAGAAATGTTTTGATACCTGATTCAATAATTTCTTGGGATGATTTTATTACTTGTAAATCGGAAGAAAAAAATATACCTTTCTTTGAAAAAAATCAAACTAGTGTGATAATTGGTACAAGTGGAACAACTGGGACTCCAAAAGGCGTATGTCTAACAAATGAAAATCTTAATTCAATGGCTCTTGAACATTTAAATGGAAGTTTAAATTTTAAACCTGGAGATAAAATGCTTGATATTTTAATACCTTCAATTGGTTATGGCCTTTCAGTGATGCATTATGAAGGAGTATGTGGACTAGAAACTATTCTAATTCCAACACTTCAAAGCGATATATACCCAATGCTAAAAAAATATAAACCTGATCACTTTGCTGGAGGTCCAATTCATTATGAAACTTTAGTTTCTCATCATGAAGAAGATCCTTTAATTTATGGCAAAAACTTTGTTTCTGGAGGAGCGTCATTACCAAAAAGTACTGAAAAAAAATTAAATCAAATAAATGAAGATGGTACTTTTGATGAAAAAAATATATTTGTAAGACAAGGACTAGGATGTACAGAAAATGGTGGAGCAAGTACATATGCAAAAAAAGGTGCTTATAAGCCTTATGGTGTTGGAATCCCACTTCTTTATGAAACAATAGGAATCTTTAAGCCTGGTACAGATGATGAACTTGGATTTAATACTGATGGAGAAATATGTATAAATGGTCCAACTGTGATGAAAGAATATCTTAATAATGAAGAAGAAACAAATAAAGTCTTAAAGAAACATAAAGATGGTAAAATATGGCTTCATACCGCTGATATTGGTTATATGGACGAAGATGGTCAAATTTTTATTAAAGATAGAATTAAAAATATATTTGCTCGAAGAGGTTTTAATGTCCATCCAAGTGTAGTAGCTGATTTTATTAGTTCTTTGCCAATTGTGGAAAAAGCATATGTAATGGGAATAAATCATCCAGATGAACAAATGGTACCTGTGGCATTCGTAAAATTAAAAGAGGAAATGCCCTTAAAAGATGCTGAAAACATAATTAATGAAAATTGTTATCAGTTTTTAGAGGAAACTTCAATTCCTTATGAAATCGTATTTGTTTCTGATTTACCACTTAATCTTGGTGGAAAGGTTGATACAAAAAAACTTTTAGAGATATCAAAAATAGATTATTTTAAAAATAAAGAAAAGTCATTTTCAAGAGTTTTAAATATTTCAAAATATTAAATAGCAAGTTTACACTTTGCTATTTTTTTGATACAATTATTATGAAAGTAGGAATAGGTTATGGTAACATTTTCATTTTCAATATGTTCGTTAGTATTTATGTTAATCTTTTTAATAATATATTTTTCAAAGAAAAGAATAAAAAATAAAGACAATTCAATTTACTCATTTTTAATTATTACAAATATAGTAGGTCTTATTATAGATATAATTGGTTATATAACAATGCATACTATAAGCTTAACTTCACCAGTAAACATTATTATTTCAAAATTAAATCTATTATATTATTTTACTTGGTTATATCTTTTTGTTATCTATATTTTATATATTTCTAAGATAACAAAAAATATTATTTTCTCTAATATATCTAAACTTAAATATATATGCTATTTGATAAATATTTCCTTTATATTAATTTTACCACTGCATATAAATAATGAAAATGATAAAATCTATTCGTATGGTCCAAGTGCAAATTATGTTTATTTTATATCAATTATTTTTGCCATTATAATTGTATATTGCTTATTTAAAAATTTAAAGAAAATTGCAAAAAGAGAATTTATACCATTGGTTTCATTTGTGGTGCTAGGGTTAATGGTAATGTTCGTACAAATGATATTTCCAACAGTTCTTTTGCTACTTTACTCTGAATCTATTATTACTGCTATAATGTTCTTTACAATAGAAAATCCAGATGTAAAAATACTTAATGAACTATATAAAAATAAAGAAATAATGGAATCTAATTACGAAGATAAATATAACTTCTTATTTGAAATAACTCAAGAAAGTAGAAATCCCCTTAAAAGTATTGAAAGTATATGTAATAATATTGAAAATGAAAAAGATATAAAAGTAATCAAAGAAAATGTTAAAGATTTATCAAATTTAGCAAAAAGATTAGACTTTACCATAAATAATGTAATGAATGTATCAACACTTGATGCACAAAAAATAAATATAATTGATAAGAAATATAATTTAAAAAAAGTATGCGAAGAGCTTACAAAAAGAGTATCACTTGAAAATAAAAAAGATGTTGAGTTTAAATATAGCATACCTCATAATGATTTATATTTGTATGGCGATGATATGAAAATAAAACAAGTACTTTATTCATTAATAGTAAACTCATTAGAAAAAACTAATGTAGGATATGTGGAATTTAAAGTAAATGTAATTGAAAAATATGATTATGCAAGGGTAATATTTATGGTAACAGATTCAGGACCTGGTATAGAGATAGATAAAATAAATGAGATATTATCGGCAACTGGAGCTCTTGATAAGGAAGAAGTAGAGTTACTTAATAAAAAAGAAGTAAATGTAAAACTATGCCAAAAAGTAACTAAACTGATGGGTGGAAACTTAATGATAAAAAGTGATTTAGGAAAAGGTAGTGAATTTATCCTTACAATAGATCAAAGAGTATATCATGATGAAACGAAAAGTATCTTATCAAATTATGAAAATGTGGTTAATAACTATCAAAAAGCCTTAATAGTATCACAAGATAAAACTTTAATAAGTAAGATTAAAAATATATTAAATAAAAATGGTGTTTCATATTCTGTATTATATTATGGGCTAGATGCAGTAGATAAAATAAAGTCTCATAAAAAATATGATTTTATTCTTATCAGTGATGAAATGAAAGAGATAAGTGGTTTATCAACATTAAAAGAAATGCAAAAGGTAAAAGGATTTGGTTCACCTTGTATAGTAATCCTAAATGAAAGTAAAAAAGGACTTGCAAAACATTATATTGAAGATGGATTTAGTGATTATATTATAAATGAAGATATTGATAGTTTAAATAAAATATTAGAAAAATATTAAAGCCAATATGGCTTTTTTAGTTTGCAAATAACAATTTAAGTTGAACTTGAATTTTGAAATGTTTATCTTGAAGAACTATATATATAGTTCTTGTTTTTGATTACACTTTTTGCTAAAATATAATCATGGAACTA
>CAKOIF010000005.1 GCA_934086485.1 uncultured Bacilli bacterium | reverse complement strand
ATACATCAAGACATAATAAAAACCTATAAAGAGGATTGGCTTTTTTATTTTGTCCTCTTTATAGGTTACATTTTATTTGTCACATGTTTTTTTTATTTATTTTTTTAAAATACGAATTGAAGATTCTACTTTACATAAAAAAAGTCAATGATAATAATTTATCAAAGACCATTTTTTTTAAACTTCATTATAACTAAAATTTTTAAAAAAATCTATAAAAAATAAAAAGAAGAAGTTTTTAATTCTTCTTCGTAAGTATTTTATTTTTGATACATTTTCTAGGATTTTCAAAATCATTTTTACGTACATCACTTTGTTCAAAAATCATTGGTTCTACATCTAAATACTCTATATCTCCATTATCATCATAATAAATAGTTAAAAAGTAATCTCCCATTAAATTAGGTAGTTCATTTTTCATCATAAAGGATGATTGATCTACATTACAAGGAGCTAAAAGCATATGAATATTACGATATAACATGTAATAAATTTTATGATAATGACCACGTATAGAAAGTTTTGGTTTAGTACCTGATGCCATTTGATCTATACCATTTTGAGGTTTAGTTGAAAGTATTCTTGATGTTCCTCCACCTGGATGAAATAATTCTACCTTACAATTGCCAAAGTATACAAAAGCTCTATCTTGTCCTAAATATTCAAAATCTGGTCTTTTTTTAGCAACTTCATCGGCAAGAACAACGCCATAATTAAATTGATGAGTTTGGTCGTGACTACCTTGAATAGCGTGCCATTTTACTCCAGGATATTTAGGTAAATTTTCAATTACATAATCTATTTGTCCAGTTGCACCATATAAAAATACTTCGTGTATATGATTAGGTCTAATTCTAGAATAATCGCCATCAGATATATCTCCAATATGATAGAAGTCAGTAATACCACGATTATATGCTTCATAACAAGCTGTGTTTACCATTGAAGGTTGACACCAAATACTTCCATAATGAGTATCAGATACGACTAAAATTTCTTTTTTATTAAGTTCCTCTTTCGGAGGTTTTATTATATTATCTTTTCTTTTTTGAAATGTTTTACGAACCACTAAAGTACCATTTATATCAACTACATCAACTGGTCTTCCATATTCATTTAATATAGTAATCATTCCATATAAAGCATCAGTTGAAATATCAAGTTTACTTCTTAGTTCCTCAAAAGATTGTTCTTTTTTTAAAAGTCTATAAATCTTATCAATTGAATCAAAATATGCATGTTTATTTTGAATTACTTCTTTAGTATTTTCAAATTCTCCAAGTTCATTTTTTGATACATTTAGTTTTTTAGTGGTTAAATAATTATCCTTACTAGGCTTATAATATGGCATAACTTCAGGAAGTAATCTTTTTAATTTACCAGTTTTTGTATAACTTACATCCACTATTGTCGCACCAATTGTATTTTGTTGTCTATTTGCTTTCATAAGTGGTGTTCTTTCTACTACGGAAGGAACTGAAAATATTTGCGTATCTCTTATCGCAGGAAAATGTTGAGAAGACCTAGTTCCACTTAAAAATATTGCATCATAATCTTCATAACTTGACATACTTCTTGAATATGTCTGTGGTGGGTAAGCAACTGTATAGGCATCACCTGCTTTTAATTGTTCAAGTTTAAAAGTTACTTCATTAAAATGAACAGTACAAGCCTTTGGTCCTAGATAAATCATATCTTCTCTTTCTTTTGCAATATACTCACCAACATTTAATTCTCTAGAAAATTTATGATCATTTTTACCAGTAATAAATAAAGTTTTAATGCCCTCGACTCTTGGGTAATATTCAATTAAATGGTCTGCTTGCCCATAAGCATCATTAGTAATTAAACTTTTACCATATTCAAGGTTATTTTCTCCCTTATAAGGTCCTTCAAGTAAGTTTCCTAAAATAAATACATACTTTACACCTGCAATTGCAAAATTTTTATACATATCATTTAAAATTGCAATTTGTTCATTTTTAGAACCAAACCTCGTATCAGAAATAAATGCTACCTTTGTATTTGAGTCAACATCTTCGGTAATATAATAATCATTTTCTTTAGTAAAATCTGGGTGGTCATTAATAACTATATAAGCATCTTTATTCTTTTCACTATAGGTTACATTAATCCCTTCATCCTTTAATTTTTTAACAAGTCCTAAAACTTCATATTCACTTATGTCGTATTTTTTTGCAAGTGAGGATACTGACTTTTCTTTGACAATATCTTTTTTGATTTCACTTAATAAATCGATTTTCTTTTCTTCCATAATCCTTTCTTAAAAAAAGAGCACATAAAATTATTACTGCCCTTTCTTATTCTCCTATCATTTTAAGTATAAAATATTTTATAAACTTTTTCAAGTAACTTTACACCATAAATTAACTTACTCTGTAAACATTATTATATGTTCCATTGCCTAATAACTTGGCTTTAGAGGATAAAGAAACAACAGGACGGGCGCCAGAACTAGCATCCACCATACGAGCAACAATATCACCTGAAGAATCTACATTAAACTCACGAGCACCAGCAGGAGCAGTAGAACCATTTCGATTAAAGAAATAATCAGGCGAACCAGACCAATAATATTGGTTTGTATACAAATAATATGAATTATTACTAGAGCCTTTTACTCCCCCAGCCATTGCTACTTCATCCGCTGTTATTAATCCTACTGGATATGTTAATGCACCATTTCCATTACTAGTACCAAATGTGAATTTATCACTAGCTGTTGGGCAAGTTAATATTGGCTCTTTCTTACTAATTAATCTTCCATCTGCTCCATAGTAATATGCTGCTCCAGTTGATTTCCAAGCTGTTGTTTGAATTGATGATGCACTTCTATCATTGCAAAATATTTGATCTTGTGATACAAATGCTTTTGTTGCTGCATCTTTTTCTAATGTTGTTCCTGCATACCACTTATCTATTGCCTGTTTTATTGTACTATTATATACTGTATTTCCATTTACTGTACAACTTGCACTTGTTCCATTGCATTCTCCATAACCGTGTTGCTTACCATTTATATATTGATAACCTACATATTCTGATCTATCATAACTACTATTAAAGGCATAAGTTGTTGCATTGATTTGAGTACCTGTTCCAGTCATTACTGTCGCTGTACTACTTTCTGGTTTTGTTGTTCCTGAATATATCATTCTTATTGAACCATCACCATTTATTCTTATTATTCGCCAATACATATCTTTATTATTTTCTTTGCCAAATTTTACCCAGTTATTATTTACTGCACCTCTAAAATAATATGACTTCATTCCAGTTGTTGCAGTATAATCATCATTGGCTGCATACATTCCTTCATTGGTTGTGGCAACTTTACTAAAATCTGGTGTACCTTTTGCTTCAATCGTATCTTTACCACCATTATTGTTTAATATAAGTAACATTGCCTGAAATAAAAATTCTATTTCACTTGATTTAGTTATATTTCCTGCAGCATCTTTTAACCATAGATAAGGTGTATCACTTGTTATTGGTGTACTTAGTGAATATGGTGTTGTTGGTATTTCTATCCATTCTTCAGGTTCTATTTCACTACTGTTTGAAAGTCCATAACTTCCCAGCATTGCATTATCATTCAAGGTTACTGTTAATGTATCATTATCTACTTTTAAATCATCACCTATCGTTGGAGAAATACTATCACTATTTTTATCAGCGTATACATTACATACCGCTTTTTGAGTAGTAAGTACTACTATATTTCTTCCGACAATACTTACTGTTGCACCATTTGTACAATTTGTTTTACTTTCATTTATAGTATAATAATAACCTGTTTCATATAAAGGTAATTGTCCCATTTGATTATAATTTTTATCATCAGTATTACCCTCTTCTTGTTGAACAAAAAAGTTTACTTCGTAATCATCAATATATCCATCAATGGCATCAAAATATACTTTACATTTTCCTTTCTTTGTTGCATCTACATAAAACTTTTGATTTTCATATTTTTCTATTGTTATGCCTATATCACATATCGTTTTAGAACTTTGATATGTGTATGAAGTTGCACTTGGCACATAATAAGAAAGTGCATATGTACCAAGACCTACTCCATTATCATTTTTATTTTCTCTATATACTTTGATTGATACATCTGATGAATCTATTAAAGCTACTCCGGAGATTATTAATTTTGAACTCTTATTTTGATAAAATGAGTATGATATTAAAATTATACTAGAAAGTATTGATAAAATAATTATCGTTAATATGGTTAAACATCTTTCTTTGTTATTACTATAATACTCCTTAAAATTATTTACTAATTTTTTCAAACCTCTCACACCTTTCAAACCTAGATAAATACTATAGATTATTTTCACAAATTATAAACATTTAGGAAAATGTTATACCGATTTTATGGGAAAAGGGCTAGAAATCCACTCAAAAAAATGCTAAAATTAGGATAGAAATAGCATAAATACTAGGATAGACTTTCGCAAATGTTTATATTTTATGAAAGACTATCCCTTATAAACACTGGGTTTGTGAGGTTTTTAAATACTTTTTTAATTTAAAAAAAATGTAAGATTTTTTTGCTCTTACATTAGTAATTTATCAATTTGATTATTATAGTTATCACTATTTGTAATAAATGAACCACTTATAACTAAATCTACTTTATCTTTAACTAGTTTAATAGTCTCATCATTTATACCACCATCAATAGCAATATTAAATTTATAGATATCTTTTACGCTATATAAATAATCTATGGTAGGAATAACCTCTTTTAAAAAAGGTTGACCTCCTTTACCTGGGTTTACACTCATAACTAGAACTTCATCAACCAAAGGAAAGTATTTTATGTAGTCCATTACATTATCATCTGGATTTATAGCAATACCTACTTTAATATTTAATGATTTAATATACTCTATAATGTCTTTAGTATCTTTTACATTATGAATTATTATTTCATCAATATTAAGTCCCTTTAACATATCTACATATCTTTTAGGGAAGTCTACCATAAGATGTACATTTAACTTTTTATTTACCCTATTAAATAAATTAAGAAAATTATTTTTATTAAAATTATTTGTTTTAACATATGAGCCATCACATATATCACAATGCACAAAATCAGCTTTAGAATTTTCTATTTTTTTAATAGAGTCTTTATAATCTTTACTACTTAAATAACTTACTGCGATTTTCATATATCTCCTTTAGAAAAAGTTTATAATTTTCGTATCTACTTGGAAGTATCTCTTCATTATTTTCAATATTACAACCTTGTGTATTAATATGATTACAATTATTATATTTACATTTAAAGTTTGAAAACTCTACAAAAGCATTATTTAAATCCTCAAAAGAAATATTTTCTAATGAAAGACTACTAAAACCTGGAGTATCACTTATAAAGAAGCCATCTTCTTTATATAAAGAAACCATTCTTGTTGTATGTTTACCTCTTCCTAAAACTTTACTTATTTCATTTGTTTCAAGATTTAACTTATCATCAATCTTATTAATAAATGTAGATTTACCAGCACCTGTTTGTCCACATAAAACAACTATTTTATTTTGAATAATTTCTTTGAATTTTGTAGTTTCTGTATTATCAAGTACATCATAATATTTTTCATAATATTTTCTAATATTTAAATAATTTTTCTTTTCTTCTTCATTTAGTAAATCAGTTTTTGTAAAACATATTAAAGGTTTAATTTTATTTTTATGAATTACTGTAAGAAGTTTATCAAGTAAATTTAAATCTAAATCAGGTTCTTTTGTACTAGTAATTACTACAGCAATATCAACATTAGCAATCATTGGTCTTAATAAAAAGTTTTTTCTTTCAAGTATCTTTTCTATTTGTAAAGTCTTTTCATTAAATAAAACATTATCTCCGACTAGGGGAGTAATTTTATCATTACGAAATTTTCCCCTAGCGGAGCATATGTACTCTTTATCATTTGCTAAAACTTTAAATCTATTAGAGTTTATATTAACTATAAGTCCGTTTAACATAAACCTTCTTCTTTACAAGTTTTGTTGTCTGAACTACTTCCTGATGATGAACTAACATCTATTTTAATTGTAAATGATGCATTTTCAGTTACCTTAGTTCCTACTGCTCTATTTTGAGTAATTATCTTATAATCAGCATATTCATTTGCATTTTCACTTGTTATAGAAATAGTTTTACTATCTTTATCAATAAATTTTAATTTTAATTTATATTCATTTGCAAAATCAATTATATCACTTACACTATAAGTTCCATCAGTAAAATCAGGATATAGATTTTTAATATCTGGAATATATAAAGTTATATTATCACCTTTAGAAAGATGTTCTCCTTTTTTAACAGATTGATCCATAATTATATTTGTTTCATAATCTTCATCTGTATCAACTTCCATTTCTTTCTTTTCAATAATAACGTTAATTCCATAAGCCTCAAGTTTACCTTTAACCTCAAGATAGTTTTTACCAGTATAATCTTCGACTTCAACAGATTTACTTCCTGTAGAAACATATAAAGTTATTTCATAACCTTTTTTATGTTTAGTTCCTCCGGATGGTGAAGTTGAAATTATTTTTCCTTCATCTATTACAGTCGAGGATTTTTCAATTTGTTTTGGTGAAACGGTAAATCCTTCCTCTTGTAAAGTTTCAATTGCTTTAACAACAGTCATATTTGATACATCAGGCACTGTAACTTGAGCCTTTTTAGTTAATTTAGGAAGTAGTACTACTATACTTGTAATAAGTACGACAATTCCTGTAAATATTGATAGTAAAATTACTATCGATTTATTTTGATTTTTATTAATATCCTTTTGGGTTATACGCTTTGCTATAATCTCATCACTTTCCTTCTTTGTAAGATTTTCATTTTTTAGTTTTAACATCTTTCCATCATCTAAATCAATTTCCGGATATTTTAAACTAATTTTAATTTCATTTTTTCTTGATTCATCTAAACATGTTAATAAATCATCGTGCATTTCTCTGGCATCAGCATACCTATTTTTAGGATTTTTTGCTGTTGCTCTTAAAATAATATTTTCAATTGACTGTGGAATATCAGGTATTTCTTTTCTAATACTTGGCATTGGTTCCTTAAGTTGTTTTAACGCAATCTCTACTGCTGTTTCTCCACGAAACGGAAGTTTACCAGTAAGAAGTTCATACATAAGTATTCCTAGTGAATATATATCACTTTGAAGTGTTGCGCCTTTACCCGATGCTCCCTCCGGAGGTAAATAATGCACTGAACCCATAACTGAATTTGTTTGGGTAAGCTGCGTTGAATTCATTGCAAGGGCAATACCAAAATCAGTTAATTTTACAAGTCCATTATCAAGTATCATTATATTTTGTGGCTTTATATCACGGTGGATTATATAACTATCGTGTGCTACCGTAAGACCACTTGTAACCTGAATCATAATATCTACAACTTCAGGAATAGTAAGTTTACCTCTTTTTTTAAGAAGACCTTTTAAATGTTTGCCCTCAACATATTCCATTACAATATAATATTCACCATTATCTTCGCCAACATCATAAACCTCAACAATATTTGGATGGGATAAACTTGATGCTTGTAAAGCCTCTCTTTGGAAACGTCTAACAAACTTTTCATCATTTGCAAGATCTCCTCTTAAAACTTTAACTGCAACATTTCTTTCCAGTATTGTATCATAAGCAAGGTAAACATTAGCCATTCCACCTTCGCCTATAGATTTTATTATTTGATATCGGTCAGAAATTTTTTGACCTTTTGCTATCACTAATTATCACCTTCGTCCTTTTCAAGATAAGCAATTGACACATTGTCAAAGCCTCCTCTTGCATTACATTTTTGAATTAATTTAACCACTTTTTCTTCTGCATCTAAATCTTCATCTATTAATACTTTTTCTATTTGGTCATCAGCAAGCATTGTTGTAAGACCATCAGAACATAGCATTATTCCCTCATTATTCATATCTACATCAAATATGTCCATTTGTACTTTTTCAGTCGCTCCAAGAGCACGCATAAGTACATTTTTCTTTGGATGATATTTTGCTTCTTCTTCAGTTAGATTTCCAGCCTCCACTAAAAGATTAACTAAAGTATGATCCTTTGTTACCTTATGAAGCTTTTTATTTTTCATAACATAGCCCGAAGAATCTCCTATATTACCAAAAATTAAGAAATCTTTAGTTTGAATTGCCACTACTAAAGTAGAACCCATTCCTAATGAATCAGAATGTTCTACTGTATAATCTAATATATTTTTATTAATTTCACTTACATTATCATTAAGCCAATTTACTGCATCATATTTTGTACCAATACTTGCTATTTCAGTAAATCTTTTGCCAAGATGAGTTATTGCTATCATCGAAGCAACTTCACCTTTACGATGTCCACCCATACCATCAGCCACCATCAAGAGATATTCGTTACTTTTATTTTTAAGTATTGTAACACTATCTTCATTATGACCACGTACTTTGCCTGCATCAGTTAAATAAAATGTTTTCATTTCATCACCTATCTTCATAAAAATTATACCATTATTTAGTTAATTTATCTATACTTCTTTACTACGAAGTTGTCCACATGCAGCAGAAATTTTATTTCCAAACTTTCTACGCACTGTAACATCTATTCCATTTTTCTTCAAAATATCATAAAATTCATTAATTTTTTTACTTTCTTTAAAATCAATATTTTTAGTTTCATTATAATTAATTAAATTTACATAAGCATTTTTACCTTTAATTAAATTTGCAAGTTCAATTGCATTTTCTTTTGAATCATTAATTCCAGATAATAAAACATATTCAAAAGTTATTCTACGAAGTGTTTTTTCATAGTAATAATCAAGAGCATCCATAAGTTCATTTAAATTATATGCTTTACTTATTGGCATTATTTCATTTCTTATTTTATCATTAGGAGCATGAAGCGATATTGCTAAATTAACTTGAAGATCAAGTGATGCAAACTCTTTTATTTTAGGAACTATTCCACATGTAGAAACAGTTATATGTCTTGCTCCAATACTAAGTGCTTTTGGATCATTTATAATTCTTATAAAATTTATTACATTATCATAATTATCAAATGGTTCACCAATACCCATTATTACGCAGCTATCTATTCTTTGATTTATATATTTTGATATTAATATAATCTGCTGCACCATTTCATAAGTTTCAAGATTTCTAATTTTTTTAAGTCTTCCACTTTCACAAAATTTGCATCCCATATTACAGCCAACTTGAGAGGAAACGCATACACTTAATCCATAATTATGCATCATTAAAACTGCTTCAATTTTTTGACCATCTTCAAGAGCAAATAAGAATTTTTTTACATCAGTATCTTCCTCAACTTTAATTATTTTAATAAAATCAGTAGTAAAATTATTTTTTAAATATTCTATATTTTCTTTTTTAATATTTGTAAATTCATCAAAATTATAAACTTTTTTATCATATAACCAATCAAAAACTTGTGATGCCATAAATTTTTTCTTACCATCACTTTCAAATTTTTTAATTAAATCATTTTTTGTAAAACTAAATATATTTTCCATACAAGAAAATTGTACTAAATTTTTAGTACAATGTCTATTATTTTGCCTTATATTTTTTTAAATAATATTAATTAGCAATTAATTTATACGGATTTTCACTGGTACCATCGCCTTCGACTAAAGCGGTTTTAATTATTGTAATTACCGGTCTTACACTCCTTAAAAATGAACCAGATATGTCATCTAAAACCTTTCCTTTTGAGGATAAGGCAAAAGGATAATATACACCATTAACTATTTTAGAACTACTCATTAAAAATGAATCTGACTCAGTATTTTCATTATAAAGGTAAAATGAAGTATTTTCATCATTTGGAGTTGCTCCGGCAAAAAGAGCTTCATCCACTGTTAAAAGTGCTACTTTACTAGAAACTTTTTCACTTAAACAGATAAACGAAGGAATATAATCTTCCATAACTCTAGTATGAGCATAAAAAACATCATCATTTAATAAAACATCATTACAATATTTTTGCGTGGCTAGAAATGATGTATAATCTCCAAGATTAATATCAATCCAAGAATCTAAATATGCTTTTACAACCGAATCTTTATAACTATATTTTTCATTAGAGTCAATATATTTTTTTAATTCTCCGGTATCACCAGTAAGCACAAGTCTTACACTACCATCGCCATTTATCCTAACAATTTTAAAATTTAAATTATTTATACTAACATTATTATTTTGAACATTGCCTCTGAAATAATAGGTTGCACCATAATCATCCACAGTTTTAATTAATCCTTCATTTTCAGTGGCTATTTCTTTACCCACTGCAGTTTTACTTTCACTTTTTATTTCATTATTTTTAAGTATGCTTTCTGCAAAACTATTATCATTAAGAGCCTCTTGTTCACAGTTAAGTTCAAAGCTAGCAACACTATCTGAATTATTTGTAAACGTTAATTCATAATCGTGGATCTCACCTTTTTTTATTAATATATAACTTGATATTATTTCATTATGTTTAGGCAAATCATCACTTACATTAATAAGGGCATTATCTGTTAATGTATAAGTAACACCACTCACATTTTTAGGATTAACAAACTCAATATAATAATATATATCTTCATCACCATTATTTATTACCGTAATTTTAGTTTTGAATTCTTTATCAATTTTAAGTTTTTTTCCATTATGAAAATTAATTGATAAATCTCCAGTTATTTTTATATCTCCATCACTTGAACTCACCTTTTTATAAACAAAATAAAATGCAAATAATACTATTGATATTATTAAAAGCATCATTATAAATCCAAGTGCACTTTTAAATCTTGCTCTCATTTACTTCATCCTTACTAACTAAAGTATATCATTTAATTAAAAAAAACAAAAGATAATTTGTTAAAAATCTTTTGCTTTATCTAACTTTTGGCTTAACTATTTCAAGTGTCCTAATAAGTTCATAATTACCATTAACAGTTTTAGGTAAAGTATCTAATTTATCAATTCTATTTAAATAACCTACTTTATGCGACCAAGAACCATCACTATTTTGTCTTAAAAAATGAAAATCATTAAATGATAAATAAAATGCTATTTTATAACCATTATGACAATTAGGTAAATCTACAGAAGTTTCATAAGAATCGATATTAAGTTCTTCGAAATCTTTTGCAAGGCCGTATAAATATTTTTCGGGTGTTCCTTTAAAAACTAAATTTTTACTTAAATAGCCAATATTTAAACCTAACTGCATAATTACATTAGATATTCCTTCCGGGTTAAAAATATCAAGAGCATATGAATAACAATTACCATTCACATACCTTTTTGCATCATCATTAAAACTAAGATTATTTGAGCTTACTAGTATAAGTAATTTAATATATTCTTTATAAAGTTCAAAATACTTTGGACTATCCATAGGTATTTTTGATATTTCATTATAAAGTCCATATATTTTATCATATATTTCTTTCATAGTTCCCCCTTAATTACGAAGATTATACCATATTTACTTCAAAAACTCAAATTTGGTTCTAAAAACATCAAGTTATCGACCACTTTTAGGGTATAAAGTATCAAAATTGGTCGATAACTACTATTTTTCATAAAAAAATCTAGGTTTCCCTAGACTTAATTATAAATTTTCATTATTATTTATGAAATCAATCAAGTTATAATGTTTTATACCATCTTTATGTTGAAGCAAATGATCCATTGTAAAAAGTACTCGAGGATACATATCTTTAATTTCGTAAAAAGGTCTAAATTCTCTATCTTCAACATTTTTATCACTAATGTCTTTTGAAACTTGAATATAATAGTAATCATCAAAATCTTTTCTAGCAATAAAATCACATTCTAATTTACCAATATAGCCTACACTTAATAAGTAGCCTTTTGTTTTAAGATATGAATATATAACATTTTCTAAAACTGGACCATAGTTAATTCTATTATCAGTATTAAGTGCAAAATAAATACTTAAATCCGCTAAATAATATTTTTTTTCGCCTTTTAATACTTTTTTAGATTTAATATCAAATAGTTCACATCCATAAATTATTTTTGCTTTTTCTAATATATCAATATACTTTTTTATAGTTCTTCGATCAACATTTATCTTTTCACTATCTTTTAAATATTTGAATATACTATTAATAGATATAACTGCTCCAAAATTATTAATAACAAATTTTTGAATTATTTCAAATAGGTTTGTATCT
Organism: uncultured Bacilli bacterium; assembly: GCA_934086485.1. Classification (GTDB taxonomy): domain Bacteria; phylum Bacillota_I; class Bacilli_A; order RF39; family UBA660; genus UBA6448. The sequence continues at coordinate 72,015 of CAKOIF010000005.1, read as the reverse complement.
TTAATTTTATTATTCGTTTTAATGTCTTTATCGAATATTTGATTTATAACACTAGTTGTATAAACCATTTTATCTTCGATATTATCATAATATAATGATTTAGGAAAACCTCCACATCTAACAAATTCATCAAATTCTAAATATATATTAGAATTAACTGGTTTATTTAAAAGCTCTTTCATTTGAATATATTCATAAAAGTTTAAAGGAAGCATTTCTATAAGTATATGTCTACCTGTAAGTTTAGTAGCAAGTTCTCCAGAAAGAAGATATGAATTTGAGCCAGTTAGAAATATTGAGATATTACCTTCCTCTCTATAAGAATTAATAACCTTTTCATAACCTTTAACATTTTGTACTTCATCTATAAATAAATATTTAAAATCCTTATCCGTAATTTTTGAATCAATAACTTTTTCTAGCTGTCTAGGCGTTACAATATCATTATATTCTTTTTTATCAAGTTCAATATAAATGATATCTTTATCTTGAATGCCTTCATCCTTTAATTCTAAAATTATTGATTTTAATAAATATGATTTACCGCATCTACGAATTCCAGTAATTACCTTAATCATATCATCTTTATAAAATCCTCTTATTTTTTTTAAATATTCCTCTCTTTTATATATTAATTCCATAACGCCTCCGACAATATTATTTTATCAAAAAATCATTAAAAAAGTCAAGTTATCGACCACTTTTAGGGTATAGTATATCAAAAATGGTCAATAACTTCCATTTTTCATAAAAAAATCTAGGTTTCCCTAGACTTAATTATTTTTTACTTTTACCAAATAAACCTTTTTTAGTTTTTGTTTCTTTTTTAGGTTTTTCTTCAGAAGTATTTTCTGATTTAGAAAGAGCTTCTTTTCTTGATAGATTTAATCTTCCTTTGTTATCATATCCAAGTGATTTAACAATTATTTCATCACCTACTGAAACTACATCAGATGGTTTTTCAACTCTTTTTGTATCAAGTTGAGAAACATGTACTAATCCTTCGCATCCTGGCCAAAGTTCAACGAAAGCACCAAAATCTTCGACTTTAACTACTTTAGCATTATAGATTTTACCAGTTTCAACTTCTTTAGTAATATCCTCGATCATCTTTTTAGTTTTTTCGATAACTTCTTTATCCATATGATAAATAATTACTTTTCCATCATCATCAATATCTACTTTAACAGCATCTTTATCATTAACACTTTTTACATTTGATGATTCAAGAATAATTTTAGTAATCATTTCTCCACCCTTACCGATTACATCTTTAATCTTATCAGGGTTAATCATAAAGCTTTCAACTTTTGGAGCATATTTAGAAAGTTCTTTTCTTGGGCTTTCAATAGCAGTTGCCATTACATCAAGGATTTTCATTCTGGCTTTTTTAGCTTCCTCAAGGGCCTCTTTTAAGATAGCTTTAGTAACGCCTTTAATCTTAATATCCATTTGAAGAGCCGTAATACCTTCTTTTGTACCTGCAACTTTAAAGTCCATATCTCCCATATGATCCTCAAGGCCTTGAATATCTGTAAGTATTGTATATTTTTTACCATTAGATATTAGTCCCATTGCAATACCCGCTACTGGAGCCTTAATTGGAACTCCTGCTGCCATTAAAGATAAACAACCAGCACATATTGTAGCTTGTGATGATGAACCATTACTTTCAAGAACTTCAGAAACGACTCTAACAGTATATGGGAATTCTTCTTCAGAAGGAATAACTTGAGCAAGCGCTCTTTCTCCTAAAGCACCATGGCCTATTTCTCTTCTTCCTGGAGAACCATATCTTCCTATTTCACCAACACAGAAGTTAGGGAAATTATAATGAAGCATAAATCTTTTTGTATCTTCGATTCCAAGCCCATCAAGAATTTGATGATCTGAAAGAGGTCCAAGAGTAGTAGTTGCAAAAACTTGAGTTTCTCCTCTTTGGAATAGTCCACTACCATGTGTACGAGGAAGAAGGTCGATTTCAGCTTCAAGAGGTCTAATTTCATCCATCTTTCTACCATCTGGTCTAATATGTTTTTCAATAATTAATCTTCTTACTTCATTGCCTTCGATTAAACCAACTACTTTAGCAACATCTTTCATCTTGCTAGCAAAATCTTCATCTTCAGCATAAACTTCTTCGAAATGAGCAATAGTATTTGCTTTAACTTCATCGATTTTAGCATATTTTTCAAGTTTTTCTTTAATTTGAATTGCTGATAGCATATCATCAGTTGCATACTCTCTAACAGCTTTTTCAACTTCAGCATCAATACTTGCAGGTTCAAGTACAACTTTTTCTTTACCTATTTCACTAATAATTTCATTTTGAAATTCACATAAAGTTTTAATATTTTCATGAGCAAACATTAAAGCCTCAAGCATAGTTTTTTCAGGAAGTTCTTTACAGCCAGCCTCTACCATACATATTGCATCGTGAGTTCCGGCAACAGTTAATGCAAGTTTACTTTTTTCCGCTTCATCAGTAGTAGGATTAATAATAAACTTACCTTTTTCATCCATACCTACCATAACACCGGCAACTGGGCCATCAAATGGAATATCAGATATTCCAAGGCATAGTGATGAACCAAACATTGCAGCCATTTCTGGACTATTATCTTGATCTACAGAAAGTACTGTATTGATAACTTGAATTTCATTACGTAGGTTTTCATCAAACATAGGTCTAATTGGTCTATCGATTAATCTTGCTGCAAGCGTTGCTGAATCTGTAGGTCTACCCTCTCTTTTAATAAATCCACCAGGAATCTTACCTACTGAATATAGTTTTTCCTGATATAATACTTGAAGTGGAAAGAAATCTTGAGTAACTGGAGTTTTACCCATTACGCATACTGATAGTACAACAGTATCGCCATATCTAACAAGTACTGAACCATTAGTTTGTTTAGCAAGCTGACCAGTTTCAACAATTAAATCTCTTCCCAAAAAATTTAATTTAAATTCTTTTTTCATTTTTTACCACCTTTCTACTAAAAAAAAGAACACTAAAAAATTTAGTGCCTATTTTCTTAAATTTAATTTTTTAATTACTTCACGATATGATTTAACATCATTATTCTTTAAGTATTCAAGTAATTTTTTTCTTCTACCAACTTTAATTAAAAGTCCTCTTTTAGAATGGAAATCGTGTTTATGTTCTTTTAAATGTTCAGTTAATGTATTAATTTCTTTAGTTAAAATAGCAATTTGAACTTCAGCAGAACCACAGTCTTTTTCATTCTTTGCAAACTCCTTTATAATAGAAGCTTTTTCTTCTTTCTTAAGCATTTTCTTTTCCTCCTTTATTATAATCGGTTTAAACTGAGTAAGAATCTTGGAAAACAAGTTCAAACTAAGTGAAAACTTATAAGCCTATTATATACAATTTATCTTACTTTTGCAAGCGAAATGTGGTATTATTTTACTCTTTCTCAAGAAAATTTACTATCTCAATTAGTTTCATTGAATGAGATCCTTTTATCAAAATAGTATCTTTTTCTTTTAAAATTGAATTTAAATTACTTATTAAATCACTATTACTTGCAAAATAATAAACTTCATTATTATTTGATTTAAGTTTTTCATAAGTATATTTAGACAAATTTCCAACACATATAGTTACATCAATATTATTTTCCATTACACTTTCTGCTACATCTTCGTGAATTTCTTTGGCAAAACTATCTGCCTCAAGAATATCGGCAAAGATAAATACTTTTCTGCCTAAGATTTTACTTAAAAGTCCCAATGAATTTTTAACTGAATCTAAACTTGCATTATATGTATCATCAATAACAGTATATTTTTGTGTTTCAAACTTTTCTAATCGATGAGGACTTAATTTAAATTTTTCTAAAGAGGTTTTAATATCATTTTTAGGAACACCTAAAGACTCACCAACTGCATAAGCAAATAAGGCATTATATATAAAAGCATTGCTTCCAACATTTAATTTTATATCTTCATTATTAATCTTAAATCTTGATGAAAAAGCATTCTCATTTATATCCGTAGCCATAAAATCACTTTTATTTTCTATACCTATTGTTACTAAATTATCATACTGGACTTTCTGAAGCATATCATTATCATTATTTATAAATAATTTACCACCATTCATACCATCAAGTACCTCAAGTTTGGCCTTTAAAATATTTTCTCTACTTCCAAGATTTCCAATATGTGCTGTTCCAATATTTGTAATAACTGCCATTGTAGGTTTTGCTATTTTTGACAAGTAAGAAAGTTCTTTCATATGATTCATACCCATTTCCACGATTAAAGCATTATGATTTTTTAATCCTAAAATAGTAAGAGGTACACCAATATTATTATTAAAATTTTCTTGGGTACATAAAACATTATATTTCGTTTTTAACACTTCATTAATCATATCTTTAACTGAAGTTTTCCCTACACTACCAGTTACCGCAATAACGGGAATATTATATAAATCTCTTTTATAAGATGCAAGAACGCCTAGTGCTAAAATAGAATCATTTACAATGATGATAGTACCAAGTTTTTCCTTAATAACATCATCATTATCTAAAATACAGACACTTGCACCATTTTTAATAGCATCTTTATAAAATAAATTACCATCAAAATTTTCACCTTTAATACCAACATAAGCATCACCAAAGTTTATAGTTCTTGTATCTTTAGAAAAATTTTCACATTCTATATTTTCATCACCGCATAAAAGTTTTCCATCACATATTTTTATTATATCTTTAACTGTCATAACACTTCCCTCTTTCACAACAATTATACCATATGTTTTTTAATTTTTAGTATTTTTATTTGAATTAGTACTTTTATTTAAATTAGTTTAATATTTTGTTCAATAATTCATTTAATATTATTTTATCTTCCATCAAATTAATAGCAAAACATTTTTTGCCTAAATCTTTAAATGATGAGCCACAATAAAATAATTTTTCCCTATCTAATATTATAAATCTATCGTGAATTATATCTTTTCGTATAAATTCTATATTATTAAATTCTTTCTCATATTTTGCTATTAATAAATCGTCCATATTTTTAGAAATAATCTTTATGTTTTTTTGCAGTTTCTTTTGCAATATCTTTAGGATCAAACATATCAAATAATTTATTTATTCTTTTTGTATTATTATCAACTTTATCTTCTAAAAGTAACATTCTATTTGGTAACATATATTTATTGTAATTAATATAATGTCTCATTTTAACAAAGGTGTCCATAATTGCAATTGACACTTTTGTTGCAACACTCGATTTCAATATTGTAGCAAGCATATAAATTCCTTGTTCTGTAAAGACTCTTGGTAAATATCTTCTACCTCCATAATTATTTCCCCCACTTGAGGTCGCAATTTGCGACCTCAAGTTATATTTATAATTTTACATAATTTCTCTACCATCCTTTCAAATAAAAAAACGGGAAATATACCCATATTAAGGTAAACTTTCCCGCATCATATGTGATTCTTCCTCACCTAAGAAACACACGCTATCGATATTTGGATGTCATATTAACACTTGTGAGGTTTAATTAATACATTCAAATTATAACAAACATTTATTTGTTAATCAATAGTTTTTTTAATAACAAAAAAGATTAATACCTAAGTACTAATCTTTCTGTGTGTAATAAATCGCTCTAACACAACTTAAGTTTATCAAGTAATTTTTATATAGTCAATATATTAATAAAAAGTTTTTTAAAAAATTGTTATACTTTACAATAAATTTACATTTTTAAAAAATATTTATATAGATTATTACATTTATTTTCATCCATGGCTTTCATATTTTCAAAAGGATTTTCTATATTATATTCTTTATACTTAGAAAAGCCTAAAGTATGAAATGGTAAAAAGTCTACTTTAACTATATTTTTTATTTTTGAAATATATTTTTTTAAGTCAATCATATATTCTCTAGTATCGTTTATTCCAGGAATAATTACCACTCTGATAATTACTTTAGTATTTATTTCATTAAGTTTATTTATAAAATTATCTACAAGTTCAATGGTTCCTCCAGTTAAATAGTTAAACTTATCTGGATAAACTGACTTTATATCAAGAAGTATATAGTCAAACATTTTAAGTAATTTTAAATTTATTTTTTTAGAATATCCAGATGTATCCAAAGCTATGTTAATGTTCTCTTTTTTTAATTTTTTAACAAGTTTATACATACTTTTTTGTGATAAAAGAGGTTCTCCTCCAGAAAAAGTTACACCACCCTCACTTTTATAATAAGGTTTATTATTTAATATAAGTTTATAAAGTTTTTGATAATTAAAATCAAGTTTATTAAACCCTTGTTGCATTTCTGGATTATGACAAAACTTACATCTTAAGGGGCAATTATTAAAAAAAATAACTGTTCTAATGCCTGGGCCATCAACACAAGAAAAACTTTCTATTTTAGATACTGCCAATTTAGAGTTTTTCATGGAAAGTCCTTGCAATAACCTCGAGTTGTTGCTCTTTAGTAAGTCTATTAAATCGTACTGCATAACCAGATACTCTTATTGTTAAAAGTGGATATTTTTCAGGATTATTCATAGCATCAATTAAAGTTTCTTTATTTAAAACATTAACATTTAAATGATGTCCTCCATTTTCAAAATAGCCATCTAGTAAATTTACTAAATTATTAACTTTTTCATCAGCATTTTTTCCTAAACTATCAGGAATAATAGTAAAAGTATTTGAAACACCATCAAGAGCATATTTTTGATAATCTATTTTTGCTACTGAATTAAGTGAGGCTATCCCACCATTTTTATCTCTTCCGTGCATTGGATTTGCTCCCGGTGCAAAAGGCTGTCCTTTCTTTCTACCATCTGGTGTACTTCCAGTACTTTTTCCATAAACAATATTCGAAGTAATTGTTAATATAGACATTGTTGGCTTAGCATTTTTATATGTTTTTACCTTTTTTAGTTCATTATAAAAGTAATTTAAAACATCCCCAGCAATTTTATCAACTCTATCATCATCATTTCCATATTTAGGAAAATCTCCCTCAATAGCAAAGTCTTTTGCTACTTCATTTTCATCACGAATAGGTTTTACTTTGGCATACTTTATTGCCGATAAACTATCGACAACTACCGAAAGACCTGCAACACCATAAGCCATTAAATGATTTACATCAGTATCGTGAAGAGCCATCATTACACTTTCATAAGCATATTTATCATGCATATAGTGAATTACATTCATAGTATTTGCATAAAGTTTTGCAACTTTAGATAAAACTAAATAATAACTTTTTAAAACTGTTTTATAATTTAATATTTCTTCATTATTTTTAGGAATTCCTTCAAAAACTTTAACGTTTTCTATTTCATCTATTCCACCATTAATTGCATATAAAAGTGCTTTTGCAAGATTACATCTAGCTCCGAAAAATTGCATATCTTTACCTAATCTCATTGCTGAAACGCAGCACGCAATACCATAGTCATTTCCAAATATTTTTCGCATTAAATCATCATTTTCATATTGAATTGAATCAGTTTTAATTGATATTTTTGAACAATATTTTTTGAAATTAATTGGTAAATTTTTACTATATAAAATAGTTATATTTGGTTCAGGAGCGGGTCCTAAATTTTCAAGTGTATGAATAATACGATAACTTGTCTTAGTAACAAGGGACTTTTTATTATTCATACCACCAAGTGAGCAAGTTACCCAAGTAGGATCGCCAGAAAAGAGTTCATCATACTCTGGTGTTCTTAAATGTCTTACAAGTCTTAACTTAATAACAAAATTATCAATAATTTCTTGAATCATACTTTCCGTAATAGTTTTTTCATTTAAATCTTTCTCAAAATAAATATCAAAAAATGCATCAACTCTACCTAAACTCATCGCAGCACCATTATTTTCCTTAACTGCAGCCAAATAACCTAAATAAGTCCACTGTACTGCCTCACGGGCATTTTGTGCTGGAACCGAAATATCAAAACCATAACTTTTTGCCATTAAAGTAAGTTCTTTTAAGGCTTTTATTTGCATACTTATTTCTTCGGAAAGTCTAATAACATCATCACTCATATTATGTGAAAGATTTTTCTTATCTTCTTCTTTACATTTAATTAAAAAATCTGTTCCATATAAAGCAATGCGTCGATAATCACCAATAATTCTTCCTCTTCCATAACTATCAGGTAGTCCTGTTAATAAATGAACATGTCTTGCAAGTTTCATTTCATCAGTATAAGCATCAAAAACTCCATCATTATGAGTCTTTCTAAACTCTTTAAAATACTTATCAATATTTTCATCCAGTTTATAACCATAAGAATTAAGCTCTCCATAAACCATTCTTATTCCACCATAAGGATTAATCATTCTTTTAAGTGGTTTATCAGTCTGAAGTCCTACGATTACATCATCCTCTTTGCAAATATATCCAGGTAAAAAATTATTAATACCGCTTACTTTTGTAGTTTCTATATCTAAAACTTTTTTCTTTAGTTCCTTTTTTAATAAATCATTTACTTTTTCCATTATCAAGTTTGTTTTAAATGATGATTTACATAAAAATTTTTCATCACCCAAATATTCCTTATAATTTAGCTCAATGAAGTTTTCTACATCAATTGTATCACACCATTTTCCCTTTACAAATTCATCATAATATTTCATTTTTTATCACTCCTAGCATAAACAATATTATCATAAATTTGTAGATTTACTTTGTTGCAATTGCAACAAAAAAAGAGCATTACGCTCTTCCTGAATATTTTCCATCTTTAGTAGAAACTAAAATCTTTTCTCCTTGATTAATAAATAAAGGAACTTTTACAGTATAACCTGTTTCAATTTTAGCATCTTTATTAGCATTATTAGTGGTATTTCCTTTAACAGCTGGTTCAGTTTCAATAACTTCATATTCAACTTTTTCAGGAAGTGTAACACCAATAATTTCGCCTTCATAAATATCAAGTGTTAAATTCAAACCTTCTTTAATAAACTTAACATTATCTCCTAAAACTTTAGTAGGAACTTCAATTTGTTCATAAGTTTCATTATTCATAAATGTATAATTATCACCAGCAGCATATAAGAAACTTACTTCAGTTCTATCAATATGAGCTTTTTGAATCTTTAAGTTAGTATTATAAGTATCCTCAACTGTAGAACCTGTTCTTAAGTTTTTAAGTTTAATTCTTACAAAAGCAGGGCCTTTACCTGGTTTAACATGTTGGAATTCTTGAATAGTACATAAATTACCATCCATAATAATTGTCATACCATTTTTAATATCATTAATATTAATAAACATAATTTACCTCCTATTTCTTTTCTTTTGCTACAACATGTTTATGACAAGCTGCGCAGTATCTTTTAAGTTCTAATCTTTCAGGATTATTTTTCTTATTTTTACTTACTGGGCGAAGTTCTCTACCACAATTAGTACATTTAATAGTAACTTCTTTTCTATTTTCATTTTTAGCCATAGTTATCCCTCCTTTTTCAAGTACGTTAATATTATAGCAAACTACTTACCTACTTTTCAAGTTTTTTAGAAAGATATTTGTTAATATCCCCTATTTTAATTAAAAATATCAATGATTTACTACGCCTTTATTAAAAAAAATTATCAACATTTAATCTATCATTTACATTGACTTTACACATTACAACATTTGTGTTATAATTATATTAGTTAAGGGGGATAAAATGAAAGAAATATTTTTAGAATATTTAAACGAACTTATTTATATGTTAAAAGAATATGAAAATAGTTGGTGGGCAGAATGGATGGAAAAAGCCTACATAAAATATCGTGATGAAAATGACATTGAAAAGTTTTTGGGGGCTTTCGGTGGTATGGGAAGTTTCAACGATTCTATCTTTAAAAATGACTGTACTGACTTAATTGAAAGTATAACAGCTAATATGGGTTATGAAATTAGAGAAAACGGTTACACTAATGTTTATGAAATATTAGACAGAATTGTAAAACACGATATTGATTGGATTAAAGATTGCAATGAAAATAATAGAGATATAAGTTATTATCAAAAAAATGAAAAAAGACTTGCCTTTTATAAATACCTACTTGAAAACTATGTTCCTGGTAACTTACACGAGATTAATGCAGCTTACTTAGAACAATCTCAAAATAAATCAAGATAGTTTCTTTAATTGAAACTATTTTTTTGTTCATTAAAAATATTTGTAATTCTTCGAGAAATTTTACTTGTTAAATAATAAATATAGTCTTTGTTTTTACCGTTGTTATGCGAGGTATTGGGACATACTACAATTAAAGATACCTTCGGATCATCATAAGGAAAGAATCCTGCCATTGTAAGAGTTAATGTTTTAGTATCTATTTTACCATCATTATTTGTATCAATAAAAGATTCACTTGTACCAGTTTTACCCGCAGGAAGAAGATTTCTATTCATAAAACCTAACCCTGTACCATTATTCATTACTTCATAAAATCCCTTATGAATTTGATTAAAATCATCATTTGAAATTTGAACATTATCCACCACGTCATGATTATTCTTATAAATTAAAAAGTCATTATTTTTTATCTCATTTACAAGTGATGGACTAATTCTTTTTCCTTTCATTGCTAAAGTATTAATATAATTAAAAAGTTCAATAGGTGTATAAGTATCATACTGCCCTATTGCTAAATTTAAAAGTAAGTCATCACTAATAATATTTCCCTTAAGACCTGGCTTTTCATTAGGTAAGTCGATACCTGTTATAATGCCAAGACCATATGATGAAAGCATATCTCTATAAATATTAAATTCTTTTTCTGTTGCATTTAAATCCATATTCGGAGTATACCTTTTCCCTAAAAGTGAAATAGCAATTAAAAACTGATAATAATTTGAACTCATTTTAAGGGCACTAACATCATCTAAATAACCAAGCTTTTTAAAAGAACATTTTTCAGTTTTATTTTTAAGTTTTACACAACCATCTAAAATCTTTTTACCTTTTTCAATTAAATTATATTTATACCCTACACTTATTGTGGCCCCTTTTACAACAGAACCCATTGTAAAAGCACTATTAATATTATTTAAACTAATATCAGTAAAAGTTTCATCATTTAAATATCTTTGTCCATTTAAGGAATAAACTTCAGATGTTTTAGGATTTCCTACGATTACATAAGCATCATTTAAATATTGGGTATTAAGATGTTTTTTAGCTTTTATAAGTTCCTCTTTAATAATTGTATTTATTTCATTAACTAAATTTATATCAATAGATAAATATAAGTCACTACCCTTTTTACCATCAGAAATTAAAGTTAAACTATTATCATTATTTACTTTATATTTTGCATTTGTTCCTTTTAAATATTCTTCATATTCTCTTTCTAAACCAGAAATACCTACTTTTTCATATAACTTATAACCTTTTTTTAAGTAATGTTTTTTATTTTCTTTTTGAATAGGACCAACTGAACCTAATACATTTTTTAAAGTATCTTTATATGGATAGAATCTATCAAAACTTTCTTTAATAAAAAGTCCTTTGACATCACTATTTAAAACTAAAGATATTTCCTTTTCATCTAAATTATCTTTTAAAATTATATCTTCATATTTATAACTATTATTTACTTTTTTAAAAAAATCTTCTTTACTTATATTAAAATTATTTTGAATAAATTCAAGTATTTCAAAGGTATCTTCGTTTTCATTATAATGATATGCAAGATTATATACCTTTTTATTACCTACGAGTAAAATGCCATTTTTATCATAAATATTTCCTCTTAAGCCATCATCTGTGCTTACTATTTTTTGTGTTTTAAAAACAAGCCTATCTTGATAATAACTATTTAACATCTTACGATTATAAATATAATAAAAACTTATAAAAATTAAAAAAATAATAACAGTAAATTTAAATAATAATAAAAACTTTTTCATATTAATAGTATTCAAAAAATAAAATAAATCATACAATATATTAGGTGATAAAAATGTTTGGTATGATAGATAATTTTATGAAAGGTATTACTAAAGAAGATGTAAATAAATTTGCTAAAAGTAAAAATGTCTTTTTAGACGATGAAGAGCTTACTTTTACATATGATTTTGTTAAAAAGAATTATAAAGAGATGCTTAAAAATCCTAGTTTATTTAAAATAGATCGTTATAAAAATAAATATAAAGGTAATAATTTTGAGAAAATAAAAAAAGTATATATTGAATACTTTTCTAAATATCAAAGATTTTTATAATACTCTAAAACATCTTTGGTTAAATTTGGATTAAATTTCTTATCTTTTATCATTTCAATTTCAAATTTGTATGGAGGGAAGCCCTCAATATAAGGTGTTTCAAGTATTTTTGGAACATTTTTTAATTTGTCATTATATATTACATTAATTAGATTATCAAATCCTATATAACCATAACCAATATTTTCATGTCTATCTTTTTTACTTCCCAAAGGATTTTTGCTATCATTTATATGAATACATCCTATTTTATCGATACCTATCAAACTATCAAACTTTTTTAAATAAGAATCAAAATATGCTATATCTACTCCTGAATCATTTAAATGACAAGTATCTAAACATATACCAATTTTATTTTTAAATATTACATTATCTAGTAAATATTTTAGTTCTTCGATGTTTTTACCACATTCAGTACCTTTTCCAGCCATTGTTTCAAGAAGTACAGTTACATCAGTATCAAAATTAATAACATAGTTTAAAGCATCAGCAATATTTTTAAGAGCAACTTTTCTATCAAGAGAAACACTTGCACCTGGATGAACAACAATATATTTTACTCCAAGTTCATCACATCTTTTAATCTCATTTTTTAAAAAATTAATACTAAATTGCCATTTATTTGCATCAATATTATTTGCAAGATTTATTATATATGGAGCATGACATATTACATTTTCTATATTTATTCCATACTCTTTCATAAGATTTTGAGCTTCGATTACATTATTTACATTAATTTCTTTTCTTATAGTATTTTGTGGTGCACCCGTATAAAACATAAATGTGTTTGCATTATATGAGATGGCCTCCTTAACAGAACCTAAAAGTCCATTATTAAAACTAACATGTGAGCCTATTATCATTTTCTATCACCTAATAAAAGAATATCACAAAATAAAAAAAAACTCAAATGAGTTTTTTTAACTTAATACTGTCCAAGAATCACTTGCAGTCTTACCACAATTAGATAATACTGCATCGTGTGTATCTTTATTATAATCTACAACTTTAGTACTATCATCATAACCTGTATTTTCATCAGCTCCTAAAAAGGCATAAGTTCCATTTGCAATCCAATATTTGTAAGAATATTGACCACTTGCATAAGTTACTAATACAGAACCTTTGTAGTTTTGTTTGTTTTCAGTATAACCCTCTTTTTTTAACCATTCTAATGGCATACATACTGTTGCTGTTGCAGTAAATTTTGGATCTGTTTTTAAAGCCTCTGCTTGATATGCTGTTTTGGCAGCATTCATTAAGTCAAGTCCATCACTTCTTAAAGCAGATTTTCTTGAATTTGCCATTAATGGTCCAATTGAGGTAATACCTACTAACATAACAACCGCTAAAATAACAATTACAGCAAGAAGTTCAACTAATGTAAAACCTTTTTTATTATTTCTCATATTTGCTATCCTTTCTATATTAAGAATAGCATACTAAAAAAATTTTTTCAAGATGTTTTTACTTAATTGTGTCAATTATTGAGGATATCATTTCTACTGTGTCAATAGCTTTACTTATTTTATCGGTAGTTCTTTCTTTATAAACTTCTTTCATTTTACTTTCAAATGTTTTAAAAAAGTTTGGATTACGATTTAAATCTTTTATATAATATGAGTTTTCCATAAAATGAGAAAATAATTTTTCATTTTCTTTTAAAGTTACAAGTACACTTTTGTTCATTAATCCTCGAAAAATTTATTAAGCGGTCGTGGTGTAACTGGCGCTTTAGGAATGCTTCCTCCAGTTTTACTTGTAAGTTCTTGAACAAAATCTAATGCTTTTTGAGCTGTGGAAATATGTTCTTTAATTGTATCCATATTAACACCCTTTATTAAATCATTTATTTTAAAACCACTTTCTTCACTTCTTTCAATATTTTTATATTCACTCCATACGTTTTCATCCTCACCATAAATATCATAAAGTTCATAAAATTTTTGCCACGACATTTTACCACTTTCTACATATTTAGCAAGACTTGGATTTCTACTAGCAAATATTTTAAAATCATCTTTTTTACTCACGATATCACCAATAAAAATATATGAAAAAAGTTCAAATTAATGAACTATTAAATGCATATTTCATCAAGCCAAAAATAATCTTTATTATCAAAATCACAAACAAAGAAATTATAATTTGTAAGAGACTTTAATAAATATGGTTTACTTGTATTACCCTCGCATAAAAGATAAGAATTTTTAACAGTTAACTTTTCTTCTTCACTTTTATATTTATTATAATAGTTATGAACATTATTTAATAAATAATAAAAGTGATTATCTTTATTATCTGCATAGATCTTATTATTTATCATAGTTTGATTTATCCTTAAGGTCATTTGTTCATATAAATTTTGAGCCATTCCTACATCTTCCCTATTTGATTTATAAATAGCCTCGAAACTTTTGTATAACATATAAGGACTATCTTTTGCTAAAATACACATATTTTTGTTAATATTAAATATATAAAATTTTCTCATACTTTTTCCTTTCATTTTAATATTAACAAATTCATTTCAAAAAAAATGTCGAAAAAACTACTTTTCGAGCATATTTTTAATTTTTATAATAATTGAGTTTATATCAAATCCTAAAAATTTTAAAACATCTTTCTTTTTACCAGAAACTGCATAATCATCAATACCAATAGCACATTTAGGATTACTTGCAAATCTATTCCACATATTTGTTTTACCTGATTCTAAAGTAAATGTTAATACATCCTTAGGTAAAAGTTTTTCTTCATAAATAGGATTTTGCATCATAAATAGTTCTGCACTTGGCATAGATACAACTCTTATATCAATTCCTTCGAGTGCAAGCTGTGAGGCAATTTCTAGTGCAATAGTTACTTCATAACCTGTAGCAATAATAACTGCATCTAAATGATATTTTTCTTTTCTAACTATATAAGCACCATATTTAACATATTTACCATTTGTATGTTTTAAAACATTTATTTTTTCATTACTTAAAATAAGAGCAACAGTTCTTTTATTTTTTATAATGTATTCCCATGAACCAATAATTTCATTTATATCCGCAGGTCTTAAAACCACTAAATCAGGTATAAGTCTTAAATGAGATATTTCTTCGACTGGTGAATAAGCCATACCATCACTATTTACACTATCATTTCCAAATATATATGTAACAGGAAGTTTTTGCATACTTGCACTTCTTATAAAAGAAAGCATTTTACTAGCATATACTAAATTACAAGAACAAAAACATCTTAAATTAGACATAGAAAGACCATTAACAATACCTGCCATAGCACTTTCTTTTTTACCAAATTCAATATTTCTTCCTAAAGGATCTTCATTTGTCATTAAACTATCTTTTGTTAAAATAGCTTTAACATCTTTAAAAGCATCAGCACTACCACCAATAAAAAACTTAGTTTTCGGAGCAATAAAATTCATTGCCTTTTGATTCGAAGAAAGTTCATCTTCACAGTATTTTTCATTTATTTGATAATTAGTACTATCAAATTCAACATTAAACTCACCTTTTTCAAGTAAATTTATAATATTTATTATATTACTATCTTTTGTAGCAAGAGCTTCATCGTATATTTTTTTCCATTTATTAAATTGTTTTTCCATACGAGCATTTATAATATTATTAAACTCTCTTTTTACCTCTTCATTAACATAAAAACTTTCTGTAGGATATTTACTTTCAATTTTTAAATTGATAAGTTCTTCATTAGATATTAATGAACCATACACTCTTGGACTATTACTATTTTCAAGACCATAACCAAATTCATTATTAACTATTACAAATGATGGCATATCGCTTTTCTTAGCATCCTTTAAAGCATCCTCAATCTGTTTAGGATTATTACCATTTTTAACATTTATTACATTAAAATCAAGAGCATCAAGTCTTGTTTCTAAATCTTCAGTATAAGTTTTAGAAATATTCCCATCTGAGGATATACCACTGTTATCATAAATAAAAATTAATTTATTAAGTTTTTGATTACTTGCAAAAGCCATTGCTTCATAGCCCGCACCTTCTTGAATATCTTCATTTGTCAAAAGAACATAGGTATAATAATTAATCAAATCTAAATCTTTATTTATATTTAAAAACATATTTTCAAAATATCTTTCAGATAAAGATATACCAACTGCTAAAGAAGTATTATCTCCAGCAAGGGAAGATGATGCATCAATACCCATTTCTTTATTATATAAAAGAGCACCTGGAGCATAAGAATCAACATCTCTATATCTTTTTAAATCCTCAATTTGATAATCATATCCTGCATAAAATAAAGTTGCATATAAAGCTGCACTATAATTTTTCGAAGGTATAATTAATCTATCTCTATTAATAAAACTAGGATTACTTGGTATCACATTTAAAACATTACTATATAAAGCATAAAATATTGGCACTCCAGTTAAAGTATGACCAGGATTACCCTCACCTGCTTTATCCATCATATCAAATGCTAAAAATTTTATACTATTAATTATTTCATTACTTTTTACTGCCATATAACTTTCCTTCCTATTATATAGTTTATCATAATTTAGTTTTCATTTAAATATCTTTTTAACTCAATAGCTATATTTTCAGGAATAACTTTCTTTAACTCTTTGATATCAGCATTCTTAATTTTCTCAATACTACCAAACTTTTTAAGTAAATTATTTATTCTTTGAGTACCTAATCCCTCAACATTAGAAAGCATACTTTTAAGCATACCTTTACTCCTTATTGTTTTATGATAAGTAATAACAAATCTATGAACTTCATCTTGGATTCTAGTTAAATAATTAAATACATCATCATGTCCTGTTAAATCATAAGTTTTTAAAGTATCACTATCTAAAAGAGCATTTGTTCTATGATGATTATCTTTTTTTAAACCTACTACTTTAATATTTAAATTTAAAGTATTTAAAACTTCTTTACAAGCATTTATTTGATTAAGTCCTCCATCTAATATTATTAAATCTGGCATTTCTTCTTTATCAACTATACATCTAAAGTATCTACGATATATAACCTCTTTCATCATATGATAATCATCATTTTTATCTACACTAATTTTATATTTACGATAATCATTTTTACTTGGTTTACCATTTTTAAATACAACCATTGCTCCGACTGAAAAAGATCCAAATAGGTTTGAGTTATCAAAGGCATCTATTCTATATAAACTATTCATATTAAGAATCTTTCTTAGATTATCATGGGCTTCAAATACTCTTTTTTCATCATTTTTAAATCTATCTAAACTATTTTCTAAAGTAATTCTTGCATTTTCATAGGCTATTTCAAGAAGTTTTTTCTTTGTTCCTTTTAAAGGTTTAACAAAATTTGTATCAAGTAGTTTAGAAAGCATACTATCATCAATTTCAGTTGGAATAACTATTTCTTTAGGAACTTCGTGTTTTTGATAAAATGAATATAAATAACTTACTATTTCTTCTTCATTACTTTCAATAGGTACAATTATATTATTATGACTTCCAAGTAGTTTACCATTTCTAATAAAAAGTATTTCAATAGAAAGATAGCCTTTGAAAAAATAATATGATACAACATCTCTATTAACAAAATCATTAGATTGAACTTTTTGTTTTTCACAAATATAATTAATATAATCAAGTTCATTTTTAAGTTCTAATGCTTTTTCATAATTTAAATTCGAAGAAAAATATTCCATTTTTTCTTTTATTTTATCAGTAATTATTTTATCATTACCACGGAAAAATGATAGTATTTCACTTTCCATAGTTTTAATTTTTTCCTCAGGGATATCTTTAGTGCAATATCCAAGACACTCTCCTATATGATAATATAAACATACTTCTTTAGGTTTTCCTTCACATTTTTTCAAAGGATATAATCTATTTATTAAAGATACCATTCTTCGGGCAGCATAGGCATTAGGATATGGTCCAAATAAAAGTTTCTTATCACTTTTCTTTACATTAATATATCTTGATACTTTTAAAGCCGGATAAGGTTTTTTAATATATTCAATGTATGGATAAGTTTTATCATCCTTTAAAAGAATATTATATTTAGGATTATATTTTTTAATTAAATTTATTTCTAATATAAAACTTTCTGTTTCAGTTTTAGTTACAATATACTTAAAATGATCTACTTCACTAACCATTAAAGCAGTTTTTCCTGTTACTGTTCCACGAAAATATGAATGAAGTCTTTTATTTAAATCTTTGGCTTTACCTACATAAATTATTATTCCATCACTATTAACCATTTGATAAGAACCAGGTGCATGTGGAACAAGTTTTAATTCTTCCTTAAACATAATAATTCTCCTTACAAAAATATTATACTACAAAAATACTTAAAAATAAGATATAATTTTTATGAGGTATATTATGTTATTAAATGAATTTGAATTAACTGTTAAAAAATCTAAATTTATAGGTTTACTATATAAAATTGATACCGAAGAAGATATCAAAAAAATACTTATTGATGTTAAAGGTAAGCATCCTAAAGCAAAACATTTTCCTTATGCTTACATATTGGGCACTACTGCAGGAAAAACTGATGACAAAGAACCACATAATAGTGCTGGAATGCAAATATATAATATTTTAAATTATAATAATCTAAATAGCCACTTTTTAATAATTGTAAGATATTTTGGTGGAACTAAACTTGGAGCTGGAAATCTTTTAAGAACTTATTTAGAAGTAGCTAAAAATACAGTAAAAAAAAATCACAAATTAATGTGATTTTTTTTATATACATAAAATCAACTTACTACATACACATCATTATATGTTCCACTTCCAAGTAACTTACTTTCAGAGGATAGAGAAACTACACCACGGGCCGCAACACGACGAATACCAACACTGCCACCAGTCATACCATAAATCGGATCAAGCGCAAACACTAACAAACTACCAACAAAAAATCCACCAGGGGACCCCGCCCAATATGCCATATTATTAATTAAATAGAAAGCACTGTTGCCCGTACCAAGTTTTCCTCCTGCTAGCACAATTTCATCCGCTGTTATTAGTCCAAAATTATTTGTTACCACATCCGCAGTATTACATTCGAACGTAGGTGTTGGATTATCTGCAGTTAGCCTAGTATATGGAGCATAGTTAATACTGCTGCCAGTCGATGCCCAAGTGCTTGATGTATTTCTATCATTGCAAAATGTTGTTTGACTAAATCTTGATGTACTTACATTTTCATTAAAGTATTTTGTATACCAATTATCTAAATATGTTTTTATTGTACTATTTGTTGTTGTTCCTCTTTGAGAACCAGTTGTATATTGAAATCCTACATATTCTGTATGATTATAATCATTATTATATGCTGTAAATCCCATATTTGTATCTGCTCCGGTTATTGCTACTTTTGCATTTTCACTTGGGGCTTTATTTCCTGCATATATCATTTTTATTTTATTATCTTTATCTACCCTTATTATTCTCCAATACATATCATCACCTTTATGGGCATATGTTACTGCATTACATTTATAGTTATATGAAGAACCATTCATATCTGAATCAACTCCAGTTTGACATTTAGATAATGTTGGATAATCTATGTATTTTGGTGAACTTTTTCCATCAAACCAAATTTCATCAGTAGAGTTTTCATCATAGAAACCTCTGTAAACAATTTGGTCTTCTTTAAACTTACCATATTTTACCCAGTTATTATCTACTGCTCCTCTATAATAATATGTTTTACCTGTTCCTTCTGTATATGAATACATTCCTTTATTACCTGTTTCTATACTTGCAAATGAAGGCGCTGCTTTTGCCTCAATTGTAGTTTTTCCTCCATTATTTGCAAGTATTGTTTCATAACCTTTTTTAACTGATGAACCATCTTCTGAAGAACATCCTTTACTTATTGCATATATTTTACCAGTAAAGTTTTTTCCTCCAAGTTGTGCTTGTGATGCAGTTAAATTATAGTATCTACCTGTTATTTTCCATCTTACTGATTGCTCAGTACCTAAACTTTGTATAGTGGCACCCTCTACTAATTTATAATATTTATTTGTACTATCATAATAACTTTGTACATTTGCATGATCAAAATTTGTTTCTGTAGCAAAATGATTATTTCCATTCATACCATTTACTTCTATAGTTATTTCTTTTGTAGCGCCACTTGTTTTAGTCGTTGTACCTTGTCCATATACATTACTTCCTGCATCATATTCATAAACTATATCATATGTGCAAGTTGTTAGTAAATTTGATGAACCAGTAAGAGTTACATCTAGAAATGCGGTATTTTCTGCTGCTGCAACTTCGTTATTTGCCACTGTAAAACTCATATTTGCGGCTGGTACTTGTAAATTTAGTTGTGTTGCATTTGAGGTAAATGTTGCATTACCTGGACTTGATGAATTAATATTTACTGCTACATTATTATTTAAGTTTACATTAAACGTACCAAAATATGCAAACGAAGCAACTCCTATAATAATTATTAATAATACTGAGGCAAACACTGCTAAAGATTTTGTTATTTTACTTTTTTCCATAATCTACTCCAATCCCTTATAAATACTGGGGTCATTTTTTTTAAATCTTATAGATTTAAAAAAAGCATTCTCGTATTTATGTACCTTACTACTAAATTATACTATCAATTTATTAAAAAATCTAGTGCCATATTCCGTAAAATAAGCATTAAATTTTCATATATAACATTTAAGAAAATACGAACAAGGTAAATACTTGGATAGTAAGAATTTTATATATTTTTTTATCCATTAAAAAAATTTACATTTTAAATAATATTTTTTCAATATTTTTTAATTAGTTACATATTTTGCAACAGTTGGAGTTTCTTCAATCGCAACAAATTGAAAAATTACAAATGTGATTCTTTTTATATAACTTCATATTAAATATTTACTAATTCTATATTCAATAAATAATCTAAAATTTTAAAGTAAATCTTGGTAAATACCAATGTTTTGCCGAGTTTTACTAAAACTTTCTTAATTCTAAAAGATATTTAGATAAAAATGACTTAAAAAATACTAACATAAAATTTACTTTTAGAATTCACCCTTATTTGTATAAAAAAAAATCACAAATTAATGTGACTTTTTAATTAGTTCATTTTTTTCTTAAGTACTAATGCAGCAGCACCTAATAGAGCTAAACTCATAAGTGTAACTGAAGTATATACTAAGATTCCATCAACTGTATTAGGATTTTCTACTTTATCAGTATTACCTTTAGTTTCAGTTTTTTCTGGAGTATAGAAACTAACTTCGAATGTAGAGAAACTTTCAGTTTCAATTTCAATATATTTTTGTCCATTCTCCTCTTTAATTTCATATTCTTTAGTATCAATTACAGTTTCACCATTTTTATGTACTACTTTTGCATGAGTAAATGTAATTTCATTAGGAACAGCAACTTTTATTTTTACTTTTCCATTTATTGCTTCATTAGGAAGTACTTTAGATTCTTGATTAACTGTATAATACGGTTTAATATCAAGAACTAAAACACCTTTTTCTTTATCATAAGATTTAATTTCACTAGAAATTTTAACCTCCACTAAAGTGTTTTCTAATCCTTCGATTTTTGAAGAATCAACAGCCTCTTTTAAACCTGTTACAGTATCAGTAAGTTTTGCATCAGTTAATTCTTTAGCAACTTTTTCATCTACTTTATCACTAACTTTAACTTCTGGAGCAGTAACAACTAATTCACCTTTGTTTTCACTAACTATAGTATACATTTCACCATCTTTAACAGCTTTTACACCTGTTACTAGTTTTACTCCACCTTTTTTAGTAACTAATTCATCAGTAAATGAACCACCAGAAATTTCAATTTCATCAGGTTTCATCATATCAATGTTTCCATAGAATCTTCCACCTTTAACCTCAACTGAAGTTACTAGTTTACTATTTACAACTTCATCTGCATTTTTTTGTGCTATGTAATGATAAATTGAATTTCCATATGCTGAATGGTATTCTCCACCATCAATAGTAAGTTCAATATTTCCAGCATATCCATTATTTGATTCAATAGCAATTGCAGCACCAGTGGCATTCATACCATTGCCATTATATGTACCTTTGACTTTCTCTCCAGTAGCATATATTTTAGCATTCTTAATATTGATTTTTCCGGCTTTAATACCAATTCCACCAATTCCACCTTCGATTGTTGCTCCCTCAATATTCCATATTGCATAACCAGCTGCATATAATCCATATTCTTTACTAATAAATTTAGCAGTACTATAAATATTAATAATTGGACAATTTTTAATGTCTTTATTATTTCCACTTATAGTAAATGCAGCTTGAGGTTCTTCACTAACTGATTTGAATGTTCCTTTTAAATTTACAACAACACCATGAATAGATTTTTTTGATATAGAGCTAATGTATGCACCAAAGTCGCCCTCTAAAGTTACATTTTCATCAACAGTAAGTGAAGAATAATTTGCATCATTTTGATCAAGTGAACCATAAATAACAACTGGAGCACCAAGTTCCATAGTACCATTAATTGTTCCTTTACCTGTAAGAATTAAGTCTCCTTTGTAAACTTTTAATCTATTAGTTTGTGTTAAAATATTATGATTATTTAAGTCAAGAGTAACTTTTTTACCATCAAGTAAAAGAATGTCACTAGTTAATGTTAGGTTCTCCATTAACTTAGCCTCGCCACCATTTTTAAAGACTTCGGCAAGTTCGTCTTGTGTTTTAACTTCTTTAGTTTCTGCAAAAACTATTGAGGGTAAAATTATTGCAAAAGCCATTACTAAAGTTAAAACTATTCTTTTTAGGTTTTTCATTTTCCCTATCCTTTCTATATTCATACTATCATAATAATGTTTTATTTTCAATAGATAAAACTAATAATTTTATTCTATGTGTAAACTAATTATTAAAAAATATTATTACATAATGTCAGGACAAATGTCATAAGAAATATCATAAGAAATTTTATTATTATTTCAAATACAACGACTATAAATAAAAAAAATAACACTAAACTTTTATAGTGTTATTCATATTTATAAATCATTAGACTCTAAATAAATTTACCTTTTATTAATTACATTAATATAGTTGTAAGGAATTTCAATATTATTTTTATCAAACACTTTCTTTAAATTTTCATTTAATTTACAACTATTTTCAAAACTTTCACTAATATCTTTTCCCCATACATAACATCTAAGTATTACTGCGGAACTATCCCATCTTATTACTTTAACATTTATATCGTAGTTTGCATCTTTATATAATTTTTTAAGTTCTTCCTTAGCAAGCTTTATGGCCTTATCTAAATCAGATGAATAAGAAATACCATATTCCATAAATGAACAATGTTTATTTTCATTATAATCATAGTTTTCAATTGTAAGTGTATTTAAAACACTATTAGGAATAATATATCTTTGATTATTATATCCTTTTATTATAGTATGTCTCATTGATACCTCTAAAACGGTGCCAGATATATCTTTTTCTAAAATATGAATTCTATCTCCTACCTCAATTGGATGAGAAAATAAAAGAGAAATACTACCAAATAGATTCTTAAGAGCCTCTTGAGCCGCTAAGCCTAAAATAGTAGTTAATATTCCAACTGCAGAAAGTAAGGTAACAGAAAGTGATTTAAACATTTTAAATTTTGATAAACAAAGAGTTACACCTATTCCAAAAATTATAACAGTTTTAAGTCTATCAAAAAATATTAAAATAGTTTTTAAATTTTTATTATTCTTTTTATCCATTACTTTTTTAATAAACTTATCAATTAATAAATTTATTATATAACTTATTAAAAGTATTACTATAATACTTATTATTTGTTCTAACATAACTTATCCTTTCTAAAATAAAGATTTATTATAATCAATTTTTAAATGATCATAACTTTTTTCAGTGGCAACTCTACCACTTTTAGTTCTTTTTATAAAACCCTCTTGTAAAAGAAATGGTTCTACTACATCCTCAATTGTAGATACTTCTTCACCAATTGATGTTGCAATAGTTTCTATTCCAACAGGACCTCCATTAAATTTTTCAATTAAACTTTTTAAATATTCTATATCTATACTATCAAGTCCATAATCATCAACTTTTAATCTTTTTAAAGCATCTTTAGTAATATCTAAAGTAATATGTCCATTACCAAGTACTAACGCAAAATCAGATACTCTTTTGAAAAGTCTATTAGCAATTCTCGGAGTTTTTCTTGCTCTTTTGGCAAGCTCTAAAGCCGCATCATCCTCAATTGGCATATCTAAAACTTTACTAGTTCTTTTGACAATACCTGCAAGTTCATCATCAGTATAATATTCAAGTTTATTTACAATACCAAATCTATCACGAAGTGGTGAAGTAAGATCTCCTGCCCTAGTAGTGGCCCCAACTAAAGTAAAAGGTGGTAAATCTATTTTAATACTCTTACTTTTACCTTCGCTACCAATTACAAGGTCAAGTTCAAAATCTTCCATTGCTGGATAAAGTATTTCCTCAATATAAGAAGGAAGTCTATGAATTTCATCAATAAATAAAACATCTCCTGGTTCAAGTGAAGAAAGTACTGCTGCAAGATCTCCTGGTTTTTCCATTGCAGGCCCTGATGTTGTTCTAATATTTGTACCCATTTCATTTGCAATAATATGAGCAAGAGTTGTTTTACCAAGTCCTGGAGGACCATATAATAAAGTATGATCTAGTACTTGTCCTCTCATTTTAGCAGCCTTAATAAAAACATCTAAATTTTGTTTTATTTCAGTTTGTCCAACATATTCTGATAACCTTTGAGGTCTAATATTTTCTTCGAAAACTTCCTCATTTTGTTCATTTGCATCTAATATTCTGTCCATCTAACTTCCTCCTAACAAAATTTATAACTTCATACCAATTTTTAACATCTACTCCATAGTGTAATGCTTCTACATTATGATTTCTAACATCCTCAATTACTTCTAAAGTATCATCAATAACTAAATCAATTCCATATTCTACTGCCTCTTTACCTTTAGGAAAAGCCTTAAAAATATATTTATCAAAATATAACTTATGTTTTTCTAAATACTCTTTAGTTAAGTCGATTATTTCAGGACATCCTCCACCTCTTGCTGTTAAAAGAGCTATCTCAATATTATTCTCTTTAAAAAATGAAAATGCCTCATATACTCCATCAAATAAATCAAGACTATTTGTAATATCTTTATAATATTTATAGAAAAAATCTAGCCCCTCATTTTTAGATAAATCGTGATAACTATTTAAATTATTTCCAGGTAAATGTTTATCTAAATATCTTTTTGATGTAACAGATGTATTTACAATTGTATTATCAAAATCAATACCAATTCTCATATTACCTCAATAAAAGTTTAAGTGCCTCTTTAACTTGCATTTCTACATTTAAAGAAGGATCAACATTTTTAATAACTTTATTAATTTCACTAGTTTTATAACCTAATCCTTGTAATACTTCAAATAAATCAGCTGTCAAGTCATTACTAACATCACCATCAATCTCAATCTTACCTTTTAAATCAAGAATAATTTGTTTAGCAATCTTTTCACCTACTTTAGGAAATTTAGTTAAGTATAAAACATTTTCTCTATTTATAGCATCAACAATACCTTTAACACTACCTGTAGCAAAAAAACCATTAGCCATTTTAGGTCCTAATCCTTTAACATTAATTAACTTTAAAAATAATTCTAACTCCTCCTTTGTTTTAAAACCATATAATGAGTTTTCATCCTCTCTAATATGATTATATAAATAAACTTTATATTCACTATTTAGTTCATATGAATATGGATTAGATACAAAAACTTGATAACCAACATTATTACATTCTAAAGTAATATTATTACTATCTTGCTCCGTAACTATTCCTATTATATAACGATACATATCTTTACCTCCACTATTTAATTATAAACCATTTTGGACTACATTAAAATAATAACACACTATTTTTTATAAATCAAGAATATTTGTTCGTTAAAGAATAATATTTTGTAAACCAAATTTTGTTGACTTTTCCCCGTATTTATAGTAAAATTTAAAAGTAATGAAAAAAGGAGGAAACTAATAATGGCTACTAAAATAACTAATAAAAAACCTTTATCAGGAAATAATAGATCTCATGCATTAAATGCAACAAAAAGAGTTCAAAGACCAAATCTTCAAAAAAAAGTTATTAATGGAGAAAAAGTTATTATTTCTGCAAGAGAAGCAAGAACAATTAATAAACAAAAATAAAAATACTGGTTTTAAAAATCAGTATTTTTTATTTATCTTTTACAAAATATATTATTTAAAAGCACTTGAAGTTCTTCTCTATTAATAGGTTTTGAAATATAGCCATCAAAGCCCTCTTTTAAATAAAACTCTTTCATTCCTACCATTGCATTAGCAGTAAGAGCAATTACCGGAGGAACTTTAACACCCTCTAAATTTTTAAGTGTTTTTAAAGTTTGAATACCATCCATAAGTGGCATCATATGATCTAAAAATATTAAGTCATATCTTGCTCCACCTTTAATTTTTTCAATAGCCTCAGCTCCACTTTGAAGACATGTTATATTAAATTTATAATCAGATAATATTCTTTGAGCAACTTTTAAGTTTAACATATTATCATCAACAATTAATATGTCATATAGTGATCCATCAAAATGTACATTTGAGGTACTTACTTTAGTTTGAGTATTAACTTCTTCTTTCTCAATAGCATTAAAATCTATTTTCTGTGGAAGTACTACAGTAAATGTTGTTCCAACTTTATACTTTGAGGTAAATGATATTGTACCTCCTAAAAGTTCAACTAATTTCTTTGTTATAACAAGACCAAGTCCAGTACCCTCAACTTCATTATAATTTTCTTGATTATGAATTCTTGAAAATTTAACAAATAATTTATCATAATCACTTTCTTTAATACCTATTCCAGTATCTGCTACAGAAAATTTAACTGTAGCCATATCACCAACATTTTCACTACTTATATTAAAATCTATATGACCTTCATTTGTATATTTAGCGGCATTTGATAATATATTCATAAGTATTTGATATATTTTAAGTTCATCACCTATCATAAATTTAGGTACATCCGAAGATATATTTATATTAAGTTTTACTTTATTTTGATCTAGTTTAGCAGTTATCACCGAAGAAAGTTGCATAACAATCTTACGCATTTCATAAGTAGTTTCTTTCTTTTCCTCTTTACCACTTTCAATTCTTGAAACATCTAAAATATTATTAATAATTCCTAATAATGTTGATGCTGCATCATAAATACTTTGAACTTCACTTTTTTGATTAATTGGCATATTTTCTGTAAGAAGACTTTCAGAAAAACCTATTATAGCATTCATTGGTGTTCTAATATCATGACTCATATTTGATAAAAAATCAGTTTTTGCTTTTGAGGCTTCATTAGCCTCCTCTTTATCTTTTTCAAGTTCATTTATTATTTTTAAATCTGGATTTTCCATTGTAAAATAAATAAGAGCCATAACAAGTCCCATTATCGAACTATTAATTGAAACACTTGGATTTACCCAACTAATTACTATTCCAATAAGACTTAAAAATGCAAAAGAAAATACTATCATTTTCTTACTAAAATCAAGTTTTTCTTTTTTATAAATCATATATATTACTAAAAGCCCACTGTAAACGATATTAACTATATAAGTAAAATATAAATCCCTACCATTTTGATAAGCAATTAATTTATCAATATCAACAAAGTAATTTGGTTTTAAGTAAATACTCACCCCACATAATATTAAACTTATTATCATTAAAATTATATAAAATGTATTACTTTTAAATAATTCTTTTAAAGTTTTAAATTCTTTTTTAAGACTACTTATATATATAATTAGCCAAGTACTCCATATAATAGTGCTTACTAAAAAGCCTTTACAAATAATCATATTTAATAGTTCATATTTATCTTGAAAAAATAATAAATAGTTTTTAACACCATCAAATAAAATTACAATAAATGTTAAAATTGAAAATACCTCAAAGTTTTTATTTTCTAAACTTTTTTCTTTTCTTTTTTTAGTAAATACAGAAAGTAGTAATAATAAATAACATAATGATAATATCTGAAGTAAACAAGATCTTATCATTTAATATCACCACTTATTTTATTAAATATTTCAATACTTTCAGGACTATATTTAGTATTATTTTTACTTATAATTATTTTAATCATTTCTTCTTTAGAAATATTTTTTATAGTGCCCCTTGCATATTCATAAGCAATATTTACAAGATATACATATAAAGGTATTTCACTTTCTTTTAAAGATTTAGGAAAGCCCTTACCATCATATCTTTCATTATGCATTAAACATATATTTTTTGCATACTCTTTAGTTTTTTCATCCAAAGAATTAATATTATTTAATACAATTACTGATTTATTTGGATAAGAATATATTACTTTTTTTTCATCCTCATTTAAATTATTAAAATTATTAAAGTATGTTACTGGTACAAGTTTTAATCCAATATCATAATATTTAGCTGCATTAATAATTATATCTTTATTATCTGTAAGCATTAAAGTAAGTATTTCTAATACTTTTTCATATACAGAATTATTATCAATTAAATAAGCCTCTACATAATTATCTAAAATATTACTTAAATCTTTATTTTGAGATTTTATAATATCTGATAAGTAATTGTTTTTTGAATACATTCTTACCATATTATTTAATCTTTTATTAATAATTTCAAAATTAAATGGTTTTTCAATCATATCCGCTATTTCATAAGCATAGACTTTTTCTTTAGTATCTTTACTATCATCAGCAGAAACTATAACAACAGGCATTTTATTAAGTAGTCTTTTTTCATTTAAAAAGTCTAGTACGCCAAAGCCATCCATAACTGGCATTTTTAAATCTAAGAACATACCAACAATATTTTTTTCATTTGTTTTTAAATTATTATTAATTATTTCTACAGCTTCTTCACCATTTTTAGCTTCGATTATATTATACGAAGAAAATGCTTTTTTAAATATACTTCTTGTTAAGTTATCATCGTCCACTATCAAAAGATATTCTGTAAAATTATTCATTTTGCTTATAAGTTTTCCTTCATAATATTTATTAATCTCTGGGTTTTTCTTAACAACATCATATAAAAGTGATGAAAAATAATTATATAAATTATTAACTTCATTATTATCTCTAGAAATACTTTCTAAAGTATTTTCAATATTTAATATTAAATCAGTTATATCACTACTTATATCATTTTTATCTTCTTTTTTAGGTTTATCTTCAGACTTAAATGAAATAATAAATACTTTATTACCTGGAAGTAGCTTAACAAGAGCAGTATAATTATCATATATAAGTAAATTAGATAATTTTAAAAAATTAATAGTTTTATATCCATCAATAGGTAAATTATTAGCACTAATTTCATTAAAATAAGTATTTGCATAATCTGGATGAAGACTTTTTTTACATCTTTCAAAATAATCTTCATAACTAATACTTGATGGATTTTCTGTATATTTATCATATAAATATACTTTATCTTCGTTTAAATCTATTAAAGTTATATCAATTATATTAAATAAATCATTTATTAAATTATTCATTGTTACCTCCGAAGAATGTATCTAATACTTTATATAGTTCATTGGCCTTTACAAAAAGATTAGTAATATTTTGATTTATAAAATTAACATCACCATTTTTCGCAGCCATTTCATGTTCATAAGCCATATTAGCAAAAGTCATTATTCCAAAAGTCTTACAATTACTTTTAAGAGCGTGAACTTTTATTCCATAATTTTCAATATCTTTATTTTCATATAAAGTTTTAATTTCATTCATTTGATTAATAAAACCATTTTTAAACTCTAATAAAAGTTCTTTGTAAGAGGTTTCATCACCAATAAAAGATAATCCTAAATCTACATCAATTCCATTATTTTTTAAATATTCTAAAGTATTATTCATAAGTCCACTACCCTTTCCTAGTATACAATAATATTTTAGCATAAAAAAACGCTATTTAAAATAGCATTTTTATAAATTTACTTTAATATTTTCTCTTTTTTCACTTTCAATTTTAAATAAGTCTTTTTTCTCAAAGTTAAATATTTTAGCAATTATATTTGAGGGTACACTTTCTACTGCATTATTAAATGATGTAACTGCATTATTATAACTTGTTCTTGCATAACTTAATTTATTTTCGATTTCATTTAAATTTCTTTGTAAATTTAAAAAGTCTGCATTTGCCTTTAAATCTGGATAACTTTCTGCGATTGCCATAAGATTATTTATTTGATTATCAATCTTTTCAGTTTCTTTAGTACTAAATCCATTATTTTGATAATCACTTCTTAATTTAGTAACATTTTCTAATGTAGTCTTTTCATGTTTAGCATAACCTTTAACACAGTTAACTATATTTGGAATTAAATCAAATCTTTGGTTTAATAAAACATCTATTTGAGATTCTCTTTCTTTAACTCTATTACCTTTTTTAACAAAACCATTATAGTATGATAAAATCATTCCTGATATAATTACAATAATTAATAAAATAATATTTAATAACATCTTACTTCCTCCTTACTTTGTCTCAATAGTTACTTTATTTACATAACCATTTTCATCATAATCCACAGATATTTCATAATTTTGTAATTTGTAACCATTAAAACTTTTAAGCATACTTTTAATTTCTTTGATTTTATCTGGATCAGCACCATAAGAAGTACCATCAAATATTACCTCGATTAAATGTTCACTTGATTTTTTATTGCTCTTAATTATTTCATCAACCTCAAGGCCTGTAGCAGTTCCACCTTTAGTTCCAGCATAAAATTCATGCATATTATTAAAACTGTCTTTTTCTCTTTCAAGCTCCTCTTCTTTCCTTTTTTGCTCTAATTCCTCTTGTCTTTTTTTAGCTTCTTCCTCAGCCTGTTTTTGCTTATCTTTAATTTCTTGCTTTTCTTTATTGTATTCCTCGATTATAGCATCTTTCTTTGCTTTAATAGATGAACCTACTCTATAAGTAAGAGTTCCAAGTGATGCAATAAATACTATTATTACAATATATAATATAAATTTTCTATCTTTTTTCTTTTCCATTTTAATACTTCTCCTTTTAAAATATATTTATAAATTTTCTAATTATTATAACAAAATTACTTCAATCAACCAAATCAACTTACTGTGTATGGTTTATTCCATGTTCCACTGCCCGATAACTTGGCTTTAGAGGATAGAGAAACAACAGGACGGGCGCCATCAAGACCATCCACATTACTACTGCTCAGACAACCTGAAGAATTTACATAAAACTCAATAGTAAGTCCACTCGAAGTGAAATAATTAGGCGACCCCAACCAATAATCTTGGTTTGTATACAAGTAATAAGAACTATTGTCTGTTGCAAATTTTCCTCCAGCCATTACTACTTCGTCTGCTGTTATAAGGCCCACTGGATACTCTAAACTTTTATTTCCTATACTACTTCCCTTTGATGTAAATTTATCACTTTCTGTTGGACATGTTAATATTGGTGTTTTATTTGTATACAATCTATCTCTTACTCCATAGTAATAGATTGCTCCAGTTGATGTCCATGCTGCTGTTTGAGTAGAGCCTGCACTTCTATCATTACAGAATATTTGATCTGCAACTAAACTTTTTGTTGCACTATCTGTTTCTAATGTTGTTGTTTTATACCAATTATCTATTGTAGTTTTTATTGCACTGTCTGTACTATTTCCATGTGGCTCTCCTAAAGTATACATATATCCTACATATTCTGCTTTATCTGCGCTACTATTAAAGGCACTTGCACTTATTTGAGTACCTTCTCCTGTCATTACTACTTTAGTACTTTCTGTTGGTGATGTTGTTCCTGTATATATCATTCTTATACTGCCATCACCATTTATTCTTATTATTCTCCAGTAAATATCTTTTCCTGTACTATCTTTTCCAAATTTTACCCAGTTATTATCCACTGCTCCTCTAAAGTAGTATGACTTCATACCGGTTGTTTCAGTATAATCATCATCAGCTTTATATAAGCCTTCATTTGTTGTTGCTGTACTTGCAAAATTTGGTGTCGCTTCATTTACTTTACTATTGGCTAAAATTGTTATATACGCTGGTTCACTTGTACTACAACTATGATTTGTTACATAAATTTTACCAGTAAAGGCTTTTCCCTCGATTGATGTTTGAGGAATAGTTAAGTTATAATATTTTCCTGTTATTGATATATTTTGAGTAGTTAATGTTCCATTACTTGATATTGTTGCTCCACTTACTAGAGTTCTTTTTAGTCCACTCCAACTTGAATCAAAATCAAAGTTTTTTTCATTTGCAAAATTATTTGTTCCATTTACATTTGATACTTGTAATGTGATTTCTTTATTACCATTTTTTGTAGTAGGACTTTTACCATATACATTTGAGGTACTATCATATTCATAAACAATATCATATGTACATGTTGTAAGAAGGTTTGCTGCACCAGTTAAATTTACTGTTAGTGTTGCAGTATTTGTTGCTGCCGCTACTTCATTATTTGAGGCTGTTTGACTCATATTTGCTGCAGGGACTTGTAAATTAAGTTGTGTTGCATTTGAAATAAATGTTGCATCACCAGGTGAAACTGCATTAATATTTACTGCTACATTATTATTTAAATTTACATCAAATGAACCAAAATAGGCAAATGATGCTGTTATTACAATAAATAATAAAAGAATACTTGCAAATACTCCCATTATTTTTACATTAATATTTTTTTCCATACAAAATATCTCCTTTATTCTATCTATAATAATTTAATCATTTTTTTATAATATTTTCAAGTACGAATGTAATATATTTACATAAAAAAACTAGGTTTAAGCCTAGTATTTATTTAAGTTATTATTAAGGTTCAGATATAATTTGAGAATATTCTAAACTAGCCATAAATTTCTTAGAACCATTTTGAATTTGATTATGCATGTAGTTTATTAATGTTACTCTAGCCATATAGTAATCATTTACTTTACCAATAGCTTTACTTGTGGTCATTTCTACATTATCAATTAAATTAATAGTTCCTTGAGAATTAGTAATATCATATGTATTTTGAAGTACATAACACTTATTATTTGTTGCATTAAAGTAATCAGCAACCCATCTGTTATTACCATCACATGCATCTTCAGAAGTTATTCCATCAACTACTTGTCTATTAGGATCATAACATTTTCCAGTGTTACAAGTTTCTGAAGTTTTAGTATTATCAACTTTATAGAAATCTAATACTAATTCAGCATCTTTTCTAGTTTCCCAAATATACATATCACTTGCAGTACAAGAATACATATTATCTAAATAATCAGTTCTTGATACAGCATTTCCTTTAGCATAACATTTTTCTGCTTTACCATCTGTAGCCCAAATATTTTCACCATTACAGTTTTCTTTTTCAACCTCTACTGTATCAGTTTTTACATAGCAAGTACCTGAAGTATATTCCATATCATTTTGTGAAATATTTAAATCAATTTTATATTTTCTTTTAGATTCTGCTTCATTATTTGTTGTAAAAGTTATACTTCCAAGTGATTCAGCACTTAAATCTTCTCCAGCAGCTGCTTGATCCTTTCCAAAATTTTCAGTATTAGCTACAATCTCAATTGGAGCACCAGCATCAATTAAAAATAAATCACTTGATACATTAGTTGTAACATTAATATTTGAATTACCCTTTCCATCAACTTGACTTGCTAAATAAGCAAATGTTGCTCCGATTACAACAACTAACATAGTTACTATTGCTATTACTGTAAGAAGAACTACATTACTCTTTTTTGAATTTTCATCCATTTTAAAAATCTCCCTTCTATTATCAAGATAATCATATAATATTTTTTTACTTTAGTCAATAAATTAAAAATTATTTTTTAAAAATTTTGTAAATTACATAAAAAAGATTCCATTTTTTGGAACCTTAATTTTTCTTTTTACGACTTCTGGTCTTACAACCTTCTAAGCTATACCCTAAATTTTTAATTTTATAAATAACATCTTTATTTTTAGATTTATAAACAATTATTAATAAGCTATATGTATTTTTTTCATTTAAATATTTTTGATAATATGTTAAATATTCTAATGCCCTATATTCATCAATTTCATCATTTAAAATATTTCTTTCAACCAAGGAGTTTATAATTTTAGAAATATTAAAATCATATAAAGCATCTGGATAAAAATTTAAAATAGATTCAAATAAATCTTCGTCAGCAGTTTCAATAATATCATTTTCAATTTTATTTGCCTGTTCATTTGAAAATTTATTACGTATTAAAAATAAATTTTTCGCACCTTCATACCAAAATGAATTATAATAAGCAAATACTTCTGCTGCATCAATTGATATTGTTTCAATATTAAATAAGGAAGCAACTTTATTAAAATTAAGTATTAAATCATAAACATCTTTAAAATACTCTTCTTCAGATATTGATTCCTCAAAATCTGAAAAATACATATCATTGTAATAAATATTTAATTGATAAGAATATAAAAAGATGATATCATTTCTAACTAAGCTTAATACATTTTTTAAGCCTATAAAATCCATAGTTTTAGAAACAAAATATGAATAATATTCTGAATCATCACCAAGCTTTGATAAATCTTTTACGCAATGTATCAAGGATGCTTTTTCACTTTGATTTTCATTTTCTTGAAATACATTTATTTTTTCTGGAATATTTTTTATATCAGTATATTCTTTGCCTATTGGTAATAACACTCCATTTAATACTAAATTATTAATTTCAGCTATAGAGTATAATCCATCTTTTAAATTAAATTCATTTGTTGCGGCACATTTTAGATTAACATTAAATAAATTATATGCTAAACTTTTTTTATTACGTTGAACCATTTTTGATACTTTTATTTCATCTGTGGGAATGGTAACAACCTTTGAATATTGGCTTTTGCATCTACTATTAATGTAACCTAGTAAATCAATATCATCATGTTCAAACCTAAAATGAATTTCCAAATATTTATATGCATTAATTTTATTAGATGGATCTTTTAATAAAGTAGATATAATACTATAAATATTTTTATATGTATAATCATTATAACACTCTAAATTGTATTTTGTAATTACATCATTTTGACATGTTATTTCTTCATTATTTTTTGTATAAATTTTCATAAAACCCCCTGAAATTAAAGTTATACTAACATAACTAATATTTTAAGTCAAGTTAAACTTTTAAATTATTTTTTAAAAATTATACATTTTTTTTACTTTTTTTGATATGATTATAATGGAGAAAAAAATATGATATTACAAATAAGTGATGATGAAAATATAAAAGTAAAAATAGCAAATAATTTTTTTAAGAAATTAATTGGATTTATGGGTAAAAAAGATTTTGATTATGGAATAATTTTTCCTAAAACAAATTCAATTCATACTTTTTTTATGAAGGAAAATATTGATGTAATTGGTTTTGATAATCACGGAATAATTATTTTTAAAGCAGTTAATGTCGAAAAAAATAAAGTTATTGTAATAAAGGAGCAATTAAAAAATACAAACATTTTAGAAATGCCTGCATTTAAATCAAAAAAATTAAAAATGTATGATAAATTAACCTTTATACGTAAATAAATAATCATTTATTGCTACATCATCACCAGGTTTAGCGCCCATTTTTTCTAAGGTTTCTTCAACACCCATAGCACGAAGTATTCTACCAAAACGAAGAACACCCTCTTCTTCAGTAAATTTAGTCATGTTAAATAACCTTTCAATTTCTTTACCTGTAACAACCCAAGTATCACCATCTTTAGTTATTTCATAAGGTTTATCTTTTTTAAATTTAATATAAACTTCATCCTCAAACTCATCTTTATCATAAGAAAACTCTTCTTCAGTTTTTAAAGTTTCATTTATTTTATTTAATAAATCATCAATACCTTGGTGTGTAATAGAGCTTATTTCAAATATATCTTTATCTGGGTAAGCTTTTTTAAATTCTATTAAATTATCTTTACTATCTGGCATATCCATTTTTGAGGCAACAATTATTTCTTTTTTATTTGCAAGTTTTTTAGAGTATTTAGAAAGTTCTTCTCTAATTACTTTATAATCATTAATAGGATCATTACCCTCCATTTTAGACATATTAACCATATGTACTAAAACTTTACATCTATCAGCGTGACGAAGAAATCTGTCTCCTAAACCGACTCCTTCACTTGCTCCTTCGATTAATCCAGGAAGGTCTGCTACTACAAAAGAATCACTACCTAATTTAACTACACCTAAGTTAGGTGATAAAGTAGTAAAATGATAACTTGCTATTTTAGGTTTAGCCGAAGATATTACACTTAAAAATGTTGATTTACCAACACTTGGCATACCTATAAGTCCTACATCCGCTAAAACTTTAAGTTCACATCTTAAATATTTTATTTCTCCTTGTTCACCATTTTCAGAAAACTTTGGAGCAGGATTTTCATGAGTAGCAAAGGCTTTATTACCTCTTCCACCTCTTCCACCATGAGCAACTATAACAGATTGATTATCTTCAACTATATCACTAACAATAAGATTAGTATCATCATCATAAACAGTAGTTCCAAGAGGTACTTTAATAATGATATCTTCACTATTTTTACCATATTTATTGGAACCCATACCATTTTCACCTTTTTTACCTTTAATAATTTTTTGAAATCTTAAATCTACTAAAGTTTTTAAAGATTTATCTCCTACAAAAACAATATTACTTCCTCTTCCACCATTTCCACCATCTGGTCCACCCATAGGTACAAA
Organism: uncultured Bacilli bacterium; assembly: GCA_934086485.1. GTDB lineage: Bacteria > Bacillota_I > Bacilli_A > RF39 > UBA660 > UBA6448. The sequence goes on along the minus strand of CAKOIF010000005.1, from coordinate 34,826 downwards.
TTTTTCTCTACGAAAGGAAGTACATCCCATACCTCCATCACCAGCAATTAATTTAACTTTAACTTCATCAACAAACATATTATCTTCCCCTTAAACTTATATCTATTGTATCAAATTCCTTATAATTTGCATAGTAAGAAATCATTTCTACAATAATTTCTTTTAAAATACTATTACTTTCACTATACATATTATTTTCATTAAAGTACTTACTCATACATCTTGCATAATTAATATTATTTCTAATAGTCTTTTTCTTTTCAAAATCATATTTACTTAAATCATAAGAACAAAATAAAATACTTATATTATAAAATAAATCACTTAATACTTCATTTTTTTCTTCATCATCAAGATAATCAATAAATAATATTCCATCTGAAAAGTAATCACTAAAACTATTTATATTAATTCCCATTGGAAGTGGTAATACTTTTTCATCAATACTAATTAAATACATAATAAACCTCCCTTAAAAAAAATGCCATTAAGGCATTATTTTTCATAAACAGATACTTTTTTCTTATCTTTACCCATTCTTTCATACTTAACAGTTCCACTAACTTTAGCAAATAAAGTATGATCTTTTCCCATTCCTACATTAGTTCCTGGGTAAATTCTAGTTCCTCTTTGACGGTAAATAATACTTCCAGCATTACATGTTTGTCCATCAGAAAGTTTAGCACCTAATCTACGACCTGCTGAATCACGATTGTTCTTAGTAGAACCTTGAGCCTTAACGTGAGCAAATCTTTGAATATTTAAACTTATATATAACATTTCTATTCTCCTTTACTATTATTCTTCATTAACTTTAATATTTTTAGGATAACTTTTTTCTATTTCTTTAAGCATCATCATCATATTTAAAATTAATGAGTTTGTAATATCATCAGATAAAAGAACTTTTATTTCCATATATTCATCATTATCTAGAAATTCAATACTTTTTTCATTGATATTTAATAGACCATTTACAGTAGTATAAATTATACTTGATACGCTAGCACATACAATATCTTTACCAGCATTATCATAACCTGAATGACCAGTTATTTTAATAACATTTCCATTTTTATTAACTTTAATCATTATTAACCATTAATTTTTTTAACTTCAACTAAAGTATATGCTTGTCTATGTCCTTGAGTTTTTCTAGATTTTTTCTTAGGACGATAATGGAATACTTTTATTTTTTTACCTCTACCATTTTTAATAACTTCAGCTTCAACTGATGCTCCTTTTACAAATGGTTTTCCAGCTTTTCCATCAACAAATAATACTTCATCGAAAACAACTTTTTGTCCAGCTTCAACATCTAATTTTTCAACATAGATACGACTATTTTCTTCAACATAATATTGTTTTCCACCTGTTTTAATTATAGCTTTCATTTCTTTTCCTCCTTTTCATAAGTCACACCTTTAAGGTAAGATAATCTTTTAAAAACCTTTTTAGAGTGGATGAAATGACTTAAAACAATAAGATTATACCAAAAAATCCCTGATATAGTCAAGGATTTTTGCATAAATTTTCTTTCTTCTATATTTTTAGCTTACTGTATAAACACTGTTATAAGTTCCATTTCCAGACAATGTTACATTTTTTGATAAGTTTATTACTGGTCTTACGCCAATTCCAAGTGTAGAACCAACGTTAACACTGGTTATGCCTCCAGAATTATAAATCATATATTCTATGGAAATTTTTGCATTGTAATTGCTTGGTGTCATTGTCCAATAATACGAACTAGTATATAGATAAAAATTAGTATTAGTAGTTCCACCAAATACCGAGCCAGCATAATTAACTTCATCCGCTGTTATCAATCCTACTGGATATGTTAGTGCGCCATTTCCATTACTTGTATTTACTGTAAATTTATCACTAGAATTTTGACAAGACAAACTTGGACCAACTTTACCGCTAATTCTTGAATAACCATTATAATAATATTTAGTATAAGTTGTCAATGTTCCGCTTATATTTCCAAAAGGCCCACTTTCACTTGTTGATGCACTTCGATCGCTGCAAAAAATACTATCACTTATTTTACCACTAGTTGTTGAATCAGTATATAAGCTAGTGGTTTTATACCAATTATCCACTATCCCTTTAATTGTACTTGATTTTGTATGCCCGTATTGAGCACTAGCGGTATACATATATCCTACGTAAGCTGGATTATTTGAATTTGAATTAAAAGTACTAGTATTTATTTGAGTACCTGTACCAGTCATTACTGTAGCTTTATTACTTGTTGGTGCAGTTATACCAGTATAAATCATTCTTATTGAGCCATCGCCATTTATCCTAATTATTCGCCAGTACATATCTTTGTTAGAACTATTTTTGCCAAATTTTACCCAATTATTATTTACTGCTCCTCTAAAATAGTAAGACGTTCCTAAATCGTCTTTTGCAGCATACATTCCCTCATTAGTTGTAGCAACGCCAGTAAATGTTGGGGTTCCTTTATTCTCAATATAAGACTTCGCATCGGAAACATTTGTAGCTCCATTTCCATTGTTTAAAAGTATCATTTCGTAACCAACTTTAGTAATTGTTATCATTTTTGAAATTTGCTCATTTCCATTAACATCATAAACATATAAATAATAATTCCCATAATTTGAAAAAGTATAATTTAAATTATATGTTGTTCCACTTATTGTTGTCCAACTTGTTGGAGATGTAGTACTACTAGTACTGACGCCATATTTAGAAAGTCCAACATTGTCGCTTAATGATGCACTTAAATTCATTCCACTTATACTTAAATTTGATATTAAAGGCTTTTCACTATCCAAAACAATATTTATTGTATCTGAAATTTTTATATTATTTGCATTATCTTTTACCCATAAATAATATGTCCCATCTGTCGTAATTTCTGTACTTAACGTATAAGGCGTTGTTGGTATATCTATCCATTCTTCAGGTTCTATTTCATTACTTGAACTTATGCCATATAAAGATAGCTTATTATTATCATTAAGTGTCGTTGTAAGATTTCCTGATGAAATTGTTACATTTTCTATTGTTGGCAAAACACTATCACTATTTTTATCTGCATAAACATTACATACTGCTTTTTGAGTGGTTAATACTACAATATTTCTTCCTACTATACTTACTGTTGCTCCATTTGTACAACTTGTTTTATTTGTATTTATAGTATAATAATAACCTGTTTCATATAAAGGTAATTGTCCCATCTGATTATAGTTTTTATCATCAGTATTACCCTCTTCTTGTTGAACAAAAAGGTTTACTTCATAATCATCAATATATCCATCAATGGCATCAAAGTATACTTTGCATTTTCCTTTCTTTGTTGCATCTACATAAAACTTTTGATTTTCATATTTTTCTATAGTTATTCCTGTATCACAGATTGATTTACTTTCTACATAACTATATGATGATGAACTTGGTACATAATATGATAATGAATATGTTCCAAGACCTACTCCATTATCATTTTTATTTTCTCTATACACTTTAATTGATACATCTGATGAATCAATTAAAGCTACTCCAGAGATTATTAATTTTGAACTCTTATTTTGATAAAATGAATATGATATTAAGACTATACTAGATAAAATTGATAAGATAATTATCGTTAATATTGTTAAACATCTTTCTTTATTATTACTATAATACTCCTTAAAATTATTTATTAATTTTTTCAAAACTATTAGTACCCTCCAATCCCTCATAAATACTTTGGTCTATTTTCATAAATTATATACATTTAGGAAAACTAGACTCCGATTTTTCGAGAAAAAGACTAGAAATAGTGAAAAAAATATGCTAAAATTCTATAGTAATTAGCATAAAAACTAAGGTTAATTTTCCTAAATGTATATAATTTATGAAAGACTATCCCTTATAAACACTGGGATTGCAAGGTTTTAATCAACTTTTTTTAATCACAAAAAATTAGTATTTTTACATACTAATTTCTATACATTTAACAACCACCATCTTTTATTATGTAAGGATTGGATGGCGTTCCATCACCACTATCATAAATTGCACATTTATTAAGTGATAAAACTGGTCTAATATAATATTCAGAATGTGTACCATTTCCAAAAATAGAATTTGAATAATCAGCCGCAATTACATAATTTTCAACTTCGGCGCCATCCCCATATCCACCATAAAATCTATAAGGGCTCATTGTCCACCACCAATTACGATTAGTAACTGGATTACCTTCACTATTTACCGAATACCATACTGATGCACCTCTATGGGCCACGCCACCAGCCATAACTGCTTCATCAGCGGTTATTAAACCAATAGGGCAATCTTTAGTGTTATTACCATGGCATTTAAGTTTACCATTACCACCAAAGGTTGTATCCGAAGAAAATTTATCCTCTACTGCTTGAGAAGATTCAATGTACCCTCCATTTGCACTTGCTCCACATTTATACGAAGGTGAAGCTCCATCTGATAATCTAACCTTTGGACCATAGTTAAAACTTGAGTAACTATCTGTACCATATGTTCCATTTGTACTTCGATCATTACAGTATATCGCAGCTTTATCTATATACTTATAATATCCTTTATTATAGATATTTGTTAAATACCAACTATCAAGAGTTTGTTTAACTGTACTTGAATTAGTATTTTGTCTATTAGCAAGTAAACTTCCTGAAGTTCCATACATATAACCGACATTCATAGGATTTTCAGTAGTAAGGTTATTTATTTTTGATTTTCCAATATACCCACTTGTAGTATTATGAGAACTTCCAACATATAAAAGTCTAACACTACCATTTTCATTTGTTCTAATTATTTGCCAATAAAAATTTGCAAATTTTACCCAGTTATGTGAAGTATTTCCTGCATAATAATAAACGTATGAACCATCTTCGGTATTATTAGTTTTAAATAGTTTATCATTAGTATCCGTATATATAGTAGAAAAAGTAGTTCTTGCATCAATAGCATTTTTATCCGAATATAACTTAACTATATATTCTGCAAGAGAAGTACCTATTTTAAATTCTTTTATGGTTTTATTATCACTACTATCTTTTACCCATAAATAATATGTTCCTGCATTATTAACTGACGTACTTAAATTATATGTTGTTCCGCTTATTGATGTCCAACTTGTTGGTTCAGCGCTATTACTTGTACTTATTCCATACCCAGATAGTTCTATATTATCTGTAAGTGTTGTTGTTATTGTTGTTCCACTAACAGTTAAATTAGATATAACTGGTTTTTCTGTATCTATTATTTTATCAAAGTATAATGAACATCTGTCACTACCCAGAAAACTAAATCCTATTTGTCCTGTTGAGTTATCATAGCTTACTACTTTTCCTCCATTTTCGCATATAGTTTTTTCTTCATTTAAAACATAATTTCCTTTGGGTATTGTATCAGAACTTACATATTCTCCAGATTCACCTTTTACCATTATTGCTAAATTATTTTTCTTAGGTATTTGTTTATTTTTAGATTTATTATATATTTGGTTTACAAATAAAATACCTCCAATTAACGCTATCATTGATGTTAAAATTATAATTACTTTTTTATTTTTCATAATCTACTCCAATTCCATATAAATACTGGAGATTATTTTCCTAGATTATAATCATTTAGGAAAATAATATACCGATTTTACGGGAAAAGGACTAGAAATTCACTTAAAAAAATGCTAAAATTAGGATAGAAATAGCATAAATACTAGGATTTATTTTCCTAAATGATTATACTTTATGAAAGAATATCCCTTATAATTACTGGGATTGTGAGGTTTTTAAATACTTTTTAAAATCAAAAAAAATTAGAGTTTTTTCTCTAATTTAACTTTTCTTATGTCTTGTTTTGTCGAAGTGCTTGCAATGCTAAAATATATATGTATAATAGCTACTCGAACGTGCAGGAACTGGCGTTGCCACCAATTTTCAGGGGGTTTGAAATAAATCAAAAATTCTGAGAGGAGGATGATGCTTATGTCTAAAGATAAGATAATTAAAATCGAGTTTTTATTCATACTATTTCTGATTTGTTTTTACAACTTAGATAAAATAGAAAACGCCGTTCAAGATTTAGTAAAACTATATAGGCTCCTAAAAGAGTTTATTATAGCAATACTTTCCTGAATAGCGTTATCTAGTTTAACCAATTAGGCAACGCGAACTTTCTTCGCGTTCACCTATTTATAATATAACATTTATTTATATATTTATGCAAGATGCTTATCTTGTATTTTTTAACCTATATGATATGGATCTGTTGAAGTACCTGTTCCTCCAACTATTTTTAAAATGCTAGAATCCAAATAAAATGATGGACGAACCGCAAACTGGTTATAGCGGACATTACTACTAGTGTAAACAGAACCAGCCGAATTAAAATCAGAAGCACTATCCGAATTCGAGGCATTTGGGGAAATTAACCATTCATTTTTGTTAGACCCCCAACTTATTGATTGAGATTTATATACCCAATCATTATTTTTACAATCACTATATGATGAACTTTTCCAATTATATAATGCTTGTGCTCTACAACTTGATTTATTTGTTGTTGTTCCTCCCACTGTTGCATATCCATAATCACTTGGATACATCAATCCTACTTTTGCATATATACTTGATGGATTTCCACTATATATTGCATTTGTATTTCTTTCTTCTTTATATATTCCATCAGCTGTTAAAGTACGAAAATTTGATGGAGTTGCTCCTCCTAAATGCCATTTTGCATTTACTATTGCACTAGATAGTTTACTATTTACACCACTTTTGGCAAGAAGTGTACTTAAATAAGTTCCATTAAGTTCTGTATTCAGTGTTGATTTACTCCAATTATTAGATTGATTTGAGGATGACCCACTCCAATACTTTCCATTTGCTCCTCCATAGTTATTTGTATCAAGTATTTTTAACAAATTTTTTTTACCTGCACTAGTTGTTCCATCACTTGATGTATCTTCATCAAATAATCCTATTATTCTAAATAGTAAAGAACTACTTGAACAACCTCCACTTTTTTGATTATCTAAACATATGTAGTTATTTGGATTTGTGCCTTCATACCTTAATCCATTTTCATCAAAGATATCATTATTATTTGCTACCATTAATGTCTCAAATGATGTTCCAAGTGATATTGTAAATTCTTTTGTAGCAATATTTCCTGCACTATCTTTTACCCACAGATAATATGTTCCCTCAGCACTTTGTGTAAAGGAAATTGTTTGACTTGTTCCCGAAAAACTATTATATTCTTCTGGTTCTATAGTGTTACTATCACTTACTCCATAAAATGCAAGTGATATGTTATCTGTAGCGGTAAATGTTACTGTAGTATCACTAATACTTAATGAGGAAATAATGGGTGCTTCGCTGTCACTATTTTTATCAGCGTAAACATTACATACTGCTTTTTGGGTTGTTAATACTACAATATTTTTTCCAACGATACTTACTGTTGCTCCATTTGTACAACTTGTTTTATTTGTATTTATAGTATAATAATATCCTGTTTCATATAATGGTAATTGTCCCATTTGATTATAGTTTTTATCATCAGTATTACCTACTTCTTGCTGAACAAAAAGATTTACTTCGTAATCATCAATATATCCATCTATAGCATCAAAATATACTTTACATTTCCCTTTTTTAGTGGCATCTACATAAAACTTTTGATTTTCATATTTTTCTATGGTTATTCCTGTATCACATACTGATTTACTTTCTACATAACTATATGATGAGGAACTTGGCACATAATAAGAAAGTGCATATGTTCCAATTCCATCTCCATTATCATTTTTATTTTCTCTATATACTTTGATTGATACATCTGATGAATCTATTAAAGCTACCCCGGAGATTATTAATTTTGAACTCTTATTTTGATAAAATGAATATGATATTAAAATTATACTAGAAAGTATTGATAAAATAATTATTGTTAATATTGTTAAACATCTTTCTTTATTATTACTATAATATGCCTTAAAATTATTTACTAATTTTTTCAAACCACTCACACCTTCCAAACCTAGGTAAATACTATAGTTTATTTTCGCAAATCATAAACATTTAGGAAAATAATATACCAATTTTGTGGGAAAAGGACTAGAAATTCATTCAAAAAAATGCTAGAATTAGGATGAAAGTAACGTAAATACGAGGATAAGTTTTCGCAAATGTTTATGTTTTATGAAAGACTATCCCTTATAAACACTGGGTTTAAAAGATTTTAATCAAATTTTTTTATTACAAATTTTTTTATTTTATTTTGCCAAGCAAATAATCTTTATCAGACATAATTCTTCCATTTAAATTATAATAATACTTTGTATCTTTTTTATAATTTAAAAGAAGTTCATTTTTATTTACAACTTTGGAATATTTAATATCATAAAGCATTTTTTCTAATATAAATTTTTCATAAATAATACTTTTATTTTTAATAACCTCAATAGTCTTATAAACAAATAAACTTATTATCAAATAATTATTAAAATTATATTTATAGTTTAAAAATAAATAAATTAATATAAAAAGAAATGATGTTAAATAATGATATTTAATAACTTTTTTAAATGGTAAAAAATAAGCATATATTTCAAAAAGTATTTTACTTCCATCTAAGGGAACAATTGGAAGTAAATTAAAAAGCATTATTGATAGATTTATTTTTCTAAAAAAAGAATCCTTAAAAAATATAAATAAAATACATTGAAAAACTACTCCCATAATCGAAATTAAAAAATTATTTATAAACGAAGAGTTATAAATATTATCTATTTTAGTTATACCTCCGAAAGGAAAAAGTTCAATACTTTTAATTTTATAACCTAAAATAATTGATATTAAAATATGACCTAGTTCGTGAAAAATAACAATACCAAATATTATTAATGCATTTTTAATATAACCACATAAAAAAAGAACTAATAAAAAATATAATGTTAAATAATTAACTTTGATTTTTAATTTCTTTATATTCATCATAAGAATAGAACTTATTATCTTTAGTAATAGCTAAATAAAATACTTTATTAGCACTACCTATTAAAGCACCCTCATTTATATAATCATAAATACTTACATTAATATTTTCTAAAAGACCATACCAAATATCAAAGCCATCACTACTTTGAACAATGACCAAATTATTTATTTCATCTTTATTACCCTTGAAAACCACTATTCCACTTGAAATAGAGCTAACAATACCATCATTTATTTTAACTTTTATACCATTTAAAAACTTTTCACCATTTGTATAATCTATTTTTTCACTTACTACGGGAATCTCTTTTTTGATATTAAAGGAACCAAAATATTTTTCATAAAAATTATTAAATTTACTAAATTTAAATGTTTCATTAAAAACAACTTTTTTAAAATTATTTTTATTTTCAGGGCTTATTTTAACAAATATTAAGCTTCCTATTAAAAGTACTAAAGATATCAAAACTTTATTAAGAAATTTTTTTAAACCTTTTCTAAACTTATCACTTTTATCATCACTAAGATATTCACTTAATAATTTATCATCATTATTTTCCATACTTAAGTATATGCTTCTTAAATAAAATAATACTTATTAACTGCATAATAATACTTTTTTTTAATATAAAAAGAAGATCACATTTAAAAATAATACTAAAGATTAAAACAAAGATTAAATAATATAAAATATTTTTTAAATAATAATTTTTAATTTTTCTTAAAAGGTAATAAATAATAACTAACGTAATTGTTACAAGTACATATGTAGATAATATGCTATCTATTAATATCCCCACACAAATAATTAAATATATATTTTTAAAATTTAAATAGTTTAGAAAAAAGAAACTATAATAAATTGTATAATTATAAACTAATAAATCTAATATCATTATTTATTCCTTGATAAAACTACTAAGTAATCTATTTTATTTACATCATATGGTTTAACTTCATATACTTTTTCTGGTGTATAAACAATACCCTTTATAGTTCCCAAAACTATTTTTTCATTATAACCTGATAAATTAGAAATATATATTTCATCATTTATATTTAAGTTTTCATTGCTAGAAAAAATAAGTTTATTATCATTATATTTTAAAATTCCATCTTCATTTTTACCAAAACCTTGAATTATAAAATCATTATTTGTAATCATTTTAACTATAATAAAATCTTTATATATATTTTTTACAGTGCCAATTAAATATTTATCATAAATTACTAAATCATTTTTAGAAATATTTTTTGTATCACAAATAAGTTTTAACTCTTTTCTAAAGGCATAAACATTATTATTAATTACTTTTGCATAAGTAATATTATCTTTATAATCATAACCTTTTATAATATTTATTTTATTAATTTGATCATATAAAGAGGATACCAAAATACTTTCATTAAAAGTATATCTTGGTTTAAACAAACTAAAAATAAAATTCTTTGATATAAGAATAATAAAAAGTATTAAAAAAAGATATGAATTATTTATAAACTTTTTCACATCTTTATTATTTGTTAAATATGAATTTCTATTCACAAATATTATCTTTTATACTAATATTTGGATTTACAAAAATAGTCTTTTCATTATTACATCTTACTAAATTAAATTTTTCAAATTTATATACTCTATCATTATTTTTATTTTCAGTATATTCTTTGCCCTTTACAATATTATCAATAGAGTCTCTTTTGTCTGTTAAAATATATGATAAGTCATAAATATTATCTTCATTATATTTATAATAAATATTGCTAATTCCTAAATAATAAACATTATCAAGTAGATTTGTCATTTTATTATCATAGTTATAATTTACCATAAGTTCAGCAGTTTTATAAATATCTAAATCATAGATAGTTACATAAGTTAAATCAATTTCCTCATTATCTTCGCTAATTATATATTTTATAACTTCACCAGTAAACTCTATTTCATCATATATATGATATTTTTTAGGATTAATATTTAAGTTTTTTAATACAATTTTTTTATTACTTTCAAAATTTACATAACCATTAATTCCTACTTTAGAATCATAATAATCAATTTCTAATTCTGTGGAACCAATTATTTTACTTACTTTGCCTTTTATATGAACAAATTTATTTTTTGTATTATGATATGTTTGTTTTAGGTTTGTTCCTAAATATTCTGATATACTTTTTACTTCGATTTCATTTCTATCACAAGCATAAGCTTTTTTATAATTTTTATCTAATATAAGGTCATTATCACATTTATAGATTCTATAAATTAAACTATTATAGGTACTAACCTTTTCTGATGATTTAAACTCTATAACCATAACTGGAGGTTTTTTTAAAACTATAAATGAATAATAATCAATTAAATAGACAAATAGAAATACCATTACGGGAAATATTACTACTTTTAAAGGTAAATTTTTTGTATTAATTATTAATGATATACTTAAAATTATTATACCAATTAGGGTAAGAATTAATCTATAAACTGCATAGTTAAGTATGAAAAAGGGAGCAAATGTAAATATAAATCCTATTATAAAAAACCATATATTTTCTTTTTTCATTTAACTACCTACTTCCTATATTAAGTATACAATATTTTTTTTGAAGTTGCTACAAAAATTTATTGTTAATTGTAAAAAATTATTATATAATTATATATAGTAAAGGGAAAGTGTGATAGTAATGTTTAGAGAATTTGATTATGATAATAAACCAGTTGTTGAAATAGTTAATGAAATTATCGAAGATTCTATTAAAAAAGGTGCATCAGATATTCACTTTGATCCCGAAGAAAAAGGTATAAATGTAAGAATAAGAATAGATGGTGAGTTACATGATTATTGTAAAATTCCCGAATCAGTTAAGAAAAATCTTACAACTAGAGTTAAAATTATAAGTGGTATGAACATTACTGAATCAAGACTTCCCCAAGATGGTGCTATTAAACACCTTGATGATGGAAAACAACTAGACCTTCGTGTGTCTTCGCTTCCAACTATTCATGGTGAAAAAATCGTTATAAGAATACTAGACTACTCTATGTCTCTTGCGGGCCTTGAAACTTTAGGTTTTACTGATGAAAATTATGAAAAAGTTAAAACCGCACTTACTGCTCCAAATGGAATTATTCTAGTTACTGGTGCTACTGGTTCAGGAAAAAGTACAACAGTTTATTCAATGCTTCAACTACTTAATACACCACAGACAAACATTATTACAGTCGAAGACCCAGTTGAAATGAAAATGAAAGGTTTAAACCAAGTACAAGTTATGAGTGAAATTGGTTTAGACTTTAATACTACTCTTCGTTCTATTTTAAGACAAGACCCTAACGTTATAATGATTGGAGAAATTCGTGATGATGAAACCGCAAGAATTGCTGTTAGAGCATCAATTACAGGTCACTTAGTACTTTCTACAATCCACACCAATAACTCACTTAATACTATTGAAAGACTTCTTGATATGGATGTTGAAAGATACCTTTTAGGTTCTGCACTTACCGCTATTATATCTCAAAGATTATGTAAAAAATTGTGTCCTAAATGTCGTAAATCAAGACCAACTACTGAATATGAAAAAAACTTATTTAAAAAAGTATTAAATAAAGATGTTCCTGCAATATATGATGCTGTAGGTTGTGATGAATGTTTTAATGGATATAAAGGAAGAATTGCTCTTCATGAAGTACTACTTCTTAATCAAGACATAAGAGATGCCATTATTAATAACGTTAAGAAAGAAGAACTTAGAAATTTAGTTTATAATAAAGATAATACGAAAACTCTACTCGAAGATGGACTTGTAAAAATTATTAATGGTTCTACCACTATCGAAGAGGTTGTTAAAGTTATTGACCTTGATACAGACTTTGGTGAAAACGATGTTGAAATTAGAAATGCTTTCTTAGGTAAGGAACTTAAAAAGGATGAAGAAAATTTAAAGAAAGAACAATCTGAAATTATTGATACATTATAAAAAACGCTTTTACGCGTTTTTTTGTTTTGATTCTTTTTGAATTTCACTAACTAACTTATTATAGTCTTCCTCGGTTATCTTAGTTATTTCTAAAGTCAACTGTTTTGATAATTTTTTTTTGATACATTCTTTTGCATTAGCAAGTTTGGTTTGCTCCACACCATACTCAAAAGATAATTCTTTCATTTCTGCTTCGTGAAACTTTTTAGGATCATAATAAATTAACTCATCATAATTTTTTTGCATAGCATCTAACTCCTTTACAATTCTTAGCATCATTTTATCACCAGCAAAAGTTTTTTTATTATTTGTTATGCATATTAGTGATAAATATTCTAAGCTATCCTTATCAAGTTTTCTAATATCATCATATGACATTTTTCTTAATAATGCAACATTTATGTGATATATCGTTAATATAAAGTTTTCTTTATTTCGATATTTTTTTAATATTTCTTCTTTATATACAAATTTTCCTTCATCATAAACATCAAAATTATCAATATTTATTTGAATACATTTGGTATATACTTTACCAGATGTTACATCCGCATATTTTATTAACATATGACATACATATACAATATTTTTTAAATAACCTTCATTTGTATAATTACAGTTAAATTCAGTATTTAATAGTACTAATCCTTCACTAGTATTAAGTACTCCATATGCATCTGTTATTCTATCTTTTAAATTCTTAAATGTATTGATTTCTGGATAAAGTACTTCATAACTAAGTATCTCAATATTATCTTTTTGTTCTAAAGCTTTAACATATTTTATTACATAATCACTATTAACAGGATTGGCAAACATAGCCTTAGCAAACTTATCTCTTATAAAAAGATTTTCTGTTAAAAATGTTTTAAGCATTTTTCTCCTTTCTACCACAATTTTTACCCAATTTTAATTCTTGTTTTTTTATATTTTTTTATGTCATTAGAAATTCCTCCCTTCATATATATTTATTACCGGAAAATTTCTCTTTTCCTCCTTTTTTTGAAAAGTTTTTTTAAAAAATAATAAAAATACCTAATTTTTAGCATATATTAGGTAAATTATTTTATGTAAAGTATTTACATATATAATTGTAAAGTAATGTAAAATAAAAAAGTCTAATTTTTCTTTCTTAGACTTCTTACAAGTTCAGTGGCCTTAGCTTTACCATTTAAAAGTGGTGAAATACTTTGACCTAAATATAATTTATAAATAATTTCAGAGATATTTTCTGAACAATCAACCTCTTCGAACCAAGGCTCGTTTTTAATATCTTCGTCTAAATAAGTGAGATTAGTTGAATATACTTTAGAAATGATACCTTTATTATAATATTCTTCGAATTTTTCTTTTCCTTCAGTAAATAGTGAGAATGTTGCCGCAAGAGAAATATTTTTAGCACCACGTTCTTTCATCATTTTAGCACAGTCTAATATAGACCCACCTGATGCTATCATATCATCAACAATAAGTAAGTTTTTACCACTTACATCTTTTCCTAAATATTCGTGAGCCACAACTGGGTTTTTACCATTAACAATTTTACTTAAATCTCTTCGTTTATAGCAAATACCTACATCAGTACCTAACATATCAGCATAAAATCTAGCTCTATCCATAGCACCTACATCTGGTGATATTACTAAATAATTATCTGGATTATTAAGCATATTTTGGTCATCTTTCATCATTGATTCAATTATATTTGTAGTTACATAAAAACTATCAAACGATGAACAAGGTATAGCATTTTGAATATTAGGATCGTGTGCATCAAAAGTAATTATTTCCTTTACCCCTAACCTTTCAAGTTCCTGAAGGGCCATAGCACAATCTAGCGACTCTCTTCCTTTTCTACGATGTTGTCTTGATTCATATAAAAGTGGCATTATTACACTTATTCTATTAGCATGTCCCATACAAGCACAAATAAATCTTTTTAAATCTTGAAAATGTTCATCAGGACTCATATAGGAAATTTTATGAAACATTTCATAAGCAATACTATGATTTCCTATATCACATAAAATATAAACATCATCATTTCTAATAGACTCATTAATAAGGGCTTTTGCTTCCCCATTATTAAATCTTGGATTTGAGGTATCCACGATAAAAGTATTATCTGTATTAAAGGCTTTTTTTAAATAAGCATCTACTTTTTCTCCTAAAGGTTTTGCACCTTTCATAACAATTAATTTTAGATCTTTTTCCATATTTCCTCCCATAAAAAATAAATTAGAAAAACTAATTTATTTACATTTACCATCACCTGGTTTTTCACCAGCAACGTATTCCTGGCCAATCATTGAGCAGCTTGTTTTAGTGATAGAGTCTTTTAAATAACCACCAAAATAGTTAACTAAAGCAATTGCAAGTACACTTACAAGAGCAATAATTAAAATATATTCTACTAAAGCTTGTCCTTTTTTATTCATACATTTACCTCACTATCATTTTATCTTAACTTATATTTTTTGTCAATTATCATCATCATCTTCATTATTTGTAAATATTACTTTTTTAGAGTTTTCAATATTTTTCTTTAGACCTTTTTCACGAATCTTTCTAAGTTCACGAAGTTTTTCTTCCATTTCAAGCTCATCAAGTTTCTTAAGTGCTGAAGAAGTCATCGCATTTCTAATAACGTTTTCACTTGCCCAAGAAAATATTTCACATATTTCAAGTTCATAACAAACATAATAAACGATTAAATTATTTATAAAACTTTTAATATCAGTTTCTATTAAAAAATCAACATTTTCTTTTGCACTTTCATCATAAACTACTGGGAAAACTTGCATACTTGTAAATTCACTTTTTGAAAAGTTATAATAATGATTATAATAAATAACTATTTTACTATAACTTTTTTCATTAATTGCTTTTGTAAGATATTCTTTTAATCTATCAAGTTCTTGATAAAAATCATCTTTTGCTATTTTCATAACTGTTTTATCATCTTCATAAGCAATTTTTCTACCAATTATAATTTTATAATCATCTTTAGTTTCTTTAATCTTTTGAGAAACAACTTGATTATATGATGAACAAAAACCATAGTCTGAAGCAATATAAATATTAAGTACTGGTTTTGAGGCATCAGGTTCTATCGAATTTTTGTCAAGAACTATATTATCATTATACATAATCGAAGATATTATTTTAGTAAGAACTGAACTTGTCATACCAAATTCTTCGACTTTACTTTTCGCAGAATTTATTCTAACTAGAGAAAATAAATTCATAACTTGTACTATAGGTTTAATATTTTTCATATTACACCTACATTATTGTATTAATTCTAGTTTTATAAAACTCATCTAAATATTTAAAATAATCCGCTATAGATTCTCCATCTTTAATCTTTCTGGCTTCATCTTTAATATCTTTACTATCAATTAACATTTGGGTAATATCATTAATCATTTTCTTACTATCAATTGATATAAGTCCATTTCCAGAAACTTGAAATATCTTTTTTTCATCACTACTAACACTTACTGCATAAGCACATTTAATTGCTTTATAGTTAATAAGTTTTAATACTACATATTCTTCACCAGTTTCATCACAAAGTGTTTTTCCTACTAAATCCATTTTAATCCTCCTTTAATATAGAAAGAGTATCTATATTTCTATTAAGTAAATTTACATTTTTGTCTTTAACCGAAGCATCATTAATTAAATCAATTATATAATCATTTAAATAAAGTGATGCACCTGTTATTTTAGTATCTTCATAATAAAATCTACTATTTGCATAATCATAATACATAATATAATTACTATTTACATAAACAAAGCTAAATCTTGAAAGATTTATTTCTTTGCCATTATATTTTAAAATGCAAGGTTCAAAAACTACATAAGTATCTTCATTATCATATAAAAAGAAATTATTTTTTAGAGCTTCTTTTTTATTATACTTTAACTTAAATAATGATTTATTATCTTCGATAACTGTATATTTTGGTAAACTATAACTTTCATTATTTTTATTATAAAAATAGATTATCATTTTTTTAGGTAAAATTATTTTAGAAAGTGCTTCAGAATAAATAATTGAATCTTCATCAATTTCATTTCCAGCATTCTTTATATCTATAATACTATCATCTTCATATGTAATATGTGCTTCATAAGTATTTTTCTTTAATGCATCATATTGATATACTTTTTCATAAGTACTTTTAAGTTCTACTTTATTAGAGTTATTTATAATTCTAACAATAATAATTGTACTTATGATAACTAGTATAAGTCCTAAAATTATAGATACGACAATATAATTTTTCTTAAAAAAATTAATTATTTTCTTTTTCATTTTTTACCTTTCTAATATCTCTTATAAATTTTAAATGTGTAAACATATAAAAGAATAAGCCAAATAAATTTATTGCTACTTGTAAAAAGAAATAAATGTAATTATCGGTATTTGCAAGTTTTATTTCATTAATTAAATTAGCAAGGTATATAGTGGAAACATTGACACCATTTATAAGTAAATTTATAAAAAGTGCTTTCCATTTTAATACTAAAATAAAACTAATTAATATTAAAATTTCACTAACTACGGCAAAAGAAACACTAAAATCTAATTTAAAAATAAGAAAATATGTTAGAAATAAGTAATTAATAATAATTAAACTTAAAGCAAATATTTCATTATTTTTTAGATTTAAGAACATTCCATACAAATTATAATTATTTTTACCTTGCTTTTTTATAATGAAATAAAGAGCAAAAATAAGAACAAGGAAAAGGGAAAAAACAATTACTAAAAATAAATATTTTTGAATAAATTCTACCATTATTTCCTCCCTTGAATCATTAAATTAAATACATTATTACTATTCATAAAACTTGCTTTAACACCTTCATAATGTATTTCCTTCCCATTATACATAATATCAATTTTACCATTTACCTCGCCAATTATTGGTGTATAATCAAGCATTACAAGTAAATTATATTTTTCATCAGTTATTCTTATATATTCACAATCCTTGTAAGTTGTAAGACCTGTTTCAAGTTCAAATACATTTACAAGTATTCCCTTATTTTCCATAAGCACCTATATATAAAAATGATAGTTCATCAATGAAATCATATTTACCATTTAAAATATTTTCTACGTCATTTAAAATATCTTCGATATCTACTTTTACGCCTGGCATATTAGTAAATGATTCTGATGCAAAAAGTGGTTGTGAGAAATAATTTCTAAGTTTTCTTGTTCGATAGAAAATATTTTTATCTTCCTCACTCATTTCATCTACACCAAGTATTGCAATAACCTCTTCGAGTTCATCATATCTTGTATAATATGCTAATGCTTTCTTTAAAAGATTATAATGTCTTTCTCCTAAAACATCAATATCTACAAGTTTTGAAGTAGATTTAAATACATTAATTGCGGGATATAAACCTTTTTCACTCATCTTACGATCAAGAGTAATTTGTCCATCCATATATGAGGAAATATTTTGAACGGCTTCATCATTTAAATCATCTGCTGGAACATATATTGTTTGAAATGATGTAATTGCTCCATCTTTAGTAGAGTTTGCACGTTCCTCAATTTTACTAATAAGTTCATTCATATTAGCCATATAACCATTTTCTACAAGGATTTCTTTAAGTTCCATTGCTATTTCACTTCGTGCTTGTATAAAACGGTATACATTATCTATAAATACAAGAGCATCTTTTTTCTTTTCATCACGAAGATACTCCGCGATAGTAAGACCAGATTCAATTGATTTACTTCTTGAAACTGGGTTTGATCCCATTTGACCAAATACTAAAGCAATTTTATCAAGTAGACCATTCTTATCCATTTCTTCGATAAGTTCTTTACCTTCCCTAGAACGTTCTCCAGCACCAATAAAGATTGCATTAGCACTTGTTGAATTATAAATATTGTGAATAAGTTCACGAATTAGTACGGTTTTACCTACACCAGCACCACCAATTAAACCTATTTTAAATCCTCTTTGGATTGGAGCAAAGAAATCTATAATCTTAATGCCTGTCCAAAGTGGTTTAGCCTCAATATCAAGGTCCTGAAGGCTTATTGTTTTATTTCTTGTAATTTTCTTTTTTTCACTTGTAAATGGTTTACCATCAACAATATTACCATAAGAATCAAATACACGACCTATTGCTCTATCAGAGTATTCTATTTCAATACCTTTAGCTTTTTTATATAGTTTTTCACCTTTTTTAAGTCCCCAGTTAGATTCAAGAGTAATACAAGTTGCCTCGACTGAAGTTAATGATACAACCTCAAAATTATATTTACCATCTTTAGTTGTAAGTATATCTCCGATTTCAAGTTCATCAGTAGATAAAATAACTTTAATGGAAACATCTAATATACTAAGTACTTTACCAACTATCATTATTTTACCTCCTTAATGTCATCAAATAGAGTTGTCATTTCCTCTTTTGTAAGAGGACTATATTTATATTGATTTAGTTTAGATAAAATCTTTTGACCTTCGATCATACGATTTTTCATATTTTCTCCTAAATCATCAAGATTAACTAGTTCATAAATATCTCTAATTTCCAAATATGAAAGTAAATCTTGTTTAATTTTAATACCAACTTTTTTCATTTCTCTAGATTGAACTGCTCCACCAAGTCTTGATACGGAAAGTCCATAATCAATTGCTGGACGTTCACCTTTATTAAATTTCTTTAGTGATAAAACAAGTTGTCCATCACAAATAGAAATAATATTCGTGGAAATATAATCGGTAATATCTCCACTTCGAGTTTCGACTACTGGAATCATTGTAATTGAACCTCCACCTATATGTTGACAACCATTTTCAAGTAGTCTTGCATGTGTATAGAAAATATCTGATGGATAAGCATCTCTTCCTGGAACCTTTTTAGCGGCCAAACTCATATGTCTATAAATATCTGCATGTTTCTTTAAATCATCAAATATTACTAGAACATCTAACCCTTGTCTCATAAAATATTTTGCAATACTTGTCGCAGCATAAGGTGTAACATAACTTTTCGCAGGTAAATCATCAAAAAATGATGCAATTATAATTGTATAACTCATGGCTCCCATCTTAGTAAGCTCATAATAAATTTGTTTAACTTCTTTTTTTGTTTTACCAATGGCTACATAAATACAAAGCATTCTAGAGTTTTTTTGATTTGCTATCATATCAAGACAAATTTGTGTTTTACCAGTTTTTTTATCTCCGATAATAAGTTGTCTTTGTCCTTTACCTATTGGATAGAATAAATCTATACCAGCAATACCAGTTAAAAATTCTCTTTTAACTTCACTTCTTTCAACTAAAGGAATATTACCTGTTTCTACATCAAACTCTAGTAAATTATCAAACTTTTTACCACTTATTAAATCATTTCCAAATACATCTATTACTTTACCTAAACTATCCATAGAAAAAGATACTTTAAAGTTTTTATTTAGTGTATAAACTTTATCTCCGATTAAAATGGTATCATTTTGCTCTACTAAAGAAATATTAACTGTATTTTCATAGATTGCTGAAACATAACCTTTTGCTTTATTTAAAATGCTAACACTTTCAAAAAATGCAACATCCTTAAGGCCCGCTACCTCAATCATACTTCCAGTAATATTTATAACTTTACCAATAGAAAAGACATTATTTTCTTCATTAATATCTTTCATAACATCTTTTGCTATTTCATCCCACATAACACTCACAAGTCACACATCCCTTTCATTTATGCTATAATCATAAATTCTATCCTGATATTTAATTATAATTCCTTTATATATATCATCACTATAAGAAGTTTTTACATATGGATTAATATGATTATAATTCTTATTTTTATCACCAGTTATAACTTCAATAACTGGATTTGTTTTTTCTATATTAAGTTCAAAATCTAATAAAAATCTATTTAACTTAAACTTATGATGCTTTAAATAATCATAAAATACTTTATATTCATCTTCATTAAGCATTTTAGATATTTCATTTATTTGATTATCTTTATTTAGCATTTTAAGTTTATATATTAGATTTGGACTAAATCTATCGTAAATACTTTGATAATATTTATAATTTTCATCTACTGTATTATTCTTAACAAAGGAAGATATTATTTTATCTTCATCAATCTTAAATATTGCATCAACTTTATTAGCAATTTTTAAGGCATTTTCATTTTCATAATCAGCATTATTATAAATATCAAGAAGTGATTTATCGATACCCTCTTTTACTTCTACCTTCTTTTTATCCTCTTCATAAAATTCATTATTAATTTTTTCTTCATTTGTTTCTTTGTTTTTTTCCTCTATTTTCTTATCAAGAGCTTGCATAGTCTTAAAGTAATATTTTTGACTATCTTTATTTAAGCTCTCAATAAGTTTTTTTAGAGAAAAGAACATTATAACTGAAAGTAATCCAGTTAATATTAAAAGTAATACTATTTCCATTAGCTAACAAACGGATTTAGATATAAAAGAATGTAAATAAAGGTAAATAAGAATAATAAAAATACCGCTAAAACGACTAGAATAGTCATTATTGAATGAATAACATCATTTTTAGTCTCTGGATTTCTACCAATAGACTCGGCTATTTTACCTCCCATAATACCTAAACCAATTGATAAACCTAAGAATGTAAGACCTAAGATTATACCAACTGCTAACATTGTTGCATAAAGTACGCTTTCCATATTATCACTCCTTCTTATAAAATATATTTATATGTAGCAATTATGCCCATATTCGCACCATTAAGTGTCGCATCTTCGATTACTATTTTAGCAATCTTACCTACACCAGAATAACTAAATAAACCTGTATAACCACCATTTTTAGCAAGTTCTAAGTTTAAATTATTATCCGTGGCCACTAAAATATCATCTATATAAAGATTTGCTTTTGCATAATCAATACTACCATCTACTTTCAATATATATGATACACTATTTGCACTAACTTTATCAAGTGTAATTTGTCCATTTACTGATTTTGTTTTAACTTTTATTTCATCAAATTTTTGACTTACTACATTTCCATTATCTTTAAAATCATAATAGAACTCTAAAGTATATTCTTGTCCAGGAAGTAAATCTTTTATGTCATATGTAGTTGAGGCAGGATCTACAGTATATCTTTCAACTTCACTTTCGCCAAGTTTAACTACAATATATACGCTAGTAAACTCAGTAAGAGGATCATAAACCATATATGATACTGTTATACTATTACTATCTGATTTACTATCAAGTACCATAGTTTTATGAGTAACATATTTATTATTAGTTATTGTTTGATGAATATTATTGATAAATGTATAATTATTATCTGGATAAACATTATCAGTACCATTATTATCAGGTTTTGGCTCTTCATATTTTTTATTAAAATATTCATTTGTTGAACCACTTATTTTAGCAAGATCAAACTCTTTATCATCATATACAAGTTTTTCTTCATTAGTTTTAAATGTAAAATTACCTAGTTTTAAATTAAGTACTCCAAAAGATTTATAACTTATTACGTTATTATATACATAAGAGTTTCCTACTTTATCTAAATCGACAAGTAAATAATTTTCTGCATTTAATAAGTCATCCTCACTTTTAATTACTTTACCAGTAAGTAAATATTTTCGATCACTTATTTTAAATATTTTATTTGATAAAGCAGAAAATATATTTTCATTTGTATATTTTTTAGTTTCACCATTATCAAGTACTTCATAAAATGTTCCAAGAAGTTTCATTTCTCCAGTTGAGCTATTATATATTACAACTTTATTTCCAAGAGAAACTTTTTTCTTATCTTGAACTAAATAATAATTACCAATAAAATCTTTTTTAATATAACTATTATTTTTAACTGTTATAAGTTCTTTATCTTTATTATATAAATAACTTATAGAACTTACTTCATATTTTACATTATAATCTTTTATTTTAAATATTATAAATACGCACACTACTGAAAGAACTAAGAAGGTAAAAATTGATAGTCCTAAAATTAAAAGTTTATTTTTTGAATTTAATTTTCTCATTCTTACCCTCTTTTCTTATCTTCAGTTCTTGTTGTAGCATTATTTTCACTACCAAGAATATAGCATTCATTTTTTTCAGCATTCCATTTATTTGAGGCAGCATTTGCAATACATTTTTCCTCAGTATTTAAATCTTTAGTAATAGCTCCTCCTAAATAGAATTTATATACTATGTTATAACCAGCGCTTCTTAAAAGTAGTTCATCAGTATAAGCATATGCATTAGCATTTTGACCTTTTGTGCCATTATGTTTTAGCATTATTTGATAATAACTATCTCCGACTACTGAACTTTCTGTTGAACCAGTTATATAAATAATCTTATCATCTTCATCAGTACTTAACTCATCAAACATCTTTGTTCCAGAAATATAAATATTTCCTACAGAACTTTCGATTGAGTTAATTGCATAAGTTATTCCTACTACATAAGCCTCTTGTTCTACATAATCTTCATCAGGTTCCACTGGGACAATATCTTTCATAATATTTGCAGCATAACCAAATCTTAATGTAGTTTCACCATAAATGTTTTGATCTTCACCAACATAGTTATTAGCCATATATTGAACAAGTCCTGTATTAATATGATAATTATTTAATGTAAACATTAAGTATCTATCAAAATGATGTTCAAGAGCAGTTGTTCCATTATTATTTATATATGTATCATACTCTATAATGAAATAATATTGTTTATTTTCCTCAAGGTTATTATATCTTGTTTTATTATTTGAACTAAAGATATTTTTAACTTCTTCGGAACCACTTACAACTTTATATTCACCATTTTGAAGTATTGCAAGATATGCTTTATAGTTACCACTTGTAACAACTTTATCAGGGTCATTAAAGGCAATTTTAAAGTTTAAATAATAACCACTTGTTGTATTATAATGACTTGCTTTAATAACATCTAAGTTTGGTGCTGTAAGACTTCGAGCATTTACACCACTGTTATAGATAACTATATCTTTTTCTCCTGAAGGAGTATCCACTTTAGCAGTTAATTTAGTTTGATAATCTTTACCAAATATAAAGCTATCACCAGTTATATCAAAAGATGCTGACATATCATATTTATTTGATTTAACACATGTAGTATTTCCTAAAACGTTGTAATTATCATCACTGCAATTTTGAATATTTGTAGCACATACACCACCATCACAAATTTCATAATCTACTGATTTAATACCCATAATATCTGAAATATTATAATTTAAATTTAATAATCTTTGTGAATAATCATCTTTAGAATTAATATCAAATGAAGCACCCGTTACTTTTACATCAGCCTCACTTAAAGTTTTAAATGTATAGTTAAATGTTTCATAAAGAGTACTAGATGAATCTGTTAAATATACTTTCTTCGAAGATATCATCATATAAACTTTTATGTTATATTCAGTATTAATATCAAAACCATATAATGTAATTTCATAAGTAATATCAATCTTTTTACCAGAATACTCTTCATCATTAAATTTAATAGTCTTTGTTAAATAATCATATTTATAATCAGTAACTACTTTATTATCGACTCTTACAGATTTTAAATTTAATAAGTAATTTGAATATGTTTTAATTACATAACTATTACCACTTACTACTCCACTTTGAGAAGTAAGTTCATCTTTATTAATTTTAATAGTGCTATTTCCTACCTCTAAATAAAGGTATTTAACATTATCTTCACTGTCAATATCACTTTCTTTAATACCTGATATTTGCATATTAATTTTAGCACCATTTATAGTTGGCGAAACTAAATTAACTTTTAATGATGGTACAACGTTTTCATAAGTAAAAGTATTATCTAAACTAGTTATTTCTGATGTACCAAGTTCTTTTATATCAATAGCTTCATAATCTTTATTTAAATATATTGTAACACCTTTTTCATTTACTTTGTAATCAACTTTTCTTTCATAGAATATTTCATTTTTATTAGCAAAATATCTTGATGCAAGGTTTTTAAAGTAAATATTTCCTATAAAATAATCATTATTTACATAAGTATTATTACCTGCTCCCGGTTCATCATCATCAACGAAGTATCCTCCGGAAGTAAATGGGTAATAAGCACCAATTGCATTTTGTGATAAAGTAAAGTTTCTATCAAATAGTAAAATATATTCACCAGTTTCGCTTTTTACAAATGCATAATTTTTATTTGTGTTACCCAAGAATCCTACCTTACCAGTATCATATAAACCCTCAAGGGTAATAGTAATATTTTTATTTTTATAACTTTCAAATAAAGGTCCAAAAGTACTTGAATAATATAATTTAGAATAATCTAAATATAAACATAAATCTTCTTCATCACAAGAACCAATATAGGCAGTATGTAATAATTCATTATTTTTATCATAACCTGAATAATTCCAAGTCTTTGTTTCACTACCTTTAGTATAAGTTATTTTATTACCTCCGATAGCATCTAGGAAGCCATCAGTTTTATTATTATTAATATTTTCTATCTTAAATGTTGAACTTCCATCTGATAATACCAAGTTATAAGATGCAACTTTTGATGTTTGACCTGTAAGTTTCATAATAAGTAAATTATTATACATTAATTTATTTTCATTTTTAAGTATACTATAACTCATATCAAGTGGACTAATACCATTAAATACTTTTTCACTTACTAATGCATAACTACTTTCATAAGTATCACTTTCAATTAATTTAACATTAACGTGTAATTTATAATTATCAGCATTATTTAAATTATTAATCTTTGTACATTTATATGCTGATGCATTATATGCTCTTAATGGTTTTGGACAAGTAATACTTTCACCAAGATTAATAGTTTCATCTTCATTTACAGAATAATATAAATTATTATCATCATTATTTATTGCTTTATCTTTATCAATTATCTCATATTTATATGTAATAAAGTTTTCTGCAGATTCCCAAGCAAACATATAAACTGTTGGTACTTCCTTTAAAACATTAATATTTTCTGAGGTAACTGGTTCATTTTTACTTAAATCATCTTTATTAAATGGAAATAATAATTCATCACTTTCTGGAGTAAATTTTAATGATAATGTATACTCTACTACATAGATATGTCCACGTTTTAAGAATTCATAATCAGAAAAATATAAAGTTTTTTCAGGTAAATTATCTGAGGCAGTAAGTTCAAGTTCATCAGTTATTTTTAATGTATTTGCTTCATCTTTACCATTTGTTATATCATATATTTTATAATTAATCTTTTTAATATATTTTTTAATTGAATTATTATTAGTTACTTCTTCTTCATTTTCAGATGTAGTATCCTTTAAGATTGGGGTTATTTTAAGACCAATAGTTGTATCATCCTTTAAATTTTCATCTTTACCAGCATTAGGTATTTGAGTAACCTCAATTGTTGCTTCTCCAGAGGCAAGTACTAAAAGTGAATCATTAATTCTAAATTCAAGATATCCTGGATCAAATACTACTGAATCATTTCCACTTATTCCATTTTTAATAAATATTACATAATTTTTAGATATTATACCATCTTTATGTCTTTCACGAAGCATATCAAGTGTATAACCAAAATCCGCTAAAGTAAGTTTCTTTGTTCCATCAAAGTAATCAGCTATAATATTTTCTGTAACATTTATCGAAGATATATGTGAGTTATTATATAAAGTTCCCTCACAAAGTTCTATTTCAAAACTTTTAAAGTTTTCTTTAATAACATCTGCAGTTATACTTTCATCAATTAATTTACTTATTTCAAGATTAACATTAACATTAAATATATCTTTAAATGCTTCTTCATCAGTTAATGTAATACTTTCCATATTTGTTTTAACTACATTTGCTTCAGTTGTAAATATCAATGTTCTATCTACAAAATTAACTCCTGCAGGTTTTTCTTCATCTTTTAAATCATAATATGCATATAAATCTAATGTATATTTTGTAGAACTTTTTAGCATTGATAAATTAATACTTGCACATTTTGTTGTTTCACTTTCAGATGAAGAACAATCAGTATAAGTAAGAGGTATTGTAGCAACATCTCCACTACTCATATTTTTATATTCTACATAAATATTTTTAGTTTTATCAATTGTATTATCTGGATCATATATAGTAAACTCTCCAGTTACAGTTGATGCACTTACATAAATATTTTTAGCACTAATTGTTGGTGCCTGAAGATTATTCATATTAAATAAAGGACTATTTTCTGTACGATAATCAATATTTTTTTCATTATCATTAATACTTATTATAGCATTTACATAATAATTTTTATTTTTTTCTAAAGGTTTTTCAAATTTTAATACTTCCTCAAGGGGTTTATCTTTAGTAATAGTTTTTACTAAATTATCACCTTCATCATAAATATTATATATTACTTTTTTAATTGAATTATTTGGATCTACTACATTTTCTAACTTAATACTTACTGTATAATCTTTTTTATTAACTGTTGCAATAACATTAGGCATTATTTGAGTATCCTTAAATGGATTAACTTTTAATGTACTTGATGTTACACTTGCAGCATTACCATCAGGATAAGATATACTTCCATAAGTAATATCTTCGATTTTAGCAATATATTTTTTATTAGGGTTTAAATTATTAAATGTATGATTTATTTTTTGACCATTATTTTCAAATCTAACACTATCTACTAAATTACTTTTTTCATCATATAAATTAAGTGTTCCTGATGTAAATGTAGATGTTTTACTTACATTAATGTTGTAAGATAAACTATTACTATCTTTATAATCAAGTTCAAGAAGTGCACCAATTTCTGAAGTATTAAATGTTCTTTGGAATAATACATAATCACTTACTACTCCAGTATTACCTTTATATGAAGCATAAATTGTTAAAATATATTTACTGTTACTCTTAAGTCCATCATAAACATATTCATTTATTTTTCCATAAGTTTTATATTCTTTTAAATCAATTACATCACCAGTTTTAACATTTAAAAGTTTTGCATAAACTGAAGATGTTATTAAATTATTATCATCAATTACATCAAAATTAATATCAATTTTATGAGAATTTACATTGCTTGATAATAATCTTACATAAGGAGCTTTTTTATAATCAACAACTGTTTCTACTTGATATCTATCTTCAATTTTAATATTAGGTTTATTTGGATTAGTTGTAGTATTATTTCCTCCAGTATTATCGTCGTCATTTTTATCATCATATAGAATATCAATATTTTGATCACTATTAATTACTATTTCTGATAAATTAAGTTTAGTTTCATTGCCTACACTAATTATCTTTTTATCTAAATCAACTTTTACATTATCAGGTGTTAATATGAAGCATTCTGAAGCAATTGTTTCAATATTTAATGTTTCATTTGTTATTCTAACAAGACCACCATCAATAAATTCAAATTCAAAGTAATAGTTTTCATACATATTTTCAGAACTTGTTAATTTAAGTTTTAAATTTTTACCGGCTACTATATATTTTGTATCACTAATTCTTCCAATAAAACTACTAAATGTTATATCTTTATTTTTAGAACTAATTAAATATCTATCATCTTTATAATTAATTAAATACTTACTTTTGATATTGTAATAAGAAAGATATTTTTCATTTAAATCATCAAGTGGCATAAGTACACCATCATTTAAAAAGCTTATTGATTTATCATTATAAAATGCAAATGAATAAATACTTGCAACAGTTTTCTTATCGTCTTTTGAAGTAAATATTACATCATCACTATAACCTTTTTTATACTCTGTTCCCTTTATAAAATAGGCTTTTTCTGGTACATCACTATCGGTTATGCTTACATAACCATCACTATAAAAAACTGTTTTTTCTTTCAAAACAAACTTATAAAGTGAAAATACAAGTGCTGCAAAAGTTACTATACTTACTAAAATTATTGTTACAAGACCTTTATTCTTCATACATCTTACCCTCTCTTATCATACATAATTATTGTATCAAAAGTAAAGTATATATTCAAGCAATTATGTTTCATTTTTTTGTAAAAAAAATTAGAGTTTTATCTCTAATTTAACTTACAGTGTAAACATTATTGTACGTTCCATCTCCGGATAATTTAACTAAGGAAGATAATGATATAACTGGTCTTGCACCAAAAGAACTGTTTAAATAATAACGAACAAGAGAGTTTGGGGAAGTAAGAATATATTCACCATTATAAATACTTCCCCCAGAATTAATAACAAACTCACGTGCATAAGTACTATCAATAACAAAGCTAGCCGGAGACCCAGACCAATAATTCTGATTTGTATACAAATAATAATATTCGTTAGTCGTACCATATACTCCTCCGGCCATTGCCACTTCATCCGCCGTTATTAAGCCTACTGGGTAAGTTAAAAAACCGTTTCCGGTACTTGTATTTACTGTGAATTTATCACTGGCAGTAGTGCAAATTAATTTTGGAGCTTTATTTGTATATAGTCTTATATATGCACCATAGTAATATGTGGTACTTGAACTCATACTTCCACTTATTTCTCCTGGTGTACTACTTGTACTTTTTGTGACACTTCTGTCATTGCAATATATTTGATCAGCCACTAAACTTTTTGTTGTTATATCAGTTTCTAAAGTCGTTGTCTTATACCAATTATCTATTGTGTTTTTAATAGTACTTGCTGTACCATTCCCGTGTTGTGCACTTGCTGTATACATATATCCTACATATGTTGGATTTTTATAACCACTGCTAAATGCACTCTTACTAATTTGGGTATTTTCTCCAGTCATCGCAGTGGCGGTACTACTATCCGGAGCGGTTGTGCCTGAATAAATCATTTTTATTGAACCATCACCATTAATTCGAATTATTCGCCAGTATATCTCATTTTCACTACTGTCTTTTCCAAATTTTACCCAATTATTATTTACAGCACCTCTAAAATAGTATGATTTCATCCCAGTAATTGCAGTATAATCATCCTCTGCTGCATACATTCCTTCATTTGTATCTGCAATCTTACTAAAATCTGGAATACCTTTTACTTCAATCGCTTCTTTTCCACCATTATTGTTTAATATAAGTAACATTCCTTGAGGTAAAAATTCTATTTCACTTGATATATTTACATTTCCTGCTGCATCTTTTACCCATAAATACGGTGTATCACTTGTTATTGGTGTACCTAATGAATATGGTGTTGTTGGTATATCTATCCATTCTTCAGGTTCTATTTCACTACTGCTTGAAAGTCCATAACTTCCTAGCATTGCATTATCATTTAATGTTACTGTTAATGTATCATTTTCTACTTTTAAATCATTACCTATTGTTGGAGCCACGCTATCAGCATTTTTATCAGCATATACATTACATACTGCTTTTTGAGTGGTAAGTACTACTATATTTCTTCCTACTATTGAAACTGTTGCTCCATTTGTACAACTTGTTTTACTTTCATTTATTGTATAATAATATCCTGTTTCATATAAAGGTAATTGTCCCATTTGATTATAGTTTTTATCATCAGTATTACCTACTTCTTGCTGAACAAAAAGATTTACTTCGTAATCATCAATATATCCATCTATTGCATCAAAATATACTTTACATTTTCCTTTCTTTGTTGCATCTACATAAAATTTTTGATTTTCATATTTTTCTATTGTTATTCCTGTATCACATACTGTCTTTGAACTTTGATATGTGTATGAAGTTGCACTTGGCACATAATAAGAAAGTGCATATGTACCAAGACCTACTCCATTATCATTTTTATTTTCTCTATATACTTTGATTGATACATCTGATGAATCTATTAAAGCTACTCCGGAGATTATTAATTTTGAACTCTTATTTTGATAAAATGAGTATGCTATTAAAGTAATGCTCGAAAGTATTGATAAAATAATTATCGTTAATATTGTTAGACATCTTTCTTTATTATTACTATAATACTCTTTAAAATTAGCTAAAAAATTTTTCATACACTACACCTTTCAAACCTAGGTAAATACTATAGTTTATTTTCACAAATCATAAACATTTGCGAAAACTTATCCTCGTATTTACGTTACTTTCATCCTAATTTTAGCATTTTTTTAATTGGATTTCCAGTCCCTTTCCCATAAAATCAACTTACATTTTTCCTAAATGTTTATGTTTTATGAAAGACTAGCCCTTATAAACACTGGGATTGCAAGGTTTTAATCAACTTTTTTAATTGCAAAAAAATTAGTATTTTTACATACCAATTTATTTTTTAGCCAATGTGATATGGATTTGTTGAAGTACCTGTCCCTCCGACAATTTTTAATATTTCTGCGTCAAGATAAAAAGTTGGGCGTACCGCAAACTGGTAATTGCGAACACTATAAGAAGCGTCAACATAACCCCTCGAATACAAATAAGATGCAGGACCAGAAGACGAGGCATTCGGGGAAATTAACCATTCTCCATAATCTACAAAAGTAGCAGAATTAATTACCCAATCATTATTTTTACAATCACTATATGATTCATCATGCCAATTAAATAATTCTTCTGCTCTACAACTTGCCTTACTAGTTGTACTACCGCCAACTGTTGCATATCCATAATCACTTGGATACATTAGTCCTACTTTAGCAAATACATATTTTGGATTACCACTATATAAATTTTGAAGTGTCCCACTTGTAGCATACGGACTTCGTTCTGCTTTATAATAGTTTTCTGTTGTTATTTTTTGATAATAATAATTACTTTCAGAAGTATAATTTGCTCCTCCTAAATGCCATTTTGATGTGACTATTGCACTACTTAACTTACTATTTACTCCACTTGTAGCAAGTAAAGTACTTAAGTAAGTTCCATTAAGTTCTGTTTTCAATGTTGCTGTAGACCAGTCATTAAGATTTTTACCGCTAGTTTGTGTTTGATTCCAATACTTTCCACTTGTTCCACCATAATTATTTGTATCAAGTATTTTTAATAGTTTTTTTGTACCTGCACTAGTTGTTCCATTATTTGAATATTCTTCTTCAAATAATCCTATTATTCTAAATAATAATGATGATGAACAAGCGCCTTCTTTATTACTATCTAAGCATATATAATTATTTGGATCTGCTCCTTCATATCTTAAACCATTTTCATTATAAACATCTGGTGTTGAAGTAGAAATTAATGTGGTTATTGGTGTTCCTAATGATATCATAAACTCTTTTTTATCAACATTTCCAGAGGTATCTTTTACCCACAAATAATAAGTTCCTTCAACGCTTATTGTGGTACTAAAGTTATATGATGTTCCATTTATCGAAGTCCAATTTGTTGGTTCTATTGTATTACTAGAGCTTATTCCATAACTAGATAATCCTTTATCGTCTGTAAGTACTGCAGTAACTGTTGTATCATTAACATTTAAGTTAGATATAATTGGTTTTTGTGTATCAATTATCTTATCAAAATATAATGAGCATCTATCAGAACCTAAAAAAGAAAATCCTATTTGTCCTGTTGAATTATTATAACTTACTACTTTTCCTCCATTTTCACATATTGTTTTTTCTTCGTTTAAAACATAATTTCCTTTTGGAATTTCATTGGAACTTACATATTCTCCAGAATCTTCTTTAATCATTATTGCTAAATTATTTCTTTTCGGTATCTGTTTATTTTTAGATTTATTATATATTTGGTTTGCAAATAAAATACCTCCGATTAAAACTATAAATGATGCTAATATTATAACTACCTTTTTATTTTTCATAATATACTCCAATTCTGCTTAAATACTGGAGTTCATTTTCCTAGATTATAAACATTTAGGAAAATAAATCCTAGTATTTATGCTATTTCTATCCTAATTCTAACATTTTTTGTACTAAATTTCTAGTCCCTTTCCCATAAAATCGGTATGCTATTTTCCTAAATGTTTATACTTTATGAAACTTGATACCTTATAAACACTGGATTTGCAGCGTTTTGATTAAATTTTTTGATATATGAAAAAAATTGGATTTTTGTCTCCAATTTAAATTAATATTTATCCAATATGATATGGATCTGTAGACGTACCAGTTCCTCCCAAAATTTTTAGCATACTTGAATCTAGATAAAATGTTGGTCTGACCGCAAACGGAGCATAATAGTTGACATCATAATTAGCGGCAACATAACCAGACGAAATCAAAGAAGACGCACGTGAATACGAAGCATACGGGGAAATAAACCATTCATTTTTGTTAGACCCCCAACTTATTAATTGAGATTTATATATCCAATCATTATTTTTACAATCACTATATGATGAACTATTCCAATTATATAATGCTTGTGCTCTACAACTTGACTTATTTGTTGTACTACCTCCGACACTTGCATATCCATAATCACTTGGATACATTAGTCCTACTTTAGCATATACATATTCTGGATTACCACTTTTTAAATTTTGAAGTGTCCCACTTGTAGCATATGGGCTTCTTTCTGCTTTATACCAATTTTCTGTTACTATTATTTCATAATGATAATTGCTTGACGAAGTTTCATTTGCTCCACCTAAATGCCATTTTGATGTTACTATTGCACTTTCTAATTTACTATTTACACCACTTATGGCAAGAAATGTACTTAAATAAGTTCCATTAAGCTCTGTATTCAGTGTTGATTTACTCCAATCACTAGAATCATTATTATATGACCCACTCCAATATTTTCCTCCATAGTTATTTGTATCAAGTATTTTTAATAATTTCTTTGTACCTGCACTAGTTGTTCCATCTGAGGAATATTCTTCATCAAATAAACCTATTATTCTAAATAATAATGAAGATGAAGAACATGCACCTTCTTTATTACTATCTAAGCATATATAATTATTTGGATCTGCTCCTTCATATCTTAAACCATTTTCATTAAATATATTGGTGTTATTTGCTATCATTAAATTATTAAATGAAGTACCAGGTGTTATTGTAAACTCTTTTTTAGCAACATTTCCAGAGGTATCTTTTACCCATAGATAATATGTTCCTTCAGTTGTTATTGTGGTACTTAAGTTATAGGATGTTCCACTTATTGAGGTCCAGCTTGATGGTTCTACTGTATTACTTGTACTCATTCCATAGCCGGATAATTCTATATTATCTGTAAGTGTTGCTGTTACTGTTGTATCATTAACTGATAAGTTGGATATAACTGGCTTTTCTGTATCAATTATTTTATCAAAATATAATGAACACCTATCACTACCAATAAATGAAAAACTTACTTTTCCAGTTGCACTATCATAGTTTAATACTTTGCCATTATTTTCACATACAGTTTTATCTTTATTTAAAATATAATTTCCTTTTGGGATTGCATCAGAACTTTCATAATTACCAGATTCACCTTTTACCATTATTGCTAAATTACTTCTCTTCGGTATGCGTTTATTTTTAGATTTATTATATATTTTATTTACAAATAAAATACCTCCGATTAATACTATCATTGATATTAAAACAATAATTACTTTTTTATTTTTCATAACCTACTCCAATTCCGCTTAAATACTGGAGGTTATTTTCCTAGATTATAATCATTTAGGAAAAATGGACTTCGATTTTATGGGAAAAGGACTAGAAATTCAATAAAAAAAATGCTAGAATTAGAATAGAAATAGCATAAATACTAGGATGGATTTTCCTAAATGATTATACTTTATGAAAGACTATCTCTTATAAACACTGAGATTGCAAAGTTTTTAAATACTTTTTTTATATCAAAAAAAATTAGAGTTTTTTATCTCTAATT
>CAKOIF010000004.1 GCA_934086485.1 uncultured Bacilli bacterium | reverse complement strand
GATTCAGAGGCTATTGCATCATACTTAGAAAAATTAGGATTTACTAAAACTGATGTTTTAGAACAGTCTGATATAGTCGTTTTAAATACTTGTGCTATAAGAGAAAATGCTCACGATAAAGTATTTGGTTATTTAGGTAGATGTAAACATTTAAAAAAGGAAAAGAAAGATTTAATAATTGTTTTAATGGGTTGTATGGCTGGCCAAGAAGATGTAGTCGAGGAAATTGAAAAAAATCACAAATATGTTGATGTAGTAGTGGGTCCTAACAATTTATTTGATTTACCACATTTACTTTTAGAAAAATTAGATAAACAAAATATATTAGTTCACTCAAATAGTGATGTTGTACCAGAAGGTTTTGATTATAAAAGAGATTCAAAAGTATCGGCTTGGGTAAATGTTATGTTTGGTTGTGATAAATTTTGTACATACTGTATAGTTCCATTTACAAGGGGAAGAGAAAGAAGTAGAAAAATGGAAGCTATAGTCGAGGAATGTAAATGTTTAGTGGACTCTGGCTATAAAGAAATAACTTTATTAGGTCAAAATGTTAATGCTTATGGTAATGATTTAAATTTAGGTTATGATTTTGCAGATCTTCTTGAAAATGTTGCTAAATTAGGTATACCAAGACTTCGATTTGTTACCTCACATCCTTGGAATTTTACTGATAAAATGATTGATGTCATTGCTAAATATGAAAATGTGATGCCATATATTCATCTTCCTATTCAATCAGGAAGTGATAAGATACTTAAGAAAATGAATCGTAAATATACAAAAGAGGAATACATAACTTTATTTAATAAAATGAAAGAAAGAATACCTAATGTATGTATAACCACTGATATAATTGTAGGTTTTCCTGGAGAAACAAATGAAGACTTCGAAGAAACACTGGATATAGTTAATAAACTTAAATATGATGGTGCTTATACATTTATTTATTCAGAAAGAAAAGGGACTGCTTCATCATTTATGAAAGATGATGTTTCTATAAAAGAAAAAGAAGATAGACTTCATAGATTAAATGAAATTGTTAATAAGTATTCAAAAGAAAGTAATGAAAAAATGCTTAATAAAGTAGTTCCAGTACTATTAATTGGTGAAAGTGAAAAAGATAAAACTAAATGTTATGGCTATACAGATACAATGAAACTTGTAAATGTTGATTGTGATAAAAAAGAAATTGGCAATATTGTAAATGTAAAAATAACTGATGCTAAAAGTTTTAGTTTAGATGGTAAAATTGTAAAGTAGGGATGTTCCTTACTTTTTTTGTTGAATTTTTTTTTGCGGTCGGTCGTTTTAGACATAAAAAAACTTATGAAATTAATCATAAGTAATTTTTAATTGGTATCCCCGATTGGATTCGAACCAACGACCGACCGCTTAGAAGGCGGTTGCTCTATCCAGCTGAGCTACGGAGACAGCACAATTAAATTATATATCAAAGTGTTATTATTATCAAGTAAAATTTTATGATTTTTGCATAAAATTAGTCGTTTTTAGTAATTTCTTCAATTTCTGAGGCATAAAATATGCATTTTTCGTATTTTGTTTCGTATTTTATAGAAAAAATATTAGGAATTTTATCTAAAAAATATTTTGAAAGAGCTAAAAGTTCAACATTGTAGTTAGTCATATACATATCAAACTCTTTTTCATTAAAGTCCTTAATTACCTTTTTAATAATGTCTTTTTCTGAAGTTAAATATTCATCAGAAGTCTTAATTTTTAATTTAAAATCTTTTGTATATGTTGTATTAAAGGCAAAACTAATATCATACCCTAAAAGTTTATTTTTATATGCTATAACTGGCATTAAATCATCTCCATAATTAGTATGCTCATTTAATTGATATTTATACTTACATCTTTTCCTAAAGTATCTCTAATTGAAAGGGCTAGGGTATATTTTACTTTTTCGGTAATACTTTCATCATTTAAGTTTAAAAGCATTTTATTGTCAAATGACATATTAACACTACTTTCCATTATTTCATAATTTTTAAGTTCATAAGAGGCATTTAAAAAACTAATTAGATTACTTTCATATATTGGGGATGTTTTAAGTTCATTTACTATTATTTCAACAGCATTTGCATCATCATTTGTAATTTTAGTAATAGGAATATAATAGGTTAAATCATCAGTTTTACTAGCGTAATATACAGTAGTCTTAGTTACATTTTTAAAACTTTTAATATCATAAACTTTATTTATTCCATAACTTTTATCTAGAGAAACAGGTAGTTTAACTTTTGAATTTGGAAGTTCATTTAACTTCTCATTTTCTACATAGATTAAAATTTTATCAACACTTTCAAGTTCACATAATGAGTATATAAGGATTTCAATCATTTTTTCTTCATCATTTTCTTTAACAAGCAAAAACTCTTTAGAAAAGTTAAGTTTTAAAACTTTATCATTTAATGAATAATTTAAAAGTTTTGTATTTTCAGGAATTAAGGGTTCAAAGTTTACTGGTAAATAATTTTCATATATTGACCCCTTAGTTAATAAGTTAATTATATATTCAATATCATTATCACCTTTTTTGATAATATTAGTTCTTGCTACATAATTATTTTGATCTTTTATATATAAGGGCATAGTAAGCTCGCTAACTCTTATTATTTCTTCGGGATAAGATGTCTCACTACTTGGAAATATACATAGTAAAAGTACAATCAAAAGGGAAAAAGTTGATATACATATTCTTCTTAAGGCATTTTTCTTAAGCATAATAACCACCTATTAAAATATATTATTAACTTTATTTATTATTCAAAAAACCCCGAAGGGTTTAATTAATCAAGCGAAATTGCGTTTAGGCGAAGAAGTTCTAAAATGGCGTTACATCTTCCTTTTACACCCAATTTCTGCATTGTATTTGA
Source organism: uncultured Bacilli bacterium (assembly GCA_934086485.1). Classification (GTDB taxonomy): domain Bacteria; phylum Bacillota_I; class Bacilli_A; order RF39; family UBA660; genus UBA6448. The sequence continues at coordinate 104,760 of CAKOIF010000004.1, read as the reverse complement.
AATATGATTTCTAACTGTTTTTTGACTTATTCCTAGTTCTATAGCAATTTCATTTGTAGTTTTATTTTTAGCTAAAAGATCAAATATTTCTTGTTCTCTTTTAGTTAGTATTTTTTTCATATGCCATCCTTTCTTACCTTTTCATAATAATATATGAATATAGTAAAAAAAAGGCACGGGGGTATGCCTATTTATTTTGAAATTTAACGGTTATATACATTTGCGTGTCATATAATGATTGAACCTCTTTGATGATGTTATTTGCTTTTTCTACTGAAGCATCTTTATCATCCACAGTTACACTTATTTTATCTCCCTCGATTTTTACACAAGAGTTTAAATTAAATTTTTCTTTAATCAAATTTTCAATTTGAGATGTTTTTCCTTTTTTATAATTTAAATCCTTTAATGTATTATATGCTTCATTTTTCTTTTCTTTAGAGGAAGATTTATCAATAAGGATTTTTTGTGCATCTTCCATTTCTTTAAGAATTTTTTCTTCTTCGGAAAGTTTTAAGGCAATTATTACATCTGAATCAGTTACCTTAATAGCGTTATCAAGTTTTGTTTCAGTATTTTCAAAGACCGGTAGAGTACTTTCAGGAAGTGAAATGTAATAGATGCCTAAAATAAGTATTAATGCAAAAAGAGTAATGAACCATAAATTTTGTTTATTTATCAAGACTATCCTCCTTCGATAGTAAATTATATTTTTATAATAAAAAAATATGCTTATTTTAAAAATATTTTTAATTTTTGCTAAATGTAAATCACTTTACATAAAAATTTGTGTAAAATAATTGTAAATTAAAATACTAAAAAGTGTCTAAAATGTGTAAAATTTTAACTTTTTTGAAGAAATTTAACAAAAAAAGGAGGAAATCAGAAATTTTCCGGTAATAAATATATATGAAAGGAGAAAAAAGAATGAAAAGTAAAATTATCATTGAGTGTCAAAAAGATGTAAAGGACTGTGGACCGTGCTGTTTATCATCAATAATTAAATTTTATGGTGGTTATGTTCCCCTAGAAAAAATCCGTATTGATACATTTACTTCTTATGAAGGCGTAAGTGCATATCACATACTTAATGCTGCTGAAAAGTACGGATTTGATGGATTTGTCAAAAAAAGTAGTAACAAAAACTTGTCAGAAATAATTTTACCTGCAATAGTGCACGTTATTTACAAAAATGGGTTAACACATTTTATGTGCCTTTATGAAATTAAAGGCGACTGCTACATACTTATGGATCCGAGTAAAGGTAAAATAAAAATGTCAAAGTCAGATTTTGATGAAATCTTTTCAGGAGTGTTTATAGAACTATTTCCTAAAAATAAAATTATATTACTGGAAAAGAGTAATAGTATTTATAATCTTTTCTTTAAAATAATTCTAGATAATAAGAAATTATGTATAAATACACTTCTTTGTAGCATACTTCTTACAGTTTTTACAATTAGTTCAGGTTTTTTTTACAAGGTTATAAACGAGATGCTAGCAAATAATTATTATGAAAATAAAATCAAATTAATAATATTTCTCTTTTTAATCTTAATGTTATTAAAAGTAGTATTTAATTATTTTAAATCCTATTATGAAAACCATATTAATAAAAATATTGACGTTAGTATTTATGATAATTTTATAACTCATTTATTTAATCTACCTTTCAATGTTATTTCTTCGCGTACAACAGGAGAAATAATGACAAGGATAAATGAATTATCTAGTATAAAAAATTTATTTTCGGAAATTTTTATATCTTGTTTTTTAGATTTATTTATAACTTTCGGAGCATTTTGTGTACTATGTTTTATAAATATTCGTCTTACAATAATATTATGTATATTTATGCTTATTTATATACTATTTAGTTTAATGGTAAATCCATATTTATATAAAAGAATAAGAAAAAATATTGATTATCAAACAGAGTTTAATAGCACATTAATTGAAAATATAAATATGATGTGTTCAATAAAAAATCTTGATAAGACTAAACCAGTATTAAATCATATTGAAGAAAAAAATTCTAATTTAATCTATGATAATTTCGATTTTTCAAATTCTATTAATTTCATTTATAATATTCAAAATTTTATTTTAGAAAATGCTGAATTTCTGGTAACCGGATTTGGAGTATATTTAATTTTTAAAAATAATTTTTCCTTAATAAGCTTAATTACTTTTAATATGATAATGTCATATTTTAAAGAGCCAATTAAAAGGTTTGTTGATTTATTTCCTAAATTCAATTTTTTTCGAGCGTCCTTTAGGAAGGTCTGTGATTTTATCGATATTAAACAGGAAAACCTGGGTAAATTAGAAAAATTTCAAAGTGGTGATATTAAAATAAATAATGTAAGTTTTTCCTATAACGATTTTAATTTAATTTTAGATGATTACTCTTTAGTTATAAAGCAAAATGAAAAGGTTATGATTAAAGGTGAAAGTGGTCAAGGTAAATCCACATTATGTAAATTATTAAATCGTTCATTAGAATTAAAAAATGGTTCTATTTTAATCGGAGATAAAAATATTAATGATTATAGTTTAAAAACTATTCGAAATAACATTATTTATGTTGGTCAAAAAGAATTTTTATATACGGACACAATTAAAAATAATATTATGTTTTATAATGATGATTTAGAAAAGTTTGATAAAGTTTGTAAGATATGTTTAATTGATGAAATAGTTGAGAAAAGAAAGTTTAGATATGATTTTGGCGTTTGTAATGACTCATCAAATATTTCTGGAGGTGAAAAACAAAGAATTATCTTAGCAAGAGGACTTATGAATAATTTTGAGGTACTAATATTAGATGAAGCCCTTAGTGAAACAGATTATGAAATGGAAGCAAAAATAATTAAAAATATTTTGAAATCATATCCCGATAAAACCATTTTATACGTTTCTCATAAAAAGCAAGATAATTTATTTGAAAGAGTCATAGAGATTGGAGGTAAAAATGAATTACTATAAATTAAGAAATATTAAATATAAAAATAACACGTTAATTATTATATTCTTTGGAATTGTTGGTATATTATTGTTCCTGCTAATATTCTTACAAAGCTATGATAATTTTGTAACTTATGCAAGTTTTAATGGGGAAAATTTCATCATACCAGTAAAACTTGAAAACTCTGATATAATTAGCAAGGCAAATATTATAAAAATTGATGATAAAACTTATAATTTTAGTATTTCAAGTATCTCTGAAATTTTTAATGAAAACTATATAAATTATCAAAATTATGAAATAACTATACCCGCAAAGTTTAAAAATAATGAAGTAAAGAAAATAACATTTTATTATAAAAAAGAAAGAATGATTAAGAAAATTCTTAAATTAATTCTTTAGAAAGGAGAAAGCAATGCAAAATTTAAACGCAAATGAATCATTAAAATATGTTGGTGGAGCAAAACTTACAATTGGTCTTGTTAGTGCTATAGCATTCATTACATCATTTATTTTTGGCGTAATTGATGGATATTTTAATCCAAAGGCTTGCAATAAGAGATAAAATGGTGTTAAATAAGAATGAAAGCATTTTATATGTTGGTGGTGCAGGTATTTCTGCAGCATTAATATCCGCCATTGGAAGATTTGCAATAGCAATTTATGGTTGGGGTCAAAACTTTGGCTCAACCTTAAGAAGATATTTTAGCCATACAAGTTGCTAAAATTCTTGTCAAAGAATGTGGTAGGTGTTATAATATGTGTAGCTATTGAAGGGAGGGATATGATGACAAAGGTAGTAGTTCAAAATGGTAATGTTGATCTTGCTTTAAAAAAGTTTAAAGCAAAATTTGCTCGTAGTGGCGTCCCTTCAGAACTTAAGAAGAGAAAATGCTATGAAAAACCAGGCGTTAAAAGAAGAAATGAAAAGAAAGAAAACATTAAAAATTCACGCCGTAGAAACCATAACTAAGGAGGCTATTTATGGAAAATCAAATTGATAACGATTTAAAATTAGCTTTAAAAAGTGGTGACAAATTTACTTTGTCAGTATTAAGAATGCTAAAAAGTGAGATTATAAATGAAAGCCGTAAAGGTTCACTTCATACTCTTACTGATGATGATGTTCTTAAAGTAATCAAAAAAGGTGTAAAAACTAGAAAAGATTCAATCGAGGAATATAAAAAATATGGCAAACTTGATACTGTAAATGAACTTGCTAAAGAGGTAGATATATTAAATAAATACTTACCACAGGAAATGAGTGAGGAAGAAATAATAAAGATTGTTGATGAAGTATTCGAAGAACTTAAACCAAGTTCAATGAAAGATATGGGCAACCTTATGAAAGTTATTTCTTCGAAGATAACAAATGCTGATATGTCACTTGTTAGTAAAATTGTTAAGGATAAATTATTAGGTTAGTTTATCCTTTTTATTTACAAATAAAATATCAAGTGATACAATATAATTACTATGGAGGAACTATGATAGAAATTAAAAATGTAAGTAAATCATATAAAGGAAAAACTAAAGCACTAGATAATGTTTCATTTAAAGTATCTAATGGAAAAATATTTGCTTTTATAGGTCATAATGGAGCAGGTAAAACAACACTTATTAAAATGATAATGGGTATTTTAGACTTTGATGAGGGAGATATTTTAGTTGATGGTAAAAGCATTAAAGAAAATCCTATTGAATGTAAAAAGGTGATGGCTTATTTACCAGATAATCCAGATCTTTATGAAAATATGAAAGCTATAGATTATATAAATTTTGTATGTGATATGTATGATGTAAGTAGCGGTGTAAGAGAAAAAAATATATTAAAATATTCTCGCCTTTTAGAAATGGATAAAAATCTAAATGATGAAATATCTTCGTTTTCTCATGGAATGAAACAAAAAATTGCTTTGATATCAGCACTTTGTCACGAACCTAAAATTTTAGTAATGGATGAACCATTTGTTGGTCTTGATCCAAAAGCAGTTTTTGATATGAAAAAGATAATGAAAGATATGGTAAATGAGGGAAAGATAGTTTTTTATTCAACCCATATTCTTGATGTAGCGGAAAAATTATGTGATGAAGTTGCAATTATTAAAAAAGGTAAACTTATAAAATGCGGAACTATGAAAGAAATTAAGGGCGATGAATCACTCGAAGAAGTATTCTTAGAACTAGGTGAATGATGAAAAAATTATATTCTTTAATAAAGGCATCATTAAGCGAAGGAATGAGTTTATTTAAATTAAAACAAAATGATAAACAAAGTAGTATAAGGAAAAAATTATTTCCAGTTTTTCTATTTTTAATTGTTATGTATGGTATAGGAACATACGCTTATTTAATTGCTAAACCTCTTTCTAAAATAGGACTTACTCATATAATGCTTTCAATGATGATTATGTTTGTTTCACTTTATACAATAATCGAAGGTTTTTATAAAGCACAAGGTATGCTTTTTGATTGTAAAGATAATGATATGTTACTTTCAATGCCATTAAATAAAAAAACAATTTTCTTTGTAAGAATGTTTAAATTTTATTTATTTCAACTTATGTATGATAGTTTATTTATTTTACCAGCGTTTATAATTTATGCTTATTTTGAAAACCCAGGAATAAACTTTTATTTAATGTCTTTAGTAATGCTTATTTTACTGCCTATTATTCCCTTGATAGTTGCATCTTTTATAGGCTATATAATAAAACTTATTTCTGTAAATTTTAAAAAATCCAAAAATGTTCAAACAATAATTTCAATGTTACTTCTTATAATGGTATTTTATTTTTCATTTAATATGGAAAGTTTAGTAAATAATATAGTTAATAAAGCAAATATGATTAATGATATAATTACTAAGATATATTATCCAATAAATTTATATTTATCATTGATTAATAAATTTGATATTTTAAAACTTTTAAAATTAATTCTAATTAATATTGTCCCTTTTATTATTTTTATTTATTTAGGTTCAATATACTACTTTAAAATTATTTTTAAATCTAAGAAAAGTGATATTAAAAAAGGTAGTAAGACATTAACTTTTAAAAGAAAAAGTCCAGTACTTTCACTTATTAAAAAAGAAATGAAAACTTATTTTGGTATTCCAGTTTACATAGTAAATACTTTATTTGGAATGGTATTAATGATTATATTAACCATATTACTTTGTACAAATGTAGATAAATTTATATCACTATTACAATCTAGTTCAGATATAGCAATTACACCAAATCTTATTAATAAATATGCTCCAATATTTTTTATGGAAATGATTTTATTTACAGGTTTTATGACACAAATTACTTGTTCATCAATTTCCCTTGAGGGTAAAACATTTAATATTTTAAAAAGTTATCCAATAAATGAAAAAAATATTTTTATATCAAAAGTTTTATTTAGTTTATTTTTAACTATTCCAATTATTCTTTTATGTAGTTTAATATTTTTAATAAACTATAAAGTTAAATCAATCTATATAATTTATATATTACTATTTTCTTTTTTAACACCACTATTTTCTGCACTATTAGGTCTATTTATTAATTTAAAGTATCCTAAACTTAAATGGAATAATGAAACTGAAGTTGTTAAACAAAGTACAAGTACTATGATTTGTACATTTACTGGAATGGGTCTTTTCTTTATAAGTTTATTTGTAACTATAAAATTTATAAATAATATAAATATAGTTATGTTAATTCAAATTATTATTTTAATTATTACTAATATAATATTATGGTTATTATTATTAGCAGTAGGTGTAAAAGAGTTTCGTAAGTTAAATTATTAAAGTAAAATAAATGTAAATATAAAAAAATATATTTATATTTTTTTATACATGTGATAATATTAAAATAGAAAAGAGGTTTGTGATATGGAAAAAGAAACAAATAAAAGTAAGATAATATTTGTAACTGCTATAATATGTATAGTATTATGTATACCAATTGGTATAATTTTAGGAAGAACATTACTTGGTAAAAATGAAAGTAATAAAACAAATAATAATGTTGTTAATAATACAAATCAAAATATATCAAATAATATATTGACAAATGAAATACTAAACTGTACTAAAGACAATTATAAAACTTGTTTACCTAACATTGAAGAAAGAAATAATTATGAAATGATATATATTTCATCTGATGCAGATAGTATTTCAAAAATTCAACATTTTATTGCAGATAATTTATCATATAATATAACGATTTTACTAGACAACGATATTAAACTTAAAAAGTCTAATAAAAGTTATTATACTTGGGATGTAATATCTAATGAGAAAAATATTGGTGTAGTAAACTCCGTTTTAAATTATTATAAAAACGATAATTATATTATATTTTTATCAACTTCTGTTTCCACTACTGGTAGTTCACTTATTAATGACAAGGATTTGTTTGTATATGATATTCAAAATAATAATGCCGATATTGAAAAAGTTAATTCAATTACAATGATTGATAATAAATTAAATGTTATAATAAAAACAATTAATTTAGAAAATAATATAGACAAAAACAAATTATGTTCAGATGATTCTATGTATAATAATAAATTTGGATATAAATACTTTATTAATTTGCTTACTAAAGAAAAATCTAGTAATGAAACTATTTTAGTGAAAGATTTTTGCACTAAATAAGTTTAATATAATAAAGAAAGTGTGAAATAATGGAAAAAGAAACAAAAAAAGGTAAGATAATATTTATAACAGCTATAGTATGTATAGTATTGTGTATACCAATTGGTATAATTTTAGGAAGAACATTACTTGGTAAAAATGATAAAACAAATAATAATGTTGTTAATAAACAAAATAATTTAACTAATGAAATAATAGATAATACTCAAAATAAGTTAGATGATATTCAAAATAATAAATATGAAAATATAACGAAAGAAGAAGTTGATAAAATTATTAATAAATTTGCTATGATTTTTTTCAATATTAGTTATACTCATGATTTATATTTTAATTCTTCCACTCATAATTTAAATTTTAAAGACCCATGGGGAATTGAAAATAATTCTGATAATTTAGCAAATTATTTAGCTATTAATAGAAATAATATACAAAAAGTTAAAATTGAAACTTTGGAGAATGAAAATAAAGACTTGATTGATAATGGGTATAGTTTTTCAAACTTAATGATAAAAAATAATGATGTAAAAGATAACTATTATTATTATTTTAAAAAGAATTTTTCTTATATTCCAAGTAAGTATTTAAATATTGGTGCTTGTGAAATAGCTGAGTATAATGAAAACATGGATGCTTATATTTTATATAAAAATTTAAATGCTTGTGAAGGTGGTACATATTTTAAGGATATTTTAGAAAATGCCATAAAAGAGGGAAATTATGTGTATATAATAACTAATAATGAAAGTAAAAATGAAAGACTTAAATATACTTTTGAATTCGAAGATGGAGAATATAAAATTGTAAGTAGAGTTATATTTGAAAATAAATAAAGGAAAAATAATTTTATGGAAAAAGAAACTGATAAAAGTAAGATAATATTTATAACAGCACTAGTATGTATAGTATTATGTATACCAATTGGTATAATTTTAGGAAGAACATTACTTGGTAAAAATGATAAAACAAATAATAATGTAGTTAATAAACAAAATATTATTGATAAAAATTCTAATGAATATAAAGAAGCTGAAAAAGTATTAAATTCTTTTGAAAAGGAATTTAAAATATCTTATAAAAATTTATATAATGGTAACTATAATATAAAAAATATTTCTGATGAAGATAAATTAAAATCAGTAATTAAATTTATGGAAAATGATGGTTTAATTAAAAGTTATTGTGAAAATAATAGAGATGTAATAACTTACGATAAACTTAATGAATATTTAAATAGTTTTAATTCAAAAGTATTAAATATAGAGTCAAATGAAAAATACAATGAAGATAAAATTAAAGGATTAACTAAACAATATACAAATAATGCAGTAATTTCATTAGATTATTATAGTATTACATTGAAAAATAATGGACTAGATATATCTATGCCTTGCACAGAAACTGATAAAATAAAAGCTAGTGATAGGATAATAAAGGTAGAAAAAGAAAATAATAATTATATAGTTTATGCAAAAATATTTTTTAATAATGCTAATTTTATATATAAAGATTATGCTGGAAAAGATGTAATTTATGAAGCCACTATAGAAAATAACTTTATAGTCGATGATAATTTAGATAAATTTGATACTTATAAATATACTTTTAAAATAGATAATGGAAATTATGCATTTGTTTCTTTAGAAAAAATTTAATAGTGCTTAAAAACACTATTTTTTTTATTAATTTTTTTGTATAATAATAGTATGAAAGAATATAAGAGAAAAAGCGTATTTATAATTTATTTTTTATCATTTTTGTATATGGAATTTGTCTATAGATTTTTATTATACAAGAAAGTTTTTGTATTATCTAATATTAATATGATTATTTTTATACTAGGTTATAGTATTTTAATGTATGTTTTAACAAGAATTTTTAGTGAAAAAATTAATAAATTTATATTTTATTTTACATTTGTGTTCTGGTCTTTATGGTTTTCTGCACAATATGTTGTAAAGGGATTTTTTGACTTTTATATTTCTTTTTCAGTACTCCAGATTGCTGATCAAGTTACTTCATTTTTAGGCAAAGCAGTTATTGAAACAGTAAAAAGACTTCCTGGAATAATCCTTTTATGTATACCTTTAATTTTAGGAATTATTTTCAAAAGAAAAATTTATTTTAAAAGAACTAATGGCTATAAAATTGGCATGGCTTTAATAATGTTATTATTTTCTGGCATTGGATATGTTTATTCACTTAATATTGGTAAAGAAAAATCATTTAGTCCTTATGAACTATTTTATCATATAAATAATCCTGCGCTTAATATCGAAAAAGAGGGTATTATTAATACATTTTTTATTGATAGTTATCGTTTTATATTTGGTTTCGAAGAAAAAATATATGAAAGTAATGGCGTCACAAATACTGTAGAAACGAATTATGAACCTAACACATTAGACATTGATTTTGATGCTTTGCTTAATGATTATGCTGGTAATAATAAAGTTACAACTTTAACAAATTATATTAAAGAAAAATATACTTATCAAAATGAGTATACTGGAAAATTTAAAGGTAAAAATTTAATTTTATTCATGGGAGAAAGTTTTAATGAAATAGCTGTAAGAAAGGATATTACTCCAACTTTATATAAATTAGCAAATAATGGTTTTGTATTTTCTAATTATTATACTCCAACAATATATTCGACTATAGGGGGAGAATTTCAAGAATTAACTGGACTTTATGCAAATTTTTCTTCATTAAAAACATTTAGAAATGGAACAAATTCTTTTCCTTATGGAATAGGTAATTTATTTAAAAATGAAGGTTATAATGTTTATGCATATCATAATAATTCTTATGCTTTTCAAGATAGAAACGTTTATTTAAAAACTTTAGGTTTTGATAATTTTTTAGCATGTTATAATGGACTTGAAAAAAGAATTAATTGTCGCATTTGGCCTCAAAGTGATGTAGAAATGATTGATTCAACGATGGATGATTATATTAATAGTGATAAACCATTTATGGTATTTTATGCAACTGTATCTGGTCACGCTGGTTATAGTTTTTCAGAAAATGCAATGGCTAGAAAACATAAAGAAGAAATTGAAAAATTTAATTTAGGTTATAGTGAAGGACCACTTTCTTATTTAGCTGCGAATATGGAACTTGATGATGCTTTAGAAAGTTTAATAAATAAATTAAAAGATGCTGGTAAACTAGATGATACAGTAATTGCTTTAGTTGGAGATCACTACCCATATGAACTATCAGTTGATGAAGTAAACGAAATTTCTAGTTATAAAAAGGACGCTAAAATTGAAATTAACAGGAGTAATTTTATTTTATATAATAGTGCTATGGAAAATGTTAATATATCAAAAGTAGGTAGTTCAATTGATGTACTTCCGACAATATATAATTTATTTAATTTGAAATACGATTCAAGACTTATTATTGGTACAGATTTATTAAGTACAAGTGATGGTCTTGCAATGTTTGATAATCGTTCTTGGGTTACTGATAAAGGTTCATATTTTACTGCAACCGGAGAGTTTATTAAAAAAGGTGATGTAAGTGATGACTATGTTAATAAACAAATGCAAATAGTTAATAACAAAATTAATTTAAGCAGTTACTTTATGGACACAAACTATTATAACATTGTAAGTAATTATGTGAAAACAGATGGAAGTAATTAAACTTACATTTGTTTTTTTAAATTCGCTTAAAAATATTTATATTTTTCATAATCTTTGCTATAATTAAATGTATGAATGCATATGTTTTTAAAATTGGAAATTTTGGTGTTAGATGGTATTCACTACTTATACTTATTGGTGTAATCGTGGGTATTCTTTTGATTGAAAAAGAGGGTAAAAAATTTAATATAAGTAAAGATTTTTTATTTAATATGGCTTTTTGGGCTATTATAATAGGTATAATTGGAGCAAGATTATATTATGTAATATTTAATTTTAATCTTTATCAAAATGATTTACTTTCAATATTTAAGATATGGGAAGGTGGCCTTGCTATTCACGGTGGTATAATTGCCGGGTTAATTGTAATTGCCTTATACACTAAAAAATATAAAATGCGTTTTATTAGAATAACTGATATATGTGTACCATCACTTTTATTTGCACAGGCTGTAGGTAGATGGGGAAATTTCTTTAATCAGGAAGCACATGGTGCAGCGACTAGTTTAGAACGTTTAAAAGCCCTTCATTTACCACAGTTTATTATAAATGGAATGAATATTAACGGAATATATTATGAACCAACATTTTTATATGAATCAATTCTTTGTTTAATTGGTTTTGTAATTGTTTTATTTATTCGAAGAGGTAAATATACTAAAGTTGGAACAGTTACTTCATTTTATTTAATGTATTATTCAGTAGTAAGATTTTTCATTGAAAGTATGAGAACAGATTCACTTATGCTTGGAGGATTTAAAGTTGCTCAAATTGTATCAATAATATTATTTTTAATAGGACTTGGTAATATAATGCTTATATCAAGAAAAAGTAAGTTTGAAGATTTATATAATAATGTATATAAAAATGAAATGAAATTTTAAAAAGGAGGATTGTCTATGTATGATGTTATAATTATAGGAATGGGTATTGGTGGAATAACTGCAGGAATCTATGCAAAAAGAGCAGGATTAAATGTATTAATGTTTGAAAAAAGTGCCCCTGGAGGAATGCTTCAGAAAATTGATAAAATTCAAAATTATCCAGGTTTTTCTGAAATAAGTGGACCAGATCTTGCACTTAATCTATTTAATCAAGTTAAAGAAATTGGTGTACCATTTAAATTCGAAGAGGTATTTGATGTAGAGATTACTGAAGGAAGCAAAAAAGTTATTACTAAAAATGGTACTTATGAAGCTAAAAATGTTATTGTTGCTACCGGAAGAACACCTAAATATTTAGGCCTTGATAATGAAAAAGATTATTTAGGAAGAGGATTAAGTACTTGTGCAAACTGTGATGGCTCTCTTTATAAAGGTGAAGATATTGCAGTAGTAGGTTCAGGTAATTCAGCACTTCAGGAAAGTTTATACCTAGCAAATATTGTTAATAAAGTTTATCTTCTTCATAGAGGAGTAAACTTTAAGGGTGATGATGCTTTAGTAGAAAGAGTAAGAAATACGCAAAATATTGAAATAGTTGATGGTGTAAACATTAAGAAGATAAATGAAGTTGATGGAAAAATAGAAAGTGTTACACTTGATAATGAAAAAACTATAAATGTAAAAGGGGTATTTATCTATATTGGTTATAAACCTGATACAGATATGTTTAAAAAACTTGACATAACTAATATAAATGGTGATATTATAGTAGGTGAAAATTTTGAAACTGAAATTGATGGACTTTATGCAATTGGAGATTGTGCTAAAAAAGGTGTATATCAATTAGTTACTGCCGCAAGTGATGGTTGTATTGCTGTTTCAGATATTGAAAAAATTAGAAATTAGGAGGGTTAAAAAATGAAAGTTAGAACAAGATTTGCTCCATCTCCAACTGGATATATGCATATAGGTAATTTAAGAAGTGCCTTATTTACATATTTAACAGCAAAGAGTATGGGTGGAGAATTTATTTTAAGAATTGAGGATACAGATCAAGAAAGAAAAGTCGAAGGTGCAGTAGAATTTATTTTAAACACACTTAATATGCTTGGACTTCATCCAGATGAAGGCGCTGGTGTAGGTGGTGATTTTGGACCATACTACCAAAGTGAAAGATTAGATATTTATAAAAAATATGCTGAAGAGCTAGTAGAAAAAGGCGATGCATATTATTGTTTTTGTGATGAGGAAAGACTTGAAAAGTTAAGAGAAATTGCTACAGCAAGAAAAGTTCCATTTACATATGATGGACATTGTTCTCATATTCCTTTAGAGGAAGCAAGAAAAAGAATTGCTAATGGTGAAAAATATGTTATTCGTCAAAAAATGCCTAAAGAGGGCATAACATCATATATTGATACTGTTTATGGTGAAATTAAAGTTGAAAATAGTGCTTTAGAGGATCAAATACTTATTAAATCAGATGGATTCCCAACATATAATTTTGCAAATGTAATTGATGACCATTTAATGGAAATTAGTCATGTTAACAGGGGTAATGAATATTTATCATCAACACCTAAATATTTACTTTTATATAAAGCATTAGGATGGGAAAGTCCAGTTTATATTCATCAACCACTTGTAATTAAGGCAGATGGCACTAAAATTAGTAAAAGAAATAAAGATGATAATTTAATGGATTTAATTAACAGAGGTTTCCTTCCTGAGGCAATTATAAATTATATTGCTTTAATTGGATGGTCTCCGAAAGAAAATAGGGAATTTTTTACTTTATCTGAACTTGAAAAAGAATTTGATATTCATAGAATTTCTTCAGCTCCAGGATGTTATGACATTAAAAAACTTGAATGGTTCAATGCTCATTACATTAAAGAAATGGATGATGAAAGATATCTAGCGTGGATAAAACCATTTTTAAAATATGATATATCAGGCAAGAGTGAAGAATGGGTAAGAATGCTACTTTTAACATATAAAACACATATTAATTGTGGTGAAATGATTAATGATGTTGTTAAAAATTTCTTTTTCGAAGGTTATGAACTTGATGAAGAGTGTAAAACTTTCCTTGCAAGTGATGATATCATCCCAGTGGTAATTGACACATTTGCCCGTGAAATTGAAGCAATCAAAGATTTTACTACAGATAATATAAACATTGCAATTGATAATGTAAAGACAAGTTTAAATGTAAAAGGGAAACTACTTTATATGCCACTTAGAATTAAAGCAAGTGGATTTATGCACGGACCTGAACTTGATGCTTGTATATATTTACTTGGTAAAGAAAAAACACTTGAAAATTTAAGAAGGTAAATCCTTCTTTTTTTTAATAAAAATTTGATTTACATATTTTTTTTCTATGCTATAATTATTATAGAAAGAGTAGAAGGGTATATGAAAAATAAAAATGAAAAATTATTTATAGTGGCAATTGTATGTATTATATTATGTATACCTATTGGTATAATAATTGGAAAATCATTAATTAATAAAAATGATACTGTGAATAATGTAAATGAAAATGCAACTGAAAACAATGTAAATGAAAATGTAACTGAAAATGAAAGTGTAAAATTAAAATATAATTACTCTGAAAGTGATATTATTACTGATAATAGCATTGTAACATCATTACTTTCTAATATTGGACTTGATAAAGAAGATGAAGTTCAAGAACATTATGGATGTACATTAAATGCTTCTTTACAAAATTATTTTTTCAATAATGGTTCTTTTATGGATGTTATTTCAAGATATAGTGAAAGAAATAATATGCTTATAATGCCACCCGAAGAAATATATAGTAGTGATGAATGTGGAGTAGGATCTCCAACATGCAGGTTAATTACAAAGACTAGTATTGATAAAATTATTAGTGTTTATCCATTTATTAATATTAATATGTTTAAAAAAAGTAATTTAACTAATGATTATATTACAGCATCACCTTATGTGTGCGTTAGTGGTGAAGTAATTACACATAATATTGTATTTATAAAATACAATCATGAGTACAAGTACATTGGCATTGATAAAATAAAAACAAATTATGATGAAAACGAAACTATATATTATATTTTCAATGATAAAATGCAACTTATTAATATTGAAAAGTAAAAATGGTATATCATGATTGATATACTTTTTTTAATATAACCTTTTTGTTTTAATTAAAATATAGTATAATAGTGATTATGGAAGGTGATGTTTATGAAAATTTATAATACTTTAAGTCATAAAGAAGAAGTATTTATTCCTTGGGAAGAGGGAAAGGTAAGTTTTTATACATGTGGACCAACAGTTTATCATTATGCTCATATAGGAAATATGCGTAATTACATTGGACACGATATTTTAGATAAAACACTTAGATTTATTGGCTTTGATGTAACGAGATGTATGAACATTACTGATGTTGGACATTTAACTTCAGACAGTGATTCTGGTGATGATAAGATGGTAGCAAGTGCTAAAAAAGAACATAAAACAGTACTTGATATTGCTTCATTTTATACAGATGCATTCTTTAAAGATTTTGATGCTCTTAATTGTAAAAGGCCAGAAATTGTTAGTAATGCCACAGATAATATAGATGAATATATAAAAATAATAACTAAACTTTTAGAGGATGGTTATGCTTATAAAGCTGGAGGTAATGTTTATTTTGATACTTCAAAATTAAAGGATTACTATGTTCTTACTAACCATAAAGAGAATGATATGGTTGTTGGAGCAAGAGAAAGTGTTGAATTTGATGCAAGTAAAAAAAATCAAGCTGACTTTGCTTTATGGTTTACTAAATCAAAATTTGATAGTCAAGAGTTAAAATGGGAATCACCATTTGGTGTAGGTTATCCAGGTTGGCATATTGAATGCTCAGGTATCTCAATTAAATATCTTGGAGAGCATTTAGATATACATGGTGGTGGAGTTGATAATATTTTCCCACATCATACTAATGAAATTGCTCAATCAGAAAGTTATTTAGGACATAAATGGTGTAATTATTGGTTTCATAATGAACATTTAAATGATGAATCAGGTAAAATGAGTAAAAGTAAAGGAGATATTTTAACTGTTAGCTCTTTAATTGAAAAAGGTTATAATCCACTTTCATTTAGATTTATGTGTTTACTTTCACATTATCGAAGACAACTTACATTTTCTTATGCTTCACTTGATGGTGCTCAAAATGCTTATTTAAAATTAAAAAATAAAGTGTTGTCTTTAAAAAATGAAGGAGCGATTAATGAAGATGCTTATAAATTTTATAATGAAAGATTTACATCTTGCCTTGAGGATGATTTAAATACAGCAAATGCTATAACTCTGCTTTATGATTTATTAAAAGATGAACATCTTAATGGTGCTACAAAGTTATCTTTAATTAATAGATGGGATGAAGTATTATCACTTGATTTAACTAAAGAAAAAACTCATGGTCTTGAGGAAGAATATATAAAAGAAATGATAGAAAAAAGAACTGAGGCTAAAAAAAATAAAGACTTTGCTTTAGCAGATTCTATAAGAGAGGAACTTTTAAAACAAGGTATCATTTTAAAGGATACTAGAGAAGGAACAATTTACGAGGTAAAATAATGGAACTAATTTTATTAATTATTATAATAATATTACCCTTAATTGCAGATATATTTGTTAAAATTAATTATAGTATTAATTTAAAAAAGGAAAATTCTAAAGGTATATCTGGTGCAGAAATTGCAAGAAAAATACTTGATAAAAATGGACTATCTAATATTTATGTAGTAGCAACAAATGGCTATTTAACAGATCATTATGATCCGAAAAGAAAAGTAATTAGACTTTCAAAAGATGTTTATGAAGGTAGTAGTGTATCAAGTATGGCTATTGCAGCTCACGAATGTGGACATGCTATTCAAGATAAAGAGGGCTATTTATTTTTAAGACTAAGATCATTAATATTCCCAGTGGTTAATGTAGCAACTTCAATATCTTATTATATTATTTTAATTGGTTTTATATTTGAGATGCTTGATTTAGTTTATATTGGAATAGGCCTTACATCACTTGGACTTCTTTTCCAAATTATAACTTTACCCGTAGAATTTAATGCAAGTAAAAGAGCAGAAAAAGAAATTGATGCAATGCATTTAGCAAATTCCGAAGAAAAATCTGGTATTAAAAAAGTCCTTGTTAGCGCAGCACTTACTTATGTAGCGGGTGTACTTACAAGTGCATTACAGATTTTAAGACTTTTATTAATAGCAAGTAGTGATAGAGATTAATTACCATAATAGGTAATTTTTTCTTTACAATGAAAATGTAAACTAGTAATTTAAATAAATTTATGGTAATATTTTTATAGAGTAAAGGGTGAGAAAGTGTGAATAATTATATTGACATTGAAAATAAAGATAAATCTATAACAAAAGCCTTTATTATGGGAATGAAACATTCAAAAAAATATGGCTATGATTTTCTTGCTTGTATTGTTAAAACTAAAGTAGTTATGTATGCTATAAAAAAAGTTAATGATAGTATTTATAAATATGATATAAATAATCCTGTTGTTATAAGTAATTTAAATAATGAATTTCAAGATGAAAATAATAAATATTTAGATACAAATAATTTACCAAAAGTATTAAAACATTATAAATAGTTTTAATATTTTTTTATATACAAATCAATATATTCCTCGAGAGTTAAATCATTTTCATAAATAATTTTAGCATTATCTTTACCAACATACCTAATATGCCAATTTTCAAATTCATAACCAGTTATATTTTCTTTACCTTTAGGAAATCTTATTATAAAACCAAATTTATAAGCATTTTCACTTAATATTTTATAGTCTTCCTCAGTAAGTCTTACATCAGATTTAATAGCAATGTTTTTTAAATCAATGGATAGAGCAGTTTGATGTTCAGAATATCCAGGCCTTGCGGAAAATGTATCAGCACTTTCTTTACCATAATTTTTTACATAATTATCATATAAAGTTTTTTGAAATGTTTCACTTCTATATGCGGTAGTAGGAAGAAGTTCTAAATCAAAGTTATCTTTTATATATTTTTGAAGTTCTAGAAAATTTTCTTTAGCTATCTTTTTCATTGGTACATTATTTCCATAAGCTCCTTTTACATAATCTAAATCTTTTGGAGAATAACCACTTGGTAAATAGTTATATTTATTTACTAAAACTAAAAAATCATCAGCATTTTTAACTTCATTTGCATTTTCAT
Organism: uncultured Bacilli bacterium; assembly: GCA_934086485.1. Lineage (GTDB taxonomy): Bacteria > Bacillota_I > Bacilli_A > RF39 > UBA660 > UBA6448. The sequence continues at coordinate 86,332 of CAKOIF010000004.1, read as the reverse complement.
AAAACTTATAATCTAAATTTAAATTTACATAAGTAACCGCTTTCTCAATAGAAATATCATTTTTTTGTTTATAATCTACATATCTTTGATAGTTAAGAACATTAAAATTTTTTAGATTATAAAAATCTTTTATATCAATATAATCAATATTTTTAAGCTTATTTATGTTTTCCTCACTCAATGAAAATATATAATTTATTTCATTGCCAGAGTATCCTTTGGGTAAAAAGTTGGTAAGTACCATACTGAAATTTTTCTGATTATCAAATTTTATTTTATCATATTCATTTTTGTATTTTTCATCATATATTCCGTTTAAATAAACATATTCAAGTGTTTTTGAACTATATTCCTTAAAGGCATTTTTACTTTTATTAACCTCTAAATAAATACCCAATCCTAACATAATAATAATTAATATAAATAATATTTTTTTCTTCATATTATAAGTATATTATAAATCTCAATAAATTAAAAGTACTAAAAAACTAGTAAATAATTGGCTTATTTGCTAGTTCTTTTTTATATTCATTTTTGCTAGTTAACATATCATAAATAATACTTGCTTTAATATCTAGTTTATAAATTATAGAGTTTTTATTTGGCTTAAGTGGAATAACAATATCTTTTTTTATACTATTTAAATATTTTTTGCCATTTTGACTTAAACCAATTATATTTAAATAAGAAATATCTTCTTTAGTATATTCTTTTTTAATTCCAAGTAAAATATGAATAAGCATTCTGTTAAGCTTGTTATAAGTATATTTTTTGGACTTTAATACTTTTAAAAGTTCTTCCATATTATTAACATTTTGAATATTATTTTTTAACATATTGTATAAATTTATATCAACATCTAAAATATCTGATATATTATCATTAAGAATTGAAATTTTAATTAGATTAAATAATAAAGTTTCATCATAAGTACATATTTTTTCTTTTGAAAGAGTAGGTAAATGTTTTGAAATATCAATGTTGTCCTTTATTTTTTGTCTTATATTCGAAGCACTAACAATATCCTCACAAGAGGCAGTATCTAAATAATCATTAGTTCTTTGAATAGTTTCGGCTTTAATATTAAAATTATTTTTGATAATTGATTTAATGTAGCATATCCCTAAAAGATCATTAGAGTTATATGTAAATGATTCATTTATAACTTTACTTAAGGCAGTAGGGTAATTAATACCACTTTTTAAAGTCTGTTTTAAATCTTCGCTTTCATCAAGTTCTAGAGACTTTTTAGCAAGTAATGTAAGTTTGTCTATATCATTTGTTTCACTACCAAAAATAATTCTGTTAACTTTTAAATAGTTAAGTAACTTAATAGAGATATCAGCAAAAGTATCTGCACTTTGAACACCATATAAAGTAGGAAGACTTATTACTATATCAACTCCATATTCTAAAGCTAAGAGTGCTTTATCATATTTTGATATAATTGAAACTTCTCCCCTTTGTAAAAAGTATCCATTAAGTACTAAAACAAGTAAACTATCTGGATATTTTTCTTTAATTTTATTGATATGGTACAAATGACCATTATGTAGCGGATTATATTCCGCGATTAAACCTATTATTTCCATGAACTTAATATATAAAATATTTGCATATTTGTCAATTTATATTTATAATAATTGTGAAAGGAGAAGTTATGATTATATGTGTATGTGGGCCTACGGGAATAGGTAAAACAAGACTTTCTGAAACTCTTGCAGAAAAATTTGATGCAATAGTACTTAATGCTGATGCAACGCAAATTTATAAAGAACTTGATATTGGTAGTGCTAAAATAACTAAAGAGGAAATGGGTGAAAGAGAGCATTTTTTATTTGATATAGTAAGTCCAGATGAAGACTATAGTGTAAGTGATTATCAAAATGATGCAAGAAATATTTTAAATAAATATGATGGTAAAAATATAGTTATTGTCGGAGGAACAGGACTATATATAAAAGCTTTATTATACGATTATAAATTTGAAAAAATGCATAAAAATAATTATGATAATTTAACTAATGATGAACTTTTTGCTTTAGCAAATAAAAAAGATCCTAATCATAACTTACATAAAAATAATAGAGTAAGATTAATTAATTTTTTAAATCGTGAAAATAATGAAACTAATAAAGATATTCCTATATATGATGCAATATTTATTGGCCTTACATGTGATAGAGATGTTTTATATGATAGATGTAATAAAAGGGTAGATAAAATGATTGAAAATGGGCTTTTAAATGAAGTAAAAACTTTATATGAAAAATACCCTGAAAGTAAAATTTTAAAAAGAGCAATTGGTTATAAAGAAATAATAAAGTATTTAAATAATGAAATACCTTTTGAGGAAGGAGTAGAGCTAATTAAAAAAAACACTAGACATTATGTAAAAAGACAATATACTTGGTTTAATAATCAGTTACCAGTTAATTGGTTCAATACAAATTTCGAGGATTTTTCTCAAACTGAAAATGAAGTTATTAACTTTATTCAAACAAAAAATAAAGATTGATTTCTTTATTTTTTTAGTTCAATAATTTTATCATTAAATTCTAAATAATAATTTTTATCAAAGTTATGTTCTTCGATTTCTACTTTACCAGAATCAACTTCCATAAGTGATTTTGTATCAATTAAAAAGTATTTATGATATAAATAATCTTTACCATCATCACTAACTGGATCATCCCAAGTTAAGTCTAGATGTAAAAATTTTCCATCAAGATTTACTGCGTTCCAAATATGTCCATTCGAAGAACTTTTAGAACTTTTAGTGGTAGCTATTTTATAATTTGGAATACCAAGTTTTGTTAAATAAATTGCCATTAAGTCTGTATAGCCGTTGCAAGTGGCATAGCCTTCGAATAAAGGTCCATATGCAATATAAGATAAATATTTACTATCTCCATTTTTATTTCTTTCGACATCATATTTTGCATTGTTTATTATATAATCGTGTAATACTTTAATTTTTTCATAATTTGTCATATTATCATTTACAAGCTCCTTTAATAGTGAGTTTGTTTTATTTTCAATTTTTTCAATTTGCTCTTTATTATATAGATAGTTTATTTCAATTGTTATTTCACCAGATTCCATTATACTTGTTTTAATATTGGTAAAACTATTATAGGGATGGACATAGTTATTTATATGAGTAAGGGTAATGTCATCCTTAGAAATATTTTCTACATCATTAATACATTTTTCATATTCACTAGGACAATAAAATGTAAAAAAGTCCCAACCGTAATTAATAGTAGTGTAGATTATTTTTAATAAATCGTTATAGGAATATGGTACAAAGCTATCAGTATTTTGAATAAAAATAAAGTTATCCTCTTTTGCATATTCATTTTTATCTTTAATAATTACCTCTTGATTACCTGTAATTTTTTTTGCAATAAAATCACTAATATAATTTGATTTATATGATATAACTAATAATAATAAAGCGCATATAATGCTAATAATAAATTTCTTCATAAGAATATTTTAACAAAAAATAGGCAATAAAAAAAGCAGTTTTTACTAACTACTTCATATTTTTGATTTTTAATGATAATCTTGATTTTTGTCTATCAGCAGTATTAGCTTTGATTAAGCCTTTACTTAATGCATTATCGCATGCTTTTTGAAAATCTTTATATAACTTAGAAGCGCCTTCTTTATCTTCAGCGGCAATTAATTTTTCTATATCTTTGATTAAATTTTTAACTTTAGCTTTTGCTTCATGGTTATTATCAGTTTTTTTTGCGATAACTTTAATTGCTTTTTTTGAACTTTTGATATTTGCCATAATTTTTCTTCCTTCCTTTTTGCATAACTATTTTATCAAATGTTTTGGTAACTTTCAAGCACTTTTGCATTAAAAAACATTAAATTTGAAAGTTTATAATAAAAAAATTATTAAGTTATTCTAAAAGTTTTGTTTTATTAAATGTCATTTAGATATGAAAATATTCAATTTGGACTTGGTATATAACATAAATTGTGTTAAAATAAACGAGAAGTGGTGATATTATGGAAAGAAATTTTACAGAACAAGAATTAGTTAGAAGAAATAAACTTGAAAATTTAGTAAATCTAGGTATTGATCCTTTTGGACATAGATTTGAAAGAACTGGTTATGCTTTAGATATAAAAGAAAAATATCAAGATATTTCTCATGATGAATTTGAAAATAGAAATGATATTGAGGTTGTTGCCGGAAGAATTATGTTTATAAGAAAAATGGGTAAAGCATCATTTTTCTCAATTAAAGATAGAACTGGTAATATTCAAATATATATTTCAATTAATGATGTAGGCGAGGAAACTTATAACTTATTTAAAACAGCTGACCTTGGTGATATAGTGGGTGTTAAAGGTAAAGTTATGAAAACTGGTACTGGAGAAGTAACTATTAAATGTTTAGAATATACTCATTTAGTTAAAGCACTTAAACCATTACCAGAAAAATTTCATGGACTAACTGATATTGAAGAAAGATATAGACGTAGATATGTTGATCTTATTATGAATGAAGAATCAAGAAAAGTTGCTTATACTAGACCTAAAATTATTAGATGTATTCAAAACTTTATGGATAATCGAGGTTTTACTGAAGTAGAAACACCAGTTTTACAAACACTTCTTACTGGAGCTAGTGCAAGACCATTTATAACACATCATAATACACAAGATATTGATATGTATTTAAGAATTGCTTTAGAACTTCCTCTTAAAAGATTACTTGTGGGTGGTATGGAAGCTGTTTATGAAATAGGTAGAACTTTTAGAAATGAAGGTATGGATCCTAAACATAATCCAGAGTTTACCTTAATGGAAGCTTACCTTGCATATTCAGACCTTGAGGGTATGATGGATATGACTGAAAAAATGTATCAAGAAATTGCTACAAAAGTTATTGGTAAAATGGAATATAATTGGTGTGGTTATGATATTAATTTAACTGGACCATGGAAAAGAATAAGTATGGTTGACTCAATTAAAGAGGTAACTGGTATTGATTTTTCTAAAGAAATGACAGTTGAAGATGCTTTAAAGCTTGCTAGTGAGCATCAAATTGAAGTTCAAGAGCATGAACATACAGTAGGACATATTATAAATTTATTCTTTGAAAAATATGTTGAGGAAACTTTAATTCAACCAACATTCCTATATGGTCATCCAGTAGAGATAAGCCCCCTTACAAAAGCAAATCCAACTGATCCAAGATTTGTTGAAAGATTTGAATTATTTATTGGTGGTAAAGAATTTGCTAATGCTTATACAGAGTTAAATGATCCAATTACTCAACTTGATAGATTCGAAGAACAATTAAAAGAAAGAGATCTTGGTAATGATGAAGCAAATGATATTGATATGGACTTTATCGAAGCTCTAGAATATGGTATGCCTCCAGCTGGTGGAATTGGTTATGGTATTGATAGACTTGTAATGTTATTTACAGAACAAGATTCAATTAGAGATGTAATCTTATTTCCAACAATGAAAAATATTAATAAATAATGTAAGAGCAAAAACTTTTACATTTTTTTTGTAAAATATTCGTAAAAAAGTAATGAAAAAAATTATAATAAAACTCTCACAAACCCAGTATTTATCTAGCATTGATTTTCGCAAATTATATACTTTTAAGAAAGCACATCCCCGTATTTATCCTATATCTACTATAATTTAACCATTTTTTTGAGTGATTTTCAAGTCCTTTTCCCGTAAATTGGGACCTCTATTTTCCATAAAGTATATAATTTATGAAAGAGCACCCCAGTATTTATAAGGGATGGGAGAGTTTTTATGAAAATTAATAATATAAAAATTATAGGTGTATTTGCAAGTATTTTGTTGCTAGTTATAGTAATAACAGCATCATTTGCATATTTTGGTTCATTTAATGTAAATTTAAATAATAATGTAGCAGTAAATGTAAATGCTTATAGTCCTGGAGATGCAGTATTTACATCAAATGCGACACAGTTAAATTTGCAAGTACCCGCAGCAAATATGAGTCAGCTTTTAAATGGAACTTTAGCTGCAGAAAATACTGCAACACTTTCAGTAAATTTAACTGGAGCAGAGGGTTTACTTACAACATGTACATATGATATAGTTTATGAATATGATAGTGGTTCATATATTTATGGTGGAACCGGAACAAATCACGTAAGTAAAAATGGAGATAAAGAAATAACATTACAAGTAACAAATGTAAATGGAACAAATAATTTTGCAAGTGAAAAGAATTTTGATTATGATTCAAATTGGACAAATAATAAAAGAACTCTAGTAAGTAAAGCCTCTATATCAAGTACAGGAAGCTTTACTACACAAAATATAAATATAACAGGAAAATTTTATAATTTAAATGTATCACAAGAAAGTATCGGAGGAAAAGCCTTTACAGGAAAGATATATGTAACAAATAATAGTTGTAAAACAAGTGAGATATCAACAACACCAATTACAACATTAATGGTAGCAAATAACACTGATATTTTTGATGAAAATGGTATAAGATATGAAGGGGCAGATCCAAATAATTACATATGTTTAGACAATAAAACAAGTGGCACTTGTTCAGATAGTTCATTATTATTTAGAATAATAGGTTTATTTGAAGAAGAATATTCAACTAATGGAACAACAAGTAGTGGTACAAAAAAAATATTAAAAGTAATAGATACAAATAACTATGGAGGAACAAGTGGTAAGTATTGGAATACAGCAGGAACAAATAATTGGAGTACTGCATCACTAAAAACAGAATTAAATGGAACATACTTGACTACTTTATTAGGTACCTTAAATATAAATGGTAAACTTTCTAGTGGAATAGTAAATACAAAATGGCATTTAGGGGGAGCTTCAAAAACAAATGCTAATACTTTGACTGCTGAAGGTATTTATACAGAGGAAAGAAATACAAGTGCAATATATAGTGATAATCCAGCAAGTATGTATGCAAAAGTAGGATTAATGTACCCAAGTGATTATGGCTATGCAACAGTAGGAGGATCTACAATAAATAGAGCAGGATGTAGAGCAAAAGAATTATATAATTGGGATAGTTCATCACATAGTGATTGTAAAAATAATGATTGGTTATTTACATCACAAGTAGTAAGTTGGGGATCAAATAAGACTGAATGGTTACTTTCCCCTTATTCTTCGAATTCGCTTGGTGCTGCGCATTTGAGCTCGATAGGGTATGTCTACCTCATCTTCGACCGCACCGTTGTCAGCGGCGTCGATATTGACGAGTTTGCGGTGCGCCCGACATTTTATCTAGATTCTAGTATCCTAAAAATTGTAGGTACAGGAGATGGAACTAAGGATAACGCATATCGCATTGGGTAAGTCTTATACGAGTTGTGTTGTAGTGCCCATTGTGCGTGAGTAATTTTGAAATTAAATAGGCTAATGTCTATTTTTTTTAATTTGTCATAAAATTTATTATGATTTCAATATTATGGACATTTTTAATTGTTATAGGAATTTTATATAGTTTTTTAACTGGAAATATAAATGTAATTAATGAAAGCATATTAACTAATGCAGATAAGGCTTTAAAGTTGATATTAAGTTTATTTCCAACGATTGTTTTATGGTCTGGAATAATGAAAATTGCTGAGAGTGCTGGAATGCTTACAAGGTTTGCTAAATTTTTAAGACCAATCTTGTCTAAACTTTTTCCATCTGTTCCAAAAGATAATCCTTCACTTGGTTATATTGCATCGAATATTGCTGCGAATATGTTAGGTCTTGGAAGTGCAGCAACACCTTTTGGACTTAAGGCAATGAGTGAACTTCAGAAGATAAATGATAAAAAAGATACTGCCTCAACGCCAATGATAACCTTTTTAGTATTAAATACTGCGGGAGTTACCATAATTCCAACAACAATAATTGCCATAAGACTTGCTTATAACAGTTTAAATCCCACAGAAATAATTGCTCCAGCATTAATATCAACATCTTGTTCTTGTTTATCGGCGGTTTTAATTGATTATTTTATAAGGAGGAAAAAAAGATGAAACTTTTTTCTATTATAGTTATTCCTTTATTTATTTTGTTTGTAGTTTTTTATGGTTATATCAAAAAAGTTGATGTATATTCCTCTTTTTTAGAGGGCGCTAAAGAGGGAATGAAAATAGTCTATAATATTTTCCCTGCAGTACTTGCAATGGTTTTTGCAGTTAATATTTTCTTAGATAGTAATATACTTCCTTTTTTATTAAGACCTATTACTAATATTTTAAATTTACCTCCGGAAATACTTCCTATGGCATTTTTAAGACCAATATCTGGAACCGCCTCTATGAGCATAATGACTAAAATATTTGAAATATATGGACCAGATACATACCCCGGAAGACTTGCAAGTGTACTTCAGGGGTGTACTGATACCACAATTTATGTTATAGCTCTTTATTATAGTAGCGTAAAAATAACTAAAAGTAGATATACTGTAGTAGTAGGCCTTTTAGCAGATTTAGTTGGACTTATTATGGCATTTGTTTTAACTAGGATTTTCTTTTGATGTATGATATAATTTTTGTGGTGAGAAATTTATGGAAAAAATTCAAAAAATAATAGCAAATAGGGGATATACATCAAGAAGAAAAGCTGAAGAGTTAATCGCTCAAGGAAAAGTGTATGTTGATGGTAAAAAAGCCTCTATTGGAGATAGAATAGATGAAAATGCAAACATTTCTATTGATGGAAAAGAAATAGTTGGTACAAATAATAAAGTATATTTTCTTTTAAATAAACCAAGAGGAGTAGTTTCTACAGTAAGTGATGAAAAAGGTAGAAAAACAGTTGTTGATTTTATTGATACTGATGAAAGAATTTATCCAGTTGGAAGACTTGACTATGATACTACTGGACTTTTAATACTTACAAATGATGGTGATCTTGCAAATAAGTTAACTCATCCTAAAAATAAAATAATTAAAACATATTTAGCAAAATGCGCTGGAATTATTACAAAAGAGCAAATTGATAAACTAAAAAAAGGTATTTATATTGAAGATAGAAAAGTAGATATTATTGATTTTAAGGTCAAAAAAATAGATAAAGAAAAAAATGCAACATTTATTTCAATATCTATTATTGAAGGTAGAAACCATATAGTAAAAAGATTATTTGAAAGTATTGGTCTTTTAGTGGACAAACTTACTAGGACTCACTATGATTTTTTGGATTTAGGTAATTTAAAATCAGGTGAATATAGAGTATTATCAATTAAAGAAGTAAAAAAACTTTATCGAAATTAAAAAATAACCCACGGGTTATTTTTTTTAGTTGCAATCTTCGCAGTGACATCCTTCATCATCACAATGACAATCATGACAGTGACATTCCTCACAAGAACATTTATTTTCTCCTTCAGTAATTTTGATTGCATTTACAGGACAAGAAGAAATAGCATTTTGTAAGTTTTCACTTTCAAGATTTTCTTGTGAAATAGCTTCAGAAAGGCCATCTTCATTAAAATCAAAATGCTCACTATCAATAGCTACGCAAGCACCACAACCAATACATTTTTCATCATCAACAATTATTTTTTTCATTTATTCCTCCTTTTTCATTATAACATGTATTTGAAAAAATATGTAAAAAATTTGACAAATATTAAAAATATGATAAAATATAACCTCGTCAAAAGGGGAAAGACTATGAAAGTATATAGAATTGCAAATAGATTAGAAATAGATAAATTTTTAGAAAATAAATCATTTAGTAATGTTGGAAGTACATTTAATGAGACTTGTAAAAATAACTCTCATCATTACAAGAAAAATACTTTTTATATGCATTTTTTTGATAGTAAAGATGATATATTTTATTTTAATAGTCCTTTGAAAAGATTTTTATGTACATATAATATTCCTGATGAAGTAACTAAGGGATATTTAGGACTTGGAAAATATATTTCTAAATATGATTCAAGTAAAGAAGATTATGTTTTGGAATATGCTATTCCAAGTAGATTTATTAAATTAGAATATTTAGAAAGTATTGAAGTTTTACCAGTTAGTTATACATTTAAAGATTTTTTACAAAATGAAGACTATAATAGTCAGATGATTTATAGTAAAGAAGACACAAATTTATTAAAAATGTAATAATTTAACTTTAATAAGTTAAAAAATTATGGTATCATTAAATAGTAGAGGTGTTTTAGTATGGATGAATATGGACAAAAAATTCCGAGTAGAGCTTCGAGAAATCAAGAACTATATAAAGAAATTAGTAAAACAGAGCTTGATAATTATGAAGTTAGAAGTAATGAGGCCGTAATTGGAGATAATAAAGGTAGTATTGATGTAGAAAAAATTAAAAGTATATTAGATACTCATTATAAAGATGCTCCCAAAAGAAGAAGTATTGCTATTGAAGATGAAGAAATTGTTAAGACTAAAGCCGAAGAAACTAAAGAATATGATATTAATGTAATTTTGGATAAAGCTAGAGAAGTTAAAGAAGATGATTACGAAAAAGAAAGAAATAAAAAACTTCGTAATACAGGATTTGATATATTAAATAGTTTAGACTTTAATGAAGAAAAAGAGGAAAGTACTCATAAAGTAAGTGATAAAACAGCTGAAGAACTTGCAAATTTAATTAATACAATTTCAATAAATGAAAAAGCTATTAAAAAAGCAAGTGAAGAAAGTGATCCTCTTGCATTACTCGAAGATTTAAAAGGTAGTGATAATACTGAAGTTATCGAAGGTATTCATGATGATAATGAAAAAACAAAAGAAACAGTTTTCGAAGAAGTTAATAGTAATGAAGTAAAAGAAAATACAACTTCATTAGATAAATCATTTTTTACAGAATCTACAAAGTTTAAGAAAGAAGATTTTGATGACTTTTCTGATATCGAAGATAGTAAATCATCAGTATTTGTAAAAATAATTATAGTTTTATTAATACTTGCTTTTGTAGCAGGAATAGTTATTTTAGTAAAATCATTTTTATAACATATAATTTAGTATGAAATTAAAGGAAAGACTTAAAAGAAAATATTATATTTTGATAACCTTTTTAATAAGTCTTTTTTTGTTTATTATAATTTTTAGTTTATATAGTAAAAAACTAAATCCTAAATTAAATGATTATATTGATTTTTTAGTTAAGGATGAAATATATAAGAAAGTTATTAAAAGTAATAATTTTATAACTAATGAAGAAATTAATGATATTTTATATATTGATAAAAATAATAGTAATGAAATAGTTTATTTAGATTATGATATAGATAAAACATATAAATTATTAAATAAATATATTGATAGTTTAAAAAAAGATAATTCTAAAAGTAAGATTTTAACAGTACCTTTTTTTATAGCAAGTGATAATATTATTATTTCTTCGTTAGGTCCAAAAATAAAATTTAAATATGAAATAATAGATAATGTAAAAGGGAAAATTAAAACTAAAGTCACTGATTTTGGAGTTAATAATGCTCTTGTAGAAATGTATTTTGAACTTGAAATAGGGTATTTAGTTGTTATTCCTATGAATAAAAAAGAAAGTGTTTTAAAAACAGAAATCTTAATTTCTTCGAAAGTTATTAATGGAAAAGTACCAACATTTTATGGAAAAAATATCTTTAAAGAAAGTGGTGTAAGTACTTCCAATTGAAAAAAAACTATGCTATACTTAATAATAGGTGAGAGTATGAAAAATGGTGTGTTTATTAGTGAAGCATTTACTAGTGCAATTAATGATTATTTAAAGGGTAAGTCACATCCTGAGGGTATAACATATAATACTTTTTTAGTCGTTGTAATAAGACTTCTTACACTAATTTATGATGAACTAGATATATTAAATCCTTTTTATTTAAATAATGAGCAAGCTTTAAATGATAACTTAGAAAAGTATGGATATTCATATAATAATATTTGTGCATTTAAAAGAGCCTTTAACCATTTTTATGAAAAAGAAAATTCTGAAGACTTCATTAATTTACAAAAAATGCTTATAGATATGTTTGCTCTTAAGAAAAAAAGTATGGATTTAAAAGAAAGTGAGATAGATAGTTTTAAAAATTTATTATATACAGTAAAGTCACCTAATCCATTAATAACATCTTATAACTTTTTAATGGCAAAAGATGTTAATGAAATAGAAAATTATTTTGAAAAAATAGTTAAAGAGAATGTTTATAAAAAGAAAGAAAGAGAAAAGAAAAAATTAAATATTGATGCTTATGAAATTTTAAAATATTCTTTAGAGGATATTAATAAAATGGATGCTGACCAGCTTGATGAAGTAAATAAAAAGGTATATAATTATTTTGATATTAATGAAAATGCAATTAATAAGGATTATTTACTTGATAAGGCAGTATTTGATTTTAATAATCCAAAACCATCACTTTCTACAGGTAATGGTTATGTAGATATTTTATTAATACTTTCTATAGTGGTAACACTAGGTCTAGTAATATTCTTATTAACAATATTTGTTTTTTAGGGGGATAAATGAAAATAACAATTAATGATAAAACATACGAAGTAATAAAAAATGAAAAAGATGGGGTAGACGAAGAAGTTTTAAAAGAGGCAATAACTGAATACTTTGAAAATTTTGATTATATTGTGGGTGATTGGGCTTATGGAAAACTTCGTTTAAAAGGTTTTAATGATAAATCAAATAAAAATTTTAAACCAATTAATGATATAAAAAATGTTGATAATTATATTGAAAAATATTGTGCATATGGTTGTAGATATTTTATTTTAAAAGTTATTGAAAAAGATAAGTGATTTTGATATAATTTAATTATCATATGAAGGGATTGATATAGATGAGTAAGATTAGGGTAAATTTAACAAGTGGAAATGTTTTTGAAAAACCGTTAGTAACTTGTTTTCAAGGAACAAGTGCAAACTATGTTGTTTTTGACAATGAAATGAATGGTTCAATGGGACTTCCAATTATTTGTATAAGTAAATTAAATGGAAATAGATTAGAGAAGATTTTTGATCAAAGTGAATGGGCTAGTGTAAAAGAAAATTTAAAATCAATTATAAGTGGTTCAACTCTTATGTATTTAGAGGTTCCAGAAAATTTAAGTGCACAAGATGATTTCTTTACACAACTTACTTTACCGGTAGCATCATTTGATGTATTAAAAAGTAGTTATAATCCTCCGAAACCTGAACCAGAGGTAATGCCTGCACCACAACCTGAAGTGGCTCCAGCACCTGCACCAGCTCCAGAGGTTATGGAAACGCCAGCTCCTCCAGTAATGGATGGACCAATATCTTTTGGAGGTATGAATACTGTAAATACAGCTCCAGTTATGCCAAACATGGGTGCTCCAGTTATGAATAGTAATCCAGCACCACAAATGATGGGAAATAGTGATATGTTAGGTCAAACAAATACTATGGCAATGCCAAATGAGATGGCTTCAATGAATAATCCTATGCCAAATGTAAATAATCAAATGCCAAATCCACAACCAATTTCAAACATAAATTATGCAGATTTAAAAGAAACATTTATGAAATCTTGTGAGAATATGTTTGATGCTTTAGTAAAAAGATTTGAAAATAAATAACTTTCATAAAATTGAAAGTTTTTTTATATATTATAATATGAAAGATTTAATAGAGTATTATTATAATTTAGTAATTGATAAACTTTTTATCGAGGACGATAAGTATCATTTTAAAATTAGTAACCATGATTTTTATTTTGTATATTTTTCTAGGACTAAAGAGGATCTTGAGGATATTTTATTTGTATCAAATGAATTAAAACAAAAGGGTATAAATGTTCATAATATTAAGTTAAATATTAATAATAGTTATTTAACAAAGGTTGATGGACTTGATTATGTTTTACTCGAAGTATTTAATAAAGATGAAATAATAGATATATTTAGTATAAATAACTATAATAAGAAGCTTTCATTAAATGGTATAAAAAGTAATCTTTATCGTAATAATTGGGCTTATTTATGGAGTGCGAAAGTTGATTATATAGAAAGTCAATTAAATGAGATTCAGTATGATAAAATAATTGATAATTCAATAGACTATTATATAGGTCTTTCAGAAAATGCTATATACTATGTTAATAATGTAAATTCAAAATATAGTATGACCTCTTTAGATAAAATTGTTTTATCTAGAAAAAGAATTATTTGCCCAAATTATAGTTTAAATTATTTTAATCCACTTTCATTTATCTTCGATTTAGAGGTTCGTGATATAACGGAGTATATAAAATCTTCTTTTTTTGATAATGGTGATGCATATCTTGATTTAGAGTCTTATCTTAAAAGTACTAAACTTACAATATATTCTTACAATATGTTTTTTGCAAGACTCCTTTTTCCATCATATTACTTAGATATTTATGAAAAGGTTGTTAATAAAAATGTCTCTTCGGAGAAACTATTAAAAATAATAAATAAATCAAATGATTATGAAAATTTCTTAAAAAAAGCATATGCTTTAATATCAACATATGCTCCTTTAGAAAATATTGAATGGCTTAAAAATTAACATTTATAATGCCTTTGATATCAGGAATTTCCTCCTTAAAAAAGGTAAGTAGATTCTCATTAATTGTATTATCTTGATATAAACAATTTGCACAAGCACCATAAAGTTTAATATAGATATAACCATCTTCATATTTAACAAATTCAATGTCGCCACCATCCATATTTAAATAGGGGCGAACTTTTTCAATAACATTTAAAATCTTTTCTTCCATACAAATCACTACATTATTATAGCATTTTTTTTGAAAATATGGTAGAATTTTGTTTGTGAGGAATAGTTTATGGCAGAATACAGAACGGGTAGTATCGTTAAATGCCAAGTAACTGGAATAGAGAAGTATGGAGCTTTTGTAAATATTGATGGTATTTATAGTGGCCTTATTCATATTTCTGAAATATCAAATGGTTTTGTAAAAGATATTAATGACTTTTTACAAATTGGTGAAATTATTTATACACAAATACTAGATGTAGATGAGGAAAATCATAGGCTTAAATTATCTATAAAAAATATAAATTATAAATCAAATACAAAAAGTAAAGTTAAGGAATCTAGACTCGGATTTTTACCTTTAAAAAATCATTTAAATACTTGGATTAGTGAAAAACTATCCGAAATAAATGAGAATAATCAAAAGTAGGTTATTCTTTTTTTATTTATAACATAAAAAAAACTTCCATAAGGAAGTAATTTTTAAATGGTGCCCGAGGCCGGACTTGAACCGGCACGGGTTTTAATGCCCGCAGGATTTTCGTACCACTATAACTTTCGTTACCAAACAATTTGTTTGTAGTCTGGACTTTCTCTTTACCATATTACAAAGTAATTTAGGTATTGCCCGTAAAGTCTCTACACCTTATTTACGATTACGATAATTATCAGTTAAAGCATGACAATTTGGACATAACATTTGTAAATTGGATAATGAATTATCTTTATTATTTCCATTGATATGATGTAACTCTAACGGAATAATACTATCATTCCATTCACTAAGATTACAAATTTCACATTTCTGCTTTTTAAGTCCTTCTTTTAAAAGTCTTTTTTTTAATTTATAACTTGTAATTGGAATTTCGTTGTTCAAATACTTCTCAATTGGTTTAATATCTGCTGGACTATTATTTACATTCCAACCTTGTCCCAAAAAATGACTAGTATCAATTCCATATAATGAAACATATTTATCGAGTATACGATAATTTCCGCCATATGGTTTCATACCTAGTTTAATTAGGCATTCTCGTTTACTTTTGGATTGTGAAACAATATTATTCAGATTAGTTTTTGAAAATTTAGAATTCAAACAACCTCCGTAAATCTTGGCTCGGGATTGCCATCAGCGTTATCTGTAAGGTTTCCCCGAATTTGAGCAAATTCACTTATCGGATTTCTCACGATAGTGCTCAAGGCCTTCCAACTAAGTAAGAGGCCCTAAGTCCTGTGCGTCTACCTATTCCGCCACTCGGGCAGGCACTGTCTTAATTAATAAGACTTCTTAATTATAACTTTTTTTTTAAGTAAGTGCAATACTTTTTTGCTAAAAATTTATTTTTTGTATGAATAATATGTGAAAATGTCTCTATTTTTTTACTGAAATTATGTATTTATAGTAAAAAGTTATAAAATATATTAATTTTTTACAAAAGTTAATTGACAATTGAAAATAGTTTATGCTATAATCAAATTGCGCTTGAAGAAATGGAGGAATACCCAAGTCCGGTTGAAGGGACTGGTCTTGAAAACCAGGAGGTCGGGTGACCGGCGCAGGGGTTCGAATCCCTTTTCCTCCGCCAATTTAAAATTTATATCGCGGGATGGTAGCAGTCTGGTAGCTCGTCGGGCTCATAACCCGAAGGTCGTAGGTTCAAATCCTTCTCCCGCAACCAATGGTTCCATAGTGTAGCGGCCTATCACGCTTGCCTGTCACGCAAGAGATCACGGGTTCAAATCCCGTTGGAACCGCCATTTGGCTTCATAGCTCAGTCGGTAGAGCAGAGGACTGAAAATCCTTGTGTCGCTGGTTCAATTCCCGCTGGAGCCACCAGAAAAACAAATAATTCCCCAATGTTGGGGTTTTTTATTTTGTTAAACATATTTTAAAACATACTTTTAAATGATTTTTCCTGATTCAATACAAAAAACTTTGAATAACAAAATTTATATAGTATAATAGTAATTATTAATTGGAGGGTTTAGTAATGAATTTAGAAAATGCAAAAGGGGAATTAGTTAAAAGATATAAGTACTTATATGGTAATGCTTTTTTAATTTTAGCACCATACATGTATGAGGAAACTAGCGAAGAACTTGAAAAAAGATTAAAAGAACAAAAAGTAAAGTATGGTTCTGTTTTTGCAGATAAACCATTAATATATTTGAATATAGGTATATTAGATGAAATAAATTCATTATTTGAAGAATTTCTATTATCTGATATGCCTATGGAAGAAAGCAAACTTTATCAATTATTACAAAGTAAAAAAAATAATAAAGAATATTTAGAACAAGTAAGCTATGGTCTAGCGTTATTAGAAAAAGAAAATGCTGATAAAAGATCATTTCCTTATACAATAGATATATTTAAAATATTAAGTAAAACTTGTGATTATATTGAAGAACAATCTGGTGATTTAAATAATAAAAAAAATAAATTAAATGTACTTGATGAATATTATAGAATAGGAAGATACAAAAATAATGGAAAAATATATACAAGTGGAAGAAATTTAGACTTACACGATTGTGATTCACTTTCATTTATAATTGATAAAAATCCAAGAAAGCCATTAAGAGTTAAAAATGATGTTGGTGTAAAAAATAATTCGTTTATAAGCGTAATAGTAACTGCACCTCATTATGAAGATAATTTATCAATTTTTACTGAAAATGAAAAACAACAAGTATATTTAACTTATCATGATGAATTACCTTGCAATTTAGAAATAGCTTGTGCTTTAGAGGAAGTGTATATTCATGCACCATCTGATACTAGATTACAAAGACCAAAAAATACTGAACCTTGTGGAGAATATTTTACTATTAATGAAAATGAAATATTTGTTGATCCTAATGATAGTTTATATAGATATTATCAAATGTGTCCTCATTGTGGTTATATAGTAAATATACCTAAAGAGATTTTATCTGATGGAATAAAAGAAAGAATAGAAGATAGATGTAGCAAAGATAATAAATTATTTAGAAAAATGTATCTTTATTCAGAACTATATAGTTTAGATAAGTCTTCCACAAAAGGACAAAAAAGAATATTACAAAAATAAAAGTAAAAATTTATAAAAACTCGTTTCTTGAACATATGAGAAACGAGTTTTTTTATATTAAAAGTAAGACAAAATTAATGGTGCCGAATACAAGAATTGAACTTGTAGCTGATGCTTACCATGCATCTGTTTTGCCATTAAACTAATCCGGCATCAATATTATTTTATCATAAGTAATAGATTTATTCTATAAAAAATGTTATACTTATTATAATAAGAGGTGGATATATGAGAGAATCTATTGGTTCAACTTGGATATTTGTTATTGCTACAAGTTTTACTTTAATTTTTGCAGGCTTTTTGGTTATGGCATTAAGTTATTCAAGAACATACAAAGAAAAAAATGATTTGTCTTCAATTATAGAAAAATATGAGGGACTAACAACTAAAACAACGTATGGAAAGAATATAGATGGTTCAATAAATGTTATGAATACTTATTTAAAAAATAATAATTATAAAATGAAAGGTGTTTGTCAAAACTTGGATAGTGTTTATGAAGCAACTGAGACTATAAATAAAATGTATGGATTTACTATTGATGGTACATCTGAACTTGCACAAGAGGGCCAACAGTATAATTATTGTGTGCTAGCAATGACAAATAACGAAACTTGTAATACAATTTTCAGAGTAACTTTATTTTTTGATTT
Organism: uncultured Bacilli bacterium; assembly: GCA_934086485.1. Lineage (GTDB taxonomy): Bacteria > Bacillota_I > Bacilli_A > RF39 > UBA660 > UBA6448. The sequence goes on along the minus strand of CAKOIF010000004.1, from coordinate 67,843 downwards.
TAATTTGCCGATATTTGGCGATTTAGTAAGATTTAAGGTTTCAGGTCAAACTAATGAAATAATGGAGGCTTATATTTTGGACACTCAAACCAAATGCAAAAAATAAATAATTGTAATATAAGTAAAAATTAGTTATAATACTTTGGGGATGAAATATGGAAAATAAATTAAAACATATAGCAATTATAATGGATGGTAATGGTAGATGGGCTCAAAAAAGAGGACTAAAAAGAAGTTTTGGTCATAAAAAGGGTGCTAATACATTAGAAAAAATTGCAACTCATATTAATAAAATCGGTGTTGATGTTTTAAGTGTGTATGCTTTTTCTACGGATAACTTTAAAAGAAGTAAAGAAGAAGTAGATTATCTTATGAATTTATTTATTGAAATGTTTAATAAAAAATTTACTAAACTAAAAGAAAAAGGAATTAAAGTAGTTTTTAGTGGTTCTAAAGAAGGTCTTAGAGAGGATGTTATTACATCAATGAATAACATTGTAAATGAAACTCAAAATAATAAAGGAACAATACTTAATGTATGCCTTAATTATGGTGCTCAAGAAGAAATTATTAGAGCAAGTGAAAGATATCATAATGATTTAGTAAATAATAAAGTTTCTAAAAATGAAATTAATAGAGATAATTTTTATAAATATTTAGATAATGATTTACCCGCGATTGATATTTTAATCCGCACTGGGGGAGAACATCGTTTAAGTAATTTTATGTTATATCAAATGACTTATGCAGAAATATTTTTTATAGATACATTATTTCCAGATTTAAAAACTAAAGAAATAGATGATATTATAAAATCATTTTTACATACTGATCGAAGATTCGGAGGACTAAATGAAAAGAAAACAAATAATTGATTTAATTACTGCAATAATACTTATTGTACTTGGAAGTATAATTTTACTTTTCCCATTACTAAAAATAGTTAATGTAAAATATATTTTTATGGGAGTGCTTGCTTTTTATGGAATAATGAACCTTTTAAAATTTATTTTAACTAATGAAGCAAAAGATTATGAAGGTTTATTTACATGTATTGTAAGTATGATTACCTTAATTTTACTTGGACTTATTGATACAAATATACCACTTAATTTAGCATTAACTTTATTTGTATGGATAACAATGATGAGTTTAGTTAAATTAAAAAAATGTGATTATTATCACGATAGACATAAAGAAATCTATATTTTAAAAATAATAACTTTAGTTTTATTTATTTTATCTGGACTTCTTTGTACAATTAATTTATATTACGAAAAAAGTGTACAAATTTTAGTACTTGGATTCTTTTATTTTATAAATGGTATCTTGGAGGCAATTGATCCAATTACATATTATTTAATAGAAAAACAAAAGTAATAAAATAAAAATATTTTCATATTATGTATTACGGAGGAAATATGGAAATATTAAAAGTAGGAGCAAAATCAAATCCAAGTAAGGTTGCCGGCGCAATCGCAAATATTTTTAGAGAAAATAAGAGTGCCACAATCCAAACTGTTGGAGCAGCAAGTCTAAATCAAGCAATTAAAGCAATTGCTATTGCAAGAGGTTTCGTAGCACCAATGGGGGATAATTTGGTAACTATTCCAGCATTTTCTGATATAGAAATTGATGGTGAAAAGAAAACTGCCATTAAATTAATAATCGAGTCAAAATAGGCTCGATTTTTTTATAAAAAAATGTTAAAATTATTATGTGATGTAAGATGAAGAAAAAGAAATTTTTTAAGAGTAAAACTCAAATGATAATTTATATTATATTATTTGTAATATTTATTGCTTTATTTATTTATTTTGGTACACTTGAAAATACCACGAAGAGGGCTAGTGATAGTGATAAGTTTAAAAATGAATATAAAGAGGTAAATGAAGATAATGTTTTTGTGTATTTAAATGCCGCTGAAACGCTTGATTATATAAAAAAAGATAATATATTAATTCTTTTTGGTATGAAAAATAATTCCTTTGTGGGAAATTATGCAAATATTTTAAATGAAGTTGCTAAAAATGTTGGAATTGAAAAAATATATTATTATGATTTAACCGAAGATCGTAAAATTAAAAATGGAACTTATCAAAGTATTGTCAACTATTTAAAAGATTATGCAGTATCACTTGATGATGGTAGTAAAAATATATATGCACCATCACTTCTTGTAAAAAATGATGGAATTATAACTTACTTTGATGATGAAGATGCCATTGTTCACGGAGAAACTAATGCTAATGATTATTTTGATAATTATAGAACAAATTTAAAAAAGATTACCTTAAAGAGTGTGTTGGAGGATTATAAGAAAAATGAAAACAAATCAAATTAAAGTATATTTCTTCATCTTTGTAATATTAGTATTTATCTTTGGTGGCTTTTATTTAATGAAGAAAAGTGAAAAACTTAAAAATGTAGTAGATAAAAAAGTTACTGAAGTAAAAGATACTGATATTAGATTAGATAAAACTAAAGATTATATTTATTATTCTGATGTAAATGTAGTCGAAGGAGAACTTGATATTGAATATAAAAATATTAATATTAATTTCGAAGATAAAGAGGGTGTTGCCGCTATAGTTAATAAAGAAAATGAAGAAATGAGTAAAACACCTGTTTATGATGAAACTAACGAAGAAGCAAATTACAATCATTTAATAAGTGCAAAATTTGCAAAATATGAAATTATTCATTATGTGGATTATATCACTTTAGTGGTAAATAAATATAGTTTTGATTATAAAACAATTATTACTACACTTGGAAGTGATGTTTATGTATTTGATAAAACAAGTGGAAAACTATATAATAATGATGAACTTTTAAGTAAGTTTAGTGTTAATAAAGATGATATAAAAGGAAAAATAGAAACTTACTTAAATGATAAAAATTTAGTAAGCGAAGAAAATAAAATTGATGTTGAGCAAACTATTAGTAATAATACAAAATATAATCTTTATGTCGATAAACTTGGTAGACTTGTAATAAGTATTCTTGTCAAAGCCGAGAAAAGCGATTATAATGATATTATAGTTTTAAGTTAGAAAGGAAAAAATATGGACACTGAAAACAAAATGAAAAATGCTTTAGAAAGCGTAAAAAGTAGATTAGGAAGTATAAGAGCAGGTAGGGCTAATCCAGCACTTTTAAATGGAATAATGGTTTCTTATTATGGAACTCCAACTCCAATTCAAAGTATTGCTAATATAATGGTTCCTGAGGCAAGACAACTTCTTATTAAACCATTTGATAAAACAGCGGTTAAAGATATTGAAAAGGCTATAAATGAGGCTAATTTAGGTATTAATCCAACAAATAATGGAGAAATGGTTATTTTAACTATTCCAGAGCTTACTATGGACCGAAGAAAAGAATATGTTAAACAAGCAAAAGCAATAGGTGAGGAAGGTAAAGTAGCACTTAGAAATATTAGACAAGATGCTAAAGATGAGATTACTAAAGCTAAATATCCTGAGGATGAAGAAAAACTTTATATGGAAGATCTTCAAGAGTTAATTGATAAATATAATAAATTAATTGATGAAGAAATCAAAATAAAAGAAAGTGAGTTATTACAAATCTAATATGAATAAATTATCTAAAATATTTTTAGGTATATCTATATCATTTTTAGTAATTATCTTCATTTTAAGTTATGTATTAATAAAAAAAAGTAATGAATTTGATACTTCATTTATGAAAGAGGTTACTGTAAACGAAGTTTTAACCTTATTTGAAAGTGATAATTATCATGTAATATATGTAGGAAGAAAAACTTGCCCTTTATGTGAAAAGTTTTTACCTAATTTAAAAAATGCAAGTATTGAATATAACTTTACACCTTTATATTTAGATATTTCTAAAGTGGATAGAACCTCTGAAGAATGGATAAAATTAATAAAAAAACTTAGTATGAAATCAACTCAAACATTAAATGAAAGTGATGAAGGGGAAACAGTTACTGAAACATATGGATATTTTCTTGATAATTATGGATTTACACCTACAGTTATAATTAGTAAATCAGGAAAACAAGAAGCAGGATTTATTGGTTATAAATCTGAAACCGATTTAAAAAAATTTATAAAAGAAAAAGGCATAGATTAATTTCTATGTCTTTTAACTTTCTTCGATAAAATGATCACTTTTATGAGGTTCATCTCTAAGAAGACCAGGATAACCTTGTTGCCTTAAGGCTTCATAGGTCATTATTGCAACTGTATTAGAAAGATTTAAAGCTCTAACATTATCAGTCATAGGAATTCTAATGCATTTATCAATATGTGGTTTTAATAACTTTGGTGGTATACCTGTTGATTCTTTACCAAACATAAAGTAAATATTTTCATCTTTATTTGAATAATCAAAGGCATCACCAGTTTTATGACCATATCTTGTTAAATAATAAAATGTTCCTTTATTTTTACTATAAAAATCATCAATATTTTCATAAACAAAGTATTTACACTTATCTATATAATTTACACCACTTCTTTTAATGTGAACATCATCTAAGATAAAACCAAAGGGTTTAATAAGATGTAATGTGCTACCAGTTGCAACACAAGTTCTCATTATATTACCAGTATTTTGTGGTATTTCTGGCTCAAATAATACAATATTTATCATTATTCTTTATCAAACTCGTTTTCTTTTAAAAGATTTTCAAAATTTGTATAAGTTTTATTTAAATCTTTATTATATATAACTTTTTTAAGTTCATTATTTTTAAAGTGTAAAATACATGGAATATTATTAATTAATTTTGTATTAAATGTATTATTTATTTCAGTGTAGAAGTTTTCATCATCCTTTATATTAGTTACATTTACAAAGTAAAATTCATCTTTTAAATTATAATTATCAATTAATTTTTTTAATTTCTTTTCAAAGTTAAATACTTTTTCATCATTTGTATAACTTATATAAACAAAATATTCAGATGGTGATTCCTTTAAAACTTGAATAGTTTCACTTAAATCTTTAATTTCTACACTTAATGTATTCGATGTAATAAGATAACTATTCATAAGTTTTTCCTCTTGTTTAACATTTTTCCAACTAATTATATACCATATTAGAAATATTATTAAAAGGAATCCTATGATGAAATAAAATAGTTTTTTAAAATTAATATTATTTTTTTTACTTTTCTTTTTTGCCATATTATCACCATCCTTATTGTAGCAAAATTTCTTTTTTTAGTAAATTATTCATTATCATTTTTTTCTAACTTTACAAGAACTTCACGTGGTTTAGAACCATTTTGTGGTCCTACTATACCTCTTGATTCAAGAAGGTCAACCATTCTTGCAGCTCTATTATAACCAAATCTAAATCTTCGTTGAATAAGTGATGCAGAGATTTTACCAGTTTCAATAGCAAACTCGACAACTTCATTATACATTGGATCATCACCACCATCAGTATCAGAATTACTACTTCCCGAAGATGATGTATGAGGACTTTCTTGATTAGTAAATTCTTCATTATATTTAACTTGTGTTTGTGCTTTACAATATTCAATTAACTTACTTATTTCATTATCCGAAATAAAGCATCCTTGAATACGAGTAGTGTGACTTTCTCCCATTGGAAGATATAACATATCACCTTTACCAAGAAGGCTTTCTGCTCCTGAAGCATCAAGGATTGTTCTTGAGTCAATTGCACTAGATACTGAGAAGGCAATTCTTGATGGAATATTATTTTTAATTACACCTGTAATAATATCAGTTGAAGGCCTTTGAGTAGCTACAATTAAATGTATACCTGCAGCTCTTGCCATTTGTGTAATTCTCATAATAGAGTCTTGAACTTCTTTAGAGGCTACGAGCATAAGGTCCGCAAGTTCATCTATTATTACTACAATATATGGCATCCTTGTAGTATTTATATCAGGATTTTTCTTTCTTTCTTTTTCAATTAAATCATTATAACCAGCAATATTTTTAACTTCTTTTTCAGCAAAGATATCGTATCTTTTTTCCATTTCTGCAACTACTTTTTGTAAAACAACTGAGGCTTTTTTAGGATCAGATACAACAGGACATAATAAATGAGGTATTCCATTATAATTTGTAAGTTCAACTTTTTTAGGATCCACTAATACAAGTTTTACTTCATCAGGTTTATATCTCATTAATATTGAACAAATAATGGTATTAATACATACCGATTTACCAGAACCAGTAGAACCAGCGACTAATAGGTGTGGCATTTTAGATAGGTCTGCAAGGATAGATGTTCCCATAATATCTTTACCAAGTGCCACAAGGATTTTATTTGCTCCATTATTTTGCCAAGTTGCTTCGAGTACCTCTCTAAAACCTACTGAAGATATTTCACGATTTGGTATTTCAATACCAATAGTATTTTTACCAGGAATAGGGGCTTGTATACGAACTTCTTTCGCAGCCATTGCTAAAGCGATTTCTTTATTAATTCCTACAATTCTACTTACTTTTGTACCACTTGGAACAATTATTTCATATTCTGTAACTGCAGGTCCAATATGAATTTCAACAACTTTACCTTTAATATCAAAATCATTTAATACTTTTTCTAATTTAATTTGATTTTCTTTAATAAATGGTTCCTCACTATTTTTCTTATTTTTTGGAGTAGGTGTAAGTAAATCAAATTTTGGAAGTCTATATACACTTGGATTTGAGGCTCCTTCATCAGTTTCAATAGGATTAACATCAAAACTTTCTTTAATATTTTTTTCTGGTGTATTAATATTTTTTAAATCATCTATACTTGTAATAACAATTTTTTCTTTTTCTGTAGGTTCATCTTTATCTTTAGCATTTTTGATACCAACAAGTTCATCACCCTCGATGATATATTCTTTTTTGTTTTTAACATTTTCTTCTTCATCATCATCGTTATCCCTTTTAAATAAACTTACAAACTTATTTAAAATATCTGATAAGGTAATATTAAATATAAGGATGAATGAAAATATTCCTAAAACAACTAAAACAATTTTTGTTCCAGTTAAACTAAATGCTGCTTTAAGTCCTCCGGCAAGTAGGGAACCAATTAAGCCACCACCAATAACAATTGAGGAAGAACCACTTGATAAAATAGAACTACTTTCTTCCATAGTACCAATTCTAGTCATATAATTATTGTAAGTAACATCCATTAAATCTGAAAAGCCATCAGTCTTTTTTAATAGTTCAAAATGTCCTAAAACTAAGATTATTGCAAATAAAATATAAATACCAATTAACCTTGAGGAAAAAAACTTTGGAAGTTTTCTTTTAAATAACATTGATATTCCCAGTATTAAAACACCAAATAATATTACAAACCAAAATTCTCCGGCTAAAAACATCATAAATTGTTTTATAAAATTACCAATTATACCAAATCCCATACCTATAATTCCTATAAGTATTAAAATTAATCCTGTAAGTTCTACACTATAAGTAGGTGCATTTTTGCTTTCTTTACTTTTTTTTCTCTTTGCCATACGCTTCACCATAATAATTATACCTAATTTGTAACATTTTTACAATTAAATTAATAGACAAATTAACTAAATATCTTTATAATATTTAGTGGTGATGAAAAAATGAATATTAATGAATTTGATTATAATTTACCAGAAAATTTAATAGCTCAAACTCCTATAGAAAATCGAAGTGAGTCAAAACTATTAGTTATGGATAGAAAAACTGGTGCTTTGGAAGATAAAATTTTTAAGGATATAACTTCTTATTTTCATAAAGGAGATGTTTTGGTATTAAATGATACTAAGGTTTTACCTGCAAGAATATTTGGCATTAAAGAGGAAACTGGTGCTCATATAGAACTACTACTTTTAAAGGATTTAGGTAGTGATACTTGGGAGTGCCTTTCAAGACCTTTTAAAAGATTAAGTGTAGGAACTATTATTAATTTTTCAGATACTTTAAAATGTGAAGTAATTGAAAAGGATGAAGAAGGAATTGTTAAAGTTAAATTTTCTTATGAAGGAATTTTTATAGAGCAAATAGAGAAGATTGGTTTAATGCCACTTCCACCTTATATTCATGAGTCTTTAAAAGATCAAACAAGATATCAAACTGTTTATGCAAAATATTTAGGTAGTGCTGCGGCTCCGACTGCGGGACTTCATTTTACAAAAGAACTTTTAAATGAATTAAAGGAAAAAGGTGTTGAAATTTTGTATGTTACACTTCATGTTGGTCTTGGTACATTTAGACCAGTAAACGAGGAAGATATTACTAAACATCATATGCATAGTGAAAGATATATTATGACTAAGGATGTTGCTGATAAACTTAATAAAGCTAAAGAAGAAGGAAGAAAAATTTATGCTGTTGGAACAACATCAACAAGGACACTTGAGTCAATTATGAATAAATACCATAAATTTGTAGAGTGTGATGAAAATACAAATATATTTATTTACCCAGGTTATAAATTTTTAGCAATTGATGGTTTAATAACTAATTTTCATTTACCAAAAAGTACCCTTGTAATGCTTGTAAGTGCTTTTTCAACAAGAGAAAATATCTTAAATGCCTATAATCATGCTATTCAAAATAATTATCATTTCTTTTCGTTTGGCGATGCAATGTTTATTAAATAGTAAAAGTATGTTATAATTTTCGAAGAAAGAGGTAGTCTATGAAAGTACAATATAATTTAAAATATACTGATGAAAAAACTGGTGCTAGACTTGGAGAAATAGTTTTTAATGGTAAGACTTATGAAACTCCAATGTTTATGCCTGTTGGAACAAATGGTACAGTTAAAACTTTATCACCCGAAGAGGTTAAAGATACTGGTGCTGGAATAATTCTTGCAAATACTTATCATTTATGGTTAAGACCAGGTGAAGATATAGTTCATAAAGCAGGTGGACTTCATAAATTTATGAATTATGATGGACCTATTTTAACAGACAGTGGGGGATTTCAAGTTTTTTCTCTTGCAAAACCTAAAGATATTACTGAAGAAGGAGTAAGCTTTAAAAATCATTTAAATGGAGATAAACTATTTTTAACACCAGAAAAATCAATTGGTATTCAAGAAAAACTTGGTAGTGATATTGTAATGAGTTTTGATGAATGTATTGGTTATCCAGCAACATATGATTATTGTAAAAATTCTGTTGAAAGAACACTTCGTTGGGCAAAAAGAGGAAAGGATGTTTTTAAAGGTGAAAATCAAATATTATTTGGCATAGTTCAAGGTGGCGAGTACCCTGATTTAAGAAAATATTGTGCTGAAAAATTAACTGAAATGAACTTTGATGGTTATTCTGTTGGTGGTACAAGTGTAGGCGAAGATAAACTTACAATGTATAAAATGGTTAAAATGAGTACTGATTATTTGCCTAAAGAAAAAGCTCGTTATTTAATGGGAGTAGGCGATCCAATAGATTTAATTGAAAACTCACTTCGTGGAATAGATTTATTTGATTGTGTAAGTCCAACAAGACTTGCAAGACACGGACACGCTTATACAAAAAATGGTAAGATTAATTTAAAAAATAGTAAATATAAAGAGGACTTTACTCCAGTCGAAGAGGGATGTAAATGTTATGCTTGTCAAAGTTATACAAAAGCCTATATAAAACATTTAATTAATGCTGATGAAACTTTTGGAGCAAGACTTTTATCAATTCATAATATTTATTTTTTAGAAAATTTAATGAAAGAAATTAGAGAAAATATTAAAGCTGGTACCCTTGAGGATTATCGAGATAAATTTATTCTTTCTTATTATGGAGAGGGTTATGAATACAAATAAGATTGTAATATATGTAACAATTATTGCTATTACTTTAATAATTTCTATTCCAACATTTTATAAAGTAATAAATATTAATCAGCAAAGACTTAATGAAGTAAATGAAAAGTTAGTAACAGAAAATGCCTTTAGATGTTATTATGAAGGAAAATGTCAAAATAAGATAGTTACTTTAAATGAATTATATAATTTAGGTTATATTACACAAGATATAGTTAATCCAAAAACTAAAGAAATATATAGTAAAGATTCTTATGTTGAAATAAGCCTTAATGAAATGAAACTTACTTATAAATAAAAAGATTTGGGAAAATTCCTAAATCTTTTATTTTAATTTAAAATATATTGTTAAACCAGCAATTAAAATACCTAATAATATAGTAACTATAATTATTATAAATGATTTTGCAAAACCACTTTCATCATTATATAATTTTATTCCCTTTATTGCTGAGGCAGGAAGTAAATTTCTTGAAAATCCCTTACTTTGACTATTACCATTATTTTGACTATTTTTATTTACGCTATTAAGTTCAATATAAAATCTTGCTAATCTTTCTTTTATAAGGTCAATAGCCGGATGTGGTCTACCATCATTTAATGAAAGGTTATAAGGATTATCAATTTCGTTTACTGGTCCTCCCAAAATATTAAATATTTTAGTTAAATCATCATCTTTTTGTTCTAGGTTTGAATATTTTTTATATGCATCAAAATAGACATCTAGATAACTTATGATAGCATTTTTTAAATTATCATTTATTTCATTTAAATATAAACAACGATAAATAACATTTGCTTTTTTAGTTAGATTTTCAAAATAAGCATCATCATATTTAGCCATACCTTATACTCCTATACTAAATAAAGTGTATCAAATTTTTTTATAATTTTCAATTGTTTTTAATTATGTTTTATTGTATTATATTTTTGGGAGAAAAAAATGGAAAAGTTAAATGAAGATTTTATAATAAATTTATCGAATAATAAAAATGAACCACTTTGGATGAAAAACTTTAGATTAAATTCTTATAAAAAGTTTTTAGAACTTGATAATCCTTCGTTTGGTCCTAAAATAAATATTGATTTTGATAATTTAGTTTACCATAAAGGACTTTTTGCTCCACCAAGTTGTTCTTGGGAAAATGTTGATAAAAAAGTCAAAAATACTTTTAATGACCTAGGCGTAATTGAGGCAGAAAATAAATATTTAAAAGGTGTATCTAATCAATATGAAAGTGAAGTTATTTATCATAAAATGGAGGAAAGTGATGGGATTATCTTTTTATCCAGTGATGAAGCTTTAAAAAAATATCCGGAGTTATTTGAAAAATATTTTAATAATTTAGTAAAATATGATGAAAATAAATATACTGCTTTAAATGGTGCTTTATGGTCAGGTGGTTCATTCATATATATTCCACCCTATACTAAAGTTGATAGACCACTTCAAAGTTATTTTCGTATTGATACTAAAAATTTAGGACAATTTGAAAGAACAATTATTATTGTCGATCACGACTCATCACTTCATTATATTGAAGGATGTACTGCAAAAAATTATAGTACTACATCACTTCACGCTGGTGTTGTGGAAATATATGTAGGTAAAAATAGTACTTGTAAATATTCCACTATTCAAAATTGGAGTAAAGATGTTTATAATCTTGTTACCAAAAGAGCAATCCTCGAAGAGGGTGCTTACATGCAGTGGGTTGATGGTAATATTGGTAGTGGTGTAACTATGAAATATCCCTCTTGTATATTAAAGGGAGATAATTCAAAAGCAAGTTCAATTAGTATTGCTTATGCTAAAGAAGGTCAACATCTTGATGCTGGTGCTAAAATGATTCATTTAGGTAAGAATACAAAAAGTACTATTATTAGTAAATCAATCGCAGGTTTTGGTGGTACAAGTGATTACAGGGGAACTGTTAAAATTGCTAAAGAGGCAACTGGTTCATTTGCTACAATAAAATGTGATAACATCATACTTGATAATATTTCTAGTTCAAATACATATCCTAAAAATATTGTTGAAAATAATGAAAGTACTTTAGAACATGAAGCTACAATATCTAAAATTAATGAAGAAAAATTAAATTATTTAATGAGTTTAGGTATTAGTGAAGATGCTGCTAAAGATTTATATGTCCTTGGATTTATGTCTGACTTTAAAAAAAGTTTGCCAATGGAGTACGCAGTTGAATTAAATAGATTAATTAAGGAGTAGAGATACTTCTTTTTTTTTATTATTAAAAAGTGTAAAATTTGTGTAAAGTGGAAAAAATACTAAAATTTCATAATTTAATCTAAAAATATAATTTTGGAAACGATTTAAAAATTTTTTTTCAAAAAATGCTTCCAAAAATGTTAATTTGGAACAAAAAGTGGATTTTTTAGGTTTTTGGATTTTAAATTTATTTTTGTTAATATGCAAATGAAAGGAGGTAAATAATTTGAACACCGTTGTTTTAGTTGGAAGACTTACCGGAAATCCAGAAGTTACAGTTACTGAAAATGGTAAACATATTACGAAAATCTTGCTAGCGGTTAATCGTAATTATAAAAATGTCGATGGTATTTATGAAACTGACTTTATAAGATGTGTACTTTGGAATGGTATTGCCGGTGCAACAAGTGAATTTTGTAAAGTTGGCGATGTTGTTGGTATAAAAGGAAGACTTCAAACTAGTGTCTATGAAACCGAAGATAAAAAGAAAAATTATTCAACTGAAGTAATTGCGGAAAGAGTAACCTTTTTATCCTCAGGAAAAAAACATGTCGATGAAAAATCATTTGATGAAAATGATGAAGTAAAAGATAAGGAAAAACCTAAAAAAAGTTCTAAAAAGAGTGAATAGTCTTATATTTATCTACATATGGTAAACATTCGACAAAATTATTTTATCTTGAATTATACTTTTTTATGTATGAAGTGTGAATATTTTTTATTAATGGGGAAAAATAATCACATAAGCGGTAGGGACTACCGTCTACATAAAAGTGGAAATCTTATATTTTATGTAAGAAGTTCAAGAAAGATGGTGTAGTATGTTGATAGGAAAAAGGCTAAGAGAAGCAAGAAAAGCACATAACTTAAGTGCAGAACAATTAGGTAATATGATTGGTGTTACAAAAGCAGCAGTTAGTTTATACGAAAATGAAAAACGTAATCCTAAAATTGAAACACTAATTGAAATTATGTATGCCCTAGGTGTTAGTAGCGATTACCTTTTAGGGGCGGATAAGTTTGTTGAACTAAAGGATCCAACTATTCATTATGAAACTTTAACTAACGAAGAAATGATGTTTATCAACGAACTTAGAAAGGATAAAATTTTACAAGAAAGACTTTTATCAGATCCTAAAGAGGGCATAAAAATAATTAAAAACAAAATTTAAAAACTGGTTATTTTAATCAGTTTTTTTCATATTATTTAGTAATGAAAAAATATGTAAGTTTTATATTAATTTTAATCCTTTTAATAGGAAGTTTCTATTATGCTGATAAAGTATCAAATTTTATTATAAATAAAAGTCCTCTTATGAAAACATTAAAAAGTAATAAAGATAAATATGAAATAAAAAGTATTGATGCAATAGTTTCCGAAGAATATATTATTCCTGGTATCGAAGGAAAAAAGGTTAGTGAAATAGAAAGCTATTATAATATGAAAAAATATAATACTTTTGTTTCTGATAAATTAATTTATAAAAGCATTTTACCAAGTATTAGTCTTGAAAAAAATAAAGATTTAATAATTAACAAAGCAAATCCTCTTAAAAATGGGGTAAGTATTCTAGTTTCAAATAATATGGGTGTTATAACGTATTCAAAAAACCTTGATATAACTCTTTTAGTAAATGATGAAACTTTTAAGGGAAATATTTTAAATGAACAAATAAATGATGGAAAAAATTTTAATAAAACTAATGATATTTTAAATAAATATAATAAGAATAAAAAAATATGTATAATAAATAAATATCAAAATGATGATTGTTATAAAAAAGGTTATTATCTTGTTAAACCTTCTTATGAAATAAATAATAATAACATTTATATTAAAGATAAAATTACTTCTGGAGATATAATTTTAATAAGTGATGATTTAAAAGTAGAGTATTATAAAGAAATTTTAAAAACTTTAAATTATAAAGATTTAAAAGTATATAAATTAAGTTATTTAATTAGTGAAAAAAGAGATTAATTTCGACAATTTTTTCACTATTTTTTTGATACATTATATTTGGTGAAATTATGAAAAGGTTTAAAAGTGTGTCAAAAAAGAAAAAGATTCAAAGGAAAATAATTATATTCTTACTTGAAATAATAATAAGTTTATTGATTGTTATATTTATAAAAAATAATTTTAAAATAAGTGAAAGTAAAATTAAATATTTAACTTATTCATATTTAGGTAAAATGGAACGAAAAAAAGAAGAAATTAAAAATGAAATAAAAGTTTTTAATGAAAGAGCACCAAATGTTTATATCTATAATACTCATCAAACAGAAAAGTATGCTTATAACAAAGTAAATAGTTATAATTTAGATTATGATGTATATTTTGCTAGTTTTATACTTAAAAGTTATTTAAATGACTATGGCATTTTAAGTATTATTGAAAATGAAAAGGTAAGTAAAGTGTTAAGTGATAAAGGACTTACTTATAAAGATAGTTATCTTGCAAGTAGATATTTACTTGAAAAGGCTAAAGAAAATAATAATGATTTAAAATATTTTATTGATTTACATAGGGATTCCGCTACATATGAAATGACCACTTGTAAATATGATGGTAAAAGTTATGCAAAAATATTATTTGTTTTAGGAATGGAGTTTGAAAGTTATGGAGAAAATGAAAAAATGATAAATTATTTAAATGAAAAACTAAAAAGTATTAATCCTTGTTTATCAAGAGGGGTATCTAAAAAAAGTGGTAAAGGTGTAAATGGAATTTACAATGAAGATTTTGATAAAAATTTAATTCTAATTGAAGTTGGAGGTCAATATAATAATATTATAGAGGTATCTAATACTTTAGAAATTTTTGCTAAGATACTTTCTTTATATATAAATGAGGATAGTAATGAAAAAACATAATTTTTTTAAAACATTATTTATTTTAGTATTTTTACTTTTTCTAGCACTTTTTATTGCAAGTAAAACAGGTTATTATGAAAAAAGTGTTAAAGATAAAACTTATTTAACAAATAAAAAGTTAAAGGAATTTGAAAAAGATATTAGTGAAGGAAAAAATGTAGATGCAAAAGATTATCTTCCTAAAGAAGTAGACTACTCAAATGTGTTTACTAAATCTGCAAATAATATTTCTAATAAAATAGGTTTAGTGGTTAATTCTAAAGCAAAAAATGTTTGGGATTTTATAAAGACTTTATTTATTTCTTAACATCTTGTATAATAATATTTGGTGATTAAATGAAATCAAATATTAGAAATTTTTCGATTATTGCTCATATAGATCATGGTAAATCTACTTTAGCGGATCGTTTTTTAGAACTTACAAATACATTTGATAATAGGTCAAATGTTTCCCAAGTACTTGATAATATGGAACTTGAAAAAGAAAGAGGTATTACAATTAAACTAAATGCAGTATCACTTGATTATAAAGGATATACTTTAAATTTAATAGATACTCCAGGTCATGTAGATTTTTCTTATGAAGTTTCAAGGAGTTTAGCAGCTTGTGAGGGAGCTATTTTGGTAGTTGATGCCTCTCAAGGTATTGAGGCGCAGACTCTTGCTAATCTTTATCTTGCCCTTGAAAATGATTTAACGATAATTCCCGTTATAAATAAAATTGACCTACCAAATGCGAATGTTCCTAAAGTAAAAGAGGAACTTGTTAAAACTTTAGGTTTTAAGGAAGAAGAAATACTTCTTTGTAGCGCTAAAACTGGTATTGGTGTTAAAGAAATTCTTGATGCTGTTATAGAAAGAATTAATCCTCCGGTTATAAAAGAGGATGCTCCTTTAAAAGCATTAATATTTGATTCACATTTTGATTCATATAAAGGTGTTGTTCTTTTGGTAAAGGTTACCGAAGGCTCTATCAAAGTTAAAGATAAAATATATATGATGCAAAAAGGTTCCTCTTTTGAAGTAACTGAAGTAGGAGTTAATAAAATAACTAATAAAGCTCTTGAAAAACTTTCTAGTGGTATGGTAGGTTATGTAGCTGCGGCAATTAAAGATATTACAAAAGTTGCAGTGGGTGATACAATCACTTTGGAGGATAATCCTGCTTTAAAGCCACTTCATGGATATAAACCAATGAAACCTATGGTGTTTTCAGGAATATTTCCAATTGAGGCAAGTAAATATGATGATTTAAAAGAGGCCTTAGAAAAATTAAAACTTAATGATGCATCTTTAGAGTTTACTCCAGAAAATTCAGTTGCTTTAGGCTTTGGCTTTAGAACAGGATTTTTAGGACTATTACATATGGATATAATCTTAGAAAGATTAGAAAGAGAATTTAATCTTGAAACTATTGCTACAACTCCCTCAGTTGTTTATAAAGTGGGACTTACAAGTGGCGAAGAAATTGAAGTATCTAGTCCAAATGAAATGCCAGAAAAGGTTAAAATATCATATATTAAAGAGCCTTATATTTATACAAATATTATTTCACCAACAGAGTTTATTGGTCCTATTATGACACTTTGTCAAAATAAAAGAGGTATTTATGATACTACTGAATATATTGATGAAACAAGAGTTAATATTCATTATTACATCCCTTTAGGAGAAATTATATATGATTTTTATGATAAACTTAAAAGTTATACTAAAGGTTATGCTTCATTTGATTATGAAGTAAGTGATTATAGAGTAAGTAAACTTGTTAAAATGGATATTTTATTAAATGGTGATATTGTTGATGCCTTGTCTGTTATTGTTCATGAAGATTTTGCCTATAATAAGGGTAGAGAAATTGTAACTAAACTTCGTAAAACAATTCCAAGGCAAATGTTTGAGGTACCAATTCAAGCAAGTATTGGTTCAAAAGTTATTGCTAGAGAAAATGTTAGTGCAATGAAGAAAAATGTACTTGCTAAATGTTATGGTGGAGATGTTTCAAGAAAAAGAAAACTATTAGAGAAACAAAAAGAAGGTAAAAAGAAAATGAAAATGATTGGTTCTGTTGAAGTTCCAAAAGAAGCCTTCTTAAAACTATTAAGTGATGAGGAGTAGTATGAGAAGTAAAAAACAAGAAGAAGAAATGAAAGTTAAAATATTATTTTTAAGTAAACTATTTTTAGAAAGTAATTATTCAGATATAGAGCTTTCAAATATTACTGGCATAAGTTCTTCGAGTGTAGGAAGATATCTTACTAGCGATTTAGCAAAAGAAGTTTTAGGCAGTGATATTTATAATGAAATTTCTAAAAAAAGACAAGAAAATTTATATAATGCAAAAATTAAAGGTGGACAAAATTTTATAAAACAAAATGTTCCTTTTAAAGATAATGAAGGAAAGTTTATAGGTAGTTATAAAAGATGATTAAAAGTGCTTATATACATATTCCTTTTTGTAATAATATTTGCTTTTACTGCGCATTTTGCAAAATGCTAAGAAATGATGCATTTGTAGATAAATATTTAGGTTCATTAGAAAAGGAAATTAAAAAAAACTATAAAGGTGATATATTAGATACTTTTTATATAGGTGGTGGAACGCCAACATCCTTAAATGAAAAAGAACTTAATAAACTATTTTCTATTTTAAAAATCTTTAAATTAAATGAAGAATATGAATATACTTTTGAAGCAAATATTTTAGATATTAATGAAAAACTACTTTCAATTTTAAAAAGTAATAGAGTAAATAGATTAAGTATAGGTATCGAAAGCTTTGATGAAAATAATCAAAAGTTATTAAATAGAAAGGTTTCTTATGAAGAAGCAAAATCTAAAATAGATTTATGTAAAAAATATTTTAATAATATAAATGTAGATTTAATTTATGCTATTCCTAATGAAAGTATTAAAACATTAAAAAGTGATTTAGATAAAATTATTTCTTTAAATGTTAACCATATAAGCACATATTCCCTTATGATTGAACCTAATACAGTTTTAAGTATAAATGGGACTTTACCAATTAGTGATAGTCTTGATAAAAAAATGTATGATGTTATATGTGGTGCTTTAAAGAAAGAAGGCTATATTCATTATGAGGTAAGTAACTTTGCAAAAGAGGGTTTTTATTCAAAACATAATAGTGCTTACTGGCTTAATGATAATTATTATGGCTTTGGTCTTGGTGCATCAGGTTATATTGATAACTTAAGATATACAAATACAAAAAATTTAACTTTATATTTAAAAGGAAACTATATTTCTCAAAAAGAAATTCTAACTAAAGATGATGAAATTACCTATGCTTTAATTCTTGGATTTCGTTTTATAAAGGGAATAGATATAGAAAAATTTAAAGAAAGATATAATGTAGATTTACTTGCAAATGAAAAAGTAAAAAAATTATTAAGAAATAAAAAACTTGTTTTAAATAATGGAAGTATTAGTATTAACAAAAAATATATTTATGTAGAAAATGAAGTATTAATAGAATTTATTTAAAAAAGGAGAGAGAAATGCTTTATAACTTAGAAGTTTTAAATGGAGAAATGACTCCAGACTTTAGTAGTGAAGTATTTGATTATGATGTAAATGTAGATTCAAGTGCACTTACATTAATATTTAATTATGATACTTGTGATAATTGCAAAGTAACAGTATATGGTAATAGTAATTTAACATCCGGAGAAAATCACGTTTTAATTGAGGTCTATGATAAAAAAGTTACTACTTATACATTAACAGTTTATAAAGAAAAAAAAGCATCACAGGTGTTTAGTGAAGTAAAAACGGTAGTTAATACCGAAGATAAACCAAAGGAATTTTTAATTCCAATAATATCAGTAATATGTTTTTTAACAATTTTGGTATTATTTTATGTAATATTTCATAAGAAAAAAGTATGAGAGAATATAAATTAATTGCCCACAGAGGTAGTCATAAGTTTGCAAAAGAAAACTCACTTTTTTCTTTTTTTAATGCCATAAATGAAAATTATTATGGATTTGAATGTGATGTAAGAGGAACAAAAGATAAAAAGTTTTATATTTATCACGATATGCTTTATGATGGAAAATTATTTAAAAGTTTTAATTCAAATGAAATAATATGTGATACTTTAGAAAGTGTTCTTAAATTAAATACAAATAAAATAATTCTTTTGGAAATAAAAGATCCTTTTATAGATATAGATAATTTAGTTAAAACTTTAATTAAATATGAAAGTAAAAATATTTATGTTATGTCATTTTATAATACAGTTATTGATAAATTAAATATTAAGAATAAAACTTATAAAGTTGGTATTTTAAATTATGTATTAAATACTACAGAAAAACATTTTAAGTATGATTTTATATGTATTTTAAGACCTTTATTAAATGATAAGATAATAGAGTTTGTTAAGAAAAATAATAAAGAACTTTTTGTTTATGGTAATTATAATAATAATTTTAAATATGATTTTCCATATTATATTGTTGATTAATCTTTATTAACTAAAATACTTGTAATTATTTTTTTACTAATATATAATGAATTTGTAGATGAGCTTTGGATCCCGTGTGGACTAGAGACTTTTTTGTAAATTATTCGATATAATAGTAAATTAGAAAAAATTATATTTTGATGAAAAAAGTCAAAAAAATATATGTAGATATTGGGTAAACATTATAAGCCAAATAGTTTAAATATTAATGACTTTAAAGACTTATTATAGTATAATATATACATAAATAAGAAAGGAATTTTATGGAGATAATTGAAATTAAAAAGGCATTAATTGAGCAAAAAAATTTGAATTTACCTGGAAATTTATATCATAAAACACAAATTGATTTTGCATATAATACTAATCATATGGAAGGTTCAACAATTACATCAGATGAAACAGCAAGTATATATGATACAGGAACCATCTTAACGTCAAATGATAAGGTCATTGTTTTAAAAGATGCTACAGAAACTAAAAATCATTTTACTTTATTTAAATATATGCTTGATACTGTCGATGATTCACTAACTGAAAATATGATTAAGAAGTATCATTTTATATTAAAAAATGGTACATTAACGGATGAAGAAAGTAAATGGTTTAATGTAGGAGAATATAAAAAGAAAAAGAATTTCGTAGGGAATATTACAACATCTTCACCCGAAAATGTAGCAAATGATATGAAAAAGTTATTAAATTGGTACAATGATATAAAAGCAAAAACTTTTGAAGATATAATAGAGTTTCACGTTAGATTCGAAAAAATTCATCCTTTTCAAGATGGCAACGGAAGGGTTGGAAGAATGATTATATTTAAAGAATGCCTTTGTAATAATATAATGCCTTTTTATATAGAGGATAGAAATAAAGAGTTTTATATAAGAGGAATAAAAGAATATCAAAATAATAATATAAAAGGTTATTTAATTGATACTTGTTTAAATAGCCAAGATAATTATGAAAAAATGGTTCATTTCTTTTTAGATAATGATTAATATAAAGTGAAAAATTTTATCAAATAACGAAAAATCTTTCAGTGGGATTAGTTATAAAATACATTTAATACTAAAGAAAAAATGGATTTTATTAATTTAATATATCCTAGAATTTTTGTCAAAATAATTGACATTTATAATTATTAGTGTATAATTGTATGTAATTGGTACTCAGGAAACTTTCGAAGCCCTGAGTCAATTATTCCTTAATTTTCTTTATAGAAAGTTAAGGACTTTTTTATATTAGAAGTGCCTAAATTACTAGGCATTTTTATAAAAGTTCCACATAACTAAAAGTTCTATATACTAAAGAAAAAATTGATTTTATTAATTTAATATGAAAATTTCTTGAAAGAAATTAATAGTTAAGGTATAATAAGACTAGAAAAAATAGGTGAGGGTATGAGAAAGATAATAGCATGTTTAGATATTGGTTCGTTTAGTATTAAACTTGTTGTCGGAGAAATAACTAAAAATAAAGTTAATATTTTAGCGTGTGCTGAAAGTCCCTCTCAAGGAATAAAGAAAGGTTATATAGTAAATCCTGAAAGTGCTAGTATAGCAATTAAAGATGTTTTTTCTAAATGTGAAAATATGTTAGGGCTTCCTATAAAAAGTGTACTTCTTTGTGTACCCACTGATAACCTTGAATGTTTTGTTTCTAGTGCTTCAGTTAATATTACAAATGAAGATAATGTTATAACTCATGATGATATTACAAAAGCAATGCAAAAAAGTATTTATAAAAAAATTGATGATAATAAAGAATTAGTTACAATTTTACCAACAAAATTTATTATAAATGATGATGAAGTTGTATCTAATCCAGTTAAATGTGTTGCAGGTAAATTAACTGTTAATGTAGTTGCGGTAGTTGTACCTAAAATAAATACAGATAATATAATAAAATTTTTAAGTAAACTTAATATAAAAGTTTTAGATATATGTATTGAACCAATAAATGATTATTATGAATTTAAAAGACCGGAATATGCTAAAAGTGTTGGTGCTGTAGTAAATATTGGTTATAGTAATTTAACAGTATCAATTATTAATAAAGGAATCCTTACATCTAGTGAAATAATTGATATAGCATCTTCCTCAATAGATAAAGATATTGCTTATGTATTTAAAACAAATAAGAAAGATGCAAATTATATAAAAGAAAATTTTACTTGTGCTGATATACATATGGCAAGACCTAGTGAAAGTATTGTAATCAAAGATATTAATGGTGATGATAGAAAAATTTCAGAGTATGAAGCCACTAATGTAGCAATATCGAGGTTAAAAGAACTAGCTGGGTTAATAAAAAAGCAAATTAACCTCTTAACAAAAAAAGAAATAAGTTATATAATAATTACAGGGGGAGTTACAAACTTACCTTATTTTGAACATTTTATACAGGATAACTTTAAAGATTTAGCCAATTATGAAGTTGTTAAAGAACTTGGAGTTAGAGATAATAGATATTCAAATGTAGTAGGTGCTATAAAATATTATAATAGTAGATTAAAATTAAGAAATGTTGAGATATCAATATTTGATTTAGAACAGCAAGAAGAACTTGGGGGAACTTCAAAAAAAGTAAACATATCCGAAAATTCTCTTCTTGGCAAAATATATGGATATTTTTTTGATAATTAAGGAGGAAAGTAGATGTCAAATTTAGTAATGGATCAAGTAGCAAAAATAAAAGTTGTTGGTGTAGGTGGAGGCGGTTGTAATGCCGTTAACCGAATGATTGAAGAAGGAGTACAAAGTGTAGAGTTCTATGTAGTTAATACAGATTTACAAGTACTTAATGCTTCATTATGTCCTAATAAAATTCAAATAGGTAAAAATATTACTGGTGGTAGAGGTGCTGGTGCAAATCCAGAAGTTGGTAGAGCTGCTGCTTTAGAGAGTAAAAGCGAACTTGAGGAAGCTTTATCTGGTGCTGATATGGTTTTTGTTGCTTGTGGTATGGGAGGCGGAACTGGTACTGGTGCTGCTCCAATTATTGCAGAAATTGCTCAAGAACTTGGATCACTTACTGTTGGTATAGTTACAAAACCATTTAAGTTCGAAGGTAAAAGAAGAATGGAAAATGCTCTTTTAGGTCTTGATGATTTAAAAAAACATGTAGATACTTTAATTGTAATTCCTAATGATCGTTTAAGAGATATTATAGATAAAACTACTTCATTTGATGATGCATTTAAAGAAGTTGATAATGTACTTCACAGAGGTGTACAATCAATTTCTGACCTTATTGCTGTTACTGGAGTTATCAACCTTGACTTTGCAGATGTTAAAACAGTTATGGAAAAAAGTGGTACAGCAATTATTGGTATTGGTTGTGCTGCTGGAGAAAATAGAGCAATCGAGGCTGCAAAACAAGCAGTATCAAATTCTCTTCTTGAGGAAACTATTGATGGAGCAAGAAATGCTATTGTCAATGTAACAGGTGGTAATAACCTTACATTATTTGAAATTGAAGATGCAGTTGAAACTGTTAGAGAGGCAGCAAATAATGATGTTAATATTATCTTCGGTGCAATTAAAAATGAAAATCTTCAAGATGAAGTTATTGTTACTGTAATTGCAACAGGCTTTGATGAAGAAATTAGTAATGAAACATTATTTGATGGACAACTTCCTAAAAGAAAAACACCAGAGATTTTAGACAATGATTATGAAATTCCTCCATTCTTAAGAAGTCAAGACTAATTGACTAACTAAATAAAATATGCTATATTAGGTATGTAAGAACAAAACTTACATATAATAAAAAAGGAAGCAATCGTTTTTTGGATGACGAGCGCTACCAATTTACTTGTGTTGCGCTTATGCTACATTACTGTAACATAGGCGCTTTTTTTATTTAATAATAAGTATTATCAAAGCAAAAGTTTGAATTAACAATATAATACCTATTAGAAATATTATCATATAGTAGAAAATTTCTCTGTAGCATTGTCTCATATGACCACCTCGCTTTCTTTTAAAAGAATAGTTGAGTGGTAGCGCCCGTCTAACGGTTACTTCCTATACTAATGATACCACCGGTTAGAATTTATGTCAATAACATTTGTTTGCAAAAATTATATTTTTTTACTTCATAAAAGGTTGAAATTCATTATATTTTTTGTTATATTTAATTTGTAAGATAAATGTCTTACAATTATTGGAGCTACTCGTAATAGCTGTGCGAGCGCTACCAGTTTAATAGTAAACGCTCAACTTACATTACTGTAAGCGGGGCACTTTTTATTTTAATAATGGTAAAAGGAAATGGCGTTGTCATTTCTTTTTACTTGTTACAAAATATATAGTTATTTCGAAAACTTTAAAAAAATTACTTTTTTCGAAATGAAATATAAAATAACTTTTAGACATTATTTGACATAATTTTTATTTCTTTTTTTATAAAATAGTGTTGGTGATGATATGACAGTTTATATTGATTTAGTATGTATAATTAATTTTATATATGATTTTTTAATACTTCTTACTGTATCATTTACTTTAAAAAGAAATAGAAAAATTTATTATTATATTTTATCTTCCTTAATAGGGGTGTTATCTATATTTTTATTATTTTTAAAAATTAATAATATAGTTTTATTTTTATTAAAAATATTAATAAGTATAATTATGGTAATAGTCGCTTTTGGTTATAAATCAATAAAATATACAATATCAAATATTATATACTTTTATATGACTTCGATTATCCTCGCGGGTTTTCTATACTTAATAAAGGGAAATAGTTCTAACTTTAATTTAAATTATATTGTGCTTTTAATAATAGGACCAATAATACTTTTTATATATTATAAAAGTAATAAAAAGTTAAAAAATACATATAGTGATTATTATAAAATTAAAATAGTATTTGATAATATAGAGTATAATTTAGTATCTTTTTATGATAATGGTAATAATTTAAAAGACCCTATAAGTAGAAAAAGTATTATTATTGTAGAAAATAATAGATTAGAAAAAATATATAATATTAGATCACCAGTCTATGTACCAATTATTACTGTTAAGGGTACGCATCTTATGAAATGCTTTAAACCTAGTTATATAATTTTAAATGATAAAAAAATATATAATTATTTAATTGGCGAAAGCTCTACTAAATTTAGTGATGGAGTAGAGTGTTTATTAAATAAAAGTTTAAAGGAGGATGGTTATGTTTAAAAGACTTTTATTAAAATTATTTTTAAAGTATGAAGAAGTTTTTTTCGTGGGAGCTACAGATAAACTTCCACCACCACTTTCTAAAGAGGAAGAACTTAAATATTTAGTTCTTGCTAAATCCGGAGATAATTATGCAAAAGATAAACTTATTGAACATAATTTAAGATTAGTCGTATTTCTTGCTAAAAAATATGAAACAACTGGTTATGATATCGAAGATTTAGTATCAATTGGATCTATTGGTTTAATCAAAGGTATTAATACATATAAAATAGATAAGAATATTAAACTTGCTACTTATGCCTCAAGGTGTATTTCTAATGAAATACTTATGCATATTCGCAAAAATAAAAAAAGTAAAAATGATGTTTCTTTAGATGATACATTAAATTATGATGCTGAAGGTAATGAACTAAAACTTTCTGATGTAGTAGGCACCGAAGAAGATATTGTTGATAGACAGTTCCAAGATAAAATGAATAGAGAGTTTTTAGCAAATGAAATAAATAATCTTTCAAAAAGAGATAAAGAAATTATGATGCTTAGGTATGGCTTAAATAATACAAAGGAATATACTCAAAAAGAAGTTGCTAATATGCTAGGTATATCTCAAAGTTATATCTCAAGAATTGAAAAGAAAGTAATAAATGAAATTTCTAAAGTAATAAATTAACTCAAAATCAATTGAAAAAAATAATAAAATATGCTATATTAAGTATGTAAGAGAAAAACTTACATAAAATAAAAAAGGAAGCTTACTCGTAAACTCTTTGCGAGCGCTACCTGTTTAGAGATAGTCGCTTTAATCTATAAGCAAATATAGATTAAGGCGCATTTTAATTTAAAACAAGAGTTGCAATAATGACACATAAGATGAAAATAATAATTATAAGTAGGTCATTTTTGAATTTTAATGTCATTGATCACCAACTCCTTTTTTGATTATTTCTAACCTTGATTGTAAGTAGTGGTAGCGCCCGCTTTACTTTGGCTTCCTATAATAATGATACCATCAGTTAGAATTTATGTCAATAACAAATGTTTGTATAAAAATTATTTAATAAATTGTAACTGAAAATTAATATATTAAGTAATTTCTAAAAAATATTACTTTTTTTTTGCCTTTAAATGTGGTATTCTATTTATAGAATAGAGGGAAACAATGAAAAAGAAAATTATATATTTATCATTTATTTTAGTGTTGGTTATATCTGTTATAACACTTTCAAGTATTTATAAATCAAAAGATAATAAATATAAAAAAGAATATAATACTATTTCAAAAGGAATGGCTATTATGATTAAAGAAAAAGGTGCAACTGATTATGTACAATCAAATTCAAAAGATATACCTAAAGGTAACTATGTTTTAAATGAAGAAAAAACATATTGTGAAAATAATGGTAAAGTTACAAATTATAATAGTGCTACAGGTACAGTATCTCTTAACTTTATAGGTAGTGATAGATGCTATTTATATTTTGATTATAAAAAAGAAACTATTAAATTAGGAAGTACTGAGTTAGTAGTTAATAGTGAAATCCCAGATTTTAATCAAATTGCAACAACTAATGAGGGTTTATTTAAAGCACAAGATGATTTAGGAACATCATACTATTTCAGAGGGGCGGTAGACAATAATTGGGTAAAATTTGGTAAAGATAGCAGTGGAAAAGATATATACTGGAGAATAATAAGAATAAATGGTGATGGCTCAATAAGAATGATATATACAGGAACAACAGCACCAACAGAAAGTACTAAAGTAGTAATGACAGGAACAGGTACTCAAATAGGTACAAGTGCATTTAATAGTAGCAGAGATAAAGCAGAATATGTAGGATATATGTATACATCTGGGCAGCAACATGGAAATAGTACATCAAGTACACCAAGCACTATAAAAACAACAGTAGATAATTGGTATAAAACAACAACATTAGAAACAGATAGTGCAACAAAAAATTTAGTAGCAGATCAAATATTTTGCAATGATAGAAGTCCATCATCTACACAAACAGCTGCTTGGACATCAACTGGAGCAAATTATTCCTATGGAGCATATGGAAGATTAACACAAAATACAATATTAACATGTCCAACAGCAAGTGATAAATTCACAGTAAATACAAGTAATGGAAATGGTGCATTAACATATCCAGTAGGACTTATAACAGCGGATGAAGTAGCAATGGCTGGTGGAGTATTTGGCGCTGATAATAGTTCAATTAATACTTCATATTATCTCTATACAAACCAATTTTATTGGTCGGGGTCGCCTTATAATTTCTTTTCAAGAGGAGATGCTCGTGAGTTTGTTGTAAATTCTTCGGGTACTGTTAATACTAGTGGTGTGAATGCTAGTAGTGGTGTCCGTCCTGTTATAAGTTTATCCTCTGAAGCTAAATTAACAGGAGATGGAACTTGGAATAATGTATTTGAAGTTGAAAAAAAGGGTTATGAAACAATACTAGCAAATAATACAGTACATGAAACAACACCAGATTTTAGTAAAGTTGCAACAACGAATGAAGGTATGTATGCAGCTGACGATGATTATACTGCAACAACAGGAATGAAATCATATTATTTTAGAGGAGCAGTAGATAATAACTGGGTAAAATTTGGTAAAGATAGCAATGGGGAAGATATATACTGGAGAATAATAAGAATAAATGGTGATGGCAGTATAAGAATGATATATACAGGAACATCAAAACCAGAAAGTGGTACAGCAACAGTAATGACTGGAACAGGTACTCAAATCAATGCAACAACATATAAATTTAATAGTAATTATAATAAAGCACAATATGTGGGCTATATGTATACGGAGGGACAGCAACATGGAAATAGTACACCAAGTACTATAAAACAAGCAATAGAAAATTGGTATGCTGGGACAACATTAAAAGATAATGCATTAATATCACAAGACCAAATATTCTGTAATGATAGAAGTGCATCATCTGTCGGTGCTTCATATTACTATAGTGCATATGAAAGATTAAATAGTAATAAAAAACCAATATTAACTTGTCCCGAAGAAAGTGATAAATTTACATCAAAAGGTGGAAGTATAGGAAATAAAACATTAGAATATCCAGTAGGATTAATAACAGCTGATGAAGTAGCAATGGCTGGTGGAAAATGGGCAACAGGCAATAGTTCTTATTACTTGTATACAAACCAAAATTATTGGTTGGGGTCGCCTTCTTATTTCTCTTCCGGTACGTATGCTGATGAGTTTTATGTAAATTCATCGGGCTATTTGTATTATAATTCTGGTGTGAATAGCCTTTATGGCGCCCGTCCTGTCGTTTCTCTATCCTCTAAAGCCAAGTTATCAGGCAGTGGAACATACAATGATGTTTATACAGTTGTAGATGGCAATTCTACAGAGGATACTTCTTCTAGTAAATCTTTTGATACAGTCTTTGCGGCAAATAATACTGATATATTTCCTGAAAATGGTTTAAGATATGAAGGAGCAGATCCAAATAATTATATATGTTTAGATAATAAAACAAGTGGTACTTGTTCAGATAGTTCATTACTTTTTAGAATAATAGGCTTATTTGATGAAGACACATCAAGTAATGGAACCTCTAGTAGTGGTTCAAAAAAACTATTAAAAGTAATAGATACAAATAACTATGGAGGAACAAGTGGAAAGTATTGGAATCAAACACAAACTAGCAGTAAAAATTATAATGACTGGTCTACAGCAACATTGAAAACAGAACTTAATGACTTGTACTTAAGAACACTTCTTGCCACAAGTGGAGTAAATAGTAAATTATCTAGTGGAATAGCAAATGCAAAATGGCATTTAGGTGGTGCAAGTTCATCGAATTACCAAACATTGACTACTGAAGGTATTTATACAGAAGAAAGAAATACAAGTGCAATATATAGTAGTAATCCAGCAAGTTTATATGCAAAGATTGGACTAATGTATCCAAGTGATTATGGATATGCAACAGTTGGCGGTAGTACAACTAGTAAGACAAATTGTAGAACAACAAAATTATATAGTTGGTATAGTTCATCATTTAGTGATTGTAAAAATAATGATTGGTTATTTAAGTCACAAAGCAGTTTTGTAAATAATGCAGAATGGTTAATTTCCCCGAATGCTTCGTATTCAAGTAGTGCTGCTTATTTGAATTCATCAGGGTCAGTGAGCCCATATGGTAACAATAGCGTTGCCAACGGCATGTTGGCGGTTCGTCCTACGTTTTATCTAGATTCTAGTGTCCTAAAAATTGTGGGAGGTTTGGGTACTAAGGATAACGCATATCGCGTTGGGTAAGTTAAGAACTATGGTAATGTGCGTGGTGGCAGTATCCGCCCCGCATTGCCGATTTTGAGAAGTCAACAAAGAATTTGTAAAGCTTAAAAAATAGAAAGGAAAATATGAATAAAAAAGGGCAAGCATTAATTGAATTTATAATTATATTACCAATATTTATAATGATGATGTTGGCCGTTTTTGATTGCGTAAGAATATATAGTGAGAAAAGTAAATTAGAGGGTATAATCGAAGATGTTATACTTGATGATAATACTTACTCTGATGTAAATGTAACTAAAAATAGAGTTAATAAAGGAACTGAATATGTTGTAAGTAAAGATATAGAAATATATAGTCCTGTAGTAAGTGTAGTAACTGGTAATAAATATAATGTTACTGTAAAAAGGATTGTTTATGAATAAAAAAGGACAAGTATTAGTGCTATTTATAATATGTATACCAATTATGATAACACTATTTTCTTATTTAATTGAGGTAAGTTATATAGCATATAATAAACATAAAATATATTCAGTTACTAAAACTATTATTGCAAAAAACTATTCAAATGATAATTTATTTGATATAATAAATATGTATAAAGATAATGATATTGATGTTAAAGATTTAAAGATTGATAATTCTTTAGGCTATAATATTTCATTTAAAACAAGTATTCCTAGTTTACTTGGAAAATTAATTAATAAATCTTCTTATGACATTGATATTAATATAACAGGGGTTAAGGAAAATGGTAAAATAAAATACCAAAGAGGCTAGTATGGGAAAAAAGGGTAAAAGTATATGTTTATTTTCTTCGAAAGGTGGAACTGGTAAAAGCAGTATTGCTACTTTATTAAGTGGTTTTTTTGCTATGCAAGAGAAAAAAGTTTTAATAATAGATTTTGATTTATCTTTTGGAAGTATTGGTCTTTTATTAAATAAAGAAAGTAATAAAAATATATATGATTTATATAGCGATTATAGTAATAATAAATTTACTGATATAAGTGATTATGTAACTAAATATAATGATAATATACTTTTTTTAGCAAGTTCTAGTGATCCAAGACAAGGAGTTAAAATAAATGATGCTTTTATTAAATTTATTTTAGAAAAAAGTATATATTCATATGATTATATAATAATTGATACAAATAGTGATTGTTCTAATGTAAATATTGATTTACTTGATAATGTAGATAATGTTTTATTTGTGATGAATAATGATTTACTTAATATTAAAAATATGCGTAGTATGATTAATATCTTTAAAGTTGCTGGTAAAACAAATTATAAAGTATTATTAAATGAAAGTACAAATCCTTATAAAAATTATTATAGTTTATATGATATTAAGAAAATGATTGGAACTGGAGTAGATTATAATTTAACTAGTAAATTCTTTATGAAAAATTATGATTCACTTGTATTTGATGGAAGTATTATTACATTAGATAAAAAGTTTAGTAAAATTTATCCTAAAGCAAATAAAGTTTTTATGAGTATTTATAATGATATGGAGGAAAATAATGAGTAGTTTAAAAGAGGTATTTAAATATGATGATACTAAAAATAATAATAATGTAGTGGACTATGAAGTATTTTCCAATAAAGATTTACTTGATAGTTTAAGAACTAAAATTGTAGAAAATATAATTGATTTAAATCTTAAAAATGAAGACAATATAACTTCATTTATCTCAAGGGAAATTGATAAAGCTGTTGTAGGTATAGAACTTACCTCAATGGAAAGAAATTATTTATATAATTTAATTGAAAATGAGATAAATGGTTATGGACCTTTAACAGAACTTTTAAAGGATGAAAATATAACTGAAATAATGGTAAATTCTCCAAGTGAAATATATATTGAACTTGATGGTAATTTAATTAAGGATGAAAGTGTTTCCTTTATTAATGATGAACATATTATTAGAACAATTCAAAAGTTAATTGAACCAATGGGAAGAACTATTGATTCATCATCACCAATGGTAGACTCTCGTTTAAAAGATGGATCACGTATTAATGCAGTTATACCTCCACTTGCTACAAAAGGACCAGTTATTACAATAAGAAAGTTTAAAGCAAGTATTTCTTCAGCAGATGAACTAATAAGACTTGGAACTATTACACCAGATATGGCAATATTTTTGGAAGCGTGTGTTAAATCAAAACTTAATATTTTAGTATGCGGAGGAACAGGAAGTGGTAAAACAACACTTTTAAATATTTTAAGTAGTTTTATACCAGAAAAAGAAAGAATTATAACTATTGAAGATGCTGCAGAACTAAGACTTTCTCAACCTCATGTTATTACACTTGAAACAAGAACTACAAACTATGAAAAAAGTGGGGAAGTAACAATTAGAGATTTAGTAAGAAACTCACTTCGTATGAGACCAGATAGAATTATTGTTGGTGAAGTAAGAGGCAAAGAAGCTTTTGATATGTTGCAAGCAATGAATACAGGTCATGAAGGAAGTTTAACAACCTTGCACGCAAATGGTAATCTAGATGCGCTTCATAGACTAGAAACAATGGTTTTAATGGCAAATATTGATTTACCAGTTAGAGCAGTAAGAGAGTATATTTATAATGCTATTAATATTACTATAAATATCGAAAGACTTTCCGATGGTAAAAGAAAAGTAAGTGGAATATCTGAAATTATAGGTTTTAATGGTGATGAAATAGAGCTTAATGATATATTTACCTTTAACCAAGAGGGTATTACAGATCTTGGAGAAGTAAATGGAAGTTTTAAAGTAAGTAAAAAAGTACCTAATTGTATAAAAAGACTTGAAAGTTATGGCTTTAAGGATATAAGAAAAATATTTAAATAGAAAGGATTCGTATGAAAGAAATGCTACCAAAAATAATTGTAATACTTGGTATATGCATTATATTTATAATATGTGCATTTCTTTTTGTGCGTTTATATTTTTCTATAAAACTAGAAAATAAATTAAAAAAATTTACAGTTAATGTAAGTGAAAATAATACTATAAGTTTTGTTGATAAATTAATGATATTCTTTTTAAAAATAATTAAAAGGATTTCTAAATTAAATAGTAAGTCAGTAATACTTAAAAAATATTCTGTTAGGCTTTCAAAATATTTAATTTATAATAAAAGTAATAATTTAAGTTCAATTGATTATGTTTCTATTAAAATATTATATATGATATTTATTGATTTTCTTTATATAATAATGTCTATTTTAAAGGGTGTTAAGACTGATCTATCACTTTTTATAATACTTTCATTTGTAAGCTTTTTTATGATAGATATAATTTTAATAATAGTTTATAAAAAGAAAAGAAATACTATTGAAGCAGGTCTTTTACAAGCAATTGTAATTATGAATAGTGCCTTTAAAAGTGGAAAGAATATTTGGCAAGCAATTAATATTGTTAAAACCTCTACAGAAAGTCCTATAAAAGAGGAATTTGAAATTATTTCTAAAGATATTGATTATGGACTAGATCTTCTTACAGTATTTGAAAGATTTTATAATAGAGTAAAGGTCGAAGAAGTTAAATATATTACATCATCATTATCACTTTTAAATAAAACTGGTGGTAATATAGTTTCAGTATTTAATATGATTGAAAAGCACTTTTATGATAAATTAAAAATTAAAAATGAACTTAATTCCTTAACAAGTTCAAGTAAAATGCTTTATCGTATTTTAGTGGTTATACCATTTGTATTTATAATTGTTATTACAATGCTTAATAAAGAATATTTTAAAGTATTAATAACTACAAAAATAGGTATTATAATTGATTTCTTTATTCTACTTATATATGTAATTTATATTATAACAATTAAGAAAATAACGAAGGTGGAAAAAGTATGAAAGTAAATGATTTTTATAAAAATATATATTCAACATCTTCGATTAAAGCCTTAGAAAGTAAATTTAATTATTTATCCTATGATAAGAAAATTAATATTAATGAATTTCTAACAGTTAGAATTGTTTTATCTATACTAGTATTTATAGTTTCAATAAATTACTTTAATTCAGGTTATTTTATTGCTCCAATATTAACATTTTTATTCTATATATTTTTTGAATATGTTTGTATAGATGTTAAAATTAAAAAAAGAGCAAAAAAACTAGAAAGTGATGCAATATTCTTTTTTGAGGTATTGAATTTAACTATTCAAAGTGAAAGAAATTTAAAATTATGTATAAGTATCACCGCTAAAAGTATTGATAGTGATTTAAGTACAGAGTTTAAAAGAATGCTTGATGAAGTGGGTTATGGAAAATCTTTAACCGAAGGCTTAAGAGATTTAATGAAAAGAATACCTTCGAAAAGTGTTTGCAATGTAGTATTAAATATTATCGAAGCTAATGAATTTGGTAATAGTATTGAAGGAGCTTTAACTAATCAAATAAACTATTTAACTGATAAGAGAATCCTTGATATTAAAGAAAGCATTAATAAGATGCCTATGAAAATATCTATAGTTTCAGTACTTTTGTTTTTACCACTTATGATGCTATTGATATTAGGCCCAATATTTATAAATTATATTTTTAAATAATTTAAAGGTAATCAAATTTGGTTATCTTTTTTTATTGTGATTTTAATTTTTATATCTTATAATATTTGTAGGAGGAAAATATGTTTTTACCTGCAGATAAATATAAAGTTATTAATAAGACTATTTTAAGTGATGTAGACAAGAAAAACTTAATATCTTTTTATATGCCTATTATTGGAAGTTTAGCAGTTTCTTTATATCTTATTTTGTGGCAAGATTTATCTTTAAAAGAGGAAGAAAGTGAGGAAGAAATTCATCAACATTTAATTTCACTTTTAAATGATACAAAGGAAAATGTTCAAAGTGCATTTTACTGTCTTGAGGCTGTAGGACTTTTAAAAACATATGTAAAACCTGGTGATGTAAAGTCATTTATTTATGAACTTTATAGTCCACTTTTACCATCAGAATTTTTTAATCATCCAATACTTAATATGGTACTTTATAGTAATATTGGTCCAGATGAATATGATAAATTATTTAAATTTTTTCAAAAGAAAAGAAGTGATTATTCTGGTTATGAAGAAATTACTAAAAAAATGGATGAAGTATTTATTTCTTCTTCATATGCTCCAAAAGATGGTGCTAAAGAAAGATGCTCAAATGCAGTTAGTTTAAATAGTAAGATTGATTATGATTTAATTACCTCATCGATACCTAAAAGTGTTTTATCTGAAAAAGCTCTTAATAAAAAGGCTAGAGAGTTAATTGATAATTTGTCATTTATATATAACTTTGATACCTTACAAATGATTGAACTATTGCGCAATAGTTTAAATGAGTTTGGAATGATTGATAAAAATGAACTTAGAATTAATGCTCGAAAGAAATATAATTTATCGTCAAATAGTATGCCAACACTTGTTTATAGAACACAACCTGAATATTTAAAAAAGGCAAGTGGAGATAACTCACTTCATGCTCAAATTGTTCAAATGTTTGAAAGCATTAGTCCTTATGACTTTTTAAAATATAAAAATAAAGGTGCAAGTCCTACGGCTAAAGACCTAAAACTTGTAGAAAATCTTTTGGTTGATCTAGAACTTACTCCCGCTGTTGTAAATGTTTTACTTGATTATTGCCTTCGTAAAAATAATAATCGTCTTACAACTGCATATGTGGAAACTATTGCTGGTCAATGGAAAAGGGCTGATTTAAAAACTGCCGAAGAAGCTATGAAGTTTGCAGAAAAAGAACATAAAAAGTTAAATAAAAAGATAACTGTTACAAGTAAGAAAATTAGTGAACCTGCTTGGTTTAATACAAAGATTGAAAAAAATGATGCAACCGAAGAAGAACAAAAGGAACTAACTGATTTATTAAAGGAGTTTAAGTAATGGAAAAAATAAAAAACGATTATAATGAAAATATTTTAAATGATAAATATGAAGAACTTAAAACTAATCCTGATTTTATAGCACTTATAAATAAATTTAAGATAAGTGAAAAGGAAATAAAAAACAATTTATCTTCTTTAGAGGATACTTTAAATGAACTACATAATTGTAAGAAATGTCCTGGTTTAAGTGAATGTAAAAATAAAATTAAAGGTTATGTATATTATCCAGAAAATAAAGAAAGTTTTTTATGTTTTGGTTATGCAAAATGTAAAAAGTTAAAAGAATATGAAAATATATTAAATGAAAAAGATGAAAATAATGAACTTAAAAATGCTAGAATGAAAGATATTGATGTATCTGATAAAAATAGAATAGAGTTAATTAAATTTTTAAAGAAATTTTATGATGAATATAATATTAAGTCTAGTCCAAAAGGTTTATATTTACATGGAAGTTTTGGAAGTGGTAAAACATTTTTACTTGCTTGCCTTTTAAATGAACTTGAAATAAAAAAACATATTTCATATGAAATAGTGTATTATCCTGAATTACTTCGAACTTTAAAAGAGGATTTATCTTTGGTAGAAAGTAAGGTAAGTTACTATTCAAATGTAGAAATTCTTGTACTTGATGATATCGGTGCTGAAAATGTAACTAATTGGGGAAGAGATGAAATTCTTGGTACTATTTTACAAGAAAGAATGAATAAACATAAAACTACATTTTTTACAAGCAATTTAGATATAAATGAACTTGAAAAACATCTATCTTGCTCTAAAGATAATGTTGATAATGTTAAAGCACGTAGAATTATTGAAAGAATAAAACAATTAACGATAGATATGCCTTTAATATCGGTTAATCGAAGAAATTAAGTGAAAATAAATATTATTTTCACTTTTTATTTGACAGTAAATAAAAATCATTGTATAATTAGGTTCCATTGGGTAAATAATAATATTGAGGTGTAAACTTGACATTATTTGATAACTATGCTATAATTATAGCGTAATAAGGGGGAAATGGAAAATGAAAGGATATGTTTTAGATTATATTAATGAAAATGAGTTTAGAAAACTAGAAAGAGCTTTAAAGAAATATAATATGATAGCTTTTAAAAAACTTACTTTTGAATATTATCCATCTTTAAGAAGTGGTAATTTAGTAGGTGAGAAAGTATCTGAAAATAAGAAAAATGGTACTGAAAGTTATGAATTAAAGCTTCCTAGTGATAAAATATTTACTCAAATTCATGGTGAAGTTAAACTTTTATATACTGTTCATAAAAAAGAAGGTATTGTAATGCTTGAAACTTTAACACCAGAAGATATACTTTTAGAAGGTCATAGAAGTGAACTTACAACTTATAAAGGCATTATGATTTCTAAACAAAATGCCTCAAAAGAAATGTTTAAAATCGATTTATTAAATATGCTTCAAAATAAATAGTATTAATTTACTATTTTTTTATTTTTTATAAACGAACAATTGTACTTGACAAATAAAAATTGATATAATATAATTAATATGTGATGACAAAATAACTTGATATATTTTTGATATTAAGTTACAATGAAAATGTCAGAGTTTTAGAAAGGTAAAAAATGAAAATAACAAAAGATGAAAAAGACAAGGATAAAATCTTAGAAGGGGTTTTAGCTGATATTGAAAAACAATTTGGAAAAGGTGCCATAATGAGACTTGGTAATGAAGAACATATCGAAATTGATACTACTTCATCTGGGTCGCTTGCTCTTGATATTGCTTTAGGAGTTGGCGGATTTCCAGTTGGAAGAATCATTGAAATATTTGGACCTGAAAGTAGTGGTAAAACTACTATTGCCTTACAAGCGATTGCTGAAGTACAAAAGAAAGGTGGAAGAGCAGCGTTTATCGATGCTGAACATGCTCTTGATCCTGTGTATGCCAGAAATTTGGGCGTAAATATTAATGATTTATTATTAAGTCAACCAGATACTGGTGAGCAAGCACTTGAAATATGTGATGCACTAGTTAAAAGTGAAGCAGTTGATTTAATTGTTATTGACTCTGTTGCTGCTTTGGTACCTCAAGCGGAAATTGATGGAGAAATGGGAGATTCACATGTTGGTCTTCAGGCAAGGCTTATGAGTCAAGCTCTTAGAAAATTATCGGGAAATATGAATAAGAGTAAGACTACTTGTATCTTTATCAATCAATTAAGAGAAAAAGTTGGTATAATGTTTGGTAATCCAGAAACTACACCAGGTGGAAGAGCACTTAAATTTTATTCAAGTGTTAGACTTGATATAAGAAAAGGTGAACAAATTAAATCTGGTGATACTGTTGTCGGAAATAAAGTAAACATTAAAGTAGTTAAAAATAAAGTATCTCCGCCATTTAGAACTGCAAGTGTTGACATAATGTATGGTGAAGGAATATCAAGAGAGGGTGAAATAGTTGACCTTGCAAGTGATATTGATATCATTGATAAAAGTGGTGCTTGGTATTCATATAATGGAGAAAAGATTGGTCAAGGAAAAGAAAATGTTAAAGCATTTTTAAGAAATAATGTTGAACTTAAAACAGAAATTGAAAATAAAGTTAGAAAACATTATGGTTTCAAAATTGATGAACCTAAAAAAGAAGAAGTTAAAAAAGAAAAATAACTTCTTTTTGTTTACAAAATATCATATTTTTTGTTATGATAGTCTTAAGTTTTTTTGTGGGGTATGTATGAATAGAGTTAATTTGGATTTACTTATTAAACTATTTGGTAGTTATAATTTAAAAGATGTAGGAAGGATTAAACAAGCCTATGATTTTGCAAGTGATAAGCATAAAGGTCAAAAAAGACAAAGTGGAGAAGACTATATAATTCATCCTTTAATAGTTTCTTATATTTTAGCGGAGATGCACGCAGATAGTGATACAGTATGTGCTGGACTTTTACACGATACTTTAGAGGATACAAATGCCTCAAAAGAGGAAATAATAACTTTATTTGGTGAAAATGTTTATACCCTAGTCGAAGGAGTAACTAAATTTACTAAAATAAATTTTCAAACAAAAGAGGAAGAAAATCTTGCGAATATGCGTAAAATTATTACTAGCATAATTAATGATCCAAGAATACTAATTATTAAACTTGCTGATCGTCTTCATAATATGCGTACACTAGATTTCAAAACTTCAGAAAAACAAATTGAAAAAGCAAAAGAGACTATGAATATCTATGTTCCCCTTGCAAGTTATATTGGGGCATACCATATAAAAACTGAACTTGAGGATTTATCATTTAAATATTTAGAACCTGAAAAATATCATAATATATTAGAGCAAAAATATAATTTTGAAAAATATGAATCTGATAATATATTTGAACTTGAAAAAGTAATTCATAATTTTCTTTTAGATAATAATGTTCCTAATGATATGAAAGTTAGAACTAAAAATATATATGGTATTTATAGAAAAATGAAAAAAGGTTTTACTCTTGATGAAATGCACGATTTAGTGGCTCTTAAAGTAGTGGTAAGGCAGGTTATGGATTGTTATAAAACTTTAGGACTTATTCATAGTAAATATCATCCACTTAATTATAAGTTCAAAGATTATATTTCAAGTCCTAAAACTAATATGTATCAAAGTCTTCATACAAGTATATTTGGACCATTTAATAGATTAATTCAATGTCAAATAAGAACTTTTGAAATGGACAAAGCAAATTCTTATGGACTTACTGGTTATTGGGATAAAGATGATAGAAATGTAAAAGATAATATGCTTACAGACTTAAAAACTCATTATCAATTTTTTAATACTATTTGTGATTTAAATGATGAATATCCAGATAATAAAGATTTTATTGAACATATTCAAAAAGAATTATTTAGTAATATTATCTATGTTTTTGATGAAAATGGTAATGCTATAGAACTTGCTAAAGGTTCAACAATAATTGATTTTGCTTATAAAACTAAAAAAGATTTTGTTAATGTTGTTTTAGGAGCATATGTAAATAATAATTTAGTGGGACCAAATCATATTCTTACAAATAATGATAGGGTATCACTTTTGTATAATAAAAATAAGAGTTTATCATTAAAAAAATGAGGCGAAAGTATTAAGAAAGGATTAGGTTTTAAAACTAACATGTGTAGGGAGTATGTTATTGTAAATAATAATCTTTCGCCTCGATAAGTTATTAAATATTATTTTTTATTTAATTGCAAGCGATTCGACAAAACAAGACAAAATTAGAACCAAAAATGTTAAAAAAAGTGTAAAGTGACTTTACACTTTTTAAAATATTTATATATATTTATACCAAAAATTGATATAATAAGGTTTGTGAAAGGTGGGAATTATATGAAATATGTATATTTATTTTCTGAAGGAAATAAAGATATGAGAAATTTACTTGGTGGTAAAGGTGCAAATCTTGCAGAAATGACAAAATTAGGTTTACCTGTACCTCAAGGTTTTACTATTACAACTGAGGCTTGTACAAGATATTATGAAGATGGTAAAAAAATAAGTGAAGATATTGAAAATGAAATTTTTGAAAATATCAAAAAAATGGAAGAAATAACTGGTAAAAAGTTTGGTGATAAAGAAAATCCACTTTTAGTTTCAGTAAGAAGTGGTGCAAGAGCCTCAATGCCAGGTATGATGGATACAATTTTAAATTTAGGTTTAAATGAAGAAGTTGTTGAGGTTTTATCACAAAAAAGTGGAAATCCAAGATGGGCTTGGGATTGCTATAGAAGATTCATTCAAATGTATTCTGATGTAGTAATGGAAGTTGGTAAAAAATACTTTGAAACTTTAATTGATAAAATGAAAACTGAAAAAGGAGTAACTTTAGATGTTGAACTTACTGCAGAAGATTTAAAAGAGCTTGCTAGAGAGTTTAAAGAAGAATATAAATCTAAAGTTGGAGAAGATTTTCCAAATAATCCAGTTGATCAATTAATGGGAGCTATTAAAGCAGTATTTAGATCATGGGATAATCCAAGAGCAAATGTTTATCGTAGGGATAATGATATTCCTTATTCTTGGGGAACTGCTGTAAACGTTCAAATGATGGCATTTGGTAATATGGGAGAAACTTCAGGAACAGGTGTTGCATTTACAAGAGATCCTGCGACTGGAGAAAAACATTTAATGGGTGAATTCTTAATGAATGCCCAAGGTGAAGATGTAGTTGCTGGTGTTAGAACTCCACAACCTATTTCTCATTTAAAAGAAGTTATGCCAAAAGTTTATGAAGAATTTACAAATATTTGTGCTACTTTAGAGAATCATTATCATGATATGCAAGATATGGAATTTACAATTGAAAATGAAAAACTTTATATGCTTCAGACAAGAAATGGTAAAAGAACTGCAAAAGCAGCTTTAAAAATTGCTTGTGATTTAGTTGATGAAGGAAAAATTACTGATAAAGAAGCAGTACTTATGATTGATCCTAGAAACTTAGATACACTTTTACATCCAACATTTGACACAAATGCTTTAAAAGATGCTCATGAAATTGGTAAAGGACTTGCTGCTTCTCCAGGGGCTGCTGCAGGTAAGGTAGTATTTACTGCTGAAGATGCTAAAAAAGCTCATGAAAATGGTGAAAAAGTTGTACTTGTTAGACTTGAAACTTCTCCAGAGGATATCGAAGGAATGAAAGCTAGTGAAGGTATTCTTACTGTTCGTGGTGGAATGACATCTCACGCTGCTGTTGTTGCTCGTGGTATGGGAACTTGCTGCGTATCTGGTTGCCAAGAAATAGTAATGGATGAAGAGAATAAACGTTTTACTTTAGGCACAGAAACATTTACTGAAGGAAGTGAAATTTCTATAGATGGTTCAACTGGTAGAATTTATAAAGGATTAATTCCAAAAACTGATGCTGCAATTACAGGTGAATTTGAAAGAATTATGGCTTGGGCTGATAAGTACAGAAGACTAGCTGTAAGAACAAATGCTGATACACCAAAAGATGCTACAAAAGCAAGAGAGTTAGGTGCTGAAGGTATTGGTCTTTGTAGAACTGAGCATATGTTCTTTGAAAAAGACAGAATTGCCGCTATTAGGGAAATGATTTGTTCTGATACAGTTGAAGAAAGAGAAAATGCCCTTGCTAAAATCGAACCAATGCAACAAAAAGACTTTGAAGCATTATATGAAGCAATGGAAGGTTATGGTGTAACAATTAGATATTTGGATCCACCACTTCATGAATTCGTACCAACTGAGGAAGCTGATATTAAACTTCTTGCAGATTCTCAAGGTAAGACAGTTGAACAAATTAAAAATATTATTGCATCACTTCATGAATTTAACCCAATGATGGGTCACAGAGGTTGTAGACTTGCTGTTACATTCCCTGAAATTGCAAAGATGCAAACAAGAGCAGTTATTAAAGCAGCAATTGCTGTATCAAAAAGACTAAATACTAAAATAACTCCAGAAATTATGATTCCACTTGTTGGTGAAGTAAAAGAGTTAAAATATGTAAAAAATATAGTTTGTGAAACAGCAGATGAAATAATTAAAAATGAAAATATTGATATGACTTATCATGTTGGAACAATGATTGAAATTCCAAGAGCAGCACTTACTGCAGATGAAATAGCTAAAGAAGCAGATTTCTTCTCATTCGGAACAAATGACTTAACACAAATGACATTTGGTTTCTCAAGAGATGATGCTGGTAAATTCTTAGGAGCTTACTATGATAAGAAAATATATGAAAATGATCCATTTGCAAAACTTGATCAAAAAGGTGTAGGTAAACTTGTTAAGATGGCATCTACTTTAGGAAGAGAAACTAATCCAAATATCCATTTAGGTATCTGTGGAGAACATGGTGGAGATCCATCAAGTGTTGAATTCTGTCATAATGTTGGACTTGATTATGTATCTTGTTCACCTTATAGAGTTCCTATTGCTAGACTTGCTGCTGCACAAGCTGCAATTAAAAGCGAAAAATAATTTATAAACTTAGATAGAAATGTCTAAGTTTTTTTGTTTTGTAGAATTTTTATAGAAAAAATGAATTTTCTTTAATTTTAGGGAAAAATAGTGTATAATCTAGTTATACGGAGGATAAATGAAAGACTTAAAAGTAATATTTATGGGAACACCTTTATTCGCAGTTCCAGTACTTGAATATTTAATAAAAAATACTAACCTTGTTTTAGTGGTAACAAAAAAGGACACTTATGAAGGAAGAAAGAGAGTGCTTACTTATTCTCCAGTAAAAAAATGTGCTTTAGAAAATAAAATTGATGTAATAACACCAGATAAAATCAAAGATGCATTCGAAGAAATAAGTGAGATTAATCCTGATATAATTATAACTTGTGCATATGGAAAAATAGTGCCAGAAAGTATTTTGAGTATTCCCAAACTTGGATGTATCAATGTACACGCATCTCTTTTACCAAAGTACAGGGGTGCATCGCCAATTCAAAGTGCTATTTTAAATGGTGAAACTAAAACTGGTGTAACTATTATGTATATGGACAAAGGTATGGACACCGGAAATATAATTTCAATGGAAAGTGTTAGTATAAATATTGATGATAACCTTGAAACATTATCAAATAAATTATCTATTTTAGGGGCAAACCTTCTTGAAAAAACATTACCATTAATTGTGAAAAGAGAAAATGAAAGTATCCATCAAAATGATGATGAAGCCACTTATACAAGGCTTATAACTAGGGAAGATGAAAAAATAGATTTTAATAAAGATGGAAAAGATATTATAAATCAAATAAGAGCTTTTGCTCCATCACCTTATGCAAACTTCGTTTTAAATGACAAAGAAATAAAGGTATGTAGGGCTTCATTTATTAAAAAAAATAGTGAAGTAGGTAAAGTATATGCAAGTAAAAACAATTTGGAAATTGGCTGTAAAGATGGTGTAATAAGTCTTGAGATAGTAAAACCAATGGGTAAAAATGAAATGAATAT
Organism: uncultured Bacilli bacterium; assembly: GCA_934086485.1. Lineage (GTDB taxonomy): Bacteria > Bacillota_I > Bacilli_A > RF39 > UBA660 > UBA6448. The sequence continues at coordinate 25,101 of CAKOIF010000004.1, read as the reverse complement.
AAAAGCCTTTTTAAATGGCATTGATAAGGAAAATTTATATGTTAATAATTAAAATGTTAAAAAAGAAAGATCCCGATAATACTTTTGTTAAACTTTGGGAAAACAAAAGATATCACGCTTTAATTTGTTTAGGACTTTGGCTTATATTTTTCTTATTTGTCTTTTTAATCGTAGTCATTCCTTACAATAATACTCTTAAAAATTTACCTAAAAATAATGAGAATGAAAATATTATAACTTTTAATGATATGAAAGAAAAACTACTTAATAGTGAATATGATTATAAGTATACAATAAATACTTCATTAGGTAAAACTGTTTATACAGGAAATAAAACTAAAGAAAATGATACAGGCTATAGGGAAAATAGTGAAGGACTTATTAAATATGAAATTAATAGTGAAGGTATTTTTCAAATAAATATGGATGAAAAAGTTCCTTTAGAAAACTTATATTTAGATTTAAATGGAAATTATTTAGATATTCAAAAAATATATGATTTGACTTTAAATCTAACAGAAAATGTAAACGAAGACCAAAATGAAATAAGTTATGAAAATGAAAATATAAGGATAATATTTAAAATTAATGAACAAAATATTTTATCTATCAATATAAAAGATAATAATGATGATTATTTACTTGAATTTGATAATATAAAATAGAAAGGACAGAATATGAAAAAGTTTATGTTAATATTTGTTAATCTTCTTACAATGATAAGAATAATCGGCGTATTTATGATGATTCCAGTATACTTTAATTATGGAGGATTATATGCGGCAATTCTTTCAGTATGTTGTTATCTTACAGACTGTATTGATGGTTTTTTAGCAAGAAAATTTCACGTTGCTACATTTTTTGGTAGTATGTTTGATGGTGTGGCGGATAAACTATTTTCCTGCAGTAATTTAATAATTCTATTTAAGGTAACTAAATATTCTATTGCTTCTATTATTTTTGAACTTGCTGTTGTTTTAATTCAATTTGTAAAATTTCAAAAAAATGTTAATGTTCAAACCTCAAAAATAGGTAAGATTAAAACAATTGTTATGAGTATTACGGTTATATTAATTTATCTTGTAACAGATATTAATAGCTTAACTTTTTTAGGTAGTAGTTTTATAAATTTTATAAATAATTTAAACTCAAATATTTTATATTTAACTTTATTTACTCCATTATATATTTTTCAAATATTAACTTTATATTCTTATTTAAAATTCTTAAAAACTTATGATTCCACTTCAAAAGATGAAATTCCTGAAGTTAATATTAATTTAAAACCTAAAACGAGCATTAAAAATAGGTTGGATAACTTTGTAACTATTTGGCTTGATAATGACTTTTATGAAAAATATAAAGACTCTCAAGGTCTAAAAGGTATTAGAAAAGAAATAAAACATAACGATAGAATTTAGTTATGTTTTTTTGTGTATTTCTTTACATTTACAAATATGTAAAAAAATTATATTTAAAAATATATTAAAAAGTCTCACAAACCCAGTATTTATGTGGGATTGGGAAGAAGTATGGAAAAAAATAAAATTAAAAAATCATTAGCAGTTTTTGCTACAACTTTGATTGTAGTTATTGTGGGTGTTGCATCTTTTGCATATTTTGGAACGTTTGATGTTAATCTAATTAATAATGTAGCAGTAAATATTAATTCATCGAGTCCAGGTAATGCAACATTTATATCAAATGCGACACAGTTAATTGAAAAAGGTCTTTATCACCTTTAGCCAAGTTACTTGGCAGTGGAACATACGATGATGTGTATGTAGTAAGTTAAAATGGATTTTTTTGACCTAACTTTACACGAGAAATTAGAAATTGTGTAAAGTTAAGTTGATAAAATCGTTTTTTTTATTTATAATAATTTAAGGTGGTACTATGGTAAAAAAATATGATGAATCGTCTATTAAGATTTTAGAGGGCTTGGAGGCTGTTAGAAAAAGACCAGGTATGTATATTGGTTCAACAGATAAAAGAGGCCTTCATCATTTAGTGTGGGAAATTGTAGACAACTCAATAGATGAAGTAATAAATGGTTTTGGTAATTATATAAAAATAGTTATTAATAAAGATAATTCTATTACGGTAGCGGATAATGGTCGTGGTGTACCGATAGGAATGCACGCTTCAGGAAAAAGTACTCCTGAGGTTATTTATACTGTTCTTCACGCAGGTGGTAAGTTTACTGAGGATGGTTATAAAGTTTCTGGTGGACTTCACGGTGTAGGTGCTTCTGTAGTTAATGCTTTATCAAGTTCAATGACAGTGGTAATTTATCGTGATGGTAAAATAAGTGAAATTGATTTTGAAAACGGTGGTAAAGTAAAAAATCCACTTAGAACAATTGGTGAAAGTAAAAAAACTGGAACTATTGTAAAATTTAAACCTGATGATGAAATTTTTAAAAACTTACAATTTTCATATACAACTATTTGTGAAAGAATGCAAGAAAGTGCTTTTTTACTTCCTGGTCTTACAATTGAAGTTATTGATGAAGCAGATAAAAAAGAAGTTAAATATCATTATGAAAATGGTTTAACTAGTTTTGTCGATTATATTAATGAAGATAAAACAACCCTTCATAAAGTTATAAATTATTCTGGAACTAAACAAGGTATTGAAGTAGATGTTGCTCTTCAGTATACAGATACTTATCAAGAAAATATTTTATCATTTGTAAATAATGTTAAAACTAGTGATGGTGGTTCACACGAAGTTGGTTTTAAAACAGGAATTACTAAAGCATTTAATGATTATGCAAAAAATAATAGTATTTTTAAAGGTAAAGATTATTCACTTGATGGAGCAGATGTAAGAGAGGGTTTAACTGCAGTAATAAGCCTTAAAATACCTGAGGAACTTTTACAGTTTGAGGGTCAAACAAAAGGAAAATTAGGCACTCCTGAAGCAAGAAGTATAACTGAAAGTATAACTTATGATAGTTTAAAATTTTACCTTGAGGAAAATAAAGAGGTTGCTCTTAATATACTTGAAAAAGCAATGAAGAGTAAAACTGCTAGGGAGGCTGCAAGAAAAGCTAGGGAAGAAGCTAGAAATGGTAAAAATAAAAGTAAAATAGAAAAGAATTTATCTGGAAAACTTGCTCCAGCTCAAAGTAAAAATCCTAAAATAAATGAACTTTTTATTGTCGAAGGTAATTCAGCTGGTGGTTCTGCTAAAGGTGGAAGAAATCGTAAATTTCAAGCAATACTTCCTCTTCGTGGTAAAGTTATAAATGCTGATAAAGCAAGTAGTGAAGATTTATTTAAAAATGAAGAAATTAATACATTAATTTATACAATTGGTGCAGGTGTAGGTCAAAGTTTTGATGCTAGTGAATCGAATTATGATAAAGTAATAATAATGACCGATGCCGATGTCGATGGAGCTCATATTCAAATACTACTTTTGACATTTTTTTATAGATATATGCGTGGACTTATTGAAACAGGACATTTATATATTGCAGTGCCTCCACTTTATAAAATAGATTATGGTAAGAAAAGATTTTATGCTTATACTGATGAAGAACTCGAAGATATAAAAAGAGAAAATTCTGGTAAATATGCAGTACAAAGGTATAAAGGACTTGGTGAAATGAATCCTGAACAACTTTGGGAAACAACAATGAATCCAGATACAAGAATGCTTATTAGAGTAAATATTACTGATGCCGCTCTTGCAGAAAAAAGAGTTAGTACCTTAATGGGCGATAAAGTAGAACCTAGAAAGGAATGGATAAATGAAAATGTTGAGTTTACTATGGAAGATAATTATAGGGGGTAAAATATGGAAAATGAAATATTAAAAAGAATACAAGATTATGCCCTTGAGGAAATAATGGGTGATAGATTTGGAAAGTATGCTAAAGAAATAATTTTAGATCGTGCTATTCCAGATGTTAGAGATGGTTTAAAACCAGTTCAACGAAGAATATTATATGCAATGTATAAAGCAGGAAATACCTCGGATAAAGGTTATATAAAATGTGCTGCAACAGTTGGTGATGTTTTAGGTAAATTCCATCCACATGGAGATTCATCAGTATATGATGCAATGGTAAGAATGAGTCAATGGTGGAAACAAAATCATATATTAGTTGATATTCACGGAAATAATGGTTCAATGGATGGTGATGGCCCTGCTGCATATCGTTATACAGAGGCAAGACTTGCTAAAATAAGTAATGAACTTTTAAAAGATTTAGATAAAGAAACGGTATCTTGGGCTCTTAACTTTGATGATCGTTTCTTAGAGCCTACAGTACTTCCTGCAAAGTTTCCTAATTTACTTGTTAACGGAGCAAATGGTATTTCTGCAGGGTATGCAACAAATATACCTCCCCATAATCTAGGAGAAATAATTGATGCAACAGTTAAAAGAATAGACTCTCCATCTTGTAGATTAGAAACAATTTTAGAAATTGTAAAAGGGCCTGATTTTCCAACTGGTGGAATAGTCGAAGGTAAGGATGGAATAATATCTGCTTTTACAAAAGGAACAGGTAAAGTAATTGTTAGAGCAAAAACAGAGTTTAAAAAAGAAAAAGGTAAAGAACAAATTATAATTTCAGAAATACCTTTTGATGTAAATAAAGCTGCACTTGTAAGTAAAATTGATTCAATTAGAATTGATAAAAAAGTTGAGGGTATAAGCGAAGTAAGAGATGAAACTGATAGAGAAGGCTTACAAATAGCAATTGATTTAAAAACAGGCGCTAATAAAGAATTAATATTAAATTATTTATTTAAAAACACTGATCTTCAGATAAGTTATAATTATAATATGGTTTCAATTGTAAACAGAAGTCCTAAAGTACTCGGAATACTTGAAATACTTGATGCTTATATTGCACACTATAAAGATATTGTTACAAAAAGAACTACATTTGAACTTAAAACTTATGAAAAAGAGTTTAATATAGTATCAGGACTTATGAAAGCAATATCAATTCTTGATGAAGTTATAAAAGTAATAAGGGGTTCTAAAAATAAAGCAGATGCGAAAGAAAATTTAGTTAATAAATTTGATTTTAACATAGAACAAGCTGAGGCAATAGTAACTTTACAACTTTATAGACTTACCAATACAGATATTGTAGTTTTAAAGGAAAGAGCCGAAGAACTTCAGAAATTAATTGAAAGATGTCATGAAATATTATCTGATGAAAACGTTTTAAAATCACTTATGAAATCAGAACTTAAGGAAGTTAAGAAAAATTATGCAGTTCCTAGAAAAACGGAAATTAAAGATGAAATAACTGAAATAAAAGTTGATTTAAAAGATATGATACCTAAAGAGGATGTAATTGTTGTTGTTACAAATGATGGTTATATTAAAAAAGTTCCTATGAAATCATTTAAAGCGGCCACTGATGAAACAACATTAAAACCTGGTGATTTTGTCAGAAATATGTTTGAACTTAATACAAGAGATTATATATTATCATTTACTTCACTTGGAAACTATTTATTTATTCCAGTACATACAATAACTGAATGTAAATGGAAAGATTTAGGTAAACATATTAGTAATTTAATTATGATTAAGGAAAATGAAAGAATAATTAATTCATTTATCTTTGAAAAAGGTGCATCTTTAGTATTAACTTCAAAAGAAGGTATGATTAAAAAAGTTAGAATGGAAGAGTTTGAGGTTTCAAGATGTTCTAAACCAATGACTGCTATTAAACTTAAAGATAATGATGAACTTATTAGCGTTCAAAAAGAGGGCCAGAAAACATTAATTTTAACAGATAATAACTATTACTTATTATTTGAAACAGGTGAAATTCCTGAGGTTGGTCCTAAAGCTTCAGGTGTTAAAGGTTACCCTGTAAAAGATAATAGCGTTATATCATCATCACAAATTAATGATAGTGATGAGTACATTAATATTTTTACTAATTTAAATACTGCAAAAAGAGTTAAATTATCTGAACTTGTAGAGCTAACAAGAAATAAAAAAGGTAAAGAAATAATTAAGAAAAATAAAACAAAAGATTATAGAGTAATATCAGCATTTACCTCAAATGTTAAAACAATAAATGTCGTTAAAACAAATGATGATGTTAATGAAATAAAAAATAGTGATATTCCAATTATGGATTCAAATAGTTTTGGAAGTACTTATACTAAATTAAAAGTAGTTACAGTTAAACCTAAATATGAATTTGAAAAAATAGGTAAAACAAAAGAAATAGATCTTCCTAAAGAAGAACCCCTAAAAGAGGAAGCTCAAATATCATTTGAAGATTTTACAAATAGTTTTAAAATATAAAAACTTGAAGTTGAAAACTCTTAAAAATTATGCTACAATAACCTTGTTAGCAAGTGATGAAGCCTTACAACCTTCGGATGCTAAAACGCATATTCAGCGATAAAGAAATAAAGATGTATGATTAACTTCATAAAGTAGGGTGGTACCGCGAGAAGACTCGTCTCTATGTTTATGGAGTTTTTATTTTGAAAGGATGGTAAAAATGGGTATTTATGAAGAACTTGAATGGAGAGGTTTAATAAAAGATATATCTTCTCCCGAGTTAAAAGAAAAATTAAATAAAGGTGGTATGACTTTTTATATTGGTACAGATCCAACAGGTGATAGTATGCATATTGGACACTTTTCATCATTTTTGATTGCCACAAGACTTAAAAGAGCAGGTCATAATCCAATTCTTTTAGTGGGTGGAGGAACAGGTCTTATTGGTGATCCAAAACCTACTGCAGAAAGAGCAATGATATCATATGAAGCAGTTAATCATAATGTAGAATGTTTAACAAAACAAGCAAAAGATATTTTTGGCTTTGAGGTTGTAAATAATTATGATTGGCTAAAAAATATTAATTTCATTGATTTTTTAAGAGATTATGGTAAATATTTTAGTATTGGTTATATGCTTGACAAAGATATTATCAAAAGAAGGCTTGATGCCGGTATAACTTATACAGAATTTTCCTATATGATAATGCAAGCAATGGACTTTGAACATTTATATAATGAAAGAGGCGTTACTATGCAAGTTGCTGGTCAAGATCAATGGGGAAATATTACTGCTGGTATCGAACTTATTAGAAAAAAAGATGGTAAAGAGGCTTATGCCTTTACAATGCCCCTTATTACGAAAAGTGATGGTACTAAGTTTGGTAAAACTGAAGGTAAAGCAATTTGGCTTGATAAAAACAAAACAACACCTTATGAAATGTATCAATTCTTTGTTAATGTAGAAGACTCTATGGTAATTGATTATTTAAAGAAATTTACTTTCCTATCAAAAGAGAAAATTGAGAATATTGAAAAAGAGCATAATCTTCATCCAGAGGAAAGACTTGCACATAAAACGCTTGCTAAAGAGGTTATCACATTTATTCATGGAGAAAAAGCTTATGAAGATGCTTTAAAACAAGCAAGTGCTTTATTTAATGGAGATATTTCTTCATTAGGTGCAGAAAATCTTTTAAATGAATTTAAGGATGTTCCACATTTTACAGTAACAGAAAATGAAAATATTTTAGATATGCTTGTAAGGGGTAAAATATGCTCGAGTAAACGTGAAGCAAGAGAAATGGTAAGTGCTGGAGCAATCTCAATTAATGGTAATAAAGAAACTAATTTAGATAAAGTAATTACTGAAAGTGATTTAATCGAAGGAAAAGTATTATTACTTAAAAAAGGTAAAAAGAATTATTTTTTAGGAACAAAATAGTTCTTTTTTTAATTTTTATTTATAAAGTAATTGAAAAAAATAGTAAAATTTGATATATTAGTTTTATGATAAGGAGAGGACAATGAAAAATAATAGTTTAACAAATAAAGATTTTTTAGTTATTATTATTTCGATAGTCTTTTTCTTAGTACTTATTGTAGCTAGTACTTATGCTTATTTTGGCTCTTTTTCTGCCGATACGAATAATAGAGTACACGTAAATATTACAACCGAGGAAGGCGTCGCCAGTGTATTTACAAGTGAAAAAGCAGCTTTAAGTTTACAAATACCTCCGGCAAATATGAGTGAGGCTAATGCTAATAATGAAGTTGCAGCAACCTCAAATGCGACATTTAATATAAGTTTAGATTCTGCTTCAACAAGTATTAAAACTAGATGTACATATGATGTTATATTTGAATATGATTCATCATCAAAGGTTTATGGAAAGGTAAATGAAACTGATGCTAAATACCTTGAGGCCACTAAAGTTGATGGTGTGGTCGTTTCTAAAGAACTTACTATGATTGTTACTTCACCATCAGGTACAAATAATTATAGTACAGAAACAAATTTTGATTATAATGTTACTTGGTCAAAGAGCGATGCTGGTAATCCAATGAAAACTTTGGTATCAAATGCCACAATAATAAGCGAAGGAACTAAAGTTACAAATACATTTACTTTTGAATTAAAGTTTTATAATTTAACAACGCATCAAGCAAATATGGAAAATGAAACCTTAAATGGCTATATATATGCTAAAAAAACAAATTGTGAGAATATTTCCTAAGGGAAATTTTTTTATGGCTGTAATATTAATTAAATAGCACTTTAACTTGACAAGTGCTAGTTTTATGTGGTATAACATTCTTGGAGATGAAAATAATGAAAAAGAAAGAATTTAAATCATCAAGTAAAAGAGTACTTGATTTAATGATTAACTCAATTTATACAAATAAGGAAATATTTTTAAGAGAACTTATTTCTAATGCCAGTGATGCTATTGATAAGCTAGCTTTTGAAAAATCTAAGGATGCAACACTTGATATTAATCCCGCTGATTTTAAAATTTTTATTTCAGTAGATAAAAATGCTAAAACTATAACTATTACCGATAATGGTATTGGTATGGATGAGGAAGAGCTTGATAAGTCACTTGGTACAATAGCAGAAAGTGGTTCCCTTAAATTTAAAGAGGAAAATCCAGATAGCAAAGATAGTGAAATAATTGGCCAGTTTGGTGTAGGCTTTTATTCAGCATTTATGGTATCTAAAAAGGTCGAAGTTATTTCTAAAAAGGTTGGTAGTGAGGACTCATATATTTGGACAAGTGAAGGAGTAGAAGGTTACACTATAGGTAAAGCTACGAAAAAAGAAAATGGTACAGATATTATTCTTTATTTAAAAGATGATACTGAAGATGAAAAATATTCTGATTTTATGGAAGAATATACTATTAGAAATTTAATTAAAAAGTATAGCGATTACATAAAATATCCTATAATGATGGAAGTGGAAAATTCTCGTCTAAAAGAGGGTACTAAGGATGAATATGAAACTTATACGGAAGTTCAAACTTTAAATTCAATGAAACCTTTATGGAAAAAAGATAAGAAAGATATAACCGAAGAAGAATATAATAACTTTTATACATCAAAGTTTTCTGATTATGAAAAGCCTTTAAAAGTAGTTCATTATAATGCTGAAGGTTTAGAAAATTATAAAGCACTTTTATTTATTCCATCACATGCACCTTTTGATTATTATTATAAAGAATATAAAAAGGGATTAGAACTTTATACAAATGGCGTACTTATTATGGACAAGTGTGAAAAACTTCTTCCTGATTATTACTCTTTTGTAAAGGGAGTTGTAGATACTGATGATATACCTCTTAATATATCTCGTGAAACTCTTCAAAATGATAGACATGTTCTTGGAATTGCAAAGGGAATAGAAACTAAAATTCATTCTGCATTAATAGAACTTCTTACTAAGGACTTTGAAGGTTATAAGAAATTCTTTAAAGATTTTGGTAATCAAATTAAATTTGGTATTTATGGAAGCTATGGTATTAATAAAGATAAAGTACTTGATTTATTAATCTTTTATTCCTCAAAGAAAAAAGACTTTATTACTTTAAAAGATTATGTAGACTCTATGGAAGATAAGCAAAAAGAAATTTATTATGCGTGTGGCGAAACTGTAGATAAAATTGATTTATTACCTCAAGTAGAAATGGTTAAAGAAAAAGATTTCGATATTTTATATTTAACTGATTATGCTGATGAATTTACAATTGGTGCTATAAATACATTTATGGAAAAGACATTTAAAAATGTTTGTGATACATCACTTGATTTAGATACTAAAGAGGAAAAAGAAGAGCTTTCTAAATTAAATGAAGATAGTAAAGATATGCTATCGAAAATGAAAGATATTTTAAAGGATAAAGTAAGTGATGTAAAAATTACTAATAAACTTAAAAATCATCCAGTTTGTTTGACTAGTAATGGTGCTATTTCAACTCAAATGGAGAAGGTAATTAATGCTATGCCAAATAGTGAAAAAGTGTCTTCATCATTAACACTTGAAATAAATGAAAATCATCCAATACTAACTAAATTAAATGATTTATTTAAAAATAACGAAGAAGAGTTTGAAAAATATACTAAAGTATTATATGCTCAAAGTAAATTAATTGAAGGACTTCCTATTGATAATCCAACTGAACTTTCTAATTTAGTTTGTGATCTTCTTTCAAAATAGATGCTTTGGCATCTTTTTTTGATGATAGAATTATGATAAAATGTATACGGAGGGATTAATGTGCAATTATTTCACGGAAGTTTATCACCTGTAGTTGTTCCGGATTTTGAATTACTTAATAATAAAACTGATTTTGGTAAAGGTTTTTATACTACAACAGATTATGACCAAGCTGTAAAATGGACCTTTGTAAAAAAATCAAGAATTAATTCAGATAAACTCATTTTTAGATATGTAAATGAGTTCGAATATAATGAAAATAATGATTTAAATGTTTTGAACTTTTTAACTGCCTCAGAAAAATGGCTTGATTTTGTATATGCTAATAGAAAAAGTGACAACTTTACTCATAACTATGATGTTGTTATGGGGCCAGTAGCAGATGACACTTTATATAAGGTTTTGGATTTATATGATAGTGGAGTATTAACTTATGAAGAAACTATTGAAAGATTAAAAACATATAAACTTTCAAATCAAATTTCCTTTCATACTGAAAAATCTTTAAAGTATTTAAAATATATTTGCACATATGCATTGGAGGAAGATTATGAGTAATAAAGAATTTTCTTTGTATTTAGTTCCAAAAGTAAGTTCAATTTGTGATGAAATAGTTAATTATTATAAAGTCTCTTATAAAAAAGCAAGGGAAATACTCTATAATTCAAAACTATATACAATGCTTGAAAATGAAAATACTAAAATGTGGTATTTTAGTTATTTTATGTTATTTGATATGTTAAAAGAAGAAATAGAAACAGGAGTTTTAAATGTGCCAAGTGATTGATAAGAAAATAAATGATTTTGTGATTTTTTTACTCGAGGAATATAAATTAAAAAATGGTATGAACGGAAAAGAAGTATATGATTTATTTACTAAATATGAAGTCTTTTCTTATTTAGAGAAAAATTACGAATTACTTCATACACTTGGTAAAGAATATTTACTTAATGATATAAAAATATATATTGAAAATAGGTGCTAAAGCATCTTTTTTGTTGATTTTTACTAATAAAAATGTTAGTATACTTTTTATTCGGAGGAAAATATGAATAAAGAATATATTAATTTAAATAATAATACATATGCTGTTACTAATGAAGATGGTAATATAAAGGTTATTAAAACTAATGATGAACCAGATATGGTTTTAAAACTTCAAAACTTGATTGAGGAAAAGCAAAATGAGAAAAAAGATATTGAAAGTCAAAAAAGTAAAAAGGCTAGAAAACTTTTAATAAAAATATTAATTGAGGTATTAATTAATGTTTCGACTATAACTGGATTCGTATGCAGTTTCCCAAATGTTAAAAACATATTATGTTTCATAGGCTTAAATGTTTGTTTTAGAGTTATATCTGATCAAATAATGGGTTCAAAAAAAGAAATTAATAATGCCATCAATGATTTAAATGGGAGTGCACTTATTTTAAAAGAGTTAATTGAAAATCTTCAGGAGGAAGAAAGCGCTTTAGAAAGGGATTATGAATATAAAGAAGTTAAATCATATGAAAATTATTTACATTCTACTGAAGAAAATATTTTAGAAAAACCAATGGTTCGAAAATTAAGATTAAATAAATCTGAAAAATGTGATTTTTAGTATCTTAGATACTCGGAAAAATGTGACTTTTAATGCTTGAAATATATGGAAAAATGTGAAAATTAATTTTAATAATATAACTACAAAATAATCCTTTTTAGGATTTTTTTTGATATAATAAATACATACGGAGGCAAAAATGAATATAATAATAATTGGTGCTGGGCCATCGGGAATGATGTGTGCTATAAAAGCCAAAAGTGAAAATAATAATGTAACTATAATTGAAAAAAATGATAAAGCTGGGAAAAAACTTCTTCTTACAGGAAGTGGAAGATGTAATTATGCAAATGAGGTTGTTGACAAGGCTTGTTACTTTACTGAAAATAGAGATTTATTAACAAATATTATAAATTCTAATGAAATAGATTTAATGCATAAAGAGCTTGAATCAATTGGCATATACCCTGATATTATAAATGGTTATTACTACCCATATTCACATAATAGTGCTAGTGTAAATAATTTACTTATTGAAAAATGCAAAAGTAAAGGTATAAATTTTATTTTCAATGAGGAAGTAAATGACATTAAAAAAATTTCAACTGGATTTAAAATTAATAATAAATACGAGTGCGATAAATTAGTTATTGCCTGTGGAGGTAAAAGTTATCCTAAAACAGGTAGTGATGGAAATCTTTACCCAAATCTTGAAAATATAGGGATTAAATTTATTAAAATGTATCCTTGTTTAACTCAAATTAAGACAGATCCAATTAAGGAACTTTCTGGTGTAAGGCTAAATGCAAAAGCAAGTTTATTTGATAATGATAAATTAATATCTTGTGAAACTGGGGAGCTTCAGTTTATCGACTATGGGGTTTCAGGTATTTGTGTTTTTAATTTAAGTGGTTATTTAAAAGACAATTCAAATCTAACTATTAAAATAAATTTTTTACCATTTACTGATGATGCTGGAAGTTTTATTGAAGAAAGAATGAAACTACTTGAAAACTTAAGCTTGATTAATGCCTTTGAAAGTATAATAAATTATAAAGTATTAAAATACATATTTAAAAAAACTGGTATATCTGAAACTGCTAGATATAAAAGTCTTACTGAAAATGAAAAGAAATTACTTAGAGAATATCTTACTTCATTTACTTTAAAAGTTTATGGAACAAATGATTATGATAAAGCCCAAGTTACTATGGGAGGAGTTCCTCTTACAGATATAAATATTTCTACGATGGAATCAAATATTGTAAAGAACTTATATTTAATTGGTGAAATACTTGATTTAACTGGTAAATGTGGTGGCTACAATTTAATGCAGTGCTTTATAACGGGCTTAATTGCCGGAAGGAATATCAATGATAAGAGTTAGAAATATTAAAGTAGATGTTAAAACAAATAATTTAAATGATATGATTTCTAAAAAAATAAAAACAAATAATTTTACTATGCAAAAGATTTTACATAAATCAATTGATGCAAGAAATAAAAGTAATGTATTTTATGTTTATGATGTTTTAATAAATACTAATGAGAAAATTAGATTTAATGAAGATATTTTAGAGTATTTTCCAAAAAGTAATGAAATCAAAATAAATGGTATTGAAATATTAGCAAAACCTATTATAATTATTGGTTTTGGTCCTGCAGGTATGTTTGCCTCATATATTTTATCTTCACTTGGCTATAAAGTAATAGTTTTTGAAAGAGGTAAACAAGTTGAAGAAAGAGAAAAAGATGTTGAGGAGTTTTGGAATAATAACAAGTTAAATGTAAACTCTAATGTTCTTTTTGGTGAAGGCGGAGCAGGTACCTTTTCTGATGGAAAACTTATGACAAGCATTAAAGATAAAGAAGGCTTTATTTCAAAAGTACTTGAAATATTTTATGAAAATGGTGCTGATGAAAAGATACTTTATGAAAATCATCCTCATATCGGCACTGATAAATTAAAGGGTATTGTTAAAAATATGCGTAATAAAATTATTACAAATGGTGGAGAGATTCATTTTGAAAGCACTTTAACAGACATCTTAATAAATGATAATAAAATTACTGGTGTAGTTATTAATAATAAAGATGTTTATGAAACTGATAATTTAATTCTGGCAATTGGTCATGGTGCAAAAGATACATTTAATATGCTTTATGAAAAAGGTATTTTAATTGAAAATAAACCTTTTGCTGTAGGCGTTAGAGTAATGCATAACCAAAATATGATTAATGAAAATCAATATGGAGAATTTAAAGACTATTTACCTCCAGCAGAATATAAACTTACTTATCAAGCAACCACTAACAGGGGTGTATATTCATTTTGTATGTGTCCGGGAGGATTTGTCGTAAATTCTTCGAGTGAGAAAGGACATTTATCAATTAATGGTATGAGTTATTCAAAAAGAGATAGTGGTGTATCTAATAGTGCAATTATCGTTACTGTTAATAATAAAGATTTTGGTGATGACCCTTTAGATGGCGTTAAATATCAAGAGAATATAGAAAAGAAAGCTTATAGTTTAGGAAACGGTAAAATATTAGTTCAAACATTTAAAGATTATAAAGATAACGTTTGTAATCCAAAAGATTTATCAAACTTAAAAATAAAAGGTAATTATTCTTATGCAAATATCAATGATGTTTTTCCAGGTTATATAAATAGTTCCCTAAAGGAGGCAATCACTTATTTTGGTAAAAAAATAAAAGGTTTTGATGATGACAATGTTATAATTGCTGCAGTAGAAAGTAAAACAAGTAGTCCAGTTAAATTTATTAGAAGTGAAAATATGGAAAGTAATATCAAAGGATTATACCCAATCGGTGAGGGTTCAGGTTTTGCTGGAGGCATTACAACAAGTGCTATCGAGGGAATAAAAGTTGCAAAAATAATTATTTCGTTATATAAAAATTAAAAAAATTTTAATGTAAAGTTTATTAGTTTTTATTTATTAAAACATAAAAAAATAGTATACTTAATATATGGTGATAGGATGAACAGAGTAAAAAAAGTTGTTGGCGTTGCCTTTATCGAAGATGGTAAACTTTTAATTGTAAGAAGTGTAAGAAGTAGTAAAAGTAATATTTGGACATTAATTGGTGGTGGCGTTGAAGAAGGTGAAAGTGAAGTCGAAGCTGCGATTAGAGAAGTAAAAGAGGAATTTCATAATGGCTTTACAATTTGTGAGGAAGACTTAAAACCTTTAATGTGTTTTAAAGAGAGTGCCGCAAGTGATCCAGAGTTAGATATTATTATGACTATGTTTATTTGTAAAAAGAAAATGGATAAAGTATATTTTACTAATGAAGAAATTATTGGTTATCATTTTTACAAAATAGGAGAAACAAAATATAATTTATCATCGGCAATTAGGGATCATTTTATACCTTTTGCGATATCCGAGGGACTACTTTATTAAAAAAATCAAAAAAAATTTTAAAAATGATTAATTTTTGCTTGCAAGTGCAGATAATATATAGTATAATTTTATTTGTCAGCAAGAGAAAAGTTAATGGGAGATTAGCTCAGTTGGTTAGAGCATCTGCCTTACAAGCAGGGGGTCATAGGTTCGAGTCCTATATCTCCCACCATTAATGCCGACATAGCGTAATTGGTAGCGCAACTGACTTGTAATCAGTAGGTTGGGGGTTCGATTCCCTCTGTCGGCACCATTATAATATAGAAAATCCCGTATATTCGGGCTTTTTTTATGCTTTTATTTTCATAAAAGTATCGTAATTTCCATATTTTTTATGTATTTCGTGGTAATTTTATGGTAATTTTTAAAATTATTGTTTATCACAAAAATATAGAGTATAATAAATTTAGGAAGTTTTTATATGAAAGTCATAGAAATTAGTAAAAAAGAGTTTTTAAGTTATTTATTAGATCCTAATCCATTAACTCAAGGACAGTTTGGCAAAATAGTATTAAATGGTGATAAATTATATAAAATATATTATAAAGATTTTATAAAAACATATATAAATAAAAATGATAATTTTTTGGATGATGAAGTAAGTAGCTTGCTTGAAATTGAAAGATTAACAAATTTAGGATTAAGAGATCCTTATAAAAAATTAACGGAATTAAATAGATTAGCAGGGACAAAATCATCTAATTTAATTACTGGAGTTTTGTCTTATAAAGGATTACTTGTTGGCATTCAAATGAATTATCTTAAAGATTATATAACCTTAAAAGAAATTTCAACAAGGGTAGAAGATTCAAAATTAGACATATATTTAAATAAGGTTTATGAACTTGTTTGCAATTTACTTATGGAAAATATTGTTCCAACTGATGTGAAAGAGGATAACATCCTTGTAAATGAAGAAACAAATGATGTTGCTTTGATTGACCTTGATGGGATTGAAACTATATATGGACCCGATAATTACCTAATAGATTTCCCATATAATCTTGATATTATAAATAATAATTTTGATAAAATGGTGAATCGCTTAAAAGTAAAAAAGGACTTATCTAGAATATTGAAATAGACATAAACTTAAAACTTTAGTAAGATATTTCTCACATGGAGGTAAATATGATTGATATTGTAAGAATTGGTGTTGATTGCACTTTAAATGATCCAGTTGATGTAAGATGCGGCGGACCTGAATATCTAGGATTTGATTTTAATGTTAGAAAAGAAGATTCTAAAGAAATGTTAAATTTTATAAAAGAGGCCTTAAATAGTTTAGAGGTTCCTTGTAAAAGAATATACATCTATGCAGAATTTAAGGCAAGCGAAGATAGAATTTGTAGTAAAGAAAAAATTATGCAAGATATTTGTAAAGATGCAAATTATTTAAAACATGAGGCTGAAAGAGAATATAGATATAATTTATATCGAAGATAATTAGTGTGAAACTTTTAATAAGAAAAATATCAAAAAAGTTTCACATTTTTTATTTTTTGTTGTATAATGATAGCGGTGGTGTTGATATGGAAAATCAAATGAAAATATTAAATTTATTAAATCAAAAAAGACAATATGTTACTTTACTCAATGAACTTGTATATGGAGCTATTGAAATTAGAGAAAAAGATAGCAAAAAATATATCTATTTACATACAAAAGAGGATGGTTTACAATCAACAAAATATGTCGGTGAATACACAGAGGAATTATATAATTTAGTATTAAATAATAATATTAAAGCTAAAACATTAAAAAAATCTATTCGTAATATAGAAAAAGAATTAAATAAACTAAATTATTTTGATGAAGATTTACCTTTAGATGTTGCTAAAAATATTGATTTTGCAAGAAAACATTTAGTAGATACGATTTATAATCAAGCAATACTTGAGGGAATTGCTACAACACTTTCTGAAATAGAAAATATTATAAATGGTAATAAAGTAAATAATATGATTGTTGATGATATATTAAAAGTTGTTAATTTAAAACATGCTTGGGAATTTATATTAAATAAAAATGTTATTTTAAGTAAAACTGATTATAATATTTTATGTTCTATAAACAAATTTGTTGAGGAAGGATTTTATTATTTAGCGGGAAGCCTTAGAACAACTCCAGTTAAAATTGGTGGTACTTCTTGGACACCTGAACTTCCAATTGAGGCTGATATAAAAGATAATTTAAATAGTATTCTTAGTTTAGATATTGATGATGTTCAAAAAAGTATTAAATTATTATTATATGTAGTTAAATCTCAAATGTTTATTGATGGAAATAAAAGAACTTCAGTAATATTTGCTAATCATTATTTAATTAGCAAAGGAAAAGGTTTAATAGTTATACCAGATAATTTAGTTTCAGAATATAAAAATCTACTTATAAAGTATTATGAAAGTGACATTGATGATGAAATTATGAACTTTCTAATGAATAAATGCTATCGTAAAATTTAAATATTGTGTGAAACTTTTAATAAGAAAAATATTAAAAAAGTTTCACATTTTTTATTTGTGAATAAAAATCTTTGTTTTTTACCAAAATATCTTTGAAAGGAAAAAGATATGAGTAATTATAAAGTAGATATTACAGGGATAAATACAAGTAATCTTAAATGTTTAACCCATGAAGAAAATATTAAATTATTTAAATTATATCAAGCAGGAGATTTAAATGCAAAAGAGGATATTGTAAATGGAAACTTAAAATTAGTGTTATCAGTACTTAAAAATTTTAGTAAAACAGGTATTAACCAAGATGATTTATTTCAAGTAGGGGTAATTGGTTTAATAAAGGCTGTAGATAATTTTGATTTATCATATAATTTAAAGTTATCAACTTATGCTGTTCCCCTTATCATTGGTGAAATTAAAAAATATTTAAGAGATAATTCTCAAATGCGTATTGCAAGAAGTATTAAAGATGATGCTTATAAAATATTAAGATTTAAGGAAGATTTTATTAATAAAAATGGTAGGGAACCAAAGTGTTATGAAATTGCAAGTAGTCTTTCAATGAGTGAATATGATGTAGGATTTGCACTAGATTCCTTAAAAGATCCTGTTAGTATATTTGAACCAGTTTATAATGATGGTGATAATGCTATTTATCTTGAGGAACGTCTTGCGGATAATAAAAAGGGAAGTATTGATAATGATACAATGATAGGCCTTTATAAAGCCTTAAACAAAATTAATGACAGAGAAAAAAATATTTTATTAGAAAGATATGTAATTGGTAAAACTCAAACTGAAATTGCAGGAACTCTAAATATATCACAGGCTCAAGTATCAAGAATTGAAAAGTGTGCCCTTTCTAAAGTAAGAAGACTTATAAAATGATTAATATTTGTATAGAAATATTTTTTGCTCGTATATTTGATGTTTCCCTTAATACAATAAGAACATTTTTTACTTTAAAAGGTAAAACTATATTTTCCACTATCATTTCTTTTTTTGAAATACTTATTTGGTTTATTGTAGCTAGAAAAGCAATTAATGTAAATATTGATTCAATATGGATTCCTATAAGTTATGCTCTTGGTTATAGCACAGGTAATTTAATCGGTGGCACTATAACAAATTATTTAATTAAAGGAAAAGTAAATATTATGATTGTTACTAAAGAGGGAGAAATTCTTTCAAATTTCTTAAAGGAAAGAACTGATTTTATAACTGAGATTAATTTAAAAAATAAAGATAAAATGTTTATTATAGAGTGCAGTAAAAAAGATATTAAAAAGGTTTTAACAAATATAAAAAGAATAGATAAAAATGCTCATATTAGTATAAGTGATATTCATAGTATTACCCAAAATAAAAAAGCAACTATTTTTTAGTTACTTTATAAGTATAGCCTTTAGTGTCTACTGTAGCCTTTTCAATTGTAAGAGGCTTTTTAAGTGTTCCATAAACTTCATTATCAATTTCAAATTCAGTATTTTCTATTTTTTCAATAACATCCATGCCTTCGATTACTTTACCAAATCCAGCATACATTCCATCAAGTGAAGGGGCAGCTTCATCAGATAAAACAATGAAAAATTGACTTCCTGCAGAATCTGGGTCAGTACTTCTTGCCATTGATATAACACCTTTAGTATGTGATAAATTATTACGATAACCATTTTGAGTAAACTCACCTTTGATAGAATAACCAGGTCCACCAGTTCCTGTTCCGGTAGGATCTCCACCTTGAATTACAAAACCTTTTTGAACTCTATGAATAGTATTATTATCATAAAATTTATCTTCGACTAAATTTACAAAATTTGCCACGGTATTTTCAGCAACATCAGGATAAAGTTCAATTTTAATATCCCCAAAGTCTTTGATGCTCATTGTTACAATTGGATTTTCTTTAGGTTTTTCATTATTTTTTGAACAACCACATATCATAAAAACTAATAATCCTAATAATAATATTTTCATTTTCAATTTTATCACCATTTAAATTATACAAAAAATAAATAAAAGTGTCTATAACCTTTTATAGTTAAATTAAATTTGATATAATTATTTTACGGAGAGTGAAATATGGACTATATAGAAAAATTAAATAATGAACAAAAAAAAGCGGCAACATTCAAGGATGGTCCGTGTTTAGTTATCGCTGGAGCGGGTTCTGGTAAAACAAAAGTATTAACAACAAGGATTGCTAATTTGATAGAAAATGGTGTAAAACCTTACAATATACTTGCTATCACATTTACAAATAAAGCAGCTGGAGAAATGAGAGAAAGAGTAAATAACATTATAAATGCTCATGATGCTTTTATTGGAACATTCCATTCATTTGGCTTAAAAATAATTAGAGAAAATAGTGCTTTGTTTAATTTGACTTCTGCATTTACTTTAATAGATACTGAAGATCAAACTAGCATTATAAAAAAAATAATGAAAGATTTAAATATCACTGATAAAATGATAAGTCCTGCTTTTATAAAAAGTAAGATTTCCTTTATTAAAAATAATATGCTTTCAAAAAGTGAAATAGCTAACTTTTTAATTTCAGAAAATGAGAAAATAGCGGTAAAAATATATTATGAATATGAAAAAATATTAAAAAGAAATAATACTTTAGATTTTGATGATTTATTAAAAAAACCAGTAGAATTATTTAATAGTAATAAAGAAGTATTAGAAAAATATCAAGATAAATTTAAATATATTTTAATAGATGAATATCAAGATACAAATGAAGTACAATATAAACTTGTAAAACTACTTTCTAAAAAATATTTAAATCTTTTTGTAGTCGGAGATCCATCTCAATCTATTTATGCTTTCAGGGGAGCAAATTATCAAAATATTTTAAATTTTGAAAAAGACTTTAAAGGTTGCACAGTAATAAAACTTCCACAGAATTATCGTAGTACTCAAACAATACTTGATGCGGCTAATGAAGTAATATCACATAATAAACAAAGAAAAGATTTAGATTTATTTTCAGATTTAGGTCAAGGGGTAAAAATAAAATATATTAGAACATTTAATGATTCTATGGAAAATAAAAGAGTAGTGGATGAAATTCAAAAACTATGCGAAGAAGGTTATAATCGTAAAGATATGGCTATTTTCTATAGAACTAATGCTCAATCACGTTCAATCGAAGATGCTTTAGTTAAAGCTAATATACCTTATAAAGTGTTTGGTTCATTTTATTTTTATAAAAGAAAAGAAATTAAAGACTTACTTGCATATTTAAAACTTATTGCTAATCCTAGTGATGATGTATCACTAGAAAGAGTTATTAATGAACCTAAAAGAAAAATAGGTGATAAAACTATTGAAAACTTAAGGGAAAAAGCTAGAAGTTTAAATATATCAATGTTCGAAGCAATTGATAGTGGTAAAGAACTAGAATTTAAAAATTTAATTTTAAATTTAATTGAAATAAGTAAAGATACTTCGATAACTGGTCTTATTGATAAAACTTTAGAGTTATCTAAAATGAAGGAAACATATGAAAATGATAAAAGTCTTGAAAGTGATATTAGACTTGAAAACTTAATGGAATTTCGAAGTGTTTCTGAAACTTATGAAAAAGAAACTGGTAATGTTAACTTATCTGATTTCTTAATGGAGGTTTCTCTTGTATCAGATGCTGCTGAGTATTCTTTAGATGCGGATGCTGTAACTCTTATGACAGTACATTCAGCAAAAGGTCTTGAATTTAAAATAGTCTTTATTATCGGCCTTGAGGAAAATATTATGCCAATTTCAAAAGCATTATATGATGATGAAGAACTCGAGGAAGAAAGAAGACTTATGTATGTAGCTATTACTCGTGCAAAGGAAAAACTTTATTTACTTAATGCAGGAAGAAGGATGCTTTATGGTAATATGCAAGTAAATCCTCCGAGTAGATTTATTAGTGAGATTAGTGATAATTTACTTGATAAAGAGGAAACTAAAAATGAAATGCATTCACTTAAAACAAAATTATTATATTCAGATGATAATTCATCTAGTGAAGAATTTAAAAATGGAGATATTGTTACCCACTTAACATTTGGTAAAGGTGTAGTAGTAAGTGTTGATGATAAATTTATAACAATTGCATTTCATCAAAGATTTGGTGTTAAAAAGTTTTTAAAAAATTATAAAGGAATTAGGAAGGTGAAATAATATGGAAAAAACTTTAGTAGTCTTAGCGGCTGGTATGGGATCAAGATTTGGAGGACTTAAACAACTTGAACCAGTAGGCCCTTCAGGAGAATTTTTAATTGATTATTCAGTATATGATGCTAAAAGAGCAGGCTTTACAAAGGTAGTTTTTGTAATTAAAAAAGAAAACAAAGAGGCATTCGAAGAAACTATTTCACAAAGAATTAATGGAATAGAGGTCGAATATGCTTATCAAGAAATGGAAAATATACCATTAAACATTAAAATTGATAGAGTAAAACCACTTGGAACAGCACACGCATTATACTGTGCAAAAGATAAAGTAAAAGGACCTTTTGGACTTATTTCAGCCGACGATTTTTATGGTAATGAAAGTTTTGAAATATTAAGTAATTACCTTGATAATAATGAAGGAATATGCGTTGTAGGTTATCCAATTGGGGCAACACTTTCAGATGAAGGAGAAGTTAAAAGAGGAGTAGTTTTATCAAATAATAATAAAATAGAAACTATTATTGAAAGTAAAGTTAAGGTTGATGGTGATAAAGTATTTTGCACACCACTTAATGGGAAACCCTCTTTTGAGGTTAATAAAGAAAATCCTTGTTCAATGTTAATGTATGGTTTTAATACAGATATTTTTGAAAAAATAGAAACAATGCTTATAGACTTTTTAAAAAATGCAGATTTATCTACTGGAGAGTTTTTACTTCCTGATGTCGTAGATGAATATGTAAAAATGGGTAAAGTAAATGTAGTAAATACTCCCTCAACTTGGATTGGTATGACTTATAAAGAAGACCTTCCTATAGTGCAAGAAAAAATAAGAGAATATATAAATAATGATATATATCCTGAAAATTTATGGAATGATTATGAAAGAAAGAATAGATGAATTAACTGATATTTTAAATAAAGCAGCTTATGAATATTATACACTAGACAGTCCTAGTATTACTGACCAAGAATATGATAAGTATCTAAAGGAACTTGAAACTCTTGAGGAAAAATATCCTGAATATAAAAGACCTGATTCAGTAACTCAAAGAGTAGGTGGACAAGTTATTTCAAAGTTTGAAAAAGTACGTCATGAAATACCAATGTTATCACTTCCTGATGTATTTAATATCGAAGAAATAGAAAATTTTTATAATAAAATAAAAGATGCTGGTATATCACCTCATTTTGTATGTGAACAAAAAATTGATGGCCTTTCAGTATCACTTGTTTATAAGGATGGCGTTCTTGTTAGAGCGGCTACCAGAGGTGATGGAACAACTGGTGAAAATATAACTCATAATGTAAAAACAATAAAAAATGTTCCTTTGGTTTTGAAAGAAAAAATAGATATTGAAGTACGCGGTGAAATATTCATGCATAAAGATACTTTAAAAGCTTTAAATGAAGAAAGAGAAAAAGAAGGAAAACCACTTTTACAAAATTGTCGTAATGCAGCAGCAGGCTCTATTAGACAACTTGACTCTTCCGTAGCGGCCAAAAGAAATCTTGATGTGTTTATTTATCATTTACCTAATCCCGAAGATTATAATCTAAAAACTCATTATGAGGCTTTAGAATTTATGACTAAACTTGGATTTAAAGTTAATACTAAATGGAATAAACTTGTTTTTACTATTGATGAAATAAAAAAGTATATAGATAATCTTGCTAAAGAAAGAGAAAGTCTTTCTTATGATATTGATGGTGTTGTTATAAAAGTAAATGAACTTGATGCTCAAAAAAACTTAGGCTATACCGCTAAATATCCAAGATGGGCAATAGCCTATAAATTTCCTAATGACGAAGTTTATACAAAATTAAAAGATATTATTTTTACTGTTGGAAGAACAGGACAAATAACTCCGAATGCTGTTTTAGATCCAGTTATAGTAATGGGTTCAACTATATCAAGAGCAACTTTACATAATGAAGATAATGTTTTATCACTTGGACTTAAAATTGGAGATATTGTGGCAATTCATAAAGCTGGAGATGTTATTCCTGAGGTAATTCGTGCTCTTCCTGAAAGAAGAACAGGTAAGGAAAAAGACTTTGTAATGATTAAAACTTGCCCAATTTGTGGAAGCACTTTAGTTAAAAAGGGTGATACAGTAGACTATTTTTGTGTAAATGATGATTGCCCTAAGAGAAATATTGAACTTCTTATTCATTTTGCTTCGAAAAATGCGATGAATATTGATGGTCTTGGTGATAGAATTATTGAAGATTTATATAATATGAAATATGTTTTAAATATTGATGATTTTTATCATTTAGAAAAATATAAAGATGATTTAAAACTTCTCGAAGGTTATGGTGAAAAAAGTGTGGAAAATCTACTTAATTCCATTGAAAACTCTAAACATAATAGTTTAGAAAGATTACTATTTGGTTTAGGAATTTCTAACGTTGGTAGTAAAACCGCAAAAATACTTGCTAAAAGATTTGAAAATATTGATAATTTAATCGAAGCTGATATTGATACTTTAACCAATATAAAAGACATAGGAAGTATTATAGCTAGTTCAATTATAGATTATTTTAGTAAAAATCTTGAACTTATTAAAAAATTAAAAGAGTTAAATATCAATATGGAATATTTGGGAGAAAAAGAAACATTTAATGAAAATATTACTAATAAAAAGTTTGTTATAACAGGAACTATCGAAGGTATTCCAAGAGATGAAATAAAACTATTTATTGAAAATAATGGTGGTTCTGTTACAGGCTCTGTATCTAAAAATACGGATGCCGTTATTGTGGGAACAGATCCAGGAAGTAAATATGATAAAGCACTTGCACTTAATATAAAGATTATTAATGAAGAAGAAATTAAACAAATAATGGGTAGATAATATCCATTATTTTTTATTGAAAAATTAAAATTTAAAAAAACTATAAAAAACGCCTTTAACCCCGTATAAAATGAACCCTTTGTCAAGGACTAAATAAAAAAAGTCTAATTAAGTAATGGATTCTAAAAGATGATTTCTGTA
>CAKOIF010000003.1 GCA_934086485.1 uncultured Bacilli bacterium | reverse complement strand
ACAAGAGAAGTTTAAAAATGAAATAAAAAAAGAAAAAAATAAATTAAAGGAAAAAGTAAAAGATGAAAAAAGAAAGTTTAAAGGGAAAAAATAATTTATTTGTATATATAATGCTTTTCTTTGCTTTGGCGTTTATTGGTTGGTGCTTTGAGGTCCTTAATGAGATTAGAAAAGGTCATGGTTTTATTAATCGCGGTGTACTTCATGGTCCTTGGCTTCCTATTTATGGTTTCGGAGGACTTATTGTATATATTTTACTTAAAAAATATTATAAAAAACCAATAATTGTATTTTCTTTATCATTTATAATAAGTGCTATTATTGAATATTTTACTTCATTTTATTTAGAAATTACTAAAGGTATGGTATGGTGGGATTACTCAAAAAAACCGTTTAATATAAATGGTAGAATATGCTTTTTATATACATTAGTATTTGCCTTACTTGCAACAATTCTTTATTATTTTGTAATTCCTAAAATAATTGATTTATTAAAAAAGGTTAATTATAAAACTTTATCAGTAATTAGTATTATACTTCTTTCATTATATTTAGTAGATAATATTTACTCTTATAAAAAACCAAATATAGTAAGGGGAGCTCATATTGTAAGAAAAAACTAGATTTTTGAAATGCACCCTTTTGGGTAGACATTTATAAAAAAACTAGTTTATGTTAGAATACACTTCCGAAAGGAGGTGTTTTCTTATGGCTTCAAAAGGACAAAAATTTAAAAAACATATTTCTGATATAAAGGAGATTATATTAGATAGATATTTAAAAGGAGAATCAAGTGTAGCTTTAGGTAAAGAATTTGGTATATCACAAAATACTATTCAAACTTGGGGCAAACAAATAAAATGGCCAGAAAAATATAAGAAATTTGGTAAACGTGGTAGAGCAAAAGAAAAAGATTTAACAAAAGAAGATTACAAAGAAAGATATGAAATATTAAAAAAATACCAGGCCTTCCTCAAGGTACAACGAGAGAAAAAGTGACTTTTATTAATCTATATAGAGATAATTACAAATTATATAATATGTGTGCCGTATTAGAAATAAGTCCTAAAACTTATTATAAATACAGAAATAAAGAAGATTCTGATTATTATGATTATCTAATAATTAAAGAAATATTTGATGATTCTAAAGGCACATATGGTTATCGTAGAATTGTGGAAGGCCTAAAAATCAAATATGGGGTTGTAATGAATGGAAAGAAGGTTTTAAGAATAATGAAAAAATATAATTTAATGCCTGAATATATAAGAAAGGCTCAAAAGAAAAATAAAAATGAAAGAATTGAAGATAATGTTAAACCAAATTTATTAAAAAGAAATTTTACTACTAATGCACCAAACAAAGTATGGGATACTGATGTAACTTACCTTATATTTAAAGGTTCTAGAGCATATTTATCAACAATAATTGATTTATATGATAGAAAAGTTATTGCTTATAAAATATCTAAAAGAAATGATAATAAATTAGTAATAGATACTTTAAATGAAGCAATATCAAAAAGAAAAGATGTATCTGGATTAATCTTGCATAGCGACCAAGGTTTCCAATATACATCTTATGAATACAAAGCGATTTGTGAATCAAATGGTATTACTATTTCTATGACCAGAAAAGGTACTCCAATAGATGACTCACCAATTGAGAGCTGGCACTCTCTCCTTAAAAAGGAAACTTTGTATAATAATAATATCACATCTTTAGAAAATTACATAATTTTAGTCGAAGAATGGATAGAATTCTATAATACAACAAGAATTAAAGGTAAGAAAGTTTACAAGAAGAAAGGATATAATAAAAATGATAAATAATAATGAAATAATATATAAAATGAATGCAGTCATAGAATATTTAAAAAATAATGGTGGTTATGATTATAAATTATATAATCAATTATGTCCAGGTATGGGAGAACCAGACTCAAATATTGTAGAATATGCAGAAGATTTCTATACATTATTAATTTATTAATTAATAACAAATAAAGACAAGCTTTATTTGAATAAATATTATAATTACATGATAAAAATCAAGGGTCTAGATGAACTCACTTCGTTAGCCCTTGATTTTTTTCTTAAACTAGTTTTTTATTTAATGTCTCCAATTTGGGGTTCACATCATTTAATTCTAGTTTTTATAATATACATTAATATCAACATAATTATTTATTCCATCAACTTTACCATTACTTGAAAGTTGCCACATTACATAATCACCTTTATAAGATGTTTCTTTTGTATAATGAGCAAGCCATATATCATAATCTACGGGAAGCCAAATATATTCAAGGTATGATTTACTTGCATAGTGAACTGGTGTGTATCCAGCATCTTTAATAGTCTTTAGAAACGCATTTGAGGCTCCTCTTAAATCAAATAAATTCATTTGCCCAGCATTAAAATAGTTAAAACTTTCCCAATCAAAGGCAATTGGCATTTCAATGTTGTATCCTTTTATGTTATCAAGTACAAAGTTTGCTTCCTGGGTAGCATCTTTTTCATTTTTAGCATAAGAATAAAAATATAAGCCTATCTTAATTCCCACTTTAGAGGCTCCCTCAATGTTTTTTAGGAAATATGGATCAAGCGATAAAGGTTCATCATAAAAATATCTATATCCTAGTCTAATAATAGCAAATTCAACACCAGCATCTTTAACCTTTTGCCAATCTATGTTTCCTTGATATTTTGAAACATCTATACCGACTAAAGTATTATCATTTTTTCTTTCTTTATAAACATCTTTAAAATCTAAATAATTAGTTAAAACACCTGTATATGCGCCTCCGGTAGTTACATTTTTTTCCTTAACAACTAATTTAAAATCTTTACTTGAACTATTGCCTGAATTATCAGTACATGTAAATGTTAAATTATATGTTCCAACTGTATTTATATCATACGATCCAGTTATATTTGTTAAGGGAGTTCTATCTGCATTATCCATACAAGTTAATTCTTTAGAAATATCTTCTTTATAGCCAGGAGTTCTTGTTATAGTATTGCCAATCCATATAATAGGTTTTTCTTTATCTATAACTTCATATTTAATTTTATATTCTTTTTTATTGCAAAACATAGTATCATTATGTTTTCCTAAATTTAATGTATTAAGCACTTTACTTTGACATTTATATTTTTTATCAGTGATATTTTTTATATCTACTTTTGCTCCATAGTCAAAAGTATTCTTATTTAAGGAAACATTTTTTTTACATGAACATAAAAATAATAAACAAATTATTAACAAAATCTTCTTCATACATTAATTGTATCAATATTTATTTGATAGTACAATATTTTTATGGTAATATATTATTTATGGAACAGATAGGTAGTATAATAAAGGATATCCGTAAGAAAAATAATTTAACGCAAAATGAATTTGCGTCTATTTTGGGTGTTACTTTTCAAGCAGTTTCAAAATGGGAAAATGATAAAAGTATTCCTGATATTACCATTTTAAAAGATATATCAAATAAATTTAATGTTGATTTAAACTATTTGATTAGTGGTAAGAAAGTAAATATAAATAAAAAATCAATTTTCAAAAAAAATATGATAATTATTACAGTTATTGTATTTATAATCATAAGTGTTTGTGTAATTTTATTTTTCGATAAACATAATTATGAATTTAAAACTTTAAATGGAGAAACAAAAGATATAAAAGTTACGGGAAGTATAACTTATGATGAAAGTAAATCCTCAATCTACTTAAACATTGATTATAATGCTGATGATAATCAAAAATATTCTTATATAAAATGCACTTTATATGAAAAACATCAAGATATTTTAAATGTTATTTCTGAAAAGGAATATTTAGAAAAAACTCCAGTTTCCTTAAAAGAGTATTTAAAGATGATATCTTTTGTAATTGATAATTATTCTCCATCATGTAAATATTATAAGGATAGTAATTTATATTTAGAAATAAGTGCTAAAATTGATGAGGAAAAAAGCGTTACTTATAAAGTACCTATAAAATTTAATAATTGTTAAGATGTAAAAAGCATCTTTTTTTTATTTACTTTTTAGTGTATACTATTAATATAATAGGTGAGAGAATGAATAAAGAGGTTAATGACAATTTAAATGAAAATACTTCACAAGAAGATATTGAATTTT
Organism: uncultured Bacilli bacterium; assembly: GCA_934086485.1. GTDB lineage: Bacteria > Bacillota_I > Bacilli_A > RF39 > UBA660 > UBA6448. The sequence goes on along the minus strand of CAKOIF010000003.1, from coordinate 103,738 downwards.
TAACTACAGCAGTTCCCATAATAAAAGACTTAAATGATGAACAAATTGAAATGCTTACTACTTCACTTCCAGTTATTAAAGATTATACTGAAGAAGAAATAAATGAATTAATAAAAAAGATTCCAACACTAAAAAAAGAAGATATAGCAAAAATTAAAGATGCATTAAAACCTGTTGAAAAACAATCTAATAAAGAAAAAATTATAGATTTATTAAAGACAAAAAGATCTAAATTATTAATTATTTTAGGTATTTTAATAATTATTTTAACAGTAATAAGTGTTGGAACTAGTTTTGCATTATCATCACAAAATGAAGAGTATGAAAATTATTTTTTTGAAATAGATAAAAAGGAAAATCCTAGTATGGAAATCTATAATATTCCTAAAGATAGTCCAAACTTTATAAAAGATTCTAAAGCCTCTCAAATTGTAAGTTGTATGCAAAGTAATACGCCAATAGAAAAGTTACCAGAAAGTGTTACTTCAGTTATAAATGAAATAAATGATTATTATAATAAATCAATAAATCGTTTTGCTTATAAATATGTAGATATTTATACAGGTTTTACAGTTAGTTATAATGAAAATCAACATATATTTACGGCTTCGACAATTAAAGCACCAACAGACATATATATTTATGAAAATGCAGAAAATGGCTCTATCGATTTAGAGGAAAAACTTTTATATACAAAAAAATATTATAATCCTGGTGCTGGTTATATTAAATTAGGCGAGGAAAATACTTATTATACTGTAAGGGAACTTGTTAAAAATTCTGCATATTATAGTGATAATGTAGCTCATACTATGCTTATGGATAGATTTAATAAAGATGATATGCTTGCTTTTTGGAAAACTAAAGGTACAAATGCTATATTTACAAGGCCAACTATATGGGGTGAAACAAGTGCTCATGATGCCGCAATTTATATGAATGAACTTTATAATTTTTATGAAAAAGGTAGTGACATAGCAAAAGAACTTATGAGTTATTTTACTGATAATGGAGGTCAGTTTTTAACTCCTCCACAGGGTTTGACCTCCGCGAATAAAAGTGGCTGTGCTGGCTCTGTAATGCATGATATATCTATAGTTTTTGATGAAAACCCATATATTGTTATTGCTTTATCAAATTTAGGCTGTTTATCTGCAGGTTCTTATTTTGAGGATGTATCTAATCTTACTTATAAACTTCATAAAGCATATTGGGATTATAAAGTATCCTCTTGTATTAATAAATAATTATTAGAAATTAATTAGATTATTATTTAGATTATTGATTTATATATTTACTTAGAAAAGCCCATATATTCGGGCTTTTTAATTGTTAAAATGTGGTAATTGGTTTACATAATTTGACGTTTTGCATATTTTATGGTATAATTATTTTGTTATTCAGGGGGAAAGAATGAATAAAAATGATTATGTCCTCCATAATATATGGAGAATGAATAAAAAGGAAATCAATAATTTTAATATAAAAAAAATAACTAACTTTGGTATTGCTCTATGTATGATGTTTACAATAATTTTTGCTCCAAGTGTGCAAAGAGTAAAAGAGGTTAATACTAAAGTATCTTCATTTGATAATTATAATGCAAATATTACTAGGGAAGATAAAATAGACTATATTTTAAATAAGTATAATTTAACTAAGAATGAATTTAATACTTTAACTGCTATAGTTTTATCTGAGGCACAAAGTAATTCTTATGAAGATGCCTATGCAGTAATTAATACAATTTATAATAGAACTCATGCTAAAAACTGGGTAAGAAGTTGTAGTAGTTACTTTGGTAAAAATAATGGACAAAGTTTATACTATCAAGCAATTATGCCTAATCAATTTGTTGTTTATCAACATGGTACTTTTACTAGATATTTAAATAGAACTGATTTAAATGGTTATAATGCTGTAATTGACTTTTTATACGATGAAAAAATAATGCATAATTATTTATCATTTAGGGCTAATAATATAGTAATAACTGGTTCAGAAAAATTTAGTACAATGGGTAATAACTATTTTAATACTTTAGAGGAAGGTAATAGAATTTAACTTTCCTTTTTATTTTGAAAAATATTCATATATTTATTATAAAGTTTTTCATTTTTAGAAATATTTAATTTTTTACATCCATTTTTATATATTTTTGCAAGGTTATAGTAGGCATAATAACTTCTTTCAGAAATAGGACAGTTAATTGCTTTATTAAAGTAAAATAATGCATCTTTATAATTACCTTCATTAATACATATTTCTCCCATTTTATTTAATGCCCAACTATTTAATAAATCAGCACTTAATTTATAGTAGTTTTTAGCAAGCTTTAAATCATTATTTTTTTCATAATACATTCCCAAATTATTATAGGCATATGCATAACCATATTCTGCAGCTTTTTTAAAGTATTTAAGGGCAGTAGCATCATCAATATTTAAATAATATCTTCCTAAAGTATTAAGAGCAGCAATACTTCCTAAATCTACAGCTTTATTTAAAAACTTTAACATTATATCAACATTTTTTTCTTTAACTTTATTAGAAAATATTAAATTACCAATCATCCAAGATGCTTTAGGATGTCCTTTTAAAGCTGCTTTCATATAATATTCATAGCACTTTTCATAATCTATTTTCCCACTTATTAAACCACTATATTCAAGTGAACCAAGTTGTGCATTAGCATACATATTATCTTTTTGTGCAAGAATTTTTAATGAGTTTATATAACTTATTCCTTCATAAAGATTTATTTTTAAATATTCCTTTAATTCATATTCATTAACATTAATTATAACTTCATCAAATATTGGTTGTTTATTTTCAAGTACTCCATAAAATAATAATTCAATGAGAGCTTCATAATAATTGTTATTATCTAAATAATTATTTATTTTTTCTATAAAATTATTAGAAACATTTTCATCCTTTAGATGTAATATATCTAAACAAACTTTTTTAATCTTAGAATTTTCATTTATTATTTTAATATTAAGATCATCATACTTAATTATTCTTTCCTCTAAAATAGAGATTATGTTAGCAAATATAGGAATAAATATTTCTTTATTATTAGAATAATTTTCTTTTAAATCTAAATATATTTTTTTATATTCTATTCCTATAGGTCTATATCCAATTAAATAATTATTTACTGTAGTAGTTTTTATATCATTTATATTAAATAGCCCACAAAATACTTCTTTTTGAATACCTGAGGCCTCAACTTTAGAATGTTTTTTAATTATATTTATAATATTACCTAAAGATAAATAATTTTTACCATCGTTCATTTTAATAAATTTCTTTTTCATATAACACCTATATTTATTATATCGTGGATTTATGTGGATTTCAAAATATTCTTTTTTTTATAAATTTAAAATATAATTTTAATAGAAAGGAAGTAAAATTATGAAAAAAATATTTAAAAATTACAAATCTACAATAATTATGTTTATTTCAGTTATTGTAGGAACATTGATTGGAGTTATCTTTAAAGAAAAGGCCACTGTATTAAAACCTTTTGGGACTTTATTTATTAATTTATTACTTACTATTATAGTACCTTTAATATTTTTAACTTTAAGTACCTCTATTGGTAAAATGAAAGAACCAAAAAGACTTGGTAAAATATTAATTACTATTATTGGAATATTTGTTTTAACATCACTTATAAGTGTTTTAATTGGTATTGCTTCGACTAAAATAACTTTAGTTAATAAAAAAGATAGTATTAAAATAAAAGAATCTTTTGATTATTCAATTACTGATAATGATGAAAAACTTGATATTTTAACAAGAACAGTTAATGCAATTTCAACTGATGATTTTGTAAAAATAATTTCTAAAAATAATATTATTGCTTTAATTGTTATATCTATTTTAACTGGTCTTGCTATTCATTTTGCAAAAGATAAGGGTAAGAAAGCTCTTGAGGTATTAGAAAGCTTTAATGATGTACTTCAAATGCTTATTAAAATTATTATGTATTATGCTCCAATTGGAATAGGGGCTTACTTTGCCTCTTTTGTTGGAGAGTTTGGTGCTGGTGTTGCTACAAGTTATTTAAAGATGCTTATTATTTATACAGTATCATGTGCATTTGTTTATTTTGTTATTTATAGTTTATATGCCTTTATTGCAGGCGGTAAAAAAGGATTAAAATTATATTGGCAAAATATAATGGTACCATCAGCTACAGCTCTTGCTACATGTTCTTCAGCAGCATCAATTCCGGTTAATACGAAAGCTGCAAAAAATATTGGTGTTTCTGATGATATAGCAGATACTATTATTCCTCTTGGTACATCATTTCATAAAGATGGTTCAATAATAGGTAGTGTATTTAAAATAATGTTCTTAGTATATTTATTTGGTATGGATGTTAGCACTTTTAAAGTTCTTGGAGTAAGTATATTAGCAACAATTTTAATTACAGCAGTACCAATTGGTGGAGGAACTATTTCAGAGATGCTTATTATTAGTTTAATGGGCTTTCCTATAGCAAGTCTTCCGATACTAACAATAATAGCCACAATAATAGATGCTCCAGCAACACTTTTAAATGTAGTCGGAGATAGTGCAAGTAGTATGCTTGTTGCAAGAATTATTGATGGTAAAAACTGGCTTAGTAAAAAACAAAAATTCTAAGATTTATTCTTAGATTTTTTTAAGAAAAATAATAAATATATAAATCTCTTACAAACCAAGGTATTACCTTGTTCGTATTTTCTTAAATCTTATACATATAGGAAAATTTAATGCTTATTTTACGGAATATGGTACTAGATTTTTAAATAAATTGATGCTATAATTTAGTAGTAAGGTACGAAAATACGAGGGTATGTTTTCTCAAATGTATAAGATTTAAGAAAAATGACCCCAGTATTTATAAGGGATAGGAGTAGATTATGGAAAAAAGTAAAATAACAAAATCACTAGCAGTGTTTGCCTCAGTATTATTAATAATTATTATAGGAGTTGCTTCATTTGCATATTTTGGAACATTTAATGTAAACTTAAATAATAATGTAGCAGTAAATATTAATTCATCAAGTCCAGGTGATGCAACATTTATATCAAATGCGACACAACTTAATTTACAAGTACCAGCAGCAAATATGAGTTTTACAGTAGCAAATAATGAAGTCGCTGCAAAAGAGGATACTGCATTTTTAGATGTAACTCTTACAGGTTCATCAAATTTACTTACAACATGTACATATGATATAGTTTATGAATATGATGCAGGAAGTAATGTATATGGACAAGGTACAACGACTAAAACAAGTGGCGCTACAAAAGAAATAACAATTGAAGTAAATGGTATGAATGGAAATAATCATTTTGCTACAGAAACAAATTTTGATCATGCAAATATACAAAGTTATTATGATAGTACAAATAAATATTATAAACTAGTTGAGGGAGCAACAATAAAAAGTTTAGGAAGTACTCAATCAGTAAGATGGAAAATAACAGGAAGATACTATAACTTAAATGTAAGTCAAGCACAACTTGGAGGAAAAAACTTTACTGGTAAAATATATGCAATAAGTAAAGGATGTTCCTCAGAAGATGGAACAACAGTTAAAAAGGGTTATGAAACAATACTTGCAAATAATGGAGGAAAAACTGCAATTGAAGCAAAAACATCACCTTCATTTGCAAGCGTAGAAACTAGTAATGCTGGAATGTATTCATATACAGAAGGAATAGGTAAAACATATTATTATAGAGGAGCAGTAGATAACAACTGGGTAAAATATGGTAAGTTTAAAGAAGACCAAATTGTTTACAGAGGTTTCTATGATGAAAATTCTACAGATGAAGTATGGTATGATGGAAATAGTTCACCAAAATACATGGACTATTCAACATTAGCTGAGTGCCAAACTGGTGTAACAGATTATGCTTCAACATATAATTATAAATGTAAAGGAGTAGTATATGCCCATAAAGGAGATGATATGTACTGGAGAATAATAAGGGTAGATAAAGATAATAAAATAAAAATGATATATGCAGGAAGTAAAGCCCCAAGTGAAAATGCAAAAGTAGCAATAACTGGAGCAGATACAAATATGGGATTTACAGCTTATAATAATGATTATAATCATGCAGAATATGTAGGATTTCAATATACAACTGGTTCTCAAAGAGGAACTGCAACAAATAGTACAATAAAAACATATTTAGATAATTGGTATACAAAATATTTTAATGAAAATATAAGTACATCAAGATTTATTAAAACAACATTTTGCAATGATAGAAATACATCAAGCACTTGGGCATCCACTGGCAGCATAATTAAATATGCTGCATATACTAGATTAAGTTCAAGTACACCAACACCAACGTTTGAATGTAATACTGCGGATGTGGTAACAAATAATTTTGGATTAATAACAGCGGATGAAATTGTGCTAGCAGGAGGAAAATATAATACGGACAACAGTGCTTTCTATTTAAATAATAATATGGCATATTGGGCGGGCTCTCCTGGTAGATTCTATGATAGTATTTCGTATGTTTTTGGACTTATTCCGTTTTCTGGTCTGCATTTTGACTATGTTGATAGTCGTTCTTTTGCGGCTCGTGGTGTAGTTTCTCTATCCTCTGAAAGTAAGTTACTTGGAAGTGGAACATATAACGATGTTTACACAGTAAATTAGAGCCGAAGAGAAGGGCAACTTCTCTGAGAAAAGAAAGCAGCACAATCCTCGATTGTGCGTCGGTAAAAAAATAAAACTAAATGTGATTGAAATGTTAAAGCAGTAAATCATACTAAAGTGGTACGCCCCTTTATGGGGCGTATGGTTTCCACGAAGTGGAAGAAAGGAAATAATGCAATCATTTAAACTTGTTAATAAAGCAAATGAGTTATATGATTATTCATTTACTTATATTTTAAATAAGATGCCTAATAAGGCAAAAACCTTTAGAATATCATTAGAAACAGAGTTATATGAACTTATACATAATATATATAGAGCTAATATAAATTATGATAGTGAGAAAATAAGAAATAAGTATCAAAAAGAAGCATTAGTAAATTTAAGTGCACTTGATTTAATAATTGGACTTATTGGTAAATATAAATATGTTAAAATAAAAAGAGTACGAGGATTTCTTGGAATACTTAATGATACTAAAAAAATGATGTATGGTTGGATAAAAGAATAATGATTGATTTAATTTCTAAAATATATATTGATTTAAATGAACTTGTAATAAGAAAAGTTCCACATGATAAAGAGATTCTTAGTACAAGAATTATTAAAGAGCATACTAAAATATGTGAATATTGTTTTAATATAAATAATTCTAATAAAGATAAAAATTATATGTTAGAATTTAAAGTAAGTATTAAATATATATTATTTATATTAAATTATTTTATTAGTAAAAAGTTAATTAATAATGATATTTATAAAATAATAGAAAAAGAATATAAAGATTTATATTATATAATTAATCCTTAATTTTCTAATTAAGGTAGGCACATTATTGTTTTTTATGGGATTTATTCTTTATAATGTGCCTACCATAGTTAAAAAACTATGGAAAGTATAAATATTGCTGATAGGGATATGCTATTTTGGGCGGGCTCTCCTAATAGATTCAATGATAGTAATTCGAATGTATTTGAACTTAATCCGATTAATGGTCTGAATAATGACAATGTTAATAATCGTAATAATGCGGCTCGTGGCGTATTTTCCTTACAAAGTGAGTATTATTACACAAAGCAAGAGCTTTATGAATGTAATTACTCTTTAACAAATTATGGATAGGAAACAAGCATATTCCTTGGTAATCTGCCTAAAACGAAAGTAATGAAGAGTAATGTGGTCTAGTAGCAAAACGAAAAATCGCTGCCTAGTAATGCTTTTATATCTTGTCAGCAATATTTATATAACTATTAATAAGGAGTTTAATTTGAAAAGAAAAAGTTTTGACTTAGATAGTATTTTTACATATGAAAATGTTCAGTGGGCTTATCATAATGTATGTAAGAATTGTAGATCTATTTCTAAAAAAACTAAATTTTCATATTTTTCAAATTCTAATATATTTGATATTTATAATAGATTAAATAATTTTAACTATTATTTTTCTAAATATAAAATATTTATTATAAAAGATCCAAAATATAGGGTAATTATGAGTGATACAATATATGATAAAATAGTTAATTATGTAGTAGCTTATAAAATATTACTTCCTGCATTATCTTCATCATTAATAGACCAAAATGTTGCTACAAGAAAAGGAATGGGTGCTAAAAAAGCATATTATTATTTTGAAAAATATGCAAATACTTTAAAAAATAATGGTAATGTATATGTTTTAAAAATAGATATAAAAAAATATTTTTATAATATAAATCATTTAATATTAATGAATTTATTAAAAAAATATATTAAAGATGAATTAGTTTTAAAATTAATATTAAGTATAATAAATCAAACTAATAGTGATTATATTAATAAAGATATAAATTATTTAAAAGAAAATGTTATAAATGATTTATATTATAAGAATATTTCTATAAAAGAAAAAAATGAATTAATAAAAAAGATTAAAGAAATTCCTTTATATAAAGATGGTAAAGGATTATCTATTGGAAATGTATGTTCACAAATACTTGCAGTATTTTATTTAAATGAATTTGATCACTATGTTAAAGAAAAACTTAAATGTAAATATTATATACGTTATATGGATGATATAATAGTTTTAAGTAATGATAAATTATTTCTAAAAAATATATATAATTTAATTGAAATTGAACTAAGTAAATATGACTTAAGTGTAAATCCCAAAAGTAATATATATAAGTTAAATAATTCTTTTACTTTTTTAGGAAGAACATACTATATAAAAAAAGATAATGTTTTTTATAGATGTAGAAGTGTTACATATAATGGTATTATAAAAAAAATAAATTATTTAAGAAATAAAGATTTTAAGAAATATTATCCAAGTAAAATAAGTTACAGAGGATATTTAAAAAAAGATATATATTCTTTAAAAGAGGAATATATATTTTTAAGTAGTAAATATAATAATGTAATAGTTAAAGATTTTGTAAATGATTATGGCTATGTAATATATAGTAATATTAGTGATGATATTATAAATACTTCATTATACTTAAAGGGTACTTGTACATTAAATATTTATAATTATAAAAAAGTTTTAAATTATTTAGATATTAATAATATTAAATATATATATTTAGAAAAAACTAAAATTATTTTTAAATTTGATTGCTAGGGTAAAACCTAGTTTTTATTTTGTAAAGATATTTACACTTTTTATAATGTAAATTAGTGTAAAGTTTAATAATGAAAAATGTAAATAATGTGTAAAATTTTATCTTTTTTAAAAAAATTTATCAAAAAAAGGAGGAAATCAGAAATTTTTCGGTAATAAATATGTATGAAGGGAGAAAAATACAAAGTTATAAAAAAATGTAAAAATGTAAACTATTGTAAATTAGAAAGTGAGGTAAAAAATGAATGAATTAGAAAATATTAATGAAACAGTATTTGAAAGTATTAAACATTTTGATGAAAATGGGAATGAGTATTGGTATGCCAGAGAATTACAAAAAGTATTAGAGTATAACAAATGGGAAAATTTTGAAAAGGTAATTGAGAAAGAAAAATTAACGTGCTTAAATAGTAACTATAGACTACAAGACCATTTTCCTGATGTCAGGAAAATGGTTGATATTGGTTCTAACACTTTAAGAAATATAGAAGATTATAAACTATCCAGATATGCTTGTTATTTAATTGCTTAAACTGGTGATAGTATGAAAAAAGTTTAAAAGAACTCGAAAAAGAAAGTAATAATCTAATAATTAAAAATAGAAAGTGAGGTAAAAAATGAACGAATTAGAAAAAATTAATGAAACTATATTTGAAAGTATTAGACATGTAGATGATGATGGTAATGAATATTGGTATGCAAGGGAACTGCAAAAGGTTTTAGAGTATACCGAATGGAGAAAATTTGTTGGTGTAATAAAAAAAGCAATAAACTCTTGCAAAGCCAGTAATTATGTAACATCCGACCATTTTGTCGGCGCCGACAAAATGATAAATTTAGGTAAAGGTGGTCAAAGAAAAGTTTCTGATTATAAACTATCCAGATATGCATGCTATCTTATCGCTCAAAATGGTGATAGTAGAAAGAAAGTTATAGCTCTTGCTCAAACATATTTTGCTATTCAAACTAGGAAACATGAATTATTAGAGCAAGAATATAATAATTTAAATGAAGATGAAAAAAGATTATATAGGAGGAGGCAAAAAAGAGACGGCAATAAAATTTTATATAAAATAGCTAAAGAAAAAGGAGTTAAAAACTTAGATAAGTTTACTAATGCAGGATATAAAGGATTATATAATGGAGAAACAGCAAATGATATTGCAAAACGAAAAGGTTTAAGATATAGCGAAGATATATTAGATAATATGGGTAGTGTTGAATTAGGTGCTAATATATTTAGAATAACTCAAACAGAAGCATTACTTGAAAAACAAGAAGAACCAAATGAAAAAATTGCCACAAATACTCACTACAAAGTGGGAAAAACAGTTAGAAAAGCAATTGAAGATTTAGGCGGTACAATGCCTGAGGATTTACCGACACCAAATAAAAGTTTAAAAGAATTAGAAAAAGAAAATAATAATCTAATAATTAAAAAATAGTAAATATAATAAAAATGTAAATTAGTAATGTCACTCTATTGTCACATTACAATGTTATATTATATTTGTATAAATTTATTTTATATAATATAATTTATGTAGGAGGAAAATATGAGTAAAGATAAACCAATACTTAGTTTAAAAAAAGTTAGTAAATTCTATTATAATAAAGGTCTTGTTGCATCAGGTTTTAGTAAAATATCTTTAGATTTTTATTTAGGAGAGTTTGTTGTAATAACTGGAGAAAGTGGATGTGGAAAAAGTACTCTTTTAAATGTATTATCAGGTCTTGATACGTATGAAGAAGGAGAAATGTATATTAATGGCATGGAAACAAGTCATTATAGTAATGAGGAAGCAGAGCATTATCGTAAAAGTTATATAGGTAATATATTTCAATCATTTAATTTAGTAAGTAGTTATACTGTGTATCAAAACATTGAGTTAGTTCTTTTGTTAAATGGTTTTAAGAAAAAAGATATTAAAAATAAAGTTATTGAATTAATTAAGGAAGTAGATTTATACAAATATAGAAATAGTAAAGTTTCTCATTTATCTGGAGGTCAAAAGCAAAGAGTAGCTATTGCTAGAGCACTTGCTAAAGATGTACCTATAATAATTGCTGATGAACCAACAGGTAATTTAGATCGTAGATCTGCAGCCTCTATAATGAAACTACTTGCAAAAGTAGCAAAAGATAAACTTGTAATTGTTGTAACTCATAATTATGAAGATGTTGAGGATCTTGCTACTCGTAAGATTGAAATGCATGATGGAAAAGTTCGTGAGGATATAACGATAAAACCTTATGAAGAAAGTAAAACAAGTCTTCATGAATATAAAAATATTAGTTTTTTAAATAAAATTAGACTTGGAGTAAGAAATACATTTAATTTACCTATGAAGTTTATTTTACTTTTAATGGTATTCTTATTAATTACTTTTGCTTTCTTAGGAATATATTCTTCGTTTAGAAAAGCAGAGTATGAAGAAAATAAAAATGGTTATAATTATTATTTTAGTGATTTATCTGATGAAAGAATTGTAATTAAAAAAAGTGATAATAGTGTAATTACAAATGAAGAACTAGATAAAATAAGTAAACTTGATTATGTAAAATCAGTAGTGAAGGATGATATAATTTTAGATGCTACATATAGTTTAACTGATGATAATACTTTTTGGTTTTATGGTAATGTAAAAAGTATACGTGAACTAAAATCTAATATCGAGGGTCAAAAACCTATTAATGATAATGAAATAATATTAGAAACTAATAAAAATAATTATTATGTTTCAACTTTAAAAGATAAGTTAAAAGAAACAAAACTTAGTTTAAGAAATACAGATAATATATCAAGTTCAAATAAAGATTTAAAAGTAACAGGATTTGTTCTTAAAGATAAGGAATATGATAATGATATTTTCTATGTAAGTGATGAAGTATTAGAAAAAATAAAAATAAATAGTTATGAAAACTATAGTAAGGTTACAATTACCTTAAATAATCAAAAAGTAGATTTACTTTATAGTGTTAGTGATAAAGTACCTAAAGGAAAAGCTATTGTTCCATATGAACTTAATGTAATGTGTAAATATAGTTGGTGTAAAAATAATATATTAAATATTAATGTAAAAAATATTTATTATGAAAATAATGTAGATTTAGAAATTAGTGATATGTATTTGAAATATAATTTTGAAAATTTAACAGGTGTAAAAGATTATGAAAATAATAACTCTGTAATATATATTTCAAAAGAGGATTATTTATCTTTATTTAATATGGGAACTTATCAATCATCAATTTATTTGAAAGATGTAAAGGATATTCCCGAGGCTAAATGTTATCTTGAAATGAATGGATTTAAGCCATTATTTATTAAAGATGCCAAAATAAATTATTCAAATGGTGTTTTGGAAGTTATTAAAATATTTAAATTAATAGTTATGACTATTATATTTATTGTACTTTTCTTTATAGCATATTTTGTTATTAGATTAATTGAAAAATCAAGAAATGTCTATTATGCAACATTAAGAATTCTCGGAGCAACTAAAAAAGTATTAAAGAATTTAATTAATATTGAATTATTTTTAATATATCATATTGCTTTTGCTTTAATACTAGGATTATGTATTTTAGTTAAGAATAATATTATTGTTAATAATAATTTATATGATATGGTTAAATATCTTGGTATAAAAGACTATATTTTTGTATATGTTATATGTTTTGTAATGAGCATTCTTATATCATTTAGATATTCAAGAAAACTATTTAATTCATCAGCGATGAAAACTTATAGGGAGGAGGCAGAGTAATGATAAAATTAGAAAAAGTTAATAAATACTTTAATAAAAATAAAAAGAATGAAATTCATGTTATTGATAATACCTCTGTTAGTTTTGATTCTACTGGACTTGTATGTCTTTTGGGACCAAGTGGATGTGGAAAAACAACCCTTCTTAATGTTATTGGCGGACTTGACAAAGTAAAAAGTGGTAAGATTTATGTAAATGGTAAAAAAATTACTAAGAAAAGTACATACTATGTAGATAAAGAAAGAAATTTAAACATTGGATATATTTTTCAAAATTATAATTTATTAGAAAACTTAACTGTATTTGATAATGTTGCTATAGCTCTTAAAATGGTTGGTGTAAAAAATAAAAAGGAAATTGAAAAAAGAGTTAATTTTGTATTAGAAACACTAAAGATTTATAGATATAGAAATAGACCAGCAGGAATGCTTTCTGGAGGAGAAAAACAAAGAGTAGCTATAGCAAGGGCAATTGTAAAAAATCCTAATATTTTATTATGTGATGAACCTACAGGAAACCTTGATAGTCAAAATACACTTGAAATAATGAATATTATTAAATCAATATCTAAAAATAGATTAGTAATTTTAGTAACACATGAAAATGATATAGCAAAATTTTATGCAGATAGAATAATTGAGGTTTCTGATGGTAAAATCGTAAAAGATTATGAGAATAGTTATGAAGGATCACTTGATTATAAAATTGATAATAAAATCTATTTAAAAGATTTTAAAACTAAAGAGGAAAATGGTAATATAACATTATATTTTGATAATAAGATTAAATCTAATATAACAATAATTGCTAAAAATAATAATATTTATATTAAAACAAATGGTAGTGAGAAAATTGAGGTTGTTGATGAAAACTCTAATATTGAACTAATAAATGATCATTATAAACAAATAGATAAATCAATTTATGAAAAATATGAATTTGATTTTAAAAATATTGAAACTACTAAACATAAGTATAGTTCTATATTTAATGTATTTAAAGTAATATTTTTAGGTTTTAAAAAGATACTTGATTATTCCTTTATTAAAAAATTATTGTTACTAGGATTTTTAGCCTCTGGAGCCTTTATTATGTATGCTGTAAGTAATACTTTAGGAATACTTAATGTAAAAGATAGTTACTTTATTGAAAAAAATAAAAATTATCTTGAAGTAAAAATGCAAAAAATAAATATAGATAATTTTGAAAAATATGAAACATTAAATGGAATAGATTATATTTTACCTGGCAGTGGAAATGCAAATTTTAAAATTACATTTGATAATTATTATCAAACTAAAAATGCTAGTTCAACTATTTCTGGTACATTGGTTAATAAAAATTATATAAATGATTCTGATATAATTTATGGTAAAAAAACAGACAATGATTTTGATATAGTTGTGGATAAATCAACACTTAATAATTTATTTACAGGTGAAGAAAAAATAGGTATTCAAACTGGTTATTCAGTTCAAGATTTAATTGGATATAAAGTTAATTGTGGTGATTTAATATTTACTATCACAGGTATTACTGATATTGGAGATTATAGTATTTTTACAAATAAAAAATACATGATTGATATATTATATAATAGTTTAGGTACTGATGAAACTATGGTTTATGATGCTGAAACAAGTGATAAATATTTAAATTATAAATTAATTGATAATTTGAGTATAAAAAAAGGTAGACTTCCAGAAAATGATTATGAAGTTGTTATTAACATTAATAAAGAATTAGATAATCCACTTAATAGCAAATTAGAAAATAAAATTAATAATAAACAATTAACTGTAGTAGGTTATTATGATGGAAAAAATATGCTTGTTAATGAAAATATGATTAAATATGAATTAATAAGTAAATCTAAAAACTTAACTATAATGCCAAGTGATAGTGAAATTGCTATTGAAAGCTTAAATAATGAAAATTTAAATGTTGTAAAATCTTATGATACTGCTAAAGAAAAATATTTAGATTCAAGGGAAACTGTTGTAAAATCTGGTCTTATTGCATCTGGAGTTATTTTATTTATTTCTTTTGTGGAAATTTATTTAATGATACGTTCTTCATATCTTTCAAGGATAAAGGAAATTGGTATATATAGAGCAATAGGTACTAAAAAAAGTGATATTTATAAAATGTTTTATGGAGAAATTATTGCTATTACAACTGTAGCATCACTTCCTGGTATTTTATTTACAACTTATGCTTTAAAAACACTTCAGACAATAAGTTATTTTGAAAAAAATTATTTGGTAAATCCATTTACAATTATTTTAAGTATTGTAATTGTATATCTATTTAATATTATTGTAGGACTTTTACCAATTATGAAAATTGTTTCAAAAACTCCAGCATCAATACTAGCAAGAAAAGATGTAGATTAACTATATCTTTTTTTGTGGGACACAAAGGACCTTTATTAAAGAAAAGAAATATGGTTTAATCAATGTAAGGAGATTATACAATATGAATAAAGAAAGAATAGGCAAATATATTAAATTTTTAAGAGAGAGAAATAATTTAACGCAAGAAGAACTTGCTAAAAAGGTGCCAGTTTCAAGGGAGGCAGTAAGTAAATAGGAAACAGGAAGAAGAATTCCTGATATTGAAACTTTACTAATTTTAAGTAACATATTTAATGTGTCAATTGAAAGTTTGCTTTCTGGTGGAGAAAGTGATAATGCAATGATAAATTTATATAAAGATAATATAAATTTACATAAAAAAGTTGGTATTCTTTTACTAGTAACAATTTTAATAATTATTACATTTTTAATCTATTATTTTTTTAATAATTATAATTCATTTAAATTTTATAATTTAACCGGAGGTAATGATAATTTTATACTAGAAAATAGTGTTATGTTCGTTTCAAAAGAAAAGTTTTTTATTAGTATTCCAAGAGTAAGTAGTATTAATAATGATGAAATTAATTATAAAAAAGTATATTATTTAGATAATAAAAATGAAAAACATTTAATTTTCGAAGGTAACTCTGATGTCCTTAATTATAGTGAAAACAATGGTTACAATGAAAGTATTAATTTTAAAAATTTAGATAATATAATTAATAACCTATATATTGATATTTACTATGAAGATAATATAGATACAGTAAAAATAAATTTATTTTTAACATATTCAAATGATAATTTCTTTACAAAAAAGGTAAAAAGTATATCATAAAATGTAAAGTTGTGACAAATAAGTTTGTTAATATTTAACTAGTGTTATATAATTATACTAGGTGATAAAAAATATGAGAAATGTAGGAACAGTAGTAAGGGGAATAAGAACTCCCGTAATTAAAGAAAATTCTAATTTAGAGGACATTGTTGTAGATAGTCTTATGAAAGCTAGTGAAAGTGATAATTTTACTTTTCACGATAAAGATATTGTTGCAGTAACTGAAGCAGTAGTCGGTATTGCAATGGGAAACTATGTAACAGTTGATGAAATTGCAAAAGATATTAAAAATAAATTTGGTACTAACCATATAGGTGTGGTATTTCCAATTCTTTCAAGAAATAGATTTGCAGTACTTTTATCTGCAATAGCAAGAGCAATGGATAAAATAACTTTACAAATATCTTATCCTTCAGATGAAGTAGGTAATGATATTTTAGATAAGAAAAGATTAAAAGAAAGTGGAATAAATCCATATACTGATGTTATTGATGAGAAAACATATTATGAAAAATTTGGCGATTTTAAACATATTTTTACTGGTGTTAATATGGTTGATTTCTATAAAGATTTAGTAAAAAAAGAAAATTGTGAAATAGAAATTATATTAGCAAATGATCCTAAAAAGATTTTAAATTATGAAAAAGATATTCTTGTTTGTGATATTCATACAAGATTTGAAACAAAAGCAACTTTAAAGGAAAATTCAGATGGTATTATTTTAGGACTTGATGATATTTTAACTAGTCCAGTTGATGGAAGTGGATGTAATGAAAAATATGGATTACTTGGCTCTAATCGTTCTACTGAAGAAAGAGTTAAATTATTTCCAAGTAATGCACAGGGTTTAGTAGATAATATTCAAAGAAAGTTATATGAAAAAACTGGTAAAAATATTGAAGTAATGATTTATGGTGATGGTGCGTTTAAAGATCCAGTTGGTGGAATATGGGAACTTGCTGATCCAGTAGTATCTCCATATTATACTAAAGGTCTTGAGGGAAGCCCCAATGAAATAAAACTTAAATATATATCTGATAATAAATTCAGTAATTTGAGTGGGGAAGAGTTAAATGAAGCTATTAAAAATGAAATTAGAACTAAAGATTCTAACCTTAAAGGAACAATTGCCTCACAAGGAACAACACCTCGTAGATATGTTGATTTAATAGGTTCACTATGTGATTTAACTTCAGGTTCTGGTGACAAAGGAACTCCAGTTGTATATATTTCAGGCTATTTTGATAATTATAGTGTAGACAATTAAAAAAAATTATGGTAATATGTTAATGGCTTAGCCCGTTGGTGAAGTGGTTTAACACACTGCGTTCTCAGCGCAGCATTCAGGGGTTCGAACCCCCTACGGGTTACCATTGTTAATATAAAATCTCTCTTGTAGAGGTTTTTTATTTTGCCTAAAATACTTTTCAACACATAAAAAAACTCAAAAATTGAGTTTGTTATTTAAATAGTTCACTATGACTTCCTGTGGCTACAAGCAAAAGAATTAATTTATCATCTTTGTATCTATAAACTAATAACCAGTTGGGTTCGATGTGACATTCTCCACATTCTAAATATTCTTTGCAATTAACAAGTGTGTGATTTTTAAATTTTGGTTCCAAAGTTTCTTTATTTGCTAACTTTTCTACTACATAGGAAAATTTTTTTATATCTTTTCCTTGTTTAATTACCTTTTTAAACTGTTTTTTAAATCCTTTTGTAAAATCTATCCCGTATTTTGTTTTTTGACTTTCTGTATTAATCATTAAGTAAAGCTTTCACGAGTTCATTAATGTCGTGATATTTCTTTCTTGTAGGATCATTTATTACTTTATCGGATTCTTTTAGAGCCTTTATTAAGTCTTTACTTAATTTTGGTTCCGAAATTTCAAAGGGAATAGATTTACTTTTTACACATTGAGTTAAAAATATATTGATAGCGGTTGTCATATTTAATCCTAAACTTTTAAATAGTGAGTCGGATTCTTTTTTTAAATTTGAATCTATTCTAATATTAAGATTAGTTGTACTTGCTATGGTTTCCATATATCTTTCTCCTTTCTATATTATTATATGACAATGTAATGACTATGTCAATATCTAATAAAATTATTATAAATAAAAAAGATGCTATTTTCTAGCATCAAATTTCTTTCTAAGTTCTGTATTTAAAATTTTCTTTCTCATTCTTAAATGATGAGGAGTAATTTCAACAAGTTCATCTTGATTAATAAAGTCAAGTGCTGCCTCTAAAGTGAATATTCTAGGTCTTTTTAGAACTACAGTTTTATCTGCATAAGCACTTCTTGTGTTTGTAAGTTCTTTTCCTTTAACAACGTTTACAGCTAGATCAACATCTTTATTACATTCACCAACTATCATACCTTCATAAACTTCTTCATTTGGTTCAACAAACATTGTACCACGGTCCTCAAGGCCACCAAGAGAATAAGCAGTTGCTTTTCCTTCCTCACTAGCAACAAGAACTCCAAGTTTTCTTTCACCTATATTGATATTTTCAACAGGTTTAAATTCAGTAAATGTATGGTTCATTATACCATAACCTTTAGTTAGAGTCATAAAGTTTGTAGGAAAACCAATAAGTCCACGTGATGGAATTTCATAATTAATTCTAATTAAGTTTCCTAAATGTGTCATATTTCCCATTATGGCGCCTCTTTGAGATAGTTCTTCGAAAACGCCACCCATATATTCATCAGTTATTTCAATTTGTAAGTCTTCATAAGGTTCGCATTTTACACCATTAATTTCTTTAATAATAACTTTTGGTTTAGAAACCTCAAGTTCGAAACCTTCACGGCGCATATTTTCAATTAAGATAGATAAGTGTAGTTCTCCACGGCCTAATACCATAAAGTTTTCACTATCAATTTGTTCAACTTTTAAACTTACATCTCTTTGTGTTTCTTTGAATAATCTTTCGCCAATTTTTCTTGATGTTAAGATTTTACCATCTTTTCCAGAAAATGGAGAAGTATTAACTCCAAAAGTCATTTGAAGTGTTGGTTCATCAATATGAAGTATTGGTAGGGCATTATGATTACCAACTTCAGTTAAAGTTTCTCCAACTGAAATGTCTTCGAGCCCCGCAACAGCAACTATATCTCCGACTGTGGCACTTTCAATTTCTATTCTTTTTAATCCAACATAACCAAAAAGTTTTTGAACTCTAAAGCTTTTTTCAGTACCGTCAAGTCTTATACAGTTAACCATTTGACCAACCTTAATTTTACCATTAAATACTTTACCAACACCAATTCTTCCTACATAATCATTGTAGTCAAGTAGGGCAGGTTGAAATTGTAATGGAGCATTTTCATCTCCAGTAGGTTCTGGTATTTCAGATACAATTAAATCCATAAGTGGTTTGAAACCTTTTTCTTGATCAGAAGGGTTATTTGAAAGAGAACTTGTTCCATTAGCGGCACTTGTATAAACTGTTTTAAATTCAATTTGTTCATCAGTAGCACCAAGTTCAATAAATAATTCAAGTACTTCATCAACTACAGAGGTAACTCTTTGAGTTGGTTTATCAACTTTATTAATAACAACAATTGGTTTACAACCGGCCTCTAAAGCCTTTTTTAAAACAAATCTTGTCTGAGGCATAGGTCCTTCATAAGCATCGACTACTAAAAGTACACCATCAACCATTTTCATAATTCTTTCAACTTCACCACCAAAGTCAGCATGACCTGGAGTATCAAGAATATTAATCTTATAACCATCATAGTCAACGGAAGTAGTTTTAGCAAGTATTGTTATACCTCTTTCTTTTTCAATATCATTTGTATCCATACTTAAATTACTAATATCCTCATTTTCTCTAAATGTATGAGTATACTTAATAATTTCATCTACTAATGTAGTTTTACCATGGTCTACGTGTGCAATAATTGCAACATTTCTTTTTTTCATAAATAAATCACACCTTTTTTTCTTTTGGTATTATAGCACTAATTATTTGAAATAATCAATAGAAAGTAGTGATTTTTTATTTATAAATGCTAATTTTTGTGCTAAAATGAAATTGTTGAGAGTATTTTGTAGTATAAGAGGTTTTTATGAAAGATGTCACTAAAGAAATGATTAAAATTTTTAGATTAAAGAAACTGGGTTGTGACTTTATGGGCTATGAATTTGTCAATCCTAATGAACTTAGTTTTCATCATTTAATTGTTGCTAGAAAAGATTCTCAAGTTTTAGGTATTGGTGATGGCTATTTATTTTGGAATGGTGCAATCCTTAGACAAAAAACTTCACACGATTATCTTCATTTAATTGAAAGAATTGATCGCGATAGGTTTAATTATATTACTTGTCAAATGATTGATGAAAACACTGCAAATATGATTATGTATGAAAATTTAAAAAAGATTAATGATTGTTTAGAGGGATTTGAAAAAGAACACTGTGGACATTATAATAAAAAGCATCCTAAAGATCCTCTTATAAAGGAAGCTTATACACGTAGACTTATAAAAAAATAAACGATAACTTGAAAATGGTTATTTTTTTTTATATAATGTTATTAGAAGGTAGGTATATATGAAAAAAAGTTATATTATAGGTATTGTAGTGGCTATTATAGTAGTAATTGGTATATCACTAGGTAGTGGCTATAATAAAATGGTTAAAGAAAATGAAAATGTTGAAAGTGCAGCAGCACAAATTGATGTACAACTTAAAAGAAGAACTGATTTAATTCCTAATTTAGTAAATACTGTAAAAGGTTATATGACTCATGAACAAAAAGTTATTGATAGTATTACAACTGCTCGTGAAAATTTAGTAAATGCAAGTACTGTTGAGGATAAAGCTAGTGCTAGTGAACAGCTTACTAAAGCATTAAATAACTTATATGTAATTGTTGAAAATTATCCTGATTTAAAATCAAATACTAATTTTATAAATCTACAAGATGAACTTGCAGGAACTGAAAATCGTATTGCTGTTGCTAGAAAAGATTATAATGATGCTGTTAAAGATTATAATAATCTTGTAAAAACATTTCCTAATAATTTAACTGCTTCTTTATTTAATTTCAAAGAAAAATCTTATTTTGAGGTTAATAACTCTGATAAAGAGGTTCCAAATGTATCTTTTGAATAGAATTAAGTTTTTAATTCTATTTCTTTTATTAAGTATTTTAAATGTAAATGCAATAGTTAGTCCAACAAAAGAGTTTTATGTTAATGATTATGCAAATATTTTGTCTTCGGAAACTGAAAAATATATTATAGATAAAAGTAGTCAACTTGCAAATATTGATGGTACACAAATAGTTGTTGTTACCGTAAATAATTTAGAGGGTGATACAATTGAAAATTATGCGAATACCTTATTTAGAAATTTTGGTATAGGAGACAAAACTAAAAATAATGGTTTACTTCTTTTACTTGCTCTTGAAGAAAGACAATTTAGAGTAGAAGTAGGGTATGGACTCGAGGGAATTTTACCTGATGGTAAAACCGGTAGATTTCAAGATACTTATATTATTCCATATTTAAAAAATAATAAATGGGATGAAGGTATTAAAAATGGTTATGATGCCTTTTATAAAGAGATTGTTGTTCAAAACAATTTGAATTTAAATTATAATGAACCATATGCAAATGGCTATAGTGATTCTACATTTGTTATAGGAATAGGTATGTTTCTTGGATTTATAATAGGCTTAATAATTCGATATATGGGGTTTAGTAAAATAGCTATTTTTACAATTATTTATTTTTTTGCAAATACTTTTATATCTCAAACTGGAATTAAAGTAATATCTGATTTATTTTCAGTTTATAATTTAATGGGTTATTTTTTTGGCTTATCAATTAATATTTTATCTAAAATAGATTCAGGTTCTGGCTATTATGGAGGTGGTTCATCTTTTGGAGGATCATCTGGTGGTTCATCCGGAGGATTTTCTGGAGGAGGAGGTTCTTCAGGTGGTGGAGGATCTACACGAGGATTTTAATAAAAAACACTTGCATTTTATAAAAAAATATAGTATATTATAAATGAACACGAAAGAGTGTTTTTTTATTGGAGGAATTATGACAAAAGAAAATGAAAAAACAAAAAACGTTAAAAAAGTAAATGCTACTAAGAAAAAAAATGTAAAAGTGCCTAAAGAAAGCTATTTAAAAGGTGTTAAAAAGGAAATGAAACTTGTTAAGTGGCCAACTTTTAAAGAGGTAATTAAGTATACTATTGCCACTGTTA
This sequence comes from uncultured Bacilli bacterium, assembly GCA_934086485.1. Lineage (GTDB taxonomy): Bacteria > Bacillota_I > Bacilli_A > RF39 > UBA660 > UBA6448. Next base: position 81,230 of record CAKOIF010000003.1, on the reverse strand, counting down.
TTATGTGCTTAGTTGTATGTGGATTTTTCTTATTACTAAATTTACTTTTATCTTTAGTGAAAGGATGGATTAACTAATGGAAGAACAAAAAAAAGAATGGTATGTAGTAAATACCTATTCTGGACATGAACTTGCAGTAAAACAAAAACTTGAAATGCGTACTGAAAGTATGGGTATGCAAGATTATATTTTTAGAGTAATAATACCAGAAACTACTGAAGTTGAAGTAAAAGATGGTGTTAAAAAAGAAAAAGTTAAAAAAATGTTTCCAGGTTATATTTTAGTGGAAATGATAATGACTGATGAAGCGTGGTATATTGTTCGTAATACACCAGGCGTTACAGGATTTATTGGTTCAAGCGGAAAAGGAGCAAAACCAACACCACTTCCACCTCAAGAAATAGATAGAGTTCTTGCTACTATGGGAATGAGTAGAGTAAATATTGATAATGAAATGAAAGTTGGCGACAATGTTAATATTATTGATGGTCCATTCAATGGTATGAGTGGTAAAATTGATAGTATTGATGCTGAAAACAATCGTCTTACAATTATTATTGATTTATTTGGTCAAGAAACTTCAGTTGATGTTGAAAATTACCAAGTTAGTAAATATTAAAATTAATCTTTATAGGTTAATTTTTTTTTTACAATAATTTTTAAATATAGTATAATATTAATGTAGAAAGGTACTTTTATGAAGAAAAATTTAATAATTGGAATAATTTGTTATGTAATTATGGGAGTATTAACAATATTTTTTTTAGCAACCTCAGTTAGTGTAAAATTAATTATGCCTGAACTTGAAAAGGTAATAGTTTTATGTGTTGCATCAATATTTGCTTACTTTGGCGGAAGATTTTTAACTAAATACCATAATTCAAAGAAATATATGAAAATAAGTATTTGGGTAATGTTTATTCTTTATTTATTATTACTAATTAATTTTATAGTTTTAGGAAATAATTTTGGTAGAAATTTTGAATTTATTTTCACAGCCTCAAAAGAAACGATTAAATCTTATTTTGACAACAACTTTAATATTATTCCATTTAATACAATTAAAAATTATTTAGATAATTCAGGAATTTATTTTGATATTAAGCTAGTTTGTATAAATTTATTAGGTAATTTACTATGTTTTATGCCTTTTGCATTTTTCTTAAAATATTTATTTAAAAAAGAAAACAAATTTATTAACTTTTTATTAACAATTGTATTAATAGTTATTTCTTTTGAACTTATTCAGCTATTAACACTTTCTGGATCATTTGATATTGATGATATTATATTAAATACCCTTGGAGCAGTATTATTTTACCTTTTCATTAGTTTAAAAGGCATTGATAAACTACTTAGAAATATATTCTTTTTAGAAAAAAATAAAATTAATGGGAAAGATTTAGTTAAACCTATATTAGTTTTATTTATTTTTATCGTAATAATAATTTCTATTATATTTATATTTATTAAAAAAAGTAATGATAGTAATCAAAAGTGGAATGAAGTTTATAATCCTTTGATTGAATTTAGTTATGATAAGACTTGTAGTGAAAATAATATGTTTTATGAAGATGAACTTTTTGAATATTATTTTGATTGTTATGATAAAGATAAATTTTATTTAATTGTTAATAAAAAAGATAAACTTTTAATAAAGGATTTTTTAGATAGTTCTAAATATGTTTATGACATAGAAAAGTTAACTTGGAAGTTAAAACAAAATAATATAGAGTACTATACTAAACATAAAAATCCTAATTATATTTTACATTTACCAAAGTTTGAGGGAGATTTTGGCTATAAAGGTGTAAAAAATGATTATGTAAATATAGTTGTTAAAGGATTAAATACTTCGATATATGATTTAGATTTAAATTTTATACCTTTAAAAGAGGGGAAAACCACTATTGATTTTAAGGTTACAAACGAAGGTAAAGTTTATACATACACATTTGATATAACTATAGATAAAGATTTAAATTTAAAATATAAATTAAAAAATTAATCTTCGTGGATTAATTTTTTTTCTATTTTGGAAATAATAAAATATAATAAATAAGAAAATATTAAGAGTATAAATACACCAGATATTACTAAATCTAAATCAAATATTTGAGAGCCATACATAATTAAATAACCAATTCCTTTTTGACAAGAAAGAAATTCTCCAGTTATAACACCTATTAATGTTAAAGATATATTTAGTTTTAATGATGAAATAATTGTTATGTATGAAGATGGAATGATTAATTTAGTAAGAGTTTGAAATTTATTTGCATTAAATGTTTTAAATAATTTGATTTTTATTTTATCAGTATTTAAAAAACCATTATACATCGAAAGAGTAGTTACAATTAAATTTATTAAAAGTGCCATAATTATGATACTTTTTATATTTGCTCCGAATATAATTAAGATTATTGGTCCTAAAGCAACTTTAGGAAGAGCATTTAAAATTACTAAAAATGGTTCAAATATTTTAGAAAAAGTAGGGTATTCATAAAAGATAATTGCAATTAATATACCAAGTATTCCACCAAGTAAAAATGAAATTAAAACTTCATATAGTGTTGTAAATATATGTGAAAATAAATTACCTTCGATACATAGTTTTTTAATAGTTAAATAAATTTTTGATGGACTTGAATATATAAATGAGTTAATTATACCTTTTCTAGTTAATAATTCCCATATAAATAATAAAAAAAATACAATTAAAATTCTAGTTAGTTTTATTAAAAAACTTTTCCTTTTCATAGTTTTTAAATATAAAATTTGATTACTATATTTCATCTAAATCCCTCCATATTTTATCGTAATAATCACTAAATTCTTTACATTTACGATTATTTATCGGTGTGGATTTATTTTCCATTTCAATGTCATAAATTTTTTTGACTATACTAGGTCTTTTTGAAAGAACTATTATTTTATCACTTAAACTTATGGCTTCAGCAATGTCGTGAGTAATCATAATAACAGTTTTCTTTTCTTTTTTAATTATATTATAAACATCTTCAGAAACACTTAATCTTGATTGATAGTCAAGAGCGGAAAAAGGTTCATCTAAAAGAAGTATATCTGGTTTAATAGCAAGCGTCCTGATTAGAGCAACTCTTTGTTTCATACCACCAGAAAGTTCTTTTGGATATTTATAGATAAAATCTTTTAAACCATATGTTTCTAAAAGTTTTTTTGTATATTCAATATTTTCTTTTGTTTTAATCTTTTTTAAAGATAAACCCAAAGTTGCATTATCTAGAATATTTAAATATGGAAGAAGTGCATCTTCTTGAAGCATATAACCAATTATAGGATTTTCTTTATAAAATTTTATTGTGCCATTTGTTTTTTCTAGTAAACCGGAAATAATATTAAGTAGAGTTGATTTTCCACATCCTGAGGAACCAACAATTGCAATAAACTGTTCATTATTCACATCAAAAGATATACTTTTGATAGCATTTATTTCACCATTTAAAGTGTTAAAAGTTTTAGAAATATTATTAATTTCCAATAATTTTTGCATTTTATCACCTACGATATTTTATGCATTATTTGTATTTTAATCTATTTAATAAGTTTAGAATTCAACTAATAGTTGAGTAAATTCAATGATTAGTTTATTGTTTTTTTAACTTATTTATTTTATTGTGTATTTGAAAGGAGTAGAGTAAGTATGAAAAAAATAATATATTTAATAATTGGTATTTTAGTAGGAGGATTGCTTTCATATTTTATATTTAATAAAGTTGAAACTTTAGAAAAACTTCCTAAACCTGAAGTTACTGAAGGTGAAAGGGGTATGCTTGGTATTGATAAAAATATCAATGAACAGACTATTGATAAGTATCTAGGAAGAAGTGATTCAGTTTATCGTGATATGAGAATGCTTTCAGATCCAGGTAATTATGAAGCTATTGGTGGTGATTCAATGCTTTCTGGAACAATAAAAGGTTTTGAGATAATACCTTATCCATATTTAACTAAAGTAAAAGGGCTTCCTGAGGCTGTTGGAAAAACTTATGAAGGAAAAAATTTATTTACAGAAAATGAAGATGGAACATATTCTCCAAATTATAAAGAGTCTTTGGAGTTTTTAGAAACCTATTTTCCAAAAGATAAAAATATTTTTCTAATGTGTGGTGGCGGTGGATATGCCGGTATGACCAAAAAACTTTTGGTATCTCTTGGTTGGGATGAAAATAAAATTTATGATATAGGTGGTTACTGGTATTATAATGGTGAAAACAATGTTCAAATTAAAAAAGAAGAAAATGGCAAAACCATTTACGAATTTTGGAAAGTAACATACCACGAAATTAACTTTGATAATTTTACGGAGATTAAATAGTGAAAAAAATATTAATTACATTATCAATTTTATTAGTACTTTGCGGTTGTCAAAAAAAAGAGAACATCGAAAAGTTTTATTTAAATGATAGTTACTATGAAACTTCAGGATTAAGAGAAATAAAAGTAGACGATTTAAATGATAATGATAGTTTTTTACTATTTACTTATAATTATTATTGTTCTCTTGCAATTCCTTGTGATGAAATTTTTAAAAGTTTTTCGGAAAATGAAAATATAGAAATATTATCTATGTCAATCGATGAATTTAAAAAGACTTCATATTATAAAACAGTAAAATATGCTCCGTCAGTATTAATTATTAGGGATGGCAAAATTGTAACTTACCTTGATGCTGAAAAAAATAGTGATATTGAAAAATATCAAGATGTTGAAAAGTTTACTGAATGGGTAGAAAAATACATTTATTTTAATAAATGAAAAAAGAGTTATCTGTACATAGATTCTCTTTTTCTTTGTCTTTCTAATTGTTTTTCTCTTTTTAAGATAAATGGGAAATTAAAAAATATTTCTCTTTCATCTTCGTTAGCATCAACTAAAGTAACATTTAAATTTGATGTAACTTTAATAATTTTACCATTTTCTAAATTTTTAATTTGTTTAGTTTTAGGGTCAAAGTAGTAATGCCAATTAAGTTCTTTATAAGGAATAATACCTTCGACTAAATTATCTGTTTTAACTCTAATAACACTTTCATTAATATCAGTTACGTAAACACTAAATTGTTGATTAATAAAATTTTGCATATACCAAATATTACAAAGTTTATCAGCTTCTGCTTCGGCCTTCATTTCATCTTTTTCTTTTAAAGATGCTTGAATGGCGGCACTTTGCAATATTGATTCTAATTTTTCTATTTCCTCTTCATTAGGAAATTTTTCTTCATAATAATCTATTAACATATGTACACATAAGTCACAAAGTCTTCGTATTGGTGATGTAAAATGTGTATAACAATTCTCTGCGAGTCCAAAATGTCCTATATTATTTGTATCATAACCAGCTTTTTCCATGGCTCTTAAAATATAAGATGAAAGTATTGGAAATTCTTTTTTATTTGCTAAACTATTAAGTATTTTTTGAATTACATGAGGGTCATTTACATCATTTATTTTTTGAATTTTAAAACCAAGTGATGTTATAAATTTTACAGAATTAACAAATCTTTCAACATCAGGAATATTATGATTACGATAAATAAATGGTAAATTGTTGTAATAGAAGTGTCTTGCTATAGAACAATTAGCTTGTACCATAAATGTTTCAATCATTAATTGTGATGCACCAGTTTTTAGAACTTTAATATCTGTAATATTTTCTTTTTCATCATATATTCTTTCTTGCTCTGAACTATCAAATTCCAATTTTCCTTGACTAATGTTAATTTTATTAATTTTAAGAGCAAGTTCATAGGCGTTTTTTAAATCATTTACAAAAGGTTCATAGCCTTTTGGAATAATATTTTCTTCGAGAATTTTATTAACATTTGAATAAGACATTTTCTTTTTAGAGTTAATTACCGCTTTAACAATACGATCACTTTTTTGATTACCTTTTTCATCATATTCCATGATAACAGTACGTGTTAGTCTATCAACACCTTCGTTAAGTGAACATATTCCATTGGAAAGCTCTTTTCCTAACATTGCGGAAACGTAGTAGGCAATATAAGCACTTGTACCTCTTTCAAAAGCATCTGCAAAAATTGCTGTACCATATTTTACATAATGACTAACGTGAGCAATATTTACATATAAAGTGTAAGGTACATTTTCTGATTTTTCTACTAAAATAGCATCATCTAAATCTTTTGCAGTATCACAATCTATTGTAACTATATTTTTATCACGAAGGTCAAGTCTTCCAATAATTTCTTCATCGGATACTTTAGTGGGAATATTTTTTAATTCTTCATAAGTTTCTTTACTATATGTCGGGTTAAAACCATAAGAAATTGCTATTTCTTCCATTTTTGATACTTTTCCAAGTACTGTATCAATTTCTGCATCATAATATTCATCATATCTTGTTGTATATAAATTTACTAAAAATTTTTGGCCTAAAGGGTATTTTCTTAAAATCTTTTTACTTATACCAATTTTATATTCACCTTTAGAGTGGGTATCTTTTAAATATAGGTTATTATTTTCATCCATTTTAAGTTCACAAAGAATTTTACCTTTGGCTCTTTTAAGTATTTTTATGACTTCATAAGTTTTACTTTTCTTAACTTTTTTTACAATAACTTTATCACCGTTTAAAGCGGAATTTAATTTATTATCTTTGATTTCGTGAAAGTTATTTCCGATTCTAACAAAACTTTTTCCATTATTATCTTGGACTGTGGTTGCAACTCTATAATTTTTGGGAAATTTATGATACATAAAATCATCATCTTCGTATATTTTTCCTTCACACTCAAGTTCGAATAATATATGTTTAAGTTCTTCATCAATCTTTTTCTTCGAGGAATTTAAAAGTTTTTTAATACCATGGTACGTAACATTTAACTCTTTTTCATTTTCTATAATTTTTAATAACTCCTCTTTCACAAAACCCTCCACTAAAATAACTAATTTTATAGTATCATACTTTTTTTATGATGTAAATTGTGTTATGATTAAATTATGAAAAAAGTAGTTGTTTTTATTTTAAGTTTGTTAATTTTTAATGTTGTTAATGCTGAAAGCGAAAAAGCATTATTTTCAAAATGTGTAGATGGAGATACGGCTTATTTTTTAGTTAATGAAAATGAAATTAAAGTAAGATTTTTAGCAATTGATACTCCAGAAAGCGTAAGTACTAAAGTTAGCGAGCAGCCTTTTGGAAAAGAGGCAAGTGATTATACTTGTAACAAAATATCTAATGCTAGTGAAATTATTTTAGAGTATGAAAAAAATAAAACAGATAAATATGGAAGAACCCTTGCTTGGGTATGGGTAGATGGATCATTACTTCAGGAGGAACTTATTAAAAATGGTTATGGACAAGTTGCTTATATATATGGAAAATATAAATATACTGATAGTCTTTGCAAAGTTCAAAAATATGCAATAGATAATTTATTAAATGTATGGAGTAATACTTCTTATGAAGAAGGTTATTGTAAAAATAAAGATGTTGAAAATACTGAAAATAATATTATATATGATAATATAGATAGTGATAATACTGATGAAAAAACAAAAGAAACTTTAGATAAACTTGATAAAATATCAGATAAAATGGATAATGTTATGAACTCTCCAAAATTTGAAAATGTTTTACTTTATGTAATTTTAATAGGTTCTGTAGTATCTTTAATTTTTAAGGAAACAAAAAAGAAAAAATAATTAGGCTTTTTAATTAACTAATGCATCTTATAGAAAATATAATACTATGAGGTGTATTTTTAATATGATTAATTATCTTTCAAATTATAATAATATTTTTTTAGCCTTTGTTGCTTGCTTATTTACATGGCTAATTACCATTTTAGGGGCAATGGTTGTGTTTTTGTTTAAAAAAGTTAATAAAACGCTACTTGATGCAATGCTTGGTTTTGCCGCAGGCGTAATGATATCGGCATCGTTTTTCTCACTTATTTCACCAGCACTATCTATGTCTGAGAATTTAAATATTAATGGACCTGTTATAGTTACAATAGGTTTCATATGCGGAGGTCTTTTACTTTTTATTGGTGATAAAATATTTCCTAAAATAATCAAAAAAAATGAAAAAGCAAAAAACTTTAAAAGAACATTTATGTTAATTTTTTCAATAACCCTTCATAATATTCCTGAAGGCCTTGCAGTAGGGGTGGCATTTGGATCACTTCGATATAATTTACAAGGGGCTACATTAATATCCGCAATAATACTTGCATTTGGAATAGGACTTCAAAACTTCCCTGAAGGTACAGCAGTATCTTTACCACTTAAAAGAGATGGTATGAGTTCTAAAAAAGCATTTTTAATTGGTAGTTTAACTGGATTTGTCGAACCAATTGCAAGTGTTATCGGAGCATTACTTGTTTTAAAAGTTAGAACTATTTTACCATTTTTACTTGCATTTGCCGCAGGAGCGATGATATATGTTGTAGTAGAGGAACTCATACCAGAAAGTCAAACTAATAAATCAAAGGATTTAATGGCTATTTTTACAATTCTAGGTTTTGCAGTTATGATGTTTTTAGATGTATTTTTTGGATAATATATAAATTAACTAGAGAAATAACTCTAGTTTTGTTGTGTAAATATATTTACACTTTTTTATATGTCAATTAATGTAAATTTAATTGATAAAAAATGTAAATAATTTGTAAAATTTTATCTTTTTTGAAAAAAATTATCAAAAAAAGGAGGAAATCAGAAATTTTTCGGTAATAAATATATATGAAGGGAGAAAAATACAAAGTTATCAAAAAAAGTATATAATGTAAACTATTGTAAATTAGAAAGTGAGGTAAAAAATGAACGAATTAGAAAAAATAAATGAAACTATATTTGAAAGTATTAAACATGTTGATAAAGATGGTAACGAATATTGGTATGCAAGGGAACTACAAAAAGTATTGGAGTATAAAAGATGGGATAAATTTTATAATGTAATAGAAAGTGCCCAGGTTGCCTGCAGTATTAGTAATAATAATGTATTAGACCATTTTTCCCAAGTGGGAAAAATGATACATTTAGGTAAAGGTGGCCAAAGAAAAATTTCTGATTATAAACTGTCCAGATATGCATGCTATCTTATTGCTCAAAATGGTGATAGTAGGAAAAAAGTCATAGCTCTTGCTCAAACATATTTTGCTATTCAAACTAGGAAACAAGAATTATTAGAAGAGGAATATAATAGTTTAACCGAAGATGAAAAAAGAATATATCAAAGAGATCAAGCAAGAAAAGGAAACTATAATTTAAATAAAACTGCTGTTAATAGTGGAGTAAAAGATTTAGCAAGATTTCATAATGCAGGTTATAAAGGATTATATAATGGTGAAACCGCTGATGATATTTTTAAAAGGAAAAAATTAAGATATAGGGAAGATATTTTAGATAACATGGGAAGTGAAGAACTTGCAGATAATATATTTAGAATAGCTCAAACAGATGCCAAATTAAAAAGGGATAATGTTGATAATGAGTATACTGCAAATTCAGTTCACTTTGAAGTTGGTAAAAAGGTAAGAAATACAATTAAAGAATTAGGTGGAACAATGCCTGAAAATTTACCAACACCTGATAAAAGTTTAAAAGAACTTGAAAAAGAAAAAAATGTAATAATTTCAAACTGAAAAATTGATATAAATATTTGAGTATAGAAAAAGAAGATGTCAACACTTGTCACTTTTTGTAAAAAAATATATAAATCTATGATATAATGTAGAAGAGTAGAAAGGTAGTGATAAAATGAAAAAGTTCTTAAAAATATTTTTTGTTTTATCATGTATCCTAATTTATTCTACTGTAAATGCAAAAGAAAAGCTTAGAGTAGATTATAATGATGTTAATTTAAGGGAGGGACCTGGTACTAATTATCGCTCAATAAAAAAACTTGGTGTTAGTGCAACATTTGATTTAGTGGAAAAAACATTATTTCCAAATGAAAAAGGTTGTCCAGATGGTTGGTATAAAATATATTATTCAGGACAAAATGTTGGCTTTGTTTGTGCAAGTTATATAACTTTATATGAAGAAAAAGATACTCCAGTAGAGGCAAATACTGCTTGTGAAAAAGAAATGGCTAGTTTAGGATTTCCAAATACATATTGGAATGGATTATGTTCTTTAAAAGAAAAACATCCTAATTGGACATTTAATGCTGATATTACTGGACTTCCATTTGATGTAGCTACCTCTAAAGAAAGTGTTATTGGTAAAAGTTTTATTCAATCAAACTATCAAGGTTATTTTAGTACAGAGTCAGGAAGTTATGATTATTTAACTGACACCTTTAAAGTAATGGAGGGAAGTAATTGGTATGCTGCCTCAAAAGATGTAGTTGCATATTATATGGATCCTCGAAACTTTTTAGATGAAAGATTTATATTTATGTTTGAAAAACTATCCTTTGATGAAAGTTATCAAACTGTTGAGGCTATTAATGCAATTTTAAATGGAAAAGATATAAAAGAAAAATCCAGTGTTATTTATGAAGCAGGTAAAACATATAATGCAAATGCAATTTATTTAGCAAGTAGAATTAAACAAGAAACCGGAGGTAATTATACAGGTAATTCATTAAAAGGAAGTACAATAACTTATAACGGAAATACTTATTATCCGGTTTATAATCCATATAATATTGGAGCAAACACTGGTGTATATGATGGACTTGTATGGGCTGTAAGTGGTACAAGTTATTTAAGACCTTGGCTTTCCCTTGATAATGCTATTAAAGGTGGAGCAAACTTTATAACATATTATTATATTTCTAAAGGTCAAGATACTTCATATTTTCAAAAATTTAATGTAAGTTCATATTCAGCGTATGCAGCTTATGCACATCAATATATGACAAATATAAGAGGTGCTGCAAACGAAGCCTCAATAACATATGATGGTTATAAAGAAATGGATTTATTAAATTCTGTTAATTATAAATTTGTAATTCCAGTTTATGATAATATGCCAAGTAATATTTCAATGCTTCCTAATGGAGGTAATCCTAATAATCATTTAAAAAATTTAACTATTAATGGTAAAACTATAAATGGTTTTAGTCATGATAATTTTTCATATAATTATTATATAGGTTCAGGTATTAATAAAGTTTTAGTTGCGGGTGAAGTAATCAATTCTAAAGCTAGTATTACAGGTGTTGGTGATATTAATTTAACTGGTGATAAAACAGTTGTAACAATAAAAGTAACTGCCGAAAATGGAAATATGCAAGATTATACTATAAATATCATTAAAACAGAGGGTGCTAATGTATCAGTAAATGATATTGTTGCTTCTTCGGCAGTGCCTGTAAGTGAATCATCATTTATTTTAACTGCGGGTTATACAGCTGAAGCATTAAGAGAATTATTCTTAAAATCTTGTTCTTCAGCAGAAATTAGTTTTAATAATAATAAAAGTGGTCTTTTATCAACTGGTGATGAAATAACTATTAAAAATGGTGATGATACAAAAACTTATTCAATTGCTATAAAGGGAGATACTTCTGGAGATGCAAATATTAATATTGCTGATTTATTAAAAGTTCAAAAACATATTTTGGGATATATTAATTTAAGTGGAAGTTTTTTAAAGGCTGCTGATGTAAATAGCGATAGATCAGTGGATATTAAAGATTTACTTATAATTCAAAAGCATATTTTAGGATATACAACAATAAAATAAAAAGGAGGATAAATGAAAAAAAAATTTAAATATTTTATAGCTATAGTTACTTTATTTACGTTTATAACAAAGGTAAATGCTGCGGGAGCGACAATTAGCGTAAATACATCTGCATCACAAATAATCGTTGGTAATAATATAACTGTTACCGTTACAATATCATCATCATCACCATTAGGTTCTTGGGAATATAATTTAAATTATGATAAAAATATATTTTCTTTAGTATCTAGTGATGTAGGACTTCATTATGCTGGTGTAGTTCAAAATAATTCAACTAAAGCGGTAAGTTATCGTTATACATTTAAAGCAAATAAAAGTGGAAATGCATCATTTTACATAGATGCTTCAACAGTATTTGGTTTTGATGAAAGTATATTCGAAGTAACTAATGGAAAAAGAAATGTTAGAGCAATAACTTATTCTGAATATCAAGCAAGTTTATCAAGTAATAACAATTTAAAAGATATAAAAGTTGAAGGTTATGAAATTAGTCCAGTATTTAATAAAGATACTTTAGAATATACTGTTAAAGTTGATGAAGATGTTACTAAAATAAAAGTAATAGCTTATGTCGAAGATAATAAAGCAAAAGTTAATGGAGAAGGAGAACTTGAAGTAACTCAAGGAAATAATTCATTTAACATTGTTGTTGTCGCAGAAAATGGTAGTGAAAAAACATATAAATTAAATGTTGAGGTAATTGATAAAAACCCAATCGAGGTTGAAGTAGCTAATGTTAAATATACCATTGTTAAAGTAAAAAGTATGTTACAAAAACCTAATAGTTTTATTGAAAAAACAGTTACGATAAATGAAATAGAAATTCCTGCATTTTATAGCCAAATTACTGATTTTACTTTAGTAGGTTTAAAAGATGAAAATGGTAATGTATCATTATTTATATATAATGATGGTAAATATCAAAAATATACAGAATTTATATTTGGTAATATAACACTTTTTCCACTTAAAATGGATAAAACTATTGATAAATATGAAAAAGGTAATGTAACAATTAATAATATTTCAGTGGAATGTTTAGAACTTAGTAAATCAAATAGATTTAAAATTATTAAAGCATTAAATGTTGATACAAATGAAGAAGGTTTATACTTATATGATACTAAAGATAACAGTGCTGTAAAATATGATGATAGTTATATTAAAATTATTCAAAAAAATAATCAAATGCTTATGTATGCAGTAATATTTTTTGCTAGTTTAACACTTTTATCATTAATATTATTATGTACTATATCAAAGAAAAAGAAAAAAGTTAAAAAAGAAGTTCCTACAGTAAAAGAAATAGATGATAAAATAGAAGAAATCAAAAATGAAATGAAGGATGAAACTGATGAGGAAGTATATAACATTTTAGAGGATTCAAAAAAGAGTAAAAAGAAAAAATAATTGGTGAATTGCAATAGTAAATGACATCGTTCAAATAAGGAAACATAATGCAAAAGTAAATGCCACTAAAAAATCAGTATAATGAACATGCTGATTTTTTACCAATTTGTACTAATTCTAAAAGTAAATGACATTTTAAATTAATTGATTTTAATGTCCTTATTACACCATCAAAAATAATAAAGAAACATACTTAAAATATAATTAAATTTTGTAAAGTCATTCTCTTTTTATTCCAATTTCCTTTTGACAAGCAGAAACATTATTTATTTTATCTTAGTCGTTGTAATGATTATTATTTTCAAAAAATGAAAATAATAATCATTAAACTCCATTAATGTAAAATAATATTTCTTTACTTGTCAAAAGTTTTCTCGGCATAAAAGTCTAATTTTTTAAATCACTATTAATTTGATTATTCAAGAATTTTATATTAGCTTTTTGTATATCATCTTCATTTAGATATTTTTTTATGTTATTAATGTTTTATCGGTTATTCTAAAAGTAAGTGACACTATATAAAATGATAACTCAAAATTTAATACCATCGCAATTCTAAAAGTAAAAGAAACTCCTATTCTAAAAGTAAATGACACTCAAATTCAAAAATGTCATTTACTTTCAGAATTAATAAGAAAAAATAATTTACTCTTTTTTTGTTGACTTTATAATGAAACTATTTTACAATATTAGTACTTTTAAGGGGGGACTATTAATGGAAAATATTCAAGTACTAAAGGGATTATCACTAATTTATGATAAAAAAAATGATAAAGAAAAATTAGAAAAAGCATTAAATTTCATAAAAAAAAATGCATTTCTTTTTAGTGATTTAATAAATGAAGACAATGGTAAAGTTATAAATGTTAATGAGTTTGAAGATTTTGTTGAGAATATAGTTAATCAAGTAATACAAGATGAACAAACGAAGAAAGCAATTGAAAATGAAGATTTTTTACCATCATTTTATTTAACATATTTAATATTAAAAAATGATATAGTAGGAAATACTATATTTGAAATTCCTAAAAATGTAACAATGGAATTAGTATTATTTTTAATGTCTGTAAAGTATTATAATTACAATTTATCAGATATATGTAAAACACTTTTTTCTGAGAATTCTGAAGAATATGAAAAAATTATTTCTTGTGTAAAAGATTCTCAAAGGATTAATGTTTATAATTATCTTTTAAAATATATGAATGCTTTTTTCGAAGAATATGATTCAGTGATGTTAGATAATTTAGAAAGTATTATTAATGAAATCATAAGTAATGGTATTAATTATTTTAATGCTTTAATAAATGAAAATGAAAAAACAAGTGATTTAAAAAAACTGTCAGAATTTGAATTCGATAATTTATTTATAGATTTTTTAAATGATATAAAGGCACCAGCACAATGGGTGAATATTTATCAATATTTAAAAACTAATAGATTAATAAGTTTTGAATATAGTGATGAGGTTGAAAATGGACAATGCTATTTAGATGATAAATTGCAAATAAGAAAGATAGAATTAATTGGTGATGGTACAATAAGAACCTTTGTAACATTTGTACATGAATTTATTCATTATGTTTCACTAATAAACTCTGAAGATATTGATTTTTCGTTAATTGAATTCCCTTCGATATATTTTGAAAATATTGCAGCAATGTTTTTGAAAAATAAAGGCTATGATGAGAAAATTGTAGAAGATGTACTCAACACTAGAAATACTAATAATTGTAGTTTGTTTATTCCCCAAATAATACAATTAAAAGAAATATTAGAGTATAGAAAAAATGGTTTATTTTCTATTGAAAAAAGAATTGAATTTAATAGAAACATGATTGATGGAATAAATCAATCAAGAATAAAGATGGCAAAGTTATTACAAGAAGCAGGAGTTCAAGAAATACCACAACATTATCTTCAGTTAGAGGAAAGAGATCCAGTTGAGATTACTTATGCAGAAATTGATGACAAAATTGAAGAGTTTGTAAAATCTGGGTTATTGATATTAAGTGGGTATCAATATCTTGTTGGAAGTTTACTATCATCATATCTTTTAGAAACAAAAATTATTAAGCTTTGCAATGAAAAAATGATTGATATAACAAATAATTTAGATAAATATACTATAAAAAGTATAAGAGCTTTATTTGATAATGATATAACATTACAAGATAAAATATATTTATAATTATAAATATCTGAAATTAGAATTTTTTTGTTGCAAGTAAGCAAGATGTATGGTAGTATACATACTTGTCGAGGATAATATGGAAATAAGTAAGGAAAAGTTAAGATACACTTTAAAAAATATACGAAGGCTTTCAGGTGGAGGAGGAGATGGTACATGCTATTATAATCCAAAAATTGATAAAGTCATAAAAATTTTTCATTGTTTTGATGAACCTTTTTTATATGATTATCCCTCAAAAGAGGAAGTCTTAAAATTTAATTCAATTGAACTTACTTATTTTATATTTCCAATAGATGTAATAACTGTTAATGGACATGTTGTTGGATATATAGCAGATTATATTAAAGCTAAAAATTTATATAAAACAAATCCTCTTGATATAAACCTTTTAGAATTTATGACAGGAATATTAAATATGTATAAAGATATAATTAAAATATCTAATGAAGGTATTGTAATATATGATCTTATTTATAATTTAATGCAAAATAAAAATGAACTTTATGCTATAGATACAGACGATTATTTCTTTAGTGATAAAGATGATATTTTAAAAAGAAATGTTAATACATTTAATGAATCAATAATGATCTTTTTAGTGGATAACTATTTTGATGAATTTGTTCAAAGTAATAAAAAGTTATTAGAAATGTATAAAGGAAAAGATATAAATTTAGTTGATTTTATAACTTTATTTTATAAATTACTTTCTGAAAATATTGGTAAAGATATCATTACTTTGAATGATGCTAAGTCTTTAGTTAATAAAAAATATTATGAACCTAATTTTATAAGAAGTATAAGAAGGTAATTTACAATATAATTAAACTCAATTTTTGAGTTTTTTTATTTTGTAAGGGCATTGACAAAATGGACTATGATGATATAATTAATAAGTGCATAAAAAAGTATGTGAGGTTGTTATGGAAAATAGTGTTTTAAAAGATATAAAAATATTTCATCAATTAGTAATTAATAGTATAGGTGTTAAAGATATGCCAAAGTATCCTAGTGTAACTACTACTCAAATTCAAATTATGGAATATATTATAAGTAGGCCTAAAAAATGTGCACTTCAAAAAGAATTTGAAAAAGTTTTAGGACTTTCAAGGGCTACAGTATCAAGTGTTTTAATTACTATGGAAAAAAATGGTTTAATTGTTAGAATTACTGATAATACTGATACTAGGACTAAAAAGATTGTTTTAAGTAGTAATGCTCAAAGAGTTTTTAATAGTAGTAAAGAAAAAATTAAAAAGATCGAAGATATTTGTCTTAAGGATATAAATGAAAAAGATTTAAATACATTTATAAATGTTTTATCTAAAATGACAGAAAATTTAAAGGAGGAGAGAAATGAGAAAATTATTTAAAAATTTAAGAAAAAAAGATTATTTATTAATTTTAATATGTGCTGTAATTATTTTTAGTGAAGTTTGGTTAGAACTTAAAATGCCAGATTATATGAGTAATATTACAGTTCTTGTTCAAACTGAAGGCAGTAAGATGAGTGAAATATTAAAAAATGGTGGTTATATGCTATTATGTGCTTTTGGTTCACTTGTTGGAGCGGTAATAACTAGTTATGTATTAACTTATGTATCAACAACATTTTCAAAAAATATTCGTAAAAAAGTATTTACAAAGACAATGGATTTAGCTACAGCTGAAGTTAAAAATTTTTCTGTAAGTAGTTTAATTACAAGAACAACAAATGATGTAAGTCAAATTGAATTAGTATTATCAATGGGATTATCACTTTTAATAAAAGCACCAATGACTGCAGGGTGGGCAATACTTAAAATACTTAATAAAAGCTGGCAATGGAGCGCTCTTACTGCAGTATGCGTATTAGTTCTTCTTACAACGATAGGTATTATAACAAGTATTGTTTTACCTAGATTTTCTTTAGTTCAAAAATTAATTGATAAAGTTAATCGTGTAACAAGAGAAAATTTAACTGGTATAAGAGTAGTTCGTGCTTTTAATGCTGAGAATTTCCAAGAAGATAAATTTCAAAAAGAAAATGATGATTTAACAAATACACAACTATTTAACCAAAAATGTTTTGCTGTAATGGAACCAGTTATGCAAATGGTAATGTATACTTTAACTTTAGGAATTTATTTTATTGGTGCAAATCTTATTAATAATTCTATAATGGCTGATAAACTTACACTTTTTGGTGATATGGTTGTATTTTCAACTTATGCAATGCAAATAATTATGTCATTTATAATGCTTTCTATGATATTTATGATGCTTCCTAGAGCTAATGTGTCCGCAACCAGAATTAACGAAGTTCTTGATGAAAAATTAACAGTTAATGAAGGCTTATTTAATGGTGAAACAAAAGAAACAGGTACAGTTGAATTTAAAAATGTTTCATTTAAATATCCAGATGCTGATGAATATTTACTAAAAAATATTTCTTTTAAGGTAGAAAAAGGTCAAACTATTGCTTTTATAGGTTCAACTGGTAGTGGTAAAAGTACACTTATTAACTTAGTTCCAAGATTTTATGATGCTTCCGATGGAGAAGTTTTAATTGATGGTGTTAATGTAAAAGATTATACTTTTGAATCTTTACATAATAAACTTGGTTATGTTTCTCAAAAAGCCGTTATGTTTGATGGAACTGTTAAATATAATGTCTCTTATGGTAAATCTAATAAAAAAATTACTAAAGAAAAAGTTGCGGAAGCACTTAAAATTGCACAGGGGTATGATTTTGTATCTAAAATGGACAAAGGCATAGATTCACATATAGCTTCCGGAGGAACAAATGTCTCTGGTGGACAAAAACAAAGACTTTCTATTGCAAGAGCAATTGCTAAAGATCCAGAAATATATATTTTTGATGACTCTTTTTCCGCTCTTGATTATAAGACTGATTCTGTTTTAAGAAAAGCTTTAAAAGAAAATGTAAAAGATGCAACAACTTTAATTGTGGCTCAAAGAATAGGTACAATACTTAATGCAGATAAAATTGTTGTACTTGATAATGGTAATGTCGTGGGAATAGGAACACATAAACAGTTATTAAAAAATTGTGATGTTTATAAAGAAATAGCTTATTCTCAACTTTCTAGAAAGGAGCTTGAAAATGCATAATAAAAAAATGGAAAATGCTAAAGACTTTAAAGGTTCTTTAAAAAGATTAATTTTAGAATTAAAACCTTTTAAAGTACTTATATTCATAAGTTTAATTCTAGCAATTTTTGGTTCCACTTTAACAATTAGTGCTCCAAATAGACTTTCTAAATTAACTGATGAAATTCAAAAAGGACTAGTTATTAATACTAAAAATTTAAATATTTTAAATGATAGCCTTACTACTTCTTTTGGAAAGAATATTGTAATTGATGGAGTAATAGTAAATGCAAGTGATCAAATAGAATATACAAAAATTATTCAAAATCTTAACAAGGATATGAATACAAATGAGTTATATAAAGCACTTGATGAGATGCCAGAAAGCATCCAAAAGGTAATTAAACCTAAAATGGATATTGATAAAATTAAAACAATATGCACTATGCTTTTAACAATATATTTTGTAAGTGCAATATTTAACTTTTTACAATCTTTTTCAATGACACATGTTTCAAATAATTTTGCAAGAAAACTTCGAGGAAGAATTTCACATAAAATAAATAAATTACCACTTAAATATTTTGATAATCATCAAACTGGTGACGTACTTTCAAGAGTAACAAATGATGTTGATACTCTTGCTCAAACACTTAATAATTCATTATCAGCTCTTGCTAGCAATGTAACACTACTTTTAGGATCAATTATAATGATGTTTAAGACAAATGCTCTTATGAGTGTTACTGCTATAATTTCTTCATTATTAGGCTTTGTATTTATGGCAATTGTTCTTTTAAAAAGTCAAAAATATTTTGTAAAAAGACAAGAAGGTTTAGGTAAACTTAATAGTCATATTGAAGAAATATATTCGGGATTAAATGTTGTTAAAGTTTATAATGGTCAAGATGATGCTAATAAAAAGTTTGATAAAATAAATAATGAAGTAAGTGAATGTAGTAGAAAAAGTGGGTTCTTATCTGGACTTATGCATCCAATGATGGGCTTTGTTGGTAATTTTGGTTATGTTGCAGTATGCATCGTTGGAGCACTTCTTACTATGAATGGTAAAATCTCATTTGGTGTTATTATTGCCTTTATTACCTATGTTAGATTATTTACAATGCCACTATCCTCAATTGCTCAAGAGTTTACTTTTATTCAGTCAGCTTTAGCATCTTCAGAAAGAGTATTTGAATTTCTAGATGAAGAAGAAATGTCTAAAGAAGAAAATAAAGATAAACTTCTTAAAAATGATGTAAAAGGTAATATAGAGTTTAAAAATGTATCATTTAAATATGATGAAAATGGTAAAACTATTATTAAGAATTTCTCTGCAGATGTAAAATCAGGTCAAAAGATTGCAATTGTTGGTCCAACTGGTGCTGGTAAAACTACAATGGTTAATTTACTTATGAAGTTTTACGATATCCATGATGGTGATATAACCATTGATGGTAAAAGTATTTCTAATTTAACAAGAGAAAATGTTCATAGTTTATTTACAATGGTACTTCAAGATACATGGCTTTTCGAAGGAACTGTTAAAGATAATATTAGATATAATAATTCAAAAATTACTGATAAAGAAATTGAAAGTGTATGTAAATATATTGGACTAGATCATTTTATTAAAACGCTTCCAAATAATTATGATACAGTAATATCTGAAAATGATAATATTTCTGCAGGGCAAAAACAACTTCTTACTATTGCAAGAGGTATGTGTGAAAAAGCGCCTCTTTTAATACTTGATGAAGCGACTTCAAATGTTGATACAAGAACCGAAGAACTTGTGCAAAAAGCTATGGATAAATTAATGGAGAATAAAACCTCATTTATAATTGCCCACAGACTTTCAACAATAAAAAATGCAGATTTAATACTTGTTATGAATGAGGGTAATATTATAGAACAAGGTTCTCATGATGAACTTATGGAAAAAGATGGCTTTTATGCTAAACTTTATAATTCTCAATTTGAATTATAATATAAATTTTTATCTATTGACAAAGAAAAAATATAGTTATACAATAAACTTGTAAATCGATGAGAAAGAAAAGTAGATATTATTTGTTTTAAAGAGAGTAACTAGTGGTGGAAAGTTATAAATGGGTAATATACGAAATGGGCTTTCAAGAGGCTACCGAAATAGTAGTAGGCTAGCACGGAGTACTTAACTTCGTTAACAAAGTAGCATGTATAATTGTACATGAATTGCACTTTTTAGGTGGCATTAATAAGAACTTAAATCTTATCCTAACTGTTGAGGATAAGATTTTTTTTAAGAAAGAGGGATAAATATGAAAAAAAGAATATTAACAGGATTAAAACCAACAGGAGAACTTACTTTAGGCAATTATATTGGAGCAATATCACAAATGGTTGAACTTTCTAATGATGAAAATAATGAAGTATATCTTTTTGTAGCAGATCTTCATGCACTTACTGAATATCAAGATCCAAATACTTTAAGAGATAGAATTAAAAAGTTTATTGCAATGTATATCGCATGTGGAATTGATCCAGAGAAAGTAGTTGTTTATATTCAATCAGATAATGAATATATTCCAATGATTTCATGGATTTTAGAGTGCAACACTTATTATGGAGAAGCCTCAAGGATGATTCAATTTAAGGAAAAATCTAAAGGCAAAGAAAACTTTACTGTGGGACTTTTAACATATCCAATTTTAATGGCCGCAGATATTTTGTATTGTGATTCTGATTATGTTCCAGTAGGTATTGACCAAAAACAACATGTTGAAATTGCCCGTGATATAGCAGAAAGATTTAATAATAAATATGGCCAAACTTTTAAACTTCCACAACCTTTAATTAGTAAAGAAGGAGTTAAGATTAAAGATTTAAAAGATCCTACCAAAAAAATGAGTAAGTCTGAAACAAATCCAAATGGTGTTATATCTTTATTTGATAGCCCAGAAATGGTTACTAAAAAGATTATGGGAGCAACTACAGATAGTGAAAATTTAGTTTATTTCGATGAAGAAAATAAACCAGGTATTTCAAATTTACTTAATATTGCAAGTGTTATTTCTAAAAGAACTGTAGAGGATATTGCAAATGAATATAAAACAGCTGGATATGGTAATTTTAAAAAGTATGTTGCTTCATTAACATCACAGATGATTAGTGATATTCAAGAAAAATATAATCATATTATAAGTTCTGGTAAACTCGAAGAAATATTAAATAAAGGTAAAGAAAACTCCAGAAAACTTGCTTATGAAAAAATGAACCAAATGAAGAAAAAAGTTGGACTTAACTAAAACAAAGTGTTATAATTTAATTACATCTTATAAAGAGTGATGGAGGGACTAGCCCGTTGAAGTCACACCAACCTATTAAATTAGGTGGTAATGCTAGAGCTATAAGATAACTTTATCATTCAAGATATTGTTATCTTGGATGTTTTTTTATGAAAGTAGGAAAGTTTTATTAAGCATTTTCTTTTAAGATGAAAAAAGAAAAGGAGTATAAATGAAAATTTTTAGTAACGAAATAGTATTTCGTGGTCACCCAGATAAAGTATGTGACCAAATAAGTGATGCACTTTTAGATGCATATTTAAATGAAGATAAATCCTCACGATGTGGAATTGAAGTAATGGGAGGAAAAGGTAAAATATTTGTAACCGGTGAAGTTACAAGTAGTGCAAAGGTAGATGTTTCAAGTATAGTAAAAAGAGTTTTAAATGATGTTGGTTATGATGAAAATTATGAGATAATTAATAATCTTGGTGTTCAAAGCATTGATATAGCACTTGGAACAAATGATAAAGTTCATGGTGCTGGTGATAATGGTATGATGTTTGGTTATGCATGCCGTGATACTAAAGAGTATCTGCCTACCTCTATGGTAATACTTCAGAAACTTTCTAATTTCTATGATGAACTTAGAAAAAAAGATAAAAGATTTTTACCAGATGGTAAAGCTCAAATAACTGGTTATTATGAAAATAATAAATTAGTTAAAATAAAAGACTTTGTAATTTGTTATCAAAATACTGAAGAAGAAAGAGATAAAACAGATGAAATATTAATTGATACTTGCAAAAGTATATGTAATGAATATAATATTGAAGTTGAAAAATTTATTTTAAATCCAACTGGTAAATTTTTAATAGGTGGTTTTACTGGAGATGCAGGTCTTACTGGAAGAAAGATTGTAGTGGATTCTTATCAAGGTTTTGCTCCAGTAGGCGGAGGTGCTTTTTCTGGTAAAGACCCAAGTAAAGTTGATAGGTCTGGTGCTTATATGGCTAGAGTTATTGCAAAAGATATTTTAAAAAATAATGATAATTTAGAATATGTTCTTGTTCAACTTTCTTATGCTATTGGTCTTAAAAATCCTCTTGCAATATATATAACTTCTGATAAAGGGGATTTAAAAGTACCTGATGATTTATATGAAAAATGTTCTGTTCAAAATATTATAAATTCACTTAATTTATTAAATGAAAAATATGAAAAAAGAGCAATGTTTGGTCATTTTATAGATTAATTGGGGAATGGTTAAATTTGGTGAAACTACTTTTGACTCTATAATAAGGGAAGTAAATGAAGAAACTGGAGTAACTCTTAATGATGAAAAATTACTTGAATATTTAATAATTATGGATTAGTGGTTTATTGACTTAAATCACTTTTTTTAATATAATCTATTTGCAAAAGAGGTAAAAGTATGAATATAGAACATTTATATATGTCATTTGGACTTCAGGAGATATTTAATGATGTATCTGTTCATTTTAATGATAATGATAAAATTGGCATAGTTGGAGTAAATGGTGCAGGTAAATCAACATTATTTAATTTAATACTTGGAAATATTTCTCCAGACTCTGGGAAAATAACTGTAAAAAATAGAGATTTAATAGGATATCTTCCCCAGGTAATTACTGATGAAATACCAAATGATGATATAACTGTTTTTGAATATTTACTTTTAGGAAGACCAATTCAAAAACTAAAGGATAATATAACTTCTTTATATCAACAAATAGCAGTAGAAAAAGATGATAAAAAATTAAATTATCTTTTTAAAAAGATTACTAAAAATCAAAATAAATTAGAGTATTATGATGAATATAATGCAGAAAGCATACTTCTTAAAATAATCGAGGGTATGAATATTTCTGAAAAACTACTTGATTTAAAACTTAAAAATATTTCTGGTGGACAAAAATCAAAAGTAGCATTTGCAAGACTACTTTATTCAAAGCCAGAAATTCTTTTACTTGATGAACCTACAAACCACCTTGATTTAGATACAAAAGATTATATTGAAAATACTATAAAAAATTATCATGGACTTGTACTTGTAATTTCTCATGACATAGATTTTTTAAATAACGTTACAACAAAAACTTTATATGTAGATAAAATAAAGAAAAATGTTTTTCTTTATAATGGAAATTATGAAAAATATCTAAAGATTAAAAGTGAAAAAGATAAAGCAAAAGAAAGACTTTATGAAAAACAAGTAAAAGAGGAAGAAAAGTTAAAAGGTATAATTAATAAATATATTCGTGGTAATGAAAAGAAAGCAAATATTGCTAAGGATAGAATTAAAAAATTAGAGAAACTCCAAAAAGAAAAAGTGGTACTTGAAAAGGCTAATAAGTATACAAAATTTAATATTAAAATAAATGAAAAAAGTTATTTAACACCTTTAAAAGTTGAAAATCTAACATTTGGTTATACAAAAGATAATCTTTTATATCAAAATTTAACATTTGATTTAACCAGGGGAGAAAAACTTTTAGTAGTTGGGGAAAACGGTATTGGTAAAACTACTTTATTAAAACTTATTATGGGGCTTCTTACTCCAATCGAGGGAAATATTATAATTAATGAAAAAACTACAACTTCTTATTATGCTCAAGAACACGAGATACTTGATAATAGTAAATCAATATTAGATAATTTTACAGAGTTTAATTTAAGAGATTTTGAAATAAGAAAAATACTTGGAAGTTTTTTATTTTCTGGGGATGATATTTATAAAAAAGTTGAGGTTTTATCTCCGGGTGAAAGATCAAGAGTTGCCCTTGCAAAAGTTGCTTTAAAGGGAGCAAATACACTTTTGCTTGATGAACCTACAAACCATTTAGATCCGATGACACAAGTTATTATTGCTGATACTTTTAAATCTTTTGAAGGTACAATGCTTGTGGTTTCTCATAACCTTGATTTTGTTGATAACCTTGGTATTTCAAGAATGCTTTTACTTCCAAGTGGTAAAATAGTCTACTATGATAGAGATATTGTTTATCATTATGAAATGATTAATGAAAATAAATAGATTTGTTTAATATTTATATTAAATATATTATTTATAAAAATACTATAATGTGATAAACTTATAATAAGAGGTATTTATGATAGCATATGAAAGTGAAGTAACTAAGCAAAGTGTTGCATTTTATGATAAGTTAAAAGATTTTTATTCTAATGCAAAAGCTGAAGGATTTATTTTGGGAACGTTTGATGAAACTTTTAAAGATAATAGTTCAAGAATAGACTTTATTACTAATCTTATTGATTTAGATATGGAGGGTAAATTATCTTCGAGGATGCATATACTACTTTCAGAAAATTATGAATTTTTTATAAATTTTATAAATGGTAAAGATAGTGAAAAACCATTAGTTGTTCTAAATAGTATAATGAATAAAATGACAGAAAATAGAGAAATACCTAAAGAGAAAAATCTTTTTTCTCAAGAAGAACTTATGTATTTATTAGATATAATTGAACGTAATTATAATATGTGTCAAAATAACTTCGCAAATAAAACTTTATATATTAAACTTCCTAGTGAAAGTTTGCATCATGATATTTATGAAGTACTAGAAATAAGGAAAGATAATATTGCTCATTTACTTGGCTTAACAAGTGAAACTTCTTCATTAACGAGTTTTTATGTAACATTAACTCATGATGATAAACCTGCTCAAAATATTGCTAAATTCTTTTTAAGTAATGAAGGTAAGCAAATACTTTTAAATGAATATAATAAAAATGTAGAATTTATTAAAACTTTTAAATCAACTGATTTTAATCTTTTTAAAAGTGAGTTTAAAAAAACTTTTGGTTATGATTATCCACTATTTGAATTAAATAAATTGTTAATAAAAAATATAAGTTTATTTGATTATGAAAGATTAAATTTTAGTGAGGTGATTGTGGACCATATAGATGATAATATTAGTTGTGATTTATATATTCCACATTATAACGGTGATTTTAAATCTTCTTCGATAAAGTATGCATCTCAAGTTAAAGATGTACTTGATACTTATTTTTTGTTTTCTAACTTAACAAAAGAAAAACAGTCAATGGTGGAAGTTCAGTTTCCAGAATATAAAAATTTTTTTGCGAATAAAAATATAATTGAGGCTTTACAAAAAAATTTAAGTTATGATTTTATGGAGAAGTTTAGAATAACAAATCAAGATTTAATAAAACAAATTAAAAATATAAAAAATTATATTATTTCCTTGAGTGATTATGATTTATCACTAATTGGTTTTGGTACAAAAAGAATGCATTCAATTTCAAATGGAAAAACCTTGGTATTTGAAAAAACATGTAAAACTATTATTACTGAGAAAACTCCGAATATACTAGAAAAATATTTAAAAGATGGAAGGATTTATTTTATTGATGTAATTTTGTCAGAAAATGGACAAGTTCTTAAAATTAGTAATTCTAATGAGGAACTTTCATTCTATGAAAGACATTTAGAAAGTACTAAATATTCAGCATTATATGAAAAATTGAAAACACTAAATAATAAAAAATTAAATTATGATTTATTTTTAGAAGGAAATTTTGGTAAGACTAGATAGTTTTATCAATTTTTTGTTTACACATTTTTGACATTTTGCATATAAAGTGGTAAAATTATCGTAGTTAAGGGGGATAACTATGGTTGATGAATTAAATATTCAAATAGAAAAAATGATTTCAAATAAAAAGACATCAGAAATAAATTATACTATTTCAAAAAAAATATCAAGAAAAGCAAGAATGGCTTTAATAGATTTAGAACTTAATCATAATAATTCTTGGTCTGTAGAAATGTTTCTTAAAAATAAAAATAAACTTGATAATAATGTTTTATTTTATCGTGGTAATAAAATTAACGGTTATGAATTTTGGACAAATGTTTATAAGTTTTGTAAATCATTTAAAGAAATGGGAATAACTAAAGGCAGTGAAGTACCGGTTATGGTTTCAAATAGTCCCGAATTTATTTATAGTTTAACTGCCTTAAACATGATAGGTGCCGTTTCTAATATTGTTGGTGAGTGGTTTGCTGAAGATTATTTAGTGGACATTATTCGAGATACAAAATCGAAAGTTATTTTAGTATCTGATGATATTAATGAGAAAATGCAAAATTCTATTGTAAGAAGTCCACAGATTGAAAAGATTATAACATTTTCTTTAACTGATTCTTTACCAAAAAATAAAGATGGAAATCATTATAATCCTTATGCTGAAATAGATGATAAGTTTGGACACTTTAAAAATAATGTTTCACTTTTTAAGGATAAATTTGGTGAAAAGATAATTACAAAAGATGAATTTTTGGAAAAAGGCAAGGCTTATAAAGGCAGTGTTGTCGAAGATATGTCCTTATCTGATTTATGCCAAATAACTTATACAAGTGGTACAACAAAACCTGGTTATCCAAAAGGATGTAAACATAGTAATAGAAATTATTTAACTTTAGCAAGATTTAAATGTTCTGATGTATCTCCAATGCCAACGATGAAAAAATTAAGCGTGCTTGCACATTTACCAAGTTATACTCAAACAGTAATGTCAACTGCTTATACAGATCCACTTTATATGGGATGGACTATAGCTTGTGAACCATATTATGATATTAATTTTTATCCATATTCTTTACTTATTAATAAACCTAATTATACAGTTGAAACACCTGAATATGAAAAATATGTAGCAAAGTTACTTGATAAAGATGAAAATTGGAAAACTGTTAAAATGCCATTTCGTGTATGTGTTTGTGTTGCAGGTCAAGAATTATCAACAGGTTTAGAGAAATATTTAAATATTATTTCAAGAAAACATAAATATGGAGTTGAAAAATTACCATTCCCATTCGCACCAGTTAAAATAACTATAGCCGGAGGCACAACAGAAAATGGTGGATTTTTAGTAACTCTATTTAAAAATTTACAAGAAAAAAGACTTGATTATTTAATTAAAAATAAAAATATTAATTTGATGTCAATAGGACTTGCAGATGCCAGAGTATTAAATAATGATGGTAAACCTTGTAAACCATACGAAAGAGGAATGCTTTATGTGGACACACCCACTAACCAAATTGGTTATGTAAACGAAGAATTTAATAAAGGTAGAGAGGTAGTAGCTGATGATGGTGTAAAACTAATGAGTACTGGTACATATGCATACCAAGATGAATTTGGAACATTTAGAATGCTTGATAGACCAGGAAACGACATTATATTAGAAAATGGAGAAAGTGTACCATTTTATGTTATAAATGATCTTATTAGACTAGATACAAAAAATATAATGGAATCTTATATAGTTAAACTTCCTGATAATGAATTAGTTTGCCATATTGAAAAACAACCTAATTCTAAAAAATCTGATGAACAATTAGTAAATGAAATTAGAACTAGATTAAGTGGAAAAATTGATGAATGTATTTTAGATAATATGTTTTTAAGATTTAGAACTTTTGAAGAAGGGTTCCCAGTGGCTGGAAGTGGAAAAACAGATTTAATTGTGCTTGCTAATGAAGATATTTCAAACAAGGTATATAAACTTAATGAAGGAAAAAATTTAACAAGAAAATTAGAAAAAAGGTGAGAAAAAATATAAATTCTCATTTTTTTATGATAAAATTAATATACAAGGAGTTGATTTAGGTGAACCTACTATGGATTTTAATATTAACAATTATATTTTCATTAACATTGAATGTTTTATTCTTTTCAAAAAAACATATATCAACATCAGAAAATATAATTTTTTCAATATTATTAATAACAAATTTTTTTGGATTATTAATGGAATTATTTACTAAACTATTTACTTTATATTTTAGTAAGCCTAATCAACTAGTCTATATTTTTACTAGAATATATTTAATATATATAATTATGTTTTTTTCAGTTTTTAACATCTATGTTTTGCTATATTGTATTAATAATAAAGATAAATATATTATGTATTATAAAATTTCAAATATTATATTTTATTTATTATCATTTATTTCAGTATTTTTACCAGTATCAATAAAAAAAGGGTATGCCACTGGAATTGCTGTTAATTATATGTATTTAGTTACAGGAATTACGACTTGTATTTGGATATTATTATTAATTAAGTACTTTGATAAAACTAAATTTTCTAAAACATTACCACTTTTATTATTAATTACATTTGGTTCATTAGCGGGTTTGATACAATTTTTTAATCCATCCATAACTTTAGCGACTTGCTTGCATTTTTATGTTTTATTTATTATGTATCATACTATTGAAAATCCAGATTTAAAAATTTTAAATGAGTATACTCAAAATAAAGAACTTGTTGAAAACAATATAGAATCAAAAATAAATATGTTATTTAAAGTATCCGAAGATGTTAAATCTCCTTTAAAAAATATAAAGAAAAATGCAATAAATATATTGAATGTAAATAAAAAAATAGAAAAAGATGATTATGCTAAAAAAATATACAATGAATCTAATAATGTTTTAAATGATATTAATGAAGTTTTTAATGTTTCTTCAATAGATAATAGTAAAGTTAAAATAGTGGATACCACATTTAATATTTATAACTTATATGATGAAATAATATATATTATTAAAAATAAAATAAATGAAAATACAAATTTTAAATATAGTATTACAGATACTATTCCAAGACTGTTATACGGAGATAATGTTAGAATAAAACAAATTATAGTCGCTCTTTTATTAAATAGTATTTCAGACAAAGAGGGCATTATTGATTTAGATATTTATGAAATTGTTAAAAATGATATATGTAGACTAGTAATTATAGTTCAAAGTTCATATATAAAACTTGACTTAAGTGAAATAAATAATATTTTAAATAGTAATGTTAATATCTCTAATGATTTAGAAAAATATGATATTTCTTTAAAAGATGTAAAAAAATTAATCGATGTTATCGGAGGAACACTTCTTATAAATGATAATGATGGTATGTTGAGTTTTAAGATAATTATTAATGAGAAAATTAAAACTAAAAAAGATGTTGATAATCTTGATTTAATAGCAAATAAGTTAACTAATAAAAAAAGAGTTTTATTAGCAAGTGATGATTATTTAGAACTTTCTACATTTACGAATATACTTAAGAAAAACAATTTTACTGTAGATACAGTAATGTATTATAAAGATATAACATCAAAATTAAATGGAAAAAATAAATATGATTTATTAATTATTGATGATGAAATGAATGATGAAAGTGCATTTTCAATTATAAAAAAAATTAATAAATTAAAGATAAATAATTTAATAAAAATAGTACTTCTTGATAATGATAAAGAGTTAATAAAAAAACATTATTTAGAGAATAATATATTTGATGATTATATATTTAAATCTAATTTTAAAGAGAATTTAAAGAAAGTTACTACAAAATATAAATAGAAATTTTGGTAAGACTAGGTAGTTTTATCAATTTTTTTATGCTATACTTATTTTATGGATATATTAGAAATAAAAAATAACACAATAATTGTATGCAGTAATAACGAAAAGAAAAATTTATTAAAAAAATTAAATGAATCTGATAAATTATTACCAATTAAATTTTTAAGTAAAAGTGATTTTATTAAAGCATTAACTTTTTCATATGATGAAAAAACTCTTTATTATGTTAGAAAAAAATATAATGTTAAAATTGAGGTCGCAAAAGAATATCTTGATAATATTTACTATGTAAGTGATAAAAAATATGATAATGATAAATTAGATTTTTTAGTTAATTTAAAAAAAGATTTAATAGAAAATAAGTTATTAAAAACTGATGAATTATTTATAAATAGTTTAAAAGGTAAGGATATAATTATATATAATTTAGGTTATATTGATAATTTTTTAAGTAAACTTCTTGATAATATAAAAAGTGTTTGTAATGTTAAAATAGTTAACAAAGAAAATGAAACTTTATATTCAAAAAAAGTATATAGATTTACACATATTGATGATGAAGTTAATTATATAGCATGTCAAATATGTAAACTTGTTAAGTATGGTGTAGATATAAATAAAATCAAACTAATTATAAGCGATAATGAGTATTTAAATATAGTAAAAAGAGTATTTAAAATGTATAATATACCTGTAAATCTAAATGACAATATTTGTTTATACTTTACACTTGCTAGTAAATATTTAATTAGTAACTTTACATCTGATTTAACTAAAGTTATCGAAGAAGTTAAGGATAAATACTCAACTGAAGTTGTAAATAAGTTATTAAATGTAATAAATAGGTTTACATTTATAGAGGATAAATTATCTGTAAAGGAGGATATTATTTATTTACTTCAAAAAACATATTTACCTGAAATAAAATATGATAATGCAGTAGAGCTTTCAACTTTTGATAGTTTAAACGAGGATGATTATGTATTTTTACTTGGATTTAATCAAAAAACATATCCAACTATTTATAAAGATGAAGATTATCTTTTAGATGAGGAAAAAAGTCTATTAGGACTAGAAAAGTCTTATGAACTTGCTAAAAAAGATAAAGAAAATTTAATTTATAATATTCGAAAACTTAAAAATTTATTTATAAGTTATAAACTTCAAAGTGAAAGTGGTTCTTTTTTACCATCAACATTAATTAGTGAAATGAATATGGAAATTATTACTGATAGGGTACCTTTAAATTATTCAAATAAATATAATAAAATAAAATTATGCTCTTTACTTGATAGATTTTATAAATATAATGAAGTAAACGAAGAATTAAAAACATTATATAATAATTATAAAATAGATTATAAATTATATGATAATACATATAAAAAAGTTCCTTTTGAGTTAATGAATAAAATATTTAAAAATAAGTTATCATTATCATATTCAAGTATGGAAGGTTATAATGAATGCGGGTTTAAATACCTTATTAATAATGTTCTTAGACTAGATGTTTATGAAGATACTTTTGCAGCATTTTTAGGATCACTTTTTCATCATATTTTAGAGTTGTCAATTGATAAAGAAATAGATGTTCATAATGAAATTATTAAATATATGGATTCTTCGAATAGAATTTTTACTGAAAAAGAAAAGTTTTATATATTTAAAATGGAAAAAGATATGATTTTTGCAATTGAAACTATAAAAGAGCAAAATACTTATTCTTTATTAAATGAATATATGCTTGAACAAGAATTTGATGTTAATAAAAAAAGTAAACTTGATGTTTTATATAAAGGATTCATAGATAAATTAATGTATAAAACTATTCGTGATAAAACATATTATGCAATAGTCGATTATAAAACTTATGATATAGATGTTAAAATGGATTTAATTGATTATGGATTAAATTTACAACTTCCTATATATTTATATTTAATAAAAAATAATTATAAAGATGCTTTAATATGTGGTTTTTATATTCAAAAGGTTTATTCATCAGATAATAAATATGATGAAAATAAATCATTATTAGAAAGAAAAAAAGATTCTTTAAAACTTACCGGTTACTCAAATATTGACGGAAGTATTATAAATAAACTTGATAAAGATTATGAAACATCGAAAGTTATTAAGGGTTTAAAAATAAAAAAAGATGGCAACTTTTATAGTTATAGTAAAGTTTTATCTAATGATGAAATGGATGAAATATATCATAAAGTTGATGAGCAAATAGATAAAGTGATTAATAATATTGAGGACTCTAATTTTGATATTAATCCTAAAAATTATAATGGTAAAAATATATCTTGCATGTATTGTAAGTTTAAGGATATTTGCTATAAATCTATTAAAGATGAAGTAATTATAGAAACGGAGGATAGTAATGGCGTGGACTGCTGACCAAGAAAAAGCAATTAATG
Organism: uncultured Bacilli bacterium; assembly: GCA_934086485.1. GTDB lineage: Bacteria > Bacillota_I > Bacilli_A > RF39 > UBA660 > UBA6448. The sequence continues at coordinate 48,674 of CAKOIF010000003.1, read as the reverse complement.
AATGTGGCAAAAATATTATAGTTTCTGCAGGAGCAGGTTCTGGTAAAACAGCAGTTCTTACAGAAAGAGTTATTACTAAATTAAAAAAAGGTATAAATATTAATGAACTTTTAATATTAACATTTACAAATGCTGCGGCAATGGAAATGAAAGATCGTATTAGAGAGGCAATTACAAAAGATGAAAGTTTATTAAGGCAACTTGATCTTATTGATGGAAGTTATATTACAACATTTGATTCATTTGCTTTATCAATAGTAAAAAAATATCATTATTTACTTAATATTCCTAAAGATATTAGTATTTTAGATAATGAAATTGCTAAAAATATAAAAAGTACTTTTCTAGACGAAGTATTTGAAAAGTTATATGAACAAAAAGATAATGATTTTTTAAAAATGGTAAATGACTTAACAGTTAAAGATGATACCCCTTTAAGAAAAGAAATTCTTTCATTAAATGAGCTATTAGAAAGATTACCTGAGAAAGAGGAGTATTTAAATAACTATGTAAATAATTTTTATAATGAAGAAAATATTGAAAGTATTATTAAATCTTTTTATGAACTTATAAATAATAAAGTTAATAAAATCAAAATATATTTAGATAATTTATCATATAATTGTGATGAAAAATATTATGAAAAAGTCGTTAATGTAGTTAATCCAATTTTAAGTGCAAAGGATTATGAAGAATATAAAAGTTATAGTAATGTAAAAGTTTCTCCACTTCCTAAAAATAGTGAGGAAGAATTAAAAATTTGTAAAGAAAAACTTCAGAAAGAAATAGATAGTTTGCATAACATTTTAATTTATAAAGATGAAAATCATATAAAAAACTGTTTATTAGAAACTATTACTTATGCTAAAGCAATTATTAAAATAATTAACGAACTTGATGAAAAAGTATTAAGTTATAAAGAAAAATATGCATCTTTTGAATTTAATGATATTGCAAAGATGGCAATTAAAATTGCTAAAACTCCAAATGCTAAAAAAGAAATTTCTTCATCATTCAAAGAAATAATGGTTGATGAATATCAAGATACCTCTGATTTACAAGAAACATTGGTAAATTTAATTTCAAATAATAATGTTTATATGGTTGGTGATATTAAACAATCTATATATCGTTTTCGTAATGCTAATCCTTTGATATTTAAAAATAAATATGATAAATATTCAAAAGAGGATGGAGGAATTAAAATTGATTTACTTAAAAACTTTCGTTCAAGAGATAAAGTATTAGAAAATATTAATAAGATATTTAATTTACTTATGGATGATGATTTTGGAGGAGCAAATTATAAAGAAAGTCATCAAATGGTTTTTGGTAATACTGTATACTCTGAAAATAGTGTTAATACAGATGATTTAGATGTTTTAGTTTATAATAAAGAGGATAAAAAATATAGTGATACTGAATATGAAGCCTTTATAATTGCGGGTGATATTAAAGAAAAACTATTAAGTGGTTATAAAGTTTTAGATAAAGAAACAAAGACTTTAAGACCATGTAAATATGATGATTTTTGTATATTAATAGATAGAAAAAATGGTTTTGAAATATATAAAAAAATCTTTGAATATTTAGATTTACCTCTTTTAATATATTATGATGAAAAAATAACTAATGAAAAAGATATTTTAGTATTAAAAAATTTAATTGATTTAATAGTTTGTATTTATAATAAAGATTATAAACAAAAATTTAAATATGATTTTTATTCAATTTCAAGAAGTTTTCTATATAATGAGAAAGATGAAGTATTTATAAATTATTTTGTAAATAATAATTATTATAATAGTGATTTATTTAAAAAATGTGATAATATTGCTAAGAAATTAGATACAATGTCTAGTAAAAAGTTAATAGAAACTATAATAGATGAATTTGATTTTTATGAAAAAGCTATTTTAATTGGAGATATTGACAAAGTTATTAAAAGATGTGATTATCTTTTATCTTTGGCAGATAATTTATCATCTTTAGGAAAAAGTATAATAGAATTTAATGAATACTTAAATGATTTAATTGTAAATGATGCCGATATTTCTTTTACAGTTAATACTAATGTAAAAAATAATATTAAACTTATGAATATTCATAAATCAAAAGGACTTGAATTTCCAATATGTTATTTTGCTGGTTTTGATAAAGCATTTAATAAACAAGATTTAAATAAAATGTTTAATTTTGATTATGATTTAGGATTGATCTTACCATTTTATGATGATGGAGTAGGACCTACTATATTAAAAAGTATATATAAAGATAAATATTTAAAAGAGGATATATCTGAAAGAATAAGACTTTTTTATGTAGCCCTTACTAGAGCAAAAGAAAAAATGATTATGGTTATACCAAATAATATGGAAGATATTTCTTTCAAAGAGGATTTAAATTCATTTTTAACTTTTATATCATTAGTAAAATTTGTTTTAAAAAATAATATAAAATATATTAATGATGTAGTCTTAACTAAAAATTATAATTTTCAAAAAGAAAAAGATTTATTTGAAAAGAATAATGATTTATTAAATGTTGAGGAAATAAAAGTAAACTCAAATTTAATTACTCATAGTAATGTTTCTAAAAAAGTATTAAAACTTCTTACAAAAGAGGAAGTAAATGTAATGGAGTATGGCACTCATATACACGAAATATTTGAAACCGAGGATTTTAGAAATGCAAATAATAAATATGTTTTAGCTTTACTTAAAAAGATAGATAATAATTTTAAAAATATATATAAAGAATATGAATTTATTTATAAATATGAAGATAAAGAATACGAGGGAATTATCGATTTACTTTTAGAGTATGAAGATAAAATGGTAATAATTGATTATAAACTTTCAAATATTGATGATGAAAATTATGTAAAACAACTAAGTATTTATAAATCATTTATTGAAAATAAAACTAAAAAAGAAACTGAAACTTATCTTTATTCAATACTGAATGATACCTTAAAAAAAATATAAAATTTTTTACGATTTTATATTTCTTATTTTACCTCTATAATTAAATCGTTATATGGAACATAATCCTTTAAAAGATTATTATCAATAAGTAAGTTTTCTAAATTAACAAGTAATTTTTCTTCGATATAAGAACTATCTAAAAATGAATCTGCATCTTTATATCTTTTTACAATAGCTCTTATTTCATTTAATGATAAATCGGGAAACTCTTTATATATACTTTTAGCAATTTTCATTTCATCATTATTTTTAACAAATTCCAAACCTTTATTAATTGCTTTTGTAAAAGATTTAACTACATCTTTATTATTTTCAATGTAACTTTTTCTAGCATAAAAGGTAGTGTAGGGCATTTCACCAGAAAGAAGTCCAATACTCTGAAGAACATAACCATATCCCTCTTTTTCAAGTTTTAATGCAGTTGGTTCAAATAAATTTACATAGTCACCAGTATTTCCTATAAAAGCACCAGATAAAGAAGCAAAATCAATATTATAGTTTATTTTAATTTTATTTTTATCAATTTCTTCATTTTTTAAGGCATTTAGAAAGTTTAAAGCGGGCATACCGCTGCTTCTTCCTACAAGAATTTCTTTACCATATAGATCTTTAAGTGAAAAATCTTTTTTATCTTTTCTTCCTAATATAAATTGACCATCTCTTTTTGTAAGACCTGAAAATATTTGCAAATAGTCTTTTTCATTTTTTTCATAAACATAAATTGCACTTTCAGCTCCTGCAAAACCTATTTGAACATCACCGGAAAGTACTGCAGCACTAACCTTATCGGCACCAGGTGTTAAAATAAGTTTAATATCAATATTTTCTTTTTTAAAATAACCCTCTTCAATGGCAACATAAAGGGGAGCATAAAATACTGAATGAGTGACCTCCGCAATTTTGATTGATTTCATATTATCATTCTTTTCCTTTTTAGGTAAAAAGAATAGTAAAGATAAAACTAAAAGTAAAACTACTAAAAATGTATAAAATATTTTTTTCAAAATAACCTCCTTATTATTTCTTTTGTATTATATGAAAATTTTGAATTTTGGTGATTTTAATATAAAAAGGAATAGACAATAATAATTATTTTTGATATATTTAATTTGCTCGGAAAAATAAATTGTTTATAATGAAAAAAATTTTAAAATTACACACCTTAGAAAGGTAGCATATGTATTTTAATAAATTATATTTTGAATCCGGTTTCATAAGAGATTTAGCTTTTAAAAAATTATTCTTAGAAACTCCAAAGTTTCATACCTTTGTTTATGAATATTCTTTACAATTACTTGGATTTCCTTTTGATGATACAATTGATTTACTTGATAATAACGTAATAAATGATAATATAAATATTAAAAATAAATAATCAGATTTGCTTTATGAATCAAATAAATATTTAATAAATATCGAAGAAAATAGTTAAAGTTCAATAAGTGTTAATTTAAAAAATTTATCTTACTTATGTGCTTTACTTTTAAGACAAGTAAAACCTGGTGAGGAAGATGAGATTAAAACTACTTGAAAAAAATGGTTATAAAAAATTGATAGTTATTCATTAAAATTATATTCAAGTATTTTAGATAAAATTATTAGCATTTATAATGATGTAACAAATATTTTAATTCCTTATGATGGAGAAACTAAGGATTTAGTAGTTTTATATATTAAAGATGATGGAACTTTTGAAAAATATGCTGTTGAAACTGTTACAGTAGTGGGAATTAAGTATTTATCATTTAATACAAACCATTTTAGTAATTATATAATTGCAAGTAATAATGTAGTAAATCCTAATACATTAGATAGCGTAGGTTTATACTTTGGCATTATGGCATTAAGTTTAGGAGTAATAGTTATTCTTGCTATAAAAAGTAAAAAAATAATTAAAAGGTAGTTTACATATACCTTTTTTTTGTGTTATAATTCATATATAGTAAAGGGTGTGAAGACAATGAGATTAAATTCTGAAATGAGAATGCTTCTTGATAAATTATATAATTTAAGAGGAGAAGATAGTGTAGTACTAGTGTCTATGGACAAAGAAAGAGACCAAGCAATTAAGACTAAAGAGAGGACTAGTAAAAGAACTACTGAACTAACAAGTCAAATTGAAAAACTAGAATCTGAAGGACATATTCTTGCTAAAGAGGGCGAGAGTTTTAAAAGTGCTTTAGAAACTATAAGAAAAGATGACTTTATAAATGTTTTGAAAGAATTAAATATTTCTTTTGACCCTGAAGAAATAAAAAAAGAGTTAGAAGTAAAACTTCCTAAAACTTTAGAAGAATTTTCTATGGAAAAAGAAAAAGCTGAAAAAGAACTTGTTACTGTAGAAGATGAAATGAATAGTGCAACCACTAAAATAGAGGAATTAGGACTTCGTAAGGATGAAGCTCTTGCTAATCAAGAAAGATTAAATAGATATTTTGATTTGGCTCTTGAAGGAAATATAAATATAACAAGAGATGAAATTACATCACTTCTTGAAAAGTTTAATTTTAGTGAAGAAGAACAAAGAGAAGCCGCTAAATTATTGATGTTTCCTGAAGATGGGCTTTATGAATATGAAAAAAGTTTAAAAGGAATAAAAAGTAAAAGTATAAGTGATGTTTTCAAAGAGGCAAAAGAAGAAATAAAAGTTGAAGAAGTTACTAAAGAATCTCCAGTAGTTGAGGCACCACTTCATGAAGAAGAACCAAGTTTTAACTTTGACTTTAATATAAATATTCCTGAAAATAAGGAAGTTAAAGAAGAACAAATTGAAGCAATAGTTGAACCTGTAAAAGATGATGATAAAACTGTTTCAAAAGAAGATGTAATTAGTCTTTTAACAAGTTTAGGATTTGATTATTTAGATTTTACAAGTAATGATTTTGAAAAAATAATGAATAATTACGATGAAGAAACAATTAAAGCAAATGCTGAATATATTAAATCATTAAATATTTCACTTGATATTTTTGCAGATAATGTTGAATTAATGTATGATAAACAAATGAAAGAAAAAATAGAAAAATTAACAAGTATTGGTAAAATGCCTCAAGATATATATTTAAATCCAAGCGTTTTAACTAAATATGATTTAAATGGATTAAATAATGCAATTGATGTTTTAAAACAAAGCGGATTAGATGCCAAAAATGTTCCATTAATTGCTTATTAGAAAGGAATAAGCTATGTACGATATAGTAAATAAAATTAGTGCTTTAAATTTACCTAAAGAAGTATATCCTAATATACCAAAATTTTATGCTTCTTTTTCTGACGATTTAGTTACTTTAGAGGAACTAAAAGAAAAAATGGGTTATTTAACTTCAAAAGGAATTGTAATCACTAAACCTTCGCAAGTAAAAGTATTTTCATTACCTTTAGATTTCATAAAAAGTCAAGTTGAACAAGCTGAAAAATTGGAATTATTAGATATGCTTATAAGTGATCCCACAAGAATTACCTCAACAGAACTTTTTCAAAGATTAGGTTATGTGATGTCTTTAAATGAATCTTTAAAGGATGAAAAAGGTAAATATAGTAAGATACTATTTAATAAAAAAGAATTTGATAGAAGATATGGTGTAGATTATTTAACTAAAGAGAAAGATGATAATGTAAAGGTTGAAACTACTAATAGCAATGAAGAAAATGTTGTAAAAGAAGAAACAGTTTCTCAAACAAATACTTCATTAGATGATTTAAGTAGTGAAGTTGAAAAAGCAATGAATGCTCCAGTTGTGGAACCAGTTGTGGAAAAACCTGTTAAAGACATAGAACCAGTAGAAACTCAAGTCGAAGCAGTAGTTGAACCTGTTGTTGAAGCTCCAGTTCAAGAAGTAACTCCAGTAAGCACGCCTTCAGAACCTGAGGAAGTTAATCCATATGTAATGGCACTTTCTAAAGAACAAACTATTAGACTTGATGATGAAATGCTTGCAAGATTCGAAGATTTAACAGCACATTTGAAAAATGTTTTAATAACACTAGGATATAGTGATGAAATTGATGGAACAAAATCTGATAATTTAATTAAACTTCTTACAAGTGGAATTACTGAAGAAAGAGAAATACTATATTATACATTAACATATAACAAAAATTTAACAGATGAAGAAAAAGTAAGTATTTATAATGCAATTGATAATGAACTTAAACTTACTAGTAATGGAGAATTAAGTCTATGAAATATTTAGAAAAAATAGGTTTTAGTAAAGACGATATAGCATATATGATGGAAAATACTCCAGAAAAGTTTATTGAACTTTTAAAAGAACAAAAAAAATTAGTAACTGAAAATATCTCTTATTTAAAAGATTTAGGAGTTACTAATTATCAAGATATATTCTTAAAGTTTTATGAAATGTTCTTAATGGATAATAGTAATTTTGTAGCAATATTCTCAAAATATGAAAAAGAAGATTTAATTGAAAAATTAAAGAAAAATATAAACATAGTAGAATTTTTATAACTACTATGTTTTTTTATATTTTCTTTAATCTATATACATTAATTGAGGGTTTGTTAAATGTTCTTATATGTGGAGGATTAGTACCTAATCCATAAGAAACATAAAGCTTGGTATTATTTTCATTATAATAATCATTTGTATAGATGTTAGCACCATCTTTTTTTAAGGTTGCTCCCCAGAAAGGCAATCTTATTTGTCCTCCTAAAGAGTGGCCGGCAAGTATAACATCAATGTCATAATTTTTAAGTTTTTCAAATTCATCAGGTTTGTGCAACAGGCCAATTGTAAATGATGGAGTAATTTCTTCTTCATTATTAAGAATACTTTCATCAAAATTATTTAAATCCATTATTTTTATTGGATTAATATCCTTATTAAATATATAATCATAATTTTTATCAAGCACTTTAAATCCAATACTTTCTAAACTACTTTTTATATTGACATTATCTTTATCACCTAAAATGGCATATTTATAATCAGATTTAATGTTTTTTAGTTCATTAATTACACTTGTTATGTCAGTATTATCTAAAACTAAATCACCAGTAAATACTACAATGTTAGCATTTTCATTATTAATACTTTTAACTAAATTTTTAATTTCTTTTATATCACTTTTTTCATTATAAAGTATATCAGAGAATTGGACTATTTTAATCCCATCAAATCCTTCGGTTATTTTATTACTTGTTATTTCATATTTTTTAATCTCTAAACCCTTTATATCTATATATTTTCCATATATAAAAAATAGAAAGAAGCAAAGAATTATTATGCAAATTATTCTTTTCATTTAAAGGCCTCGATAACTGTTACAATAAGAGTAAAAGTGTTATTAAATGAGTGTAAACACATTGAGGTATAAATATTATCTGAATCATAATACATATATCCAAGAGCTATTCCCATAATAGAGTAGGTTAAAATATATGGAAGTTCAATTAAACTTTTTGCCGCGATTAAATGCATTGATCCAAATATTACGCCAGTAACAATACTAAATACGATTTTATTTTTAAATAAATTTCTAAAGTTTTGTCTAAATAATAATTCCTCTTGGAAAGGAGCAAATATACACATTTGTAATACGGAGTGAAAAATATTATTTCTTATTGCTTCACGATTTAATTCTTCGTTAGTGGGAAGTGATCCTATTAATTTATATAAAATCATTTGAACAAAAATCATTGCTAAATAAGATAAAAAGTATATTTCAAATCCCCTTAATAAATAACCAAAATGATTTTTTTTGAAATCTTTAAGTGCTGATTTTAGTTCTTTTCTAAATATTATAAATAAGTATATTGATAATATAGAGTAAATAATGGTTTGCATTAATGGAGTTAGATCATCAGATTTTATAGTAAATAAATAGGTTACTACAACCATTATTAAAAAATATCCAATTATTATTAACATATCTTTTCCAAATAATTTTAATTTTTGTAAAAATTTTTTCAATGTATCACTTCCTTATAATAAGATATTAACACGTATAATTTAAAATGTAAATTAAAGATATAAAATTTTTGCTTAAAGTTTAAATAAAATTAACAATTAAAAAAAGTAATTACAATCCTCACAATCCCAGTGTTTATAAGGTATTAAGTTTCATAAAGTATAAACATTTAGGAAAATGTACCCTAGTATTTATGCTATTTCTATCCTAATTCTAGCATTTTTTTGAGTGAATTTCTAGTCCTTTTCCCATAAAATCGGTATACAATTTTCGCAAATGTTTATAATCTAGGAAAATAACCCCCAGTATTTAAGCGGAATTGGAGTAGGTTATGAAAAATAAAAAGGTAGTTATATTTTTATCATCAATAGTAGTTTTAATCGGAGGTATATTTTCAGTAAATCAAATATATAATAAATCTAAAAATAAAAACATACCGAAGAAAAATAATTTAGCAATAATGGTAAAAGGTGAGTCTGGAGAATATATAAGTTCAGATGCAATACCTAAAGGTAATTATGTTTTAAATGAAGAAAAAACAATTTGTGAAAATGGAGGTAAAGTAGTAAGTTATAATAATTCTACAGGACAAATAGGATTTAGTTTTTTAGGAAGTGATAGATGCTCACTATATTTTGATAAAATAATTGATACAGAAAAACCAGTTATATCTAATTTATCAGTTAATGATACAACGGTAACAGCAACACTTACAGATAATATAGAACTATCTGGTTATGGAATAAGTACAAGTAACAGCACTGAACCTACAAGTTGGACTACAATAAGTGGAACATCTTACAACTTAAGTACAACGATAACAACCGAAGGAACATATTATTTATGGGTGAAAGATAGTGCAGGTAATATAGCTAAAAAAGATTTTACAATATCTTTAGGTACACCAATTACAACACTTCTTTCTACAAAAACACCAGATGTTTATAATGAAAATGGTTTAAGATATGAAGGAGCAGATCCAAATAATTATATATGTTTAGATAATAAAACAAGTGGTGCTTGTTCATCATCATCATTATTATTTAGAATAATAGGTTTATTTGATGAAGACACATCAAATGATGGAACAACTAGTGCAGGTACAAAAAAATTGTTAAAAATACTTGATACAAATAACTATGGTGGTACTAGTGGAAAGATTTGGAGCTCAACTAATTCATATTATAATTATAATGACTGGTCTAGAGCTACTCTTAAAACAGAATTAAATGGAACATATTTAACAACTGTTATTGCTACATCAAATGTAAACAGTAAATTGTCAAATGCCATAATAACAGCAAAATGGCATTTAGGTGGTGCCTCTACTAACTCTTGGTCCAGTTTATCAACAGTAGGAATTTATTCTGAAGAAAGAAATTCTAGTGCAAGATATAAACTTAATGAAGCAAGTGTATATGCAAAAATTGGGTTAATGTACGCAAGTGATTATGGGTATGCAACAGTTGGAGGAACTACAACAAATAAAACTAATTGTAGAAATATATCACTTCTTTCCTGGAGTTCGGACTCATATAGTAATTGCAAAAATAATGATTGGATATTTAAAACAGCAAAATTTGTTAATTCTCAAGAATGGCTAATTACACCATATTGTTCAGATGGCGATGATGCTTCCAGAATTTATTCGAATGGTTCCATACATTTATATAATGATTCTACTGTTAGAGATAATCTTGCTGTAAGGCCTACATTTTACTTGGATTCTAGTTTGCTAAAAATAGTTGGAGGAACAGGTACTTCATTAAACCCATATCATATTGGATAAGAAAAGAATAACAGAAATTTATTATAAAAATTATATACTAACATATAATGTAGTATGAAAAAAATATTACTAGTTATATTTAGTTTTTTTATTTTGTGTAAAACTGTTAATGCCTCTTATATTGTTTATGATATGGATAATAATAGAGTTTTAAAAGAAATAAATATGAATGAAAAGCATTTAGTGGCTTCGACTTCAAAAATAATGACCGCTATAGTGGCTATAGAAAACAGTAATTTAGATAGTAATGTTACTGTAACAAAGGACATCCTTTCAGCCGTGGGAAGTAGTATTTATCTTGAAATTGGCGAAAAAATATCAATGAAAGATTTGCTTTATGGTATGATGCTTCGAAGTGGTAACGATGCAGCGACTATGATTGCTATTACCATTTCTGGTTCAATGGAAAAATTTACAGAAAAAATGAATGAATACGCAAAGAAAATTGGAATGAAAGATACTTTATTTTATAACTCTCACGGACTTGAAAATAAGGATGGTTTTGGCAATACTTCAACAGCATATGATATGGCAATTCTAACATCTTATGCTATGCAAAATGATAAGTTTAGAAAAATATTTGGTACTAAAAATTATAGTGCTAAAACTGATAGAAAAAGCTATTCTTGGCAAAATAAAAATAAACTTTTAAAATATGATTATGTAACCGGAGGTAAAACTGGTTATACTAAAAAAGCCAAAAGAACTCTTGTAACAACTGGACTAATAAATGATACAAATATAGTTGTTGTTACTTTAAATGATCCAAATGATTGGGAAACTCATAAAGTATCTTATGAATATGTTAAGAAAAATTATCAAAATGAAAGAATTTTAAATAAAAATAAATTTTCTTTAGATACTAAAAATTTATTTATTGAAGATACTTTATATATAAAGAATAATTTTAATTTACTTGTTACAAATAGTGAAAAAAAACTTATAAAGATTAAATATTTTATAAAAAAAGATAGCAATTATGATAATGATGATATAGTAGGTTATGCTAGTATTTATTTAGACAATAAAGAAATAGGTAATGAAGATATTTATATTAAGAAAGGTAAAAGAAAAAGTAAAATTAAAAATTTTTTTCAAAAACTATTTAAAAAAGACGTAGATTAAGTTATAATTAAACTATGGAAAAGAATAAAAGTGGAATATTATTAGTTATTATTGTTATTTTAATGGGTGTTTTACTTGCTTGTGCTATATTGGGTAATAGAGATAATATAAGTGATAAGACATTTAATTATAAAAAAGGTGATGTTATTACTATTGAGGATAAAGAAATAACTGTTTTAAATGTGTCTGAAATTAAATGTGCTAGAAAAGAAAAATGTAGTACTGAAATTGAAACTAGTATAAAAATAAAATACCACGATGTTTCAACATATTATGTACTTCAATCTTTTCATAAACCAAGTGATACAATTAAAGAAACCAACTTAAAAGTATATTTAAATTATACTGATGATAAAATATCTTTTGAGATTAAATAAAGTGTAAATCAAAATAAAAAGATTTACATTTTTTGTCTATGTTCGCCAAAGTGTTGCTGCTAATTTAATCATTACCATAAAATCTGTACCACTTTTCAGATTTTTTTAAATCAAATGGAAGAACTTTTGAATATACATCATTACTTTTTATCGTTGTTGGAACTATAATAGATTCTCTATACATCTTTTCATTTATTTTTAAGTAGTCAATTGTATACTTAACTATTTTTCTGTATTTAATAAAATTTAAGTGTTGTTGCAAATGCTTTGATGATATACCCCTTTTATTAGTAATGTATATTGATATTTCTGTCATTAGTTCATTAACATCATTTATGTGATAACCATCTTTTTGATGTTTTCCAATTGGTATTTGTACTAATTTTAATTTATTTCTATTTGCAAATTTTACATATGATGATTTGCTATCAACAACTAATATAGAATTGGGTTCTATTCTATTATCTAAAATATCTAATATCTGCTTTATGCTTGCATTTCCATCATCTGAAACTTCTAATATAATGTTATCATCATTATCTATTGCTGCAATAACACAAATAAAGTCATCACCTGTACCTGCAGTTTTATGAGATTTTCTATTAATTCATTTTCTGCACTTTGGGCGAACATAGACATAATTTTGACATTTTTGAAAAAAAATGATACAATTTTTTTAGTAAGAGGGGGATAATATGAATAAAATGGCATATCTAAGAAATATTAAACTTTGAAAAAAGTATTATAAAAGTTTTGTGTTATCACATAAGTAAATACTAAATAATACAGCGATTAATTATAAAAAAATAGAAAGGATGGATTAATAATGATAAAAGAGCCAGATACCTGGAAAGAACCTGAAAATCATTACATTAAAGTGATGGATGAACCTTGGTTTAAATTATTAATTAAATTAGAAAATTTAATAACAGTAGAAACGATAAAATTTTATGAGAAAAAAGATATAATAACAATGCATTTACCCATAACAACTGGTGCGATATCAAGTCCAATGGGTAAAGGCAGTGATTCAAGTCCTGTTAAAGTTAATATTCAAGGAGTTGATACATACTTGGCTGATTCAATGCAATTTTTATTAGAATATGGATGTAGATTAACTAAAAAAGGGGTATATTATATTATGCCATCATTTAGAGGCGAAAAGGCAGATGAAAGACATTTATGCCAATTCTATCATAGTGAAGCAGAAATAATTGGAAACTTAGACGATGTAATAAAATTAGTTGAAGAATATATCAAATATCTATCAAAAATAATTATAAAAAAATTAGGAACAGAATTAGAAAATGCAATAGGAGATATTTCACACATTAAAGAGATAGCCCATAGAAAAAGTAAATTTCCAAGAATAACATTTGATGAAGCCGAACAAGAACTTAAATCCATTCATTCAGATTGTATTGAAAAATATATTCAATATAATAATGGTTGGAGAAATATTACAAGCCTTGGAGAAAAAGAAATAATAAAGTTACATCACGGATTGGTATGGATAACAAATTATGATATTCTTACAGTTCCATTTTATCAAAAGTTTGATTCACACATAAAAGGTACTGCAAAAAATGCCGATTTATTAATGGGAATAGGTGAAACAGTTGGCTGTGGTGAAAGACATTCAACATATAAAGAATTGTTGGAATCATTAAAAATTCACGAAGTAAATAAAGGGGAATATGAATGGTATATAAATATGAAAAAACTAAAACCACTTAATACATCAGGATTTGGAATGGGAACAGAAAGATTTTTGATGTGGGTGTTAAAGGCTAGTGATATTAGAAATATGCAAATTTGTTTAAGATTTAATGGAGAAAAAGATATACTTTAACATGTATAGATGTTTATATGTAAAGTAATATAATGTGTTAAGAATGGAGCTGAAATTATGAAAAAATATACGAAAGAAGAAATAAAAAAATTAAGTTATACTAATTTTATTTCATTAATAAAAGAAGAAAATAGGCCATCAGGTGGTAAAAAAACAATTAGGGAGATTGCAATTAACAGTTTTATAAATGAAGATTCCAATGTATTAGAAATAGGATGTACAAATGGTTTTTCTTCGATAGAAATAAATAAAATAACTAAGTGTAATGTAATAGGAATAGATATCAATAAAAATTCTATATCAAATGCTATTGAGAAAATTAAATTAAATGGATTGGATAATAGTAAGATAAAATTTGAATATGGTAATGCTGAAGATTTATCTATATTTAAAGATAATACATTTGATTTAATTATATGTGGTAATGCTATTTCATTTATAAATAATAAAAGCAAAGCTTTAAATGAATTAATAAGAGTCTTAAAACCAAATGGATTTATATCTATTGTACCATTGTGGTATAAAAGTGTTCCAAATCAAGATATTATAAATAAAGTTAATCGTGAATTAGGATTTAATATAATTTGTTACTACGAAAAAGACTGGATGGATTTTTCTAATAAAAATTTAGAACTATATTACAAAAAAAACTATTCGTTTATTTACTGTACACAAGAACAAATTGAAAAGTATGTTGAAAAAATGATTGATTCAAAAGAACATTTAAAATGTTATAATTGTGATGAAATTAAAACAATAAAAAATAGATGGCGTAATACAATATCTATATTTAATGATAACTTGTCATTAACAAATTATTCAGTTATTTTATTGCGCAAAAATGTGTATGAAGAAGAACAAGAAATATTTTTAACAAGTGGAGAATGATATGAATATTCAAAAAATAGATTTAATAGAAGAAGATTATAACAATTTAACAGATAGTAGTGCAAAAATTTTTAATAGTACTATGTTAAATATATTTTCTGAAAGATCAAAAAAAGTTTCTTGTTCAAATTTAATAAATAATTATCAAAAAAAAAGTAATATATATCAACCATCAAAAATTGATCCACGAATATATAATGAGATAAGTAATATATTTTTCGATTCAGTTGATAAGGATTTTGAGTGCATTGAGTTATCACCTATTAATCCATTTGGTTTAAATTCTTCGTTAACTTTTACAAACCAAAATAACGTTTTGAGTTGTATAAGAAATTCTGAAGTAATAAGTGATTCATCATTAGCAATGGCCTTAGAGTGCGCATATAGAATTAAAACTAGCAAAGAAAATAATATTAATTTAGCTTCTTCAACACGATTACTTAGAATGCAAAATTATAGTAGTGGAAAAAAATCACATTGGAGTCAACATTTTAGAGCGTGTTCATTAGTTTCGAGTTTTAGAAATGAGAACATTAATATGTTTTCAACTTTAAAATTGCAGATTTATAATTGGCTTAATGCTATAAATAATTTAAAAGATAATTTAGATATTAAAGCAATTAATGTAAATTTATGTTATTTGCCATTAATTGGAGAAATATACAAATTACATAATGTAGAGTTACAATCCGTATTAAAGAATACAGTTAATCCGGATTATGATATTTTTACTCAATATCAAATAGAATTACCATATGCTATATCATTTAACGATAATATAGAAAATCTTGAGGTAACGAGAGATTATTTGTTAACTATACAAAAAATATTTGATATATTCAAAAAAAATGTAATAACTCCTTTAACCGAAAAATATAATGATATAGAATTTAACTTGCAGTTAAATAGAAAATCTGGATTAACGTATTATGATAGCATTTGTTATGATATAGAGGTAGTATTTAAAAATGGTCAAAAGCTAGTTTTAGTTGATGGAGGAGTTACAGATTGGATTGGTAAAATCTTAAGTGACTCAAAAGAAAAATGTGTAACTTCAGGAATGGGTTTAGAATATTTAGGAAGGGTTTACAAAAGAAAAATATGAATATACAGATAACTGGAGCGAGTGGTAGTGGAAAAACTTTTTTAGGCAAAACTTTATCAAAAATTTTAAATTGCCATTTTATTGATACTGATGATATATTGTGGGTTTGGAAAGATAATGTGCAGCCTTACACTATTACAGTAAGTGATGAACAGGCCTGCGAAATACTGAAAAATGAGTTAATTAATAACAAATCAACAATTGCTAGTGGAATGTTTTATCCCTGGTCTGAACCTTTGATAGATAAGTTTGATTTATTAATAATTATTGAAACAAGCGATGAGTTAAGAAGAAAAAGAATCATAGATAGGGAATATGAAATGTATGGTGATAGGTTCAAAAAAGGTGGCGATATGTATGAACAATTTAATAGTTACTTGGAATGGGCAATGAATTACAATTATTCAAATGATAAATTAGGTTGTAAGAAAGAAACGGAAAATTGGGCGAAAAAATTCAATTGTGAAATACTATATCTTAATGGTAATAAAACAATAGACGAAAAAATAAATATTATTATGAAAAAAATAAAAAAATACAAATAGGAGGATTAAAATGGTTGTACCAAAAAAATTAAAAAAGGGTGATACTGTTGCGATAGTAAGTTTATCTAGCGGTATGGGTGGTGAAAAAGAATTTTATCATCGTTACTTAATAGGAAAAGAAAGATTAGAAAAAATATTTGGATTAAATGTTGTTACTATGCCAAATGCTTTAAAAGGAATACAATATTTATATGAGCATCCTGAAGCGAGAGCAGAAGATTTAATGAATGCTTTTAAAGATAAGAAAATAAAAGCTATATTTACAATGATTGGTGGAGATGATAGCATAAGAATAATACCTTATGTAGATAATGAAATTATAAAAAATAATCCCAAAATTTTTATAGGTTATTCAGATACTACAGTAACACATATGTTAATGTATAAAAATGGAATAACATCGTATTATGGTCCATCATTACTATCTGAAATTGCAGAAAATGGAAGTATGCATAAATACACACAAAAATATTTAGAAAGTGTCTTGTTTAGCAATGATAATTTAATAATAGAGTCTAGTCAAGAATGGACTAATGACAGGATAGATTGGACTGATCAAACTAAAGACAATGATTTTAGAAAAATGGTAAAAGAATCTCACGGGTATGAAGTACTAAATGGAAGTGGTGTATTTCAAGGAAAATTACTTGGAGGATGTTTAGATGTAATGAATATGATTATTGGAACAATCATCTGGCCAGATGTCAATGAATGGGAAAATAAAATATTATTTATTGAAACAAGCGAAGTTAAACCATCTCCAAATGATATGCTATATTTTTTTAGGCATTTAATAGCTTTGGGAATCATAAGTAAGCTCAATGGCATTATTATTGGAAAGCCAAAAGGTGAAGTATATTATGAAGAATATAAGAAAGTAATTCTTAAATTAATAAAAGAACAAAATTTAACCCTACCGATTTTATACAATGTTAATTTTGGTCATACCGCACCAATGTGTATTATTCCATATGGACTGAATGCTGTAGTTAACCTTGATGAAAAAAAGATTATTATTGAAAGTGAATGAAAATTTATGAAACCATATCATCTTAAAATTTGTGATAAAGTAGCCATAGTAAGTTTATCAAGTGGCATATTAGGAGAAAATTTTATTAAACACGAATTAGAAATTGGAATAAAAAGACTAAAGGAATTTGGTCTTGTTCCTGTTATAATGCCAAATGCTCTAAAAGGAATTGAATACTTAAAAAATAATCCAGAAAAAAGAGCAGAAGATTTAAAACAAGCATTTATGGATGATAACATAAAAATGATTATTACCGCAATTGGAGGAGATGATACTTATAGAACTATTCCTTATTTGATGGAAGATTTTGAATTTATAAATGCAGTTAAAAATAACCCCAAAATATTTACAGGTTTTTCTGATACAACAATTAATCATTTAATGTTTAGTAGACTTGGATTACAAACTTTTTATGGACCAGCCTTCTTGACTGATTTATGTGAATTAGATACGGAAATGTTACCATATACTAAAGAATATTTTAGTTTATTCTTTGAAAATCCCAAAAATATTGAAATTAAATCAAGCCCTATATGGTATTTGGACAGAAAAGATTATAGTGAAAAGTCTATTGGTATACCAAGAATTTCAATGAAAGAAACTCACGGTTATGAATTATTAAATGGCCACGGTGTAAAAAAAGGTAAACTATTTGGCGGATGTATTGATTCAATTTATGATTTACTAACTGGAGAGCGTTATGGTGATGAAAATAAAATAGCAATAAAGTATAATCTAATTCCAACATCTGAAGAATTTAATGATAAAATACTATTTTTAGAAACTTCTGAAGAAAAAATGTTACCTGAAAAACTTGAAAAATTTTTAAATGAATTAAAGAGCAGAAAAATATTATCTAGTGTTCAGGGAATTTTAGTTGGTAAGCCAATCTGTGAAGCTTATTATACAGAATATAAAGAAGTATATAAAAATATTTTTAAAGATTTAGACACCCCAATTTTATATAATGTTAATTTTGGACATTCTTATCCTAGATGTATTATACCTTATGGTGCTTTAACTGAAGTTGACTTTGATAATAAAAAAATTGTAATAATTTCAAAAATATTAAATTAATTATAATTTGTAAATGGTAGTATGGAATTGGAAAAAAATTGGTACAAACGAAAATATTCCGGCTAAAAGCACTTGATTTATAGTGCTTTTTTTGATAATATAATCTTGGCTTTAAAAGCAAATAAACATTAATGTGGACTAATGTTTCGAGTGCTCGAAGAGGGTGAAATGTTAGGAAGAAGCATTAAGGTGTAATAACGAAGGAGGGATATTTTATGGCCGTTGTTTCTATGAGTTATTTATTAGAAGCAGGAGTTCATTTTGGACATCAAACTAAAAGATGGAATCCTAAAATGAAAGAGTACATTTATAATTCAAGAGATGATATTTATATTATTGATCTTGAAAAAACACAAAAATTACTAGAAGAAGCTTATAGTGAAATTAAGACTATTGCTAGTAATGGTGGAAAGTTCTTATTTGTAGGAACTAAAAAACAATCAGGAGAAGTTGCAGTAGAAGAAGCACTTAGAAGTAATTCTTACTATGTAACTGAAAGATGGCTTGGAGGAACTTTAACTAACTTCAGAACTATTAGAAAAAGAGTTAAAAGACTTGAGGACATTGAAAAAATGGAAAGTGATGGAACATTTGAAGCACTACCTAAAAAAGAAGTTATTAAAATTAAGAAAGAATATGACAAATTAAATACACTTCTTTGTGGTATTAGAGAAATGACTAAACTTCCACAGGCATTAATCATTGTAGATCCAAGAAAAGAATACAATGCAATTAAAGAAGCTAGAAAACTTCATATTCCAGTATTTGGTGTAGTTGATACTAATGGAGATCCAGATTTAGTTGACTATGTTATTCCAGGAAATGATGATGCTGTAAGAAGTATTAAAGTTTTACTTGGAGTACTTACAAACGCTATTTGTGAAGCTAATAACTTAGAAATAGTTGATTATGTAACTGAGGAAGATAAAAATAAGAAAAATGCATCAATGGAAGAATTAATTGCTGGTGAAGTTATCGATGAAAAAGTTAAAGAAGGTAAAGAAAGTGATGTTTACTTAATTAATGATATCGTTGAAGACGAAGAAGAAAATAGTGATGATTTAAGTTCTAAAACACTTGCAGAACTAAAAGCAATTGCTAAAGAAAAAGGTGTTAAAGGTTATTCTTCAATGAAAAAAGAAGAATTAATAAATGCTTTAAACTAAGGAGGATATAATGGAAATTACTGCTAGTTTAGTAAAAGAATTAAGAGAAATTACTGGTGCAGGAATGATGGATTGCAAAAAAGCTCTATCTGAATGTGACGGTGATAAAGATAAAGCAATAAATTACTTAAGAGAAAAAGGAATTAGTAAATCTGCTAAAAAAGAAGGCAGAATTGCTGCTGAAGGATTATCAAATATTTATGTTGATGGTAACAATGCTGTTATTATTGAAGTAAATAGTGAAACTGACTTCGTAAGTAATAATACTGAATTTAGAGAATTTGTTGATGCTTTAGGAAAAACTATTCTTGAAGGTAATGCAAATACTTTAGAGGAAGCTAAGAATTTACCATATGCTGGTGAAACATTAAATGATTTAATTGTTGCTAAAACAGCTAAAATCGGAGAAAAACTTTCTTTAAGAAGATTTGAAAAAATTACTAAAACTGATGATGAACATTTTGGTGCATACATTCATATGGGTGGTAGAATTTCAGTTCTTACTGTAGTTAAAGGAGCAAGCGAAGAAGTTGCAAAAGAAGTTGCAATGCAAGCTGCTGCTATGAAACCACTTTATGTATTTACACAAGAAGTACCTGCTGATGTATTAGATGCAGAAAGAGAAGTACAAAGAAACATTGCTATTAATGAAGGAAAACCTGCTGAAATAGCTGAAAAAATGGTTGAAGGAAGAATTAAAAAATATTACAAAGAAATTTGTCTTGCTGAACAACCTTTCATCAAAAATGGTGACATATCTGTAAAAGATTATGTTAAAAATAATGGTGGAGAAATCGTTTCTATGGTACGTTATGAAGTAGGCGAAGGTCTTGAAAAAAGAAATGACAACTTTGCTGAAGAAGTAATGAATCAAATAAAATAATAAAAATACCTAGTTTTGACTAGGTGTTTTTTTATGCTTGATTTTCCTTATAAAATACTATAAAATGGTATTTAGAGGTGAAAATATGCTAATTACAAATAATATGTTAAAGAATTCTTTAAAAGATTACGCAAATATAAATAATAAAATATGTAGGGAAGTTAAAGATAAAAAACTCTACAGAATTGTGAATGGTTTATATGAAACAAATGGTGATACTTCAGCATATTTACTTGCAAGTAGTATATACGGGCCATCTTATATATCTTTTGAATATGCACTGTCGTATTATGGCTTAATACCAGAAAGGGTTAATGCAGTTACTTGTGCAACATTTAATAAAAAGAAAAGAAAAATATATAATAATCATTTTGGTACATTTAGTTATGAAGATGTTCCATCAAGAGCATTTCCCTATGAAATAATTTTGAAACAAGAGGGGAATTATTCTTTTATTATGGCCACTGCTGAAAAAGCATTATGTGATAAATTATATTCTTTAAAACCCTTAAATAATTTAAAAAATATGCAAATTATGTTGTTTGATGACTTAAGAATTGATGAAGAAGAATTTTACAATTTAGATTTTGCAAAAATTGAAAAATTAAGTGAATTATACCATTCAACAAATGTGTCATTATTAGCAAAATTTTTAAGGAGGAATAAAAATGAATGATATAATTATTCAAATGCTTGCTGGTTATGAAACCAAAAATATTAATGATGAAATAAATGCTTTAAAAGAAATTATTCAAGAAGTAGTATTGTGTGGACTTTCTCGAAGTGATTTTTTTGATAAAGTAGCATTTTATGGAGGAACAGCATTAAGAATATTTTATAATATAGATAGATTTTCCGAAGATTTGGATTTTGCTTTAATAAGTCCAGATAAAAATTTTGATTTAAGTAAATACTTTTCATATATAGAAAATGAACTGAATTCTTATGGAATCAATATGGAAATAAGTGCAAAGCAAAAAAAATCCGATTCTAATATTACCTCTGCATTTTTAAAGGGAGATACATTAGAGCATATTTTAAGATTTTTTCCTAGGGAAGAAAGTACTACTTATAATAATTTATTAAAAAATATAAAAGTTAAATTTGAAGTTGATATCAATCCACCAATTGGAGCAACTTATGAAATTAAATATAAAGTACTTCCATCCCCACATCAAATAAACCTTTATGATGAGCCCTCTTTACTTGCGGGTAAGGTTCACGCAATCTTATGTAGAAACTGGAGTTTTAGAACTAAAGGAAGAGATTTATATGATTATATTTACTTATTAATTAGCAATGCAAAAATAAATATTGAACTTATAAAAAATAAATTAATTGATTCTAATGTACTAGAAAAAAATGATGATTTTAACATTGATGTTTTAAAAGATTTATTAAACAAAAAGTTTAGTGAAATTAATTATGAAGATGCTAAAAAGGATGTTTTGCCCTTTATTAATAATACACAAATTTTAAAGCTTTGGAATGAAAATTTTTTCAAAGAAATTACTAATAATTTAAAATAAAAACTCGCTTAAGTGCGGGTTTTAGTTTGTGTATTTTTACCTAAAATACCTCCAATAACCGAGGATGATAAAAGTATTAAGTAGTAAAGTAGTGTGGTAAGGCTTAAATGTTTAATAAATAGGATAAGAGTAATAATAAAAAGTGTTAAGATAAGTATTAGTCCATTTATAAGACCACACATAATACCTTTTTTATTAGTGTGTTTTCCTTTTATAAAAGATAATGTAAAAAATAATGAAATATTTATAACAAAGGAAATTAAACTTGTTATATATGAAGAAACCCCAATAAGATTAAACAAACCTAAAATAAATGAAATAAATAACTCAATAAGTATAAATAAACCAATATATTTACCATAAACTAATAATTTTTTTATAATAATCACCTAATAAATAGTATGACATGATTAAAATTATATTACTTTAAACATAATAATAGTGGTGATAAAATGGTTTTATTTAAGGTAGTTATTCGTACATTATTCTTTTATTTTTTTATAACAATATCTTATAGGTTGATGGGGAAAAGGGAAGTCGGACAGCTCGGAGTCATAGATTTAATAGTGTCTATCTTAATTGCGGAACTTGTTGCAATATCAATTGAAAATCATTCTGATCCCATGTATTTAACAATAATTCCTATTGCTCTTTTGGTAGTACTTGAAATTGCTTTAGCATATATTTCAATTAAATGTAGACATTTAAGACTTATTCTTGATGGTAAACCATCACTTATAATTTCGCAAGGAAAAATAAATTATCATGAAATGATTAAACAAAGGTATACACTTGATGATTTACTTTTATCTTTAAGACAAAAAGAAATAAGAGATATATCTGATGTTGAATTTGCTTTTTTAGAGCCTAATGGACAACTTTCAATCTTTAAATATAAACCGCTTAAAATGAAAGGTAATTACCCAATGCCCATCATTATAGATGGAAGTATTGATATAGATGCTTTAAAAAATATTAAGAAAAGTGAGTCTTGGATTAAAAATACTTTAGAAAATGAAGATATTTTATTAAGTGAAATATTTTATGCTTTTTATAAAAATAAAAAACTTTACATCATAAAAAAAGGTAGTTAATCTACCATTTCAAAACGATATTCTTGTTCAGCACTTGGGTATTTTTCTTTATCAACTTTTGATACAAAGTTATCATAAGGTCTTACCCATATTTTACCATCGTGGTTTGACTTGTAGATTACCACTTTTACGGGATTACCATTTTCATCAGTTTTTTCACTATCATTACCAACGAATAGTACTTTGTAAACATTTCCTTTAAAATGTCTATATGTTTTGTTTTCCTCAATTTCTCTCATATTTTTATCACCTAATAAATATTATACAATTTTTGCTTTAAAATATCTAGATTTTATTATATAATTATATAGAAGGTAGGTTGATTATATGAAAGTATTATGTGTAGGACAGTCTACATTTGATGTAACTACAAAAGTTGATAAGTTTCCTGAGGAAGGTTCTGTAACTAGTTTTAATGAAGTTTATGAGTGTGGTGGAGGAAGTTCTGCGAACGCTGCTTATTTATTGGGAAAATACAAAATTGATTCTTATTTAGGTTCAATGGTAGGTGATGATACTTTCGGTAACACTATTCGTAAAGAACTTGAAAAAGTAGGTGTCCATACTGAGTATATGGAAATAGCATATGAAAAAAGAACAGCGCTTTCATATATTTTGTTAAATGAAAAAGAAAAGAAGAGAACTATTTTAAATATTAATAAAGAAAAATTACTTATGAAGAAAACTGAATTTCCAATGGATCCTGATCTTGTTTTAGTCGATTCATTTGACTATGGTGCTTCTTTAGCGGCCTTTAATAAATATGCTAATAAAATTACAGTTATAGATGCAAAAATTGCAAATTCTGAAACAATTGAACTTTGTAAATATGCAAAATATATTATTGCAAGTAAAGATTTTGCTTCATATGTATCTGGTGTAAAAATAGATTTTAATAATCCAAATTCTTTAGTAAATTGCTATTCAGCACTATTAAATAAATTTCCAAATAGAAATATTATTGTAACTTTAGGAGATAAAGGGGCAATGTATTTAATGGACAATCAAATAAAAGTTATGCCTGGTCTTAAAGTAAATGAAGTAGATGCCACTGGTGCAAAAGATATTTTCTGTGGAAGTTTTGCTTATGCTCTTTTGAAAGGGTATGATATTGAAAAGACTGTAACATTTGCAAATATTGCTTCGGGTCTTTCAGTAGTTAAAATAGGAGGAAGAACCTCTATTCCGGAATATGATGAAATAATGAAATATTTCTTACAAAAATATCCGGATGAAGGAACTATTCCAAAAGAAACTCCACCAGTTATAGCAACTGAAGCTGGAATGTAATGATTATTACCAGTAAAACTCCCCATCTTGATTTACACGGAGAAATCGAAAGTATGGTGGAGGTACTTGTAAATGATTTTATCAACGAAAATATTTTACTACATAATGAAGTAGTTGTTATAATTCATGGTAAAAGCACAAATATTTTAACCAAAGAAGTTCATAGAGTTTTAAATGAAAATAAACGAATAAAAAAATATTATTTAGATAACTGGAATTTAGGACAAACTATAGTAGAGCTTAAAGATAATCTTTAGGCTTTTTCATTGTGAAAAAAGTTAAATAGTGATAAAATACTTTTTGAAAGGGAAATAATATGAATGTTAATTATGATAATGTGTTTAAAGATATAATAAAAAATATAAAAGGAACTCCTAGGGTTTTATTACATAGTTGTTGTGCACCTTGTTCATCACAAGTACTTGCAAGATTGTCAGACTACTTTTTAGTAACTGTTTTATATTACAATCCAAATATTGAACCGTTTTCAGAGTATGAAAAAAGAAAAGAGGAACAAAAAAGATTTATCAAGTCATTTCCTAGTAAAAATCAAATATCCTTTTTAGATTGTGATTATGAAAATGAAAAATTTAAAATTATAGCTAAGGGTTTAGAGAATATACCCGAAGGTGGAAAAAGATGTCATAAATGTTATACTTTAAGAATAGAAAAGACTGCAATTCTTGCTAAAGAAAACAACTTTGATTATTTTTGCACTACTTTATCAGTAAGTCCTTTTAAAAATTCTCGAGTATTAAATGAAATAGGAAATATGTTAGAGAAAAAATATGATATAAAGTATTTATATTCGGATTTTAAAAAAGAAGATGGTTATAAAAAATCAATTGAATATTCAAAAAAATATAATTTATATAGACAAAACTACTGTGGATGTATTTATTCTAAAGAAAACAAAAAAGAAATAAGTTAGTTTGTAATTTATTTCTTTTCTTTTAGTTCAAATAAAATATCTCGAAGTTCCATAGCTTTTTCAAAGTCTAATGCTTTTGCAGCCTCTTTCATTTCATTTTCAATTTTAATTAGCATTTCTTTCTTAGATTGTTTACTCATTTTCTTACTTTCTTTATTTTCTTCATCAGTAGTAGGTATATCTTTAATACTTTTTATAATTGTTTGAGGAACAATTCCATGATCTTTATTATATTTTTCTTGGATGGTTCTTCTTCGAGAGGTTTCTTTAATTGCTTCATTCATAGCATCTGAAATAGTATCAGCATACATAATAACATGACCATTTTTATTTCTTGCAGCCCTTCCGATAGTTTGAATTAAACTTCTTGTACTTCTTAAAAATCCTTGTTTATCAGCATCAAGTATGCATATAAGACTTACTTCAGGAATATCTAATCCCTCCCTTAAAAGGTTTATTCCAACAATACAGTCATATTTACCACATCTTAAATCATGAATAATTTTAAGTCTATCTAAAGTTTTAATTTCATTATGTAAATAAGCTACTTTAATATTAAGATTTTTTAGGTAATCTGTTAGTTCCTCACTCATTTTAATAGTTAGAGTAGTAATTAACACTCTTTCATTTTTTTCTTTACATAAATTAATTTGTGAAACTATATCATCAATTTGTCCTTCGGTTTTCTTAACCTCAATAGTAGGGTCAAGAAGTCCTGTAGGTCTTATAATTTGCTCTATATATTTACCACCAGTAAGTGATAGTTCATAATCTCCAGGAGTTGCTGATACATATATAACTTCATTAATTTTTTCATTAAATTCTTCGAACTTTAAAGGTCTATTATCTAGGGCAGAGGGAAGTCTAAATCCATAATCCACTAAAGTTTGTTTACGCATTCTATCTCCATTATACATGGCTCTTACTTGAGGTAGGGTTACATGACTTTCATCAATTACCAAAAGGTAGTCTTTAGGGAAAAAGTCCATAAGAGTTGTTGGCGTTTCACCGGCCTCTTTTAGAGATAGGTGTCTTGAATAGTTTTCAATTCCATTACAAAATCCAGTTTCAAGAAGCATTTCCATATCATAATTAGTTCTTTCTTTTAATCTTTGTTCCTCAATAAGTTTACCATTTTCATGAAGTTCTTTAAGTCTTTCATCAAGCTCTTTTTTTATATTAGCTACTGCTTTTTCTAAAGTTTCTTTACTTGTTACAAAAAGTGATGCTGGAGATATTATAACAGTTTGTTTTCTTTTAAGGACACTTCCTGTAAGAGGGTCAAATATAGTAATACTTTCAACTTTATCATCATCCAAATCAATTCTTATTGCTTCACTTTTTTCATTTATTGGTACTATATCAATACTATTTCCACGAACTCTAAATGTTCCACGATGAAAATCAAGTTCATTTCTTTCATAAGTCATATCAACTAGTTTATTAATAATAAAATTTCTTGAAAATGTATCACCAATATTTATAACAAACATATTTTTTTCGTAATCTTCTTTTTGACCTATATTATATATACAAGATACACTTGATACAACTATTACATCATCATAATTAATAAGCGCAGAAGTTGCTTTATGACGAAGTTCATCGATTTCATCATTTATTGAGGAATCTTTTTCAATATATGTATCTGATGATGGTACATAAGCCTCGGGTTGATAATAGTCATAGTATGATACAAAGTATTCTACATGATTTTCTGGAAACATTTCCTTAAGTTCGGCATAAAGTTGTCCAGCAAGTGTTTTATTATGTGATAAAACTAAAGTAGGCTTACCAGTTTTTTCTATAACATTAGCAATTGTAAAAGTTTTTCCCGTACCAGTGGCTCCCAAAAGAACTTGATTTTTTTCATGATTATTTAAGCCCTCCACTAATTTATCTATTGCTTCATTTTGATCTCCAGCAGGAGAGAATTTACTAACTAATTTAAACATACTTCCTCCAATCAAACATATTTTATCACATTATTATCTTTATTAGTATGGTAATGTTTAACAAAACTATTAATTTATATATTTTGAATTTTGTATAATCCATTTTTTTATTTAAATTTTATTAAAAATATGATACCATTAATATAGAAAACGAGGTAATTATGGAAAGTAAATATAATATGAGTGTTCAAGACAATATTTTCTTTGCTAAAAGAAAAATAATTGATAATTTATATAAAAGTGCTAATTTAGAGGGAATTGCTATCACATTTGCCGATACAGTAGCATTTTATAACAATGTAAATACTGGAAATATTTCTATAGATGATATGTTAAAATTAAAAGGATTGAAAGACTGCTGGGAAATGGTTCTTGGAAGTATCGAAGAGCCACTTACTATGGATTATATTAAAAAAGTTCATTTTGAAATTTGTAAAGGGCAAAGTGTAAGTCCTCTTGGAGAATATAGAGACTGTGGTGTAGGTATTACAGGAACAAACTGGAGACCAAAACTTCCTAGTGAATGTGATTATGATAAAGAACTTGCTGATATTATGAAAATTGATAGTCCAATTGATAGATGTATTACCTTATTTTGCTGGATACAAAGAAGTCAAATGTTTAAAGATGGTAATAAAAGAGTAGCAAATTTAGTGGCAAATAAAGAAATGATTAAAAATGGACAAGGCATTATTGCTATTCCAGTAGATAAAATAGGACAGTATTTTAGCAAGTTAATTAATTTTTATGAAACAGGTAGTTATGAAAAAATTAAAAAGTGGATTTATACAAATGCAATAGATGGTGTATAATCCATTTTTTTTATTTAAATTTTATTAAAAATATGATACCATTAATATGGTGATAGTAGATGAAACAAATATATGTTTTTGGTCATAAAAATCCAGATACAGATTCAGTATGTAGTGCAATTGCTTTAGCATACCTTAAAAATATGCAAGGAATACCTGCAACGCCTAAAGTTATAGGCCAAGTTAATAATGGAACAAAATATGTTTTAAATTATTTTAATACACCTGTTCCTTCATATTTAAATGATGTTAAAGTACAAATAAAAGATTTAAAATATGAAAAAGGTGCCTTTATAAATGAATATGAAAGTATAGGTAATACTATTAAATTTATGAAAGATAAAGATTTAAATGCTATACCACTTGTAGATGAAAAGAAGATATTAACTGGTTATATAAATTTAAAGGATGTTGTAAATTATCTTGCACTCGAAGATAAAACTACACTTCATACATCACTTAAAAATATATTAGAACTTTTAGATGGAACTATTTTATGTGGACAAATTGATGAAGTTTTAGGTAAAACAATTTATATAACTTGTTCAAATGAAGAGTTTTCAAGAAAAAATGAACTAGATGAAAATACTATTTTAGTAGTCGGAGATAGATATCATATAATAGAAAATGCTATAAGTAAAAAGGTAAAATTAATTATTTTAACAAGGGGTAGAGTACTTCCAGAAAGATTATTAAAAAAAGCTAGAAAAAATAATGTAACGATAATAACTTGTAATCATTCCACTGCAACAATATGCTTTTTACTTCCAAATACTGGTTATATTAAGAATTTATGTAATAATGAAGGAAATCTTACTACTGTTAATATTCATTCTTATTATACTGATTTTTTATCACTTACAAAAAGAATAAGTTATACAAATTATCCAGTTGTTAAAGATAATAATGAATGTTTAGGAGTTATAAAAGTAACTCATATGAATGAATATGAAAAGAAAAAAGTTATTTTGGTAGACCATAATACATATTCTCAATCTATTGATGGACTGGAGGAAGCAGAAATATTAGAGATTGTGGATCATCATAATCTTGGTGATATAGGTACTAAAGAACCAATTACATTTTTATGTAAACCTCTTGGATGTACCGCTACGATTATATATGAACAATTTATAAAAGAAAGAATTAAAATACCAAGAGATATTGCAGGTCTTTTATTATCAGCATTAATTTCAGATACACTTTTATTTTCCTCACCAACTACAACTGAAGATGATATAAAATCTTCGAAAGAACTTGCAAAACTTGCAAAGGTAGATATAAATGAATATGGAATTCAAATGTTAAAAGAGGCATCCTCAATTAAGGGATTAAGTGTAAAAGAGTTAATACATCAAGACTTTAAAAATTATTCAGTTAATGATAAAGATTATGGTATTGCAGTTATTACCACTATGGATTTTGATGAAATTGAAAAAGATATAGATAGTTATATTAATGAATTAAATGAAATGAGTGAAATAAATTATAAAGCAGTATTAATATTTATAACTGATATTTTGAAAAAGGGTAGCTATGTAATTTATAATGAAAATAGTAAAAATTTAATAAAAAATGCTTTTAATTTAAGGGATGCTTATGAAGGAATATTTTTACCAGGAATAATGTCTCGTAAAAAACAGATACTTCCTCTTATAATGAAAGTAATAGAGTAGCAAATGCTACTTTTTTATATATTTTTAAAATGTTATGTGTTATATTTATTATAGGTGATTGTAGTGAGATTAATAATTGAAGATTTAACAAAAAAATATGGAGATAATTTAGTTTTAAATGATATTTCTTTTTCTTTTGAAAGTGGTAAAATATATGGATTACTTGGTAGAAATGGAAGCGGTAAAACAACTTTTTTTAATTGTTTAGATGATTTAATTCCTTTTGAAAAAGGAAATTTTTATATTGAAACTGATGATTGTAAAAAAGAATCTTTAGAGGGAAATATAGGACTAGTGTTAACTAACCCAATGTTGCCAGAATTTTTAACTGGTTATGAATTTATTAAAACATATATGGAAATTAATAAAATTGATAAATTAGATGCAATAGAGGATTATTTTAAAAAAGTATCACTTACTAAAGAAGAACAAGATAAATTAATTGTAGAGTATTCAATGGGAATGAAAAATAAACTTCAGATATTAATGTGTATAATTTCAAAACCTAAAATAATATTACTAGATGAACCATTAACCTCAATTGATGTAATAGTTGCAAAAGAAATTAAAGATATTTTTAAATCATTAAAAAAAGAGCATATTATAATTTTTTCTACTCATATTTTAGAACTTGCAACAAGTATATGCAATGAAATTGTAATTTTAAATAATAAAAAACTTGAATTAATTGATTCAAAAATAATTAAATCTTCTTCTTTTGAAAACAAAATCGTGGAGATTTTAAAAGATGAAAAATGATTTAAAAGCATATTTTTATATAAAAAAATTTGATGCTATTCAAAATATAAATAAATTAATCTATTTCTTAACACGAAATATAGTTTTTTCACATTTTTTTCATAATGATTTAACTGGTGAATATGAAGCTAAATCTGGTGTTTGTTTAACCTTAAATACATTAAAATTTATAAAAAATAATTTAGTTTATTTATTTTTAACTTTAATACTCGTAATTTGTTTTGAAGAAAAAACTAATTCTTTCTTTTTCTTTTATTATTTTCTAGTTTTATTATATTGTTTGATAGTGAAAATAAATAGAGTAACACTAAAGGAATATAATTTAATAAAACTTCTTCGAATGAATGGTAATAAGTATGCTAAAATTAAAATGTCTGGAGTGATATTTTCTAAAATAATATATGCAATATTACCAATAATTTTAATTAATAAATCATTAAAAATTAATTTATTTTTACTATGCATTTGTTTTTTATCGAGTATATGTTTAACTATTTTAATGGAATATATATATTTAAAAAATGTAAAAAGAAATAATTATATTATAAAGAAAAAACCAATATTAAAATTTTTAATATTTATTTCTTATATTATTTGTTTATTACTTCTTTATAAGTTTAATTTTTATATTTCTAATAAAATAATGATTTTTATAATGGCTATCACAATAGTTGTATGTACACTAATTAGTAAGTATATTAATAACTATAATTTTGATAGATTTTATAAAGCAAATTTAAATGATACCTTTATTAAGGGACTACAGATAAGTCAAAATAATAAAAATGTAACTAAAATGATGATTAATAATATTAATAGTAACATTGATAAAAATCAAACTGATAATAATAGTGGCTATAAATATTTGTTTAATATGTTTTTAAAAAGATATCATAAAAATATAAGTGCTGTTACTAAAATGAGTGAAGTTATTGTATATATTGGATGCATTATTCTATTTTTAGTACCATATATTTTTAAAATAGTTAATATAATTGATAAGTTGTTTGATTTAAACTATTTGTTTTTTATAATAATATATTTTACTTGTTCATATAATTCTGGTTTTTTACATCTTTGTTTTTTAGAAATAGATAGATTTTTAGTTAATTATAATTTTTATCGTAATAAACAAAGTATAAAAGAAAATATGCTTTTAAGATTAAAACATATGCTTAAGAAAAACTTGTTTTTATCTTTTATAATTAGTTTAACATTTTTACTTACTTATTTAGTTTATAATTTAAATGCAAGTTTTGTAAAAGTTATTATTTTAGCTACTATTCCTTTGATACTTACAATATTTTATACAATTTATTATATATTTATCTATTATATTTTTCAGCCTTATTCTTTTGAAGGAACAATTGTAAATAAAATATATAAATTTTTAGATAATATAATTTACTTTTTTGCTTTTGCATTTTACTATTTTGAAATTAAATTAAATTTATTAAGTATTGGTATTCTAATTTTATTTTTATCTATTGTATCTATTATTTTTTATATTATAATTTTAAGAAAGGGTACTAAATCATTTAGGGTGAAGTAATGAATAAAGAAGAAAAAAGATCATTTTTAAAAGAGTTTAGGTGTGTAGGTGGATTTATTTTATTTTTTGTTTTATTTAGTGGAATATTACAAGGATTATTTAGTTTAGTTTCAATTTTAATTGAGGAACTATTAGATGTTAATAAAATTTCGAGTTTTATTATTAATGTTCTTAATTATATTGCAATTATTTTTACATATTATTTGGGATATAGAATATTTTTAAAAAAGTGGAATAATAATATTAACTATAAAATAGATAAAAAATATAATAAATTATATATTGTTTTAGATATTATAATAGCTATTATTTTAATAAGATTTTGTTGGATTTTATGGGAGTATTTTTTAAATTTTGTTAATTATAATCAAAGTAATTTAAATGATAGTTTAGATTTTATTTCTATAATATATATTGCCTTAATTGGTCCATTATGTGAGGAAGTTATAATGCGTGGTTATGTTTTGAGTACATTAAGAAAATATGGTGTTTATTTAAGTGTAATTGTTTCTTCATTTGTATTTGGAATGTTTCATGGAACTGTTACTCAAATTATCCCTTGTATATTTATTGGAATTATTTTATCCACTCTTACACTAAAATATAAATCAATTTTGCCCTCAATAATAGCTCATATTGTAACAAACTCTATTACTATACTATTGTTTTTTATAAATATTAAAAATGCATTTTTAATAAACATAATAAAAATATTTATTATTGTTTTATCAATGGTTATATTAATATATTATTTAATTATAAATTTTAAAAATATAAGAGAACTTATGCAAAGTATTAAAAAGTTTTTAGTTATGCAATTTCAAAGTATAGCATTTATCTTATTTATTTTACTAGAAATATTTAATGTCGTAATGGAAATTCTCTATAATAAGTAGCAAATGCTACTTTTTTTGTCACTTAAAAGTCATTTTGTTATAATATACTTAATTTGAAAGAAGGAAATTATGGAAATTTTAAAAGTTGAAAATTTAAGTAAAGTTTATGGAACAGGAGCAAGTAAAGTAGTGGCACTTGATAATGTTTCTTTTACTGTTGAAAAAGGAGAGTTTGTTTCAATTGTTGGAGCAAGTGGAAGTGGTAAAAGTACGCTCCTACATTTAATTGGTGGTGTAGATAGACCAACAAGTGGAAAAGTTTTTATAAATGATGAAGATATTTATAAATTAAATAATGATGATTTAGCTATATTTAGACGTAGACAAATAGGACTTATTTATCAATTTTATAATTTAATTCCAATATTAAATGTAATAGAAAATATATCACTTCCTTTAGAACTTGATGGTAGAAAACCAGATAAAAATGATTTAAATGAAATGCTTGAACTTTTAGGACTTGAAAATAGAAAAAGTCATTTACCAAGTCAGCTTTCCGGAGGACAACAACAAAGAGTTTCAATAGGAAGAGCACTTATAACAAGACCATCATTAATACTTGCAGATGAACCTACAGGAAATCTTGATTCAAAAGCAAGTGAGGAAATTGTTAGTCTTCTTAAAAAAACTAATAAAAAGTATAATCAAACAATTATTATGATAACTCATAATTTAGAAATTGCTAAAATGTCTGATAGGATTATTACCATTGAAGATGGAAGGATAGTGGATGATAAATGAATATTTTAAGAAAAATCACTATTCAAAATCTTAAATTAAATAAAAAAAGAAGTATTGTAACAACTATTGGTATACTTTTATCTGTGGCCCTTATTACAGCGGTTGCTACAATGGTAACAAGTTTTAGAGAAAGTATAATTGAATATGAAAAAAAATCAAGTGGTAATTATGAGTATGTTTTTTATGATGTACCTGAAAGTGAAATATCTTTTTTAAAAAATAATCGTAGTATAGAAGATTTATATCTTGTAAGTGGACTTGGTTATGCTAAAATAGAAAGTCAAAATGAAGCTAAACCTTATGCTTATGTTGTAAGTATGAATAAAAATGCTATGGATAATCTTGGCTTAAATCTAGTCGAGGGAAAAGTTCCTACAAATGAAAATGAAATAGTTATTCCTACGAGTGTAAAAACTAATGGAAGACTTGATTATAAGGTAGGAGATTATATAACTTTAGATATTGGTCAAAGACAAAGTGAGGGATATAATTTAAATCAAAATAACCCTTATGACATTGATACTAAAGAGGAAATAATAAATGCTAACACTAAAACATATAAAATTGTAGGTATTGTAAAAAGAATGAATTTAGAGCCTTACACAGCACCTGGTTATACATTTATTACATATAGTGAAAATGGTGGTAAATATAATGATGTATATGTTTATTTAACTAATAAAGGTTTAAAAAACAGATATAATGTTGTCGGAGGTATTATTGGTGTATCTAGTAAAACTTTAAAAGATTTAGAAATAGGTGAATACAATAAAGAAGAAATGGCAAAAGCTAAATATAACTATGATCAAAATACTTATTTAGTTAAAATGCTTTCATCAACCTTTGATGATGGTACAACAAGAGCTCTTTTTACTATTGCTACAGTAGTAACAATAATTATAATTTTTACAAGTGTTTATTGTATAAAATCAAGTTTTAATATTTCTTATACGGAAAAAATAAAAAGTTATGCACATCTTATAAGTGTTGGAGCAACCTCAAAACAAATAAAAAAATGTGTTTATTATGAAAGCTTTATTTTAGGTTTTATTGGTATTATTTTAGGATTATTATCTGGCGTTTTTGCAGCTTTTGTTCTAATTAAAATAGTTAATTTATTATTAGGAAGTGCATTTGTTATTGAAGGTTTCTTAGTCTTTAAAATAAATTTTATAGCAATATTAATTTCAATTATATTAAGCTTACTTACAATTTATTTATCTAGTAAAAAGATTGCTAAAAAGGCTTCAAAAACTTTACCAATCGAAGCAATTCGTAATCCGGGAGAAATAACTTTAAAAAAGAAAATTAAATGTCCTAAATTTATAAATAAACTTTTTGGTATCGGAGGAGTTATTTCCTATAAAAATATTCAAAGAAATAGTAAAAAATATCGTACTACAGTAGTATCAATAATCTTTTGTGTAGCAGTTTATATTGGACTTTCATATTTTATTAATACTGCTTTTTCATTAGTTAAAAAAGAAATAGGTGAGTATAACTATAATTTAGAGGTTATGCTTAATGAAGAGGATGACAAGGTAAGAAATGAAAAAATTAAACAAATTGAATCTTTAGAAAATATTAATCGAATTTCATTTATAAGAACGATTATTATAAATGCTGATTACTTAAAATTTACAAAAAAAGCAAGTGAATTTGGCTTTAATAATGATAATATTAATACTATTTCAATTAAATGTGTTGGTAAAAAAGAATATGATAATTATTTACAAAAGCTTAATATAAAGGATACTTTTGATTATGATGCAATTATTATTAATAATTTTGTATATTCAGAAAATGGTAGTAAGGTTGAATTTAATGTTCTTGATTACAATGATGGAGAAACTATTGATATAACAAATAGTGAAGCTGGTACTTCCATTAAATTAAGGGCTATTAAGTCAACATCACAAAGACCTTTAGGTCTTGAAAATAGTGCAGAGGCACCAGTTATTATCGTAAGTGATGAAACATTTGATAAAATTTATAATAATGATTTATCACATCTTAATGTAACCTCTATTTATATGGATGCTAAAAATGCTAATGATACTCAAGATGAAATAGATAAACTTTTTCCAAATGATGATAATATTTATGTTAATAATACTAATGAATATGCTAATCAAATGAACTCATTATATATAATTGTAGCAATATTTCTTTATGGATTTATTATTGTTATTGCTATAATTGGAATTACAAATATATTTAATACTATTACTACAAATGTTGCTTTAAGACGTGGTGAATTTGCATCACTTCGAAGTATTGGTATGACCACTAAAGAGTTTAATAAAATGATATTTTTAGAAAGTTTCTTTTATTGTATAAAAGCACTTATTATAGGTATTCCAATAGGTATTATTTTATCACTTATCATTCATAGAGCATTTATCGGTGAAATGACATTAATTTATCATTTACCTTTAAAAGGTATAATTATAAGTATTATAATAGTATTTATATTAATATTCTCCCTTATGAGATATTCAGTTAAAAAGGTTAATTCTAAAAATATTTTAGATGCTATTAGAGACGAAAATATTTAAACTTAAATGAGACTTAAATCAAATTTTAAGTCTTTTTAAGTGTACTTAAATTCATCACACTTGATATTTTTCTTATAATTTGGTAAAATACTTGTAGCCAAGAAAACTTTATAGAAAAGAGTGATAATTATGTGTAAAATAAAAATTTTTGGTTTGGGCGGTTTAAATGAAAATGGAAAAAACTGCTATGTTGTCGAGGTAGATAACGATATATTCGTATTTGATGCTGGTTTAAAATATGCCACAGGTAACCTTTTAGGAATTGATTATATAATACCTGATTTTAGTTATTTAATAAAAAATAAAAAAAGAGTTAAAGGTGTGTTTATAACTCACGGTCATCAAGAAAATATGGGTAGTGTAGTAGACCTATTAAATCAAATTCCAACACTTAAAATATATGCAACAAAATTTACAAAGTTTTGTTTAATGGAAGATGGTGTAAATGAGGAAAGTATTATTGAAATAAAGGCTCATAAAAAGATTAACTTTGGTGCTTGCTCAATATTTCCAATTGAAATGTCACACTCTATTCCAGATGCAGTAATGTATGTTTTAAATACACCTGATGGGGCAGTTTGTTATACTGGAGACTTTACAATAGACCCCGCAATGATGGGACATTATGAAATGGATTTAGGAAAAATTGCATATATTGGAAAGCAAGGTGTACTTGCACTTTTATGTGAATCTATATTTTCAGAAAATCCAGGACATACCTCACCGAAACATAAACTAACTTCTTTTTTCAAAGATATTATAAAACATAATGAAAAAAGAATTATTTTCAGCGTATTACCAGATCATTTATATACTATTGAAGAGATATTTAATGCTTGTGCAAATACTCATAGAAAAGTAGTTGTTATGGGTAAAAAATTACAAAATATGATTAACTATTCAATTGAAAATAAATATTTAACTGTTGAAGAGGGAATTATCGGCGATTTAGGAAATCTGAAAGACAATAATGCAATTGTTCTTATTAGTGATGATAGAGCAAATCCTTATGCAAATATTAATAAGATATTTACTGGTTATGATAAATTTGTAAATTTACTTGCCA
Organism: uncultured Bacilli bacterium; assembly: GCA_934086485.1. Taxonomy (GTDB): domain Bacteria; phylum Bacillota_I; class Bacilli_A; order RF39; family UBA660; genus UBA6448. Next base: position 11,061 of record CAKOIF010000003.1, on the reverse strand, counting down.
CTGATACTATTGTTTTTGCTGAACCTAAATATGATAGTAGTGAAAAGTTATTTGTTAAAATAGAAAATGAACTTGCTAAATATGGTTGTAATGTTGTTGATATTCCAAAAAATTATTCAATACTTCAACACGCCTCAAAAGAGGATTTAATGCTTATGATAAAACTTGTTAATCCTACATATTATATGCCTGTAAAAGGAGATTATCGCTATATGGTAGGTAATGCAAATGTTGCATCTGCCTTAGGAATCAGTAATGAAAATATCATTTTAAAACAAAATGGTGATGTTGTTAATATCGATGATAAAGTACTTCAAGATAAATTTGAACACTTTAATGTTGATGATATATTTATTGATGGTAAAAGTTCCGATGATATTGGTGATTTGGTTATTAAAGATAGAGAAGTTTTAGCGGAAAACGGAATAGTTTTAATAAGTGCAACAGTATCTAAAAAAGAAAAAGTCCTTTTAGTAGGACCTGAAATAGTTACTCGTGGATTTATTTATGTTAAAGATTCAAAAGAAATGATTGAGGAAATTAAAAAGATATGTGAAAAAGTTATTAATGATAATATAACTCCTAAATATGTTGATTATAATTTAATTAGATCTCAGATTAGAGAGGATTTAGGCAAATATTTATACGAAGAAACTGAATGTAAGCCAATGATTATCGCAGTTGTTCAAGAGGTTTAACAAAAAGTTAAGCCTTTTTTATTACTGGTAAGAATACATTTAAAAATTAAGGGATATTAATATAAAAAATATATTTTTATAAACTTATAATTTACTTAAAAATACCTATACTAAATATAGGTGTTTTTAAATGGATTATAATAAAATATATATAAATAGTTCAAACATAATAGATAATTTAGAAAGTATGTATTATAAAACAAATAATATAAAATTAAAAAATAAGATATTATATGAAATTAATAAATATAAAAAACTTAATGAAATATGTTTAATTAAAAATCCAAATATTAAAGAAAATATAATTCATAAATTATCAAATGATTTCTTATTTATTATAAAATTAAATTTTATAAATGATGAAAATATTGTAAAAAATATTATAGATTTATTTGATGATAATATTAAAAAGTTTTCTAGTAGAAAGTATTTATTTTATAAAAATTTACTTGAAAAAAGTAAAATTAATTTCAAATATATTAAATAAAAATTTCTTATTAATTGAGAAAAAAGGTGGCAAAAATTCTCAATGAAATATTGATAATCATTTTATTATTTGAACTGACAAAATATTAACGTTAGCATAATTGTTATTGTTTCTAAAAAAGAAAAAAATTATTACACGAAAAAGAGGAACAGCGTTCCTCTTTCTCCCTTTCATAAGAAAGGCAATTCATTGCATATTTAATTTACCATATTTTTATTTAAAAGTAAATATGCATTATTAATATTTTATGATAAATTATTTTGTTTATACTTAAGTTTATCAAAAAATTTTTTATCTATTCCAGTATATTTTGTGTATTGACTATCAAATAAAAAATGTGTGTATTTGTTACATTCATTATTTATTTGATTACTTTTTAATAAAAAAATCATATTTTCTTTAAAATTGCTTACTTTTTCATTTAAATCATTATTAATATTGCAATTTAGTTTATATTTTTCTTTTATATTTTTGATATTGTGATTATATGAACAAAATTCATTTAATTCGGTTATAATTTTTTCATATATTTGCATATTATTAAGTGATGTTAATGATGGCCTTAATATAATATTATATTTTTTATAAACATATTCAATTTCATTATAAATATTTGAATTTTTATCTAAATGCATTATTATATTATAAATTACATATATAATCCAAGATAAATTTATATTTGTATTTCCTGCAAAACTATTATATTTATCACTACCAAAAAAGTCAGCAAGATATGACATATAATTAGTTGTTAAGATATATTGTTCATTTAAGCTTTTAGTTTTAGGTAAATTGTAGTGGATTATATTATTTTTAGTTGAATAATATTCTTTAACATTAAAATTGTAAATTGGCTGATTGTGTGCTAAACAATTTCGTAGTAGTCCAATAATGTTTAATATTTCTCTCATAAAATTAATCCTATTTTGATGTATTGTTGGCAAAATATTTTCACAGTCAATATTAGTAAAATTTTTTAGACATAATTCAAAAATCTGATTCATATGATTGATATCTAGATTTATAATAAGTTTAAGCGTTTCTCCAAGAGTTAACTCATTTATGATAATCCAATATGGTACAGATATTTCTTGATCGTTTTTTCTTTTTATGGGGTTTGAGTATTTATTTGTTTGCTTATCAAATATTTTTTTAATACATTTAATTGTATTTTCAATATTTTTTTGATTTGTATTATAATTATTGATATCTGTAAAAAAATTATCTTTTGCTTCAATGTTATTTAGATATGTTACTAAAACATTTTTTAAACTTTCTTCGATAATAAGTGTATATTTTAGTAAAACATTTCTAAGTTCGTGTTCAAATTTGTAAATTCTAATAAAATCACTATAAATAACTTTTTTTGAATATAGATGATTATAATATTTAATGTTTTTAATTTTATTTTTTAATTCATCATTTGTTTCTGTATTTTTAAAAGTAAGTCCATATTTACTACATATCTTTATTAAAATTTTCCTAAAAATATCATTTCTATTAACACTACGTTGAATTGAAAAAGTATTATAATATCTTTCTAAATCTATAGAATTAACAATATTCTTTTCAATATCATCAATATTTTCAATTCCAGTGATAAAAATATTTTTATATGCATTTATTACTTGGTAATAACTGTAATTATCAAATTGTTTTTTCTTTTTTTTGTCTAAAACTATACCCTTGGATTTTAGTTTTTTCTTTAATTTCGAATTTGTTAATGATTTCATATTTCTCCTTTGTTGCTAACATAAAGTATTTACAAGACAATTATAATATGTTAAATTCGCATTTGCAATATTTATTAATTATTAATTTCAAATATATTAAATAAAAATTTCTTATTAATTGAGAAAAAAAGTGACAAAAATTATCAATGAAATAATTATAATAACCATTATAAAATTTCTAATATTGGTTAAAATAATGGTAGTAAAGTTAAAATGAAATTATAATTTTATATATAAAATATTTTTAATTCATAATTATTTTATTAAAAAAATATTGTCGAAAAAAGTAAAATTAATTTTAAATATATTGTTTAGAAATATTTTTTGTGATATTATTTATAATAGGTGAGGGTATGAAGAAAGACACTAATGTGATAATCGTAGTTTTTTTAGTAGTTATTTCTTTTGCGTGTCTTTCTATAGGCACTGCTTATGCATACCTATCTACAGTCTCCGTGGGAGGAACACAAAATATTACTACGGGTAATTTATCGGCAAATTTAACTATAAATGGTATGGAAAATGTTGAAATAGCCCCAATGAGTGATGAAGAAGGATTAAATCAAACCACTTATGCTAAAGTAGTTATAGATAAAAATAATCAGTATACAGTATTTTATTCTTTAAACTTATCTTATTCTATGGATAGTTTACCAAGTACATTAACAAAGGATGATTTATTACCACTTGATTTTATTAAAGTGGCTGTTTTTGCAAGTGATACAGATTCAATAGCAAGTGCAGTTCAAATAAGTGATCCAGTAAAGGTTACAGAACTTCCTATGCAAAGTGTGGATACAACTGATCATTATAATGATGAATATATGCTTACATTTAATACTTTTAAAGTACAATCAGATAAAAAATATTATTTTATTAAGGCTTGGCTTGTTCAAGATACTCCAGATACTTTAGATGGAAAGTATATTTATTTGGATGCAAATGTTAATCAAGAACCACTTATTAGTAAGTCATTATATAATTTTACTAATATAAGTGTAAGTTTAGATACTACAGCCTTAAGTAGTGGTTATACTATTAAATTACAAAAGGGTGCTATAACTGGAACAACCTCACTTTCTAATGTTCCAACAGGTACTTATCTTTTGGAAGTAGTTTATAATGGAAATACTTATAGTACAACAGTAAAAATAAAAGAAGTTGATGATACAAATACCACTGAAGGAGTATCTACTTTAAGTGGAAAAACTTGTGGTGCAAATGAACCTTTACAAAATTGTGCTTATACATATTACACAACTGTAGATAAATTAATTAGAAAAAATGATATTACTACATATAGTAATGTAAATCCTACAACATCATATAATGTACCTAATTCTTATGTTATAGTAGGTAAAGACTCTTTAGGTGTATCAGAAATAAGTGGTTTAAAATTAACTCTTAATTCTAGTGATTATTCCATTACTTTGAGTAAATAGGAAAGTGATTTATTCACTTTTTTATTTGGATACAAGTTTTATTAGACAAATAATATATACAATTACTATATATTTTTTGCTGCTTTTAACTTTTTTATTTTTTTATAAAATGGTTAGATTTTATATATAAAAATGTATTAAAAACGTATTATTAACTATTTTGAGAGAAAAAATCTCCTAAAAGTATTATTATGTATAAATTTGTGATATAATAATATCAGAAGAGGAGGAATAAATATGTTATTACAATTTAAATTTAAAAATCATAAATGTTTTTATGATGAAACTATTTTAGACTTAATGGCTACACAAGAAAAAAGACATCTTGAATCAACAATTAATGTTAATGGTAATAATATTTTACCAATTATTGCAATTCACGGTGCTAATGCTTCTGGGAAAAGTAGTGCTCTTGAGACTCTTGATTTTATGTTCAATTTTGTGAAGTATTCTAATAGGATGGATATTAATAATGATTTACCAACAATTCCTTTTGCTTTTAGTGAAAAAAGTCTAAATGAAAATAGTGAGTATGAAATATCAGTTTGTTTGAATGATTTTGAATATCGCTACGGTTTTTCACTTAACAAAAATCAAATTTGTGAAGAATGGCTTTATACAAAGAAGTTTATTGCAAATACTAAAGCAAGTCAAAAAATTATTTTTGAAAGAATAAATAATAAAGTTTTATTTGGAAAATCATATACAAAATATAAAAAAACTTGGAATTTATTTGGAAAGGAAATAAATGTTAGTAAATTATTAATTTTAAGTAATTTAGCATTAAAGGAAGAATCTGGAATTTTAAGGGATTTGTATAATTATATTTGTAAATTTGATTTTAAGATTGAAAGTGAATTTAAAAATGCAAGTATCGATATACTTTGTAAAGATAATTTAATTTATAATAAATTTCAAAAATTTATTAATGATTTTGACCCTTGCTTAATGGGAATTAATATTGAAACAATTGATACTCCAGAAGGAAAAAAATATAATATAAGTGGTATTCACAAAAATGTTGATGACTTAAAATCTAAAGTTTTAATCCCTTTGTATAATGAGTCCAATGGAACAATCCGTATGTTTAATATAATGCCTTCGATTCTAAAAAATCTTGAAATCGGAGGACTTCTTTGCATTGATGAAATCGATGTTAAACTTCATCCATTATTATTTAGAAAAATAGTTCAAATGTATATGGATAAAACTATTAATAAGAATAATGCACAATTAATTTATACAGCACATTCAACATTTTTATTTAATAGTGAAAATCTAAGAAGGGATGAACTTTATTTAGTAGACAAAGACGAATTTGGTAAATCAAATTTATATTCTTTATCCGAATTTAGAAATTTAAGAACTGATGCTGATTATGAAAAAAAATATCTATCGGGTCAATTTGGGGCTATTCCATATGAAAAATAGGAGTTATTATGGGAAGTGATAATTTACATATAAGAAGATCAGCAGAAAGAAAATCAAGAAAAGAAAATGTTTTAAAGCAAAGATCAAGTAATTGGTTAATTGTTTGCGAGGGTACTAAAACGGAACCTAATTATTTCGAAAAAGCAATTCAAGATATAAATACCAATATAGAGGATAAGTATAGATTGAAGGTTAAAGTTGTTGGCAAAGGTGTAAGTACAAAATCATTAGTTAAAGCCACTGATTTACAAATTAAAATTGATAAATATTCTAATTCAGTTATACCATATGGAAAAATATTCGTAGTATTTGATAAAGATAGTTTTAGTGATGATGATTTTGATGATACTATAAAAATGTGTGAAGATAATGGGTATATTCCTTTATGGTCTAATCAAGCGATTGAGTATTGGTTTTTACTACACTTTCATTATGTTAATTCAAAAATGGATAGAAAAGATTATGCAAAAAAATTAAATGAATATTTTAAAAATAGTGGAATAAATTACCAATATAAGAAAAATGATGAAAATATTTATAATCTTTTGTGTAAATATGGCTCTTTAGATAAAGCAAGAAATAATTCAAAAAAAATTAATGAGGAACATAAAAAAGATGAACCATCATTATCAGAAAGTTGTACAGTAGTACATAAATTATTTGATGAAATAGATGAAAGATTAAAAGAGTTAGAATAGATTATAAATTATATTATTATTTTAAAATATATACATAAAGAAGATATTGTTTCAGAGGATAACTGTAAAAGATTTGGGTTTTAGATACAGATTTAAATGAAAAACGAATAAATGAGATAAAAGAAATTAAATCTATATGTACTGATAACAATATAGATTTAATTACATCTCTAAAGCTTTTGAAATATGTTATGTAATGCATTATCGTAGTAATGAATTAAAGTTTCAAACAAGTAAAGATGTGAAAAGATTTAAATGGTACATATAGTGAAAATTTAGATATGTATAAAGTAATTAAAGATTCAACTGAAAGTGCAAGAAAGAAAAACAATTTATTAAAGACAATAATGATTTACTAAATGATAATCCTCACACAAGTATATATAAAATTTTAGATACCACTAACGAATTTAGTAATTTAAATAAATCAAAATAATGTTCTATCTTTTCTATAAAATTTATTACATAAATTGTAAATAGTAAAAAAACTTTTACAAATTTACAAAAAGGACTTGATTTATGATTATGATTTGTGATAAATTTATAATAGAAAGGAGATAGGAAAACAAGATGGAAAAGAAAAATACTTTATTGTTAACTGTTATCGCAGTAGCTACATTATTAGTAGCAGTAGTAGGAGCTACATTTGCATACTTTGGTTCATTTGCACCAGATAATACAAGCAATACTCCAGTAAATGTTACTACGCCAAAGGCACAAACTTCAACATTTGTTTCTACTGGAGCACAGTTATTACTTGATGTTCCAGCAGAAAATATGACTTTTGCTCAAAGAGGACAAGAAGGCGTAACTTCAACAAGTTCTGGAACTTTAAAAGTTGCTTTAACTTCAGGTACTGCAGATCAAACAATGAAATGTTCTTATGATGTTTATTTTGAAGCAGAAGGAACTCCGGTTTATGGTTTGGGAGAAACAACTAAAACTGCTGGTGTAGATAAAGAGATTACTATGAAAATTACTGCAACTGAAGGTATAACAGTTGATAAGTTTGCTACAGAAACAAACTTTGATGCAAATGCAGAGTATGGATGGACAAAACTTACTGGAGAAACAGTAAAACCAACTATAAAAATTGCTACTGCAGAAATTTCAAATAGTAGTGCAACAGTTCCAACTGAACAAACATTTACATTTGAGGCAAAAGTTTATAATTTGACTCAACAACAAGATCAAATATCTGGAAAATCTTTTAAAGGATATTTCTACGCTGTGCTAGATGCAAGTAGATGTGCAGTTGCTGCTTAGTAGAAAAAACAAGTTAACAATTTTATAATATAAAATACGACCTTAGTGGTCGTTTTTTTGTGATATATGATGTAAATATTAATGTAAAGTTTGTTCAATTTTAGTAAAAAGTATTGTAAAATAATTTATTAAAGGAAGTGGGAAAAATTATGATTTTTTTTGGTAATAATGATTTTAATAATGATGAAGTTAATTATTTAACTTTTGATAATCAATTTAATGTAGATGTTAATATGCCCAAAATTGAAATTATTTTGGGTCCAAATGGAGTTGGAAAATCTTCAATTTATAGAAGTATTCAGGCAAATAATCCAGATTATTGTTTTATCGATTATGGTAAAGTTGAAGAGGCAATGCTAAAAAGAAAAAATGAATTGGTAATTGCGTCAAAAATTACAAATATAGTTAAAAAAGAAAAGGAAATACAAGAAATTGTAAATAATATAGATTTGCCTGGCGTTTTTAAAGAACAAGATTTAAATAGCAAACAAAAATGTAAAGTTATATCAGATAATTTATACGAATATAAAAAAGATACAATTAAAACTGTAAATAAATTTCGTAGTGATAAACTAGAATTTTTGTTTAACCTTGACGATGACTTAAAGATTTTTATTAAAAAATATGGAAAATCATTGGTAGAGCAAACTGTAGAAGAAGCAAAACTTAAAGAAATTAGGGATAATTATAAAAGAATGTGTTTAAAAATAATTGATAATTATTTAGAACCTGATGAATTTGTTTGTCCTGTTTGCAACACAAAACATGACACACCAATAAAAAATATTGTTAAAGAATCTTTAAGTAAGATAGAAAAATCAACAAATATTATAGTAAATGATTATATTTTAACTTATCCAAATACTAAACCCGAAGAAGTTTTAGAAAAAATAAATAAGTTAAAAAGTACGTTTACCGAAAATAAAATTGATATTGAAGTTTTAGAAAATTATTTTATATGTGGTGGAAATAAAGATAAAGCAAACTATATTATTCAAAATAAAGAAAGAATTAATCAACTTAATGATGAAATTTCTGCATTAGAAATAGAGAAAACTTATTTTTATGAAAATATTAAAAAAATTGAATTTAGAATAAGAGAAATTTTTGTAAATCAGTTGGGATTACCTTCTGAAAATATTTTCTTTGATGATGATAAAAAAGAATTAAATATATCTTTAAAAAGGGATATTACTAAATATAGTACTGGTGAAATTAATTTAATAACTTTTATTGTAACTTTACTTGAGTTTATGTATAGTGATTGCAATAAATTAGTTATTGACGACCCATTAAGTAGTTATGATATTCCAAATCAATATAGAATTATGTATGAAATTACAAAAACTAATGCACAAAAAAACTGCTTTATTTTAATATTGACGCATAACATAGATTGTATTAATATTGCTAATTCTCAATATAATAATGCATATGAATTTTATATAATGGATAAAATTTCTAATAAATTATATTTAAATGAACTATGTAATCTTGGAGATAATGGATTCAATGTAGATTATTTATTAAGTGAATTATCAAATAGAACAGATTATAATTATACTGAATATATTAAATTATTATCAAATAAAGATGAATGGAAAACAAATGCTAAAAATCATAAATTATTTCATTATGATGGATATTATTCTGTTCCGAATAGTAAATGCAATAATGATGATTTGGCTAAAATTATTGAAGATTTAAATTCTAATACTATTGTAAATGAAGATTCTGTAATCAATTCGGCTAATAAAATTCTTTATTTAGCAGCGTTAAGAGTTTGGATTGAAAAACAATTCTTTGAAAATACTGATGATAAAATTGCACTCGCTAAGCAAAGATTATTTAGTAAAAAAATTATATTTATGATAGATGGAAAACATTGGACTGGACAAGCAGAAATAAACAAAGAGTATTTAATGAGTAAGAAGGTAATGCTTAATCAAAACGAACACGCTAAAAGTCAAAAAGAACCTTTTTACTATGCATTAAGTTTATCAACTGATGACATAATTAAAGATATTATAGATATAAAAAAACATTTTAATAATGAATTGTAATTGAAAGAATGTGGTAAAGTGCAAAGTACAGAAAATGAAATTATAAATGTTTGTAAGTCGAAGCACATAATTGATGTGAATAATGTTTCAACTTATCCTAAATTTTTGATTGACATATTTAAAAACTATGATGGTAATGAAGTAAATTATGATAAGGTTTTTGAAAATTGTTATTTTAGATGTCATCACGTATGTTGTACATCAACAGAAAATAATTATAAAAAATATGGAATCTTAAGACCTTATTATGTAAATAAAGATGGTACACGTGGTATTAATAATAAATTAAAAAATATAATTTTAGAACCATTAAAAGGTGAAAAATGTTATGATTTTTATTCTAAAAAGTACGATGAATTGTTGGTGGAAGAATATGAGAACAATAAAAATTTAATTCCTGATTGGTATGGAAAATATTCTTGCGTTTGTTATACACTGGATGATATAGTTAAAATTAATAGAAATAATCCAAATTATGAACCAGTAATCAGTTGTTACGGAGGAGAATTATTTAGGGGAATTGGTATTTCTGATAAAGAGGCTGAAGTTATAGGGAAAAATTATAAATCATATATTGTTGTTTTTAAATTATCTTATAATGAATTAAAAGTTAAAATAATTTGTTCAGACGAGTTGTTTAATTATATGATTGATATGTATAATAACAAACACCCTAAAAAGCAATTTGAAAATAATGTAAATAAGGATGTTCCACCAGAGGATATTATCGGAATGATAGAAATAAAAAAGAACAATGAATATTAAAAACTTAAATTCTATGTTAAAATTAAATAGTGAGAAGTATGAATAAGAGAAAAGATTTAATAAGTAAAAATAAATATTTAATATTTTGGATATTGCTTTTAAACTTTGCATTAATTGCAATAATGTATAGAGTTAATATTAGAGCTGTTGATTTATTCTATTTAATACCTCAAGGAAAGTATATATTAAATAATGGTATATATCATATAGATCCATTTTCTATTCATAATGGACTTCATGTAGTGGTTCAAAATTATATGTCTTCTTGCTTATTTTATTTAATATTTAAGATATTTTCTTGGAATGGGTTTGTTATATATACGATAATATGTAATACATTAATATGTTATTTAATATATAAGATATGTTTATTAATAAGTTCTAATAATAAAAGTTTATCTATTATAATAATGGTAATTAATGATATTTTATTATATTATTTTTTAGTACCTAGACCACAGTTATTAAGCTATATAAA
>CAKOIF010000002.1 GCA_934086485.1 uncultured Bacilli bacterium | reverse complement strand
ACAAATTATAGACTATCATTTTCTAATTTATCCATAACAGATTTATATAGTTATTCTAAAAAAGAATTATCATTTCCCCATTATATGTTCGAAGAAAAAATATTTATTAGTAATATATCAGATAACTATGACATAAATTACACAAGATTTATAATTAATAATTTTAGTAAATATAATGATTTATCAAACATTAAAAAAAGCAAAAAAGAGATATTGAATGATAATATAAATAATTTAAATAATGAATTATTACCAAAATACGAAAAACTTTATATGATATTAAAATATTTAATAGATAATAATAAATTAGAGTATGATACAATTAAAGAAAGTATTTATAGTATATTTAAAAATGAATCAAGTATTTTTTTACAAAATTTAAATGCTGATGTAATTACTTGTTTAAGAAGTGATAATAAAAATGAATTATTAATCTTTTTAAAAAATGAAAGTAATAAAACACTTGGTAATTTAATTATTGATTATCATTTTAAAGACCTTCCACTTAATGTAAAAAAAGATATTAATGAACTTGTAAGTTTTGAAAAATCAGGTGGTAACACTCTTTCAAAAGAGGATTTAATTTTATATGAACAAATACTTAATATTGATAATCTTACTTACAGTGAAAAAATAAATCTTCATCAAACATTATCTCAAATTAATATGGTAGAAAAATTTTATGATGACATAAGAAATGCAAAAAATAAAATGTATGAAAATATAAATAATGCTATATTAAAAAAAGATAATATTAGTAAATATAAAAATGATGAATTATCAAATAAATATGGTGTTAATGTTTATACTCTTGAAGGAGAACCTTTCTATGCACTAGTTAAATCAATTGGAACACTTAAAGGAGAAATTCTTGATGAAATAAAATTACATTCAAGAAAAGATGGTGGTTCATTTTCAATTGACAGTGGTTATAAACTTAATACATTTAATAAGCCTAATTACACATATAATTTGGCATATGATGGTTTTTCAAATGAGCAAGTTGTTCATGCATATACTGAAGATTCCTATAGTAATTATGACAGAAATAGTGAAGATACAACACCTAAAATAAATAAAATTATGATGCCTTATGAATTTGTTACTGAAAGTCCCTATTATAATGAACTTGTTATATCACAAGCAAATGAGAAAAAAACTACGGAAATGGATGATAAAATTCCAATGCTTAAACCATTTGCAATATATTGTTATGATGAAATATATGCTAATGATATAGAAAGTGCTAAAAGATTAGGTTTGGATATAATTTTAGTAAATACAAGAAAATATAATGTTAATATTCAAAAGAAAGATGAAAAATGGTATAAAGATTTTAAAGAGGAAGAATATATTTTTGATCCAATTGAGGCCTATAAAAGATGAAAATAGATTTACATATACACTCAAATTATTCAGATGGAGTTTTAACCCCATTTCAAATTATTGATGAAGCAGTTAAAAATAAAGTTCAAATTATTTCGATAACCGACCACGACTCTATCAAAGGTTATTCAAAAAAACTTTTTGATTATGCAAAAGAAAAAAATATTACTTTAATTCCAGGAGTTGAAATAAGTACTAAATATCAAGAATTTGGAGTTCATATTCTAGGTTATAATATTGATTTAAATAATGAAAAGTTAAATAATTTACTTAATAATAGTCAAAAAAATCGTATAGATTATTTAGAAAATGTTGCAAATAAATTAAGAAATTTTGGTTATGAAATTAACACTCACAAATTAAAAGAATTTGAAAGTGTTACAAAAGCACATATTGCCCTAGACGTTATTGAAAACGAAAATAATAAAGAAATATTATTAAATACATTTGGCAAAATTCCAAATAAAGGGCTTTTTATTGAAACCATATTAAATGAAAATTGTCCTTGCTATGTAAAAAAAGAAAGTATTTCTCCAAAAGATGCAAGTAAAGTTATTAAAAATGCTGGAGGTCTTGTTTTTATTGCTCATCCAGTTGCATACCATTATGAAGATAATGTTAATGAAGAAACAATCTTAAAACTTGCTAAAGAAATTAATGCTGATGGCATTGAGACTGGTTACATTTATATTACTAAAAAAAATGAAGTTGTAAATGAATCAAAACTTTGGCAAAAGCTTGCAAATGAAAATAATCTATTAACCTCGATTGGTTCAGATTTTCATAAAGAAGATGGACTTCATCCCACTATAGGGCTTAATGATTATAAGTTTGAAAATATAGATGTTAAATGGTTAGATAAAAACTAATCATTTTTTCTTGAAAAAGACCAGCAAATTCATTATAATTAAATGGATACTGAAGGAGGTATTATGAGTAGTTATATTGAGGTAATTAAAATTGCATTATTAGCATTTCCATTTTTAGCATTTTTTATAAGTTTTCCGTTTATATTAATAAATTATCATAAATATGGCTCTATATCATCGATGAAAGTTATTATTATATATACATTTACTTTATATTTACTTTGTGCATATTTTTTAATTATTTTACCACTTCCAAAATATGAAGTTGTAGCGATGCTTAAATCACCAAGAACGCAGCTTATTCCTTTTAACTTTATAAAAGATTTTATAAGAGAAAGTCCTTTTAGATTAAGAAATATTCATACTTATATTAAAGCAATTAAACATTCAACATTTTATGTACCACTTTATAACATAGTTTTAACAGTACCATTTGGAATGTATTTAAGATATTATTTTAAGAAAAGCAAATTAGATATAATAATTTATTCATTTTTTCTATCACTATTTTTTGAACTTACTCAGTTAACTGGTCTATATTTTATTTACCCAAGAGGATATAGATTATTTGATGTTGATGATTTAATTCTTAATACATTAGGGGGTTTATTAGGTTATTTTATAGTAAAGCCCTTTATGAAAATATTACCTTCACGTGAAGATATAGATAATAATGCCTTAAAAAAAGGTGAAAAGATGTCTAATCTAAGAAAAGTTACTTCCTTTTGTTTGGATTTATTTATCTTTTGTACAATAGAATTAATTTTATATATAATATTTAATAATCATATAGTTTTAATAGTTTTCTTTGTTTTCTATTACTTCTTATTACCTTTTCTTTTAAAAGGAAATACAATTGCTCAAAGATACTTAAATATTGGTGTTGTTAGTTATGATAATAATACTACTTTATTTTTTTCATTTTTAAGAAGATTACTATTTTGTTTATTTTATATTTTTAGTTTCATTATAATTTATAAAATTAATATTGCTTCCTTTTTAAAAGGCATATTATATATTATCGATTTTCTATATTTTGTTATATCAGCATTTAAATATATATTTACAAAGAAACCATTATTATTTGAAAAAATATCTAATACAAAACTTGTAAGTACGATAAAAAGTAATTAACTATTATTAATGATAAATTAGTATAAAAAAAATACTAATTTTTTCATAAATAAAAAATTATATTATTTCCTTTCAATCCCAGTGTTTACCTAGTATCAGCTTTCATAAAGTATATACATTTAGGAAAATCTATACTAGTATTTATACTATTTCTGTTACAATTTTAGCATTTTTTTAATTGGATTTCTAGTCCTTTTCCAATAAAATCGACTTACAATTTTCCTAAATGTATATAATCTAGGAAAATATACTCCAGTATTTATAAGGGATTGGAGAAGATTATGGAAAAGAAAAAAACAATAATATTTTTAATGACATTGGTATTATTAATCGGAGGTATTTATTTTGTAAATAATATTTATCAAAATAAAAACAAGATTAATAAAACTAAAAGGAGAAAGCAAAATAATTTAGCTATTATGATTAAAGAGGAAAATGCATCTGATTATACTAAATCAAGTTCTAATGATATACCTATTGGTAATTACATTTTAAATGAAGATAAAACGCATTGTGAAAATAATGGTAAAATCTTAAGTTATGACAATACAACAGGTAAAGTAAAATTCTCATTTGTTGGAAGCGACAGATGTTATTTGTATTTTGATTATTATAACGAACCAAGAATTGGATATGAAGCAATATTACTTGATAATAGTAATGGTGCAATTTCGGTTGAAGATGCTAAATCATATATAGAAGAAAAAGGAACACCTGATTTTAATGAAATAGCCGATACAAATGAAGGAATGTTTGCTTATGAAGAAGATGGTGGTAAAACATATTATTTTAGAGGAGCAATAGATAATAACTGGGTAAAGTTTGGTAAATTTAAAGAAGACTTTATAATGTATAGAGGTTACTATGATGAAAATTCAACGGATGATTATATCGATTATCAAACGATGGATGATTGTACCACTGGAGTAAACGAAGAACTTTACGAAAGCGGTTATAATTACAATTGTCACGAAATAAAATATGCATCAAAAAACGAAGATATGTATTGGCGTATAATTCGTATAGATAAAGATAATAAAATAAGATTAATATATGCTGGAAATACTGCACCAAATATTAATCAAAAGATAATGTTAACAGGTGAAAAATCAACAATGGGAACTATTTCATATAATACAAACTATAATCAATCAGAATATGTAGGATTTCAATACACTATTGGTTTGCAAAGACAAGACACAACTAAAGAAGTAAATGATAGTACAATTAAAACTTATTTAGATAATTGGTATTTAAAATATTTTAATAGTAATAAAGTGGGTCTTATCACCACAACATTCTGTAATGACAGAAATGTGACAGGGTATAATAACATTACTTGGAATTCTAATACAACTAGTTATTCATACGATGCATATTGGAGATTAAGAAGTGTTAAACCAAAGCCATCTCTTAAATGTAATGAAAATGATAATTTTACAAATAATATAGGATTATTAACAGCAGATGAGATTCTTTTATCTGGCATACTAGAAGCAGATAAATTTAAGAAAAATAATAATCACTTCTTAATCATTGATCATTATTATTGGACTGCAACACCTGCAGGCTATATAGTGCAAGAAAGTAATACGGTTGATGGTGCTGAAGTATATGCATTTTCCTCTGATGGCATATTTGAAGAAGTAACAACCTATAATTATTTGCCAGTCAAAGGTGTAATTACATTATCCGCTGAGGTAAAGCTAACTGGTAAAGGTACTTGGGATAATGTTTACGAAGTACAATAAAAAGTAATTAACATTCAAAATTAATTACTTTTTTAATTTATATTGAATATCTAACTTAACTCATAATAAATGGTAACGATTGTTTTTATTATAAAAGCCCGTATATTAGGGAAAAAACCTCATTTAAAACGTGATCTTTATTTTCTTTCCTATCAAAGGAATTCACTGTTATTTCTTTGTTATAAAATGTATCATTTTTTCTATCATAGACACTTATAAAAACTTTATTATCATCACCATAAAGGTTGTTTGTATCTTTTTTATTAAGTTTTCCTGTTATACCTACTCCATAATCAGATGTTGTAAACATAGAAATCTTTTTACTCATTTCATTAGCAGTTTCCATACTATAAACTGAATATGTATCAATAATATTTTTATCAACACCCATTTTTATTTTATATTCATTGGAATATGTAACTGCTCCAAAACTAAATATCTTACTTGCATCAGGTATATTTGTTATAGCATTTGCTAATGCACCACCGCTGCAAGATTCCATTGTACTAATCGTTTTATTTAATTCAATTAATTTTTTTACTGTATTTTCTATCATATTACTCCTTCTCATTATCTATGCTTAATAAAGATTTAATATCCTCTTCGCTTAACAGAGATATAATATTTTTATCTCGATCTTCACCTTCGATTAAACTATCGGATAATAATTTCTTTTTATTTTGAAGTTCTAATATTTTTTCTTCGATTGTACCTTTACATATTAATTTAATAACTTCAACAGTATTTTTTTGACCTATACGATGTGCTCTATCAGTGGCTTGATTTTCAACCTGAGGATTCCACCATAAATCTAAATGAATTACTACATCAGCACTTGTTAAATTAAGACCTGTTCCTCCAGATTTAATTGTTATTAGGAAACAATTTGTATCATCATTATTAAATTTTTCTACAAGTTCATTTCTTTTTCTAGCGTTAACGCTTCCATCAATAACATAAGTAGAAATTCCTTCATTAGTAAATTCTCTATTTAAAATATCAATTGCCGTTTTAAATGAGGAAAATAAAAGAATTTTATGACCATTAGAGATTACTTCTTTACAAACTTTTATAACCTCAGTTATTTTAGAACTCTCGCCAGTATAATTTTCATATACCATTTTAGGATCTATACAAAGTTGTCTTAACTTAGTAAGTAATTGCAATATTTTAAATCTTGCCTTTTCATATCCTTCTTTAGCAATAATTTCCTCCATTTCAACTCTTGTCTTTTTAACTTCCATTGCATAAACATTTTTTTGTTTTTCTCCTAAATCAATATAGATATTATTTTCAATCTTCGCTGGTAGTTCAGATAAAACATCAGTTTTTTTCCTTCTTAATATAAAAGGAGCAATTTGATTTTTTAAATTTGTTAATATTTTGTTAGTTTCTTCATTAAATTCTTTAATACCATATTTTGCATTAAATTTCTTTATATCAGTTAAATATCCTGGCATTATATAGTCAAAAATGCTCCATAATTCAGAAACATTGTTTTCAAGTGGTGTTCCAGTTAAAGCAAATCTAATTTTTGCATTTACGCTTTTAACACTCTTAGTAATTCCCGTTAAAACATTTTTAATATTTTGAGCCTCATCAATTGCCATTACATCAAAATACATTTTACTATAATACTCTTCATCCTCACGGACAACACCATACGATGTTATAATAACATTTCCCTCATAATTCATATATTCATTATGTCTTTTTTCTTTATGACCATAAAGTACTTTATATGAAATATCTTGTCCAAATTTTTCAAACTCTTTTTGCCAATTATAAACAAGAGTCGTAGGACAAACAATTAATATTTTGGCATCTTTATTTTCCTTTAAAATTTGTTTTATCAAATAAATAAATTGAATACTTTTACCAAGACCCATTTCATCGGCTAAAACACTACCAAGTTCACATTTATAAATATTGTATAGCCACTTAATACCAGTTACTTGATAATCACGTAAAATACTTAAATCTTTTTTAGAAAACTTAATCGATGCATTTTTATTTTGATTAAATGTTTCAATAAACTTATCAAAAATATTATTTGTTTCAATTATTGAATATCTATCATCCTTTAGACTTGCTAAATAAATTGCACGATATTTAGGAATAACTCCTGAAGAAACTTTATTAAGATCCATATCATCAAGCAAACTATTAAGTTCTTTTAAATTTTCATCATTTTCTAGATTAACAATTCCTCCACTTTTTAATTTATAATATCGCTTTTTATTTTTATAACTATTAATCATATCATTAATTTCTTTATCAGATATACCGTTTGAATCAAAACTATAACTTAATATGTTATCTTTACCAATAGAAAATGATGATTTTACCATAGTTTTAACCATTTTATTTTTCTTAAATTTTTCAGTGGAATAAACCTCATATTTTTTAGCAAGTAATTCCATTTCGCTTTCGATAAAAGGCCCAATATAATCAATATCATCCATTATAAAATAGTTACTATCTTTTTTGAAATTGTAAGAATAAATATCCTCGACAACCTTATTTTCAAATTCTCTGTCGTGTATAACATTACTACTTTTATCAAAATAATCTACTTCATTACCATCATACAAAAACTTAATATTACATATAATACCATTACTTTTGGAATCGAAATACAATTTAACTTTTGGATTTTTGCCAATAATTACTACATCTTTTATATCTTCGGCTATTTCTATTTCATCCTTAATTTTAGGTAATAATCCATTTTTAAAAATACTAAAATCTTCATCATTAATTTCAAATGTATCTATTTTGTACAAATATAGTTTATTTATTAGGGCAATCAAAGAATTATCTATTTTTGACATTTTACCATTATAGAATACTAAAATAGGATTAATTCCAACATATTCTAAATCTTTCAAATTTTTAAAAGTGATTTTATAACCATTTTGGACTTTAGAAAGAACGGTAACAAATGGACTATCTTCGGTTATACCTTGATATGTTCCCTTAAATTTTCCATCAACATACAAATTAATTTTTTTCTTTGCTAAATGGAATAAAACTTTTGTTATTTCAGATTCATTTAATTCATTAAAATATTTAGAATCTTTAGAAATTATGTAACTAATTACATTTTCATCATCAGGTGAAAAGAAATGAACATCAGGATTATAAACGAAATTCATACCAAAATCTATAGTTCCATTTTGAGATAAAAATACACTAGAAAAGTCTAAAAGTTTTTTATTTAATACGTACTTTTTATCAACACCTATCTTAAATCTTAAATCATACATTACATTTTCTTGATATACATAATTTTTATGTAGTTCAATTTCTAATTCAGCCTTTTTTTTAATTATTGGTTCTTTTTCCTCAGAGGTTTCAAAGATTGACAATAAATCTTTAGAAACGATATTCTTATCATATTCTTCCTCTTTAAAGATATCATCAGCATATTTTATCATACAAGCAGCAATATGTTTACATCTATGATAAAATCTAAAATATTGACAACCACAAAAAAGTTCGATTATTTTACCATTAAACGTTGTAATTTGTGATGGTACCTCACTAAAAAAATAACTTGTTTCACTCGTAACAAAATCAAATGTGTGAGTATAATTTTTTCTTTTATGTTTAACAAGGTCAACATTCTTAATAATTTCTAATGCAGCATCATAATCGTAATCATAAACGTACTCCAATATTTTATTTTTATATTTTAAATTTTCCTTCTCCATATGCCCTCCCGAACTATAAATATTATATCAAACATTTATTCTATTTTGAAGACTAAATACTTATTATTGATAAAGTTATTAAACAAATTACAATTAAAATAATTATCGACCATTTTTTATAAGATATTTTATCTTTAAAAATAATATTTGCTAAAAAAGTTGCCACAATAATTGAGGCTGATGATAAACTAGATATAATAACAACATTTCCGGTTTTAAGGGCAATTCGCAAAAGAATCATTGATATTACCTCTAAAGATTCCATAACAAGAACTTCTTTTTTACTTTTAAATTTTTTTATATTTAACAAATCCACTTTATTAATTAACAAAAGAATTAAAATAATTGAAAATATACTAGTTATCCCTGAATAAAATGTTATTGCCATAGTATTTTCTATTTTAAGTGTTATTAATTTGTTAATAAATGTTGCACTACCATTAGAAAATAAATAACCAAATGCATAAATTACTCCTAGATCTTTACCTTTTCTACCTTTTTTATAATTAAGTAATATATTTAATAAAAGAATTATAAATACTAAAATAATTTGTAAAAATTTTAATCTTTCACTTGGCAAAAAAATACTTGATAAAATTAATACCCAAATAATTTTTAATCTCATTATTACACTTACTTTAGAAATGGTACCATTTTTTAAAGCGAGTACTGAAAAATAATAACCAATGCTGCTAAGCATTGAAACAGGTAAAACTAGAAATAAATCTTTTATAGAAAATGAAAAACCACTATTTAAAAGAAATATACCAAGCAATGTTTCAAACACACCAAAAGTAAGACATCCAAAT
Source organism: uncultured Bacilli bacterium (assembly GCA_934086485.1). Taxonomy (GTDB): domain Bacteria; phylum Bacillota_I; class Bacilli_A; order RF39; family UBA660; genus UBA6448. The sequence goes on along the minus strand of CAKOIF010000002.1, from coordinate 109,264 downwards.
GCCCAAAATCGAAGTTCATCTTTTTCACTAGCTTTTTTTTCAATAATGTCTAATGTTCCACTTATTAAAATTATAATTAATACATAAATTAAATACATAATATCTCCGTTTTTAGTATGTTACATTTTTATAAGAATAACCCCAATTATAATTAGAAAACTAATAAACAACTTAAATAATAAATCTTTTTTATTTTTATCAAAAATATATTCATAAATTGTATTTGTAATCATTGATAATGTTAAAAGTGGAGCAACTACAGAAACAGATCCATATTCATATGCTTTAACCGAAGAAATTAACATTATACACCAAGAAAATGCTGCGATAATAAATCTTTTTTTATCATATAATGAAAACTCATTTGCTAGTTTTTTAAAACTTAATTTGTTAAATAAAAATATATATATTGAGGGAATAAATACAGTAATAATTGTATAAAATGCTATATTAAAATTACTAGATATATTTACATTTATAAGCATTGCAATGGCAAATAAGAAATTTGATATAAAACACATTATAAAATACTTGTTAAATGAAACTTTTCCTTTATTCATACCTAGAAAGACGTTAGCAAGTATAATAATTATACCTCCGATAACTTTTTTAATTACTAATTTTTCCTTTAAAAAGATAAATCCAAATATTACTAGAAAAACACTAGAAAGTTGTTTTAGCATTGAAAAAGTCGATGGATTAAGTCCATATCTTGCCTCAATATTTAGTCTATCAGTAACTGCATAAATAATTGTTACAATAAAAATAGTTAGATAAACGTTTGGATTATTAGGTAACTTAAATTTAAAAAATGGTATAAAAAATATAGCAAAAAAAGCTGTAAAAAGTTCAAGTAAAACTGTTAATGCACTTGCATCTTTCATATTTCTATTAGCCTTTTTAAATGTTTGAGCATAGATAAGTGAAAATACTAAATATATTACAACCCAATAAATATAATTATTCATACAAACTCTCCCATATTATTATAAAACAAAAAAATAATGATTTACATAACTTTGAATATTTTTTTCATTATTTACAGTCAAACAAAAAGGAAGGAACTATTTTATTTCTCTTCCTCCCCATTCAACTATCGTAAAACCTTTTCTTTCTACTTTTTCTAATTTTTGCTCTTTCACATCAATCTTTTCATTTAATGGCTTAAAATCCATTATTACTCTTATTAAAGTATCGGGTTTTTGACTAAATTCTAAAGGCATATATTCATTTATTTCTTCCATAGTTCTAAATCTTATAAAATTATAATTATTATCTTCCATCTTATTTAACCAGTATACTATAAACTCATTTATTTCTTTATCATTTAATCCTAAATAAGAAAGCTTATTTTCAAGGAAAGTAACCGTTTGTTCACCTTTTACAACAAAACCTTCATTCATATTAATACTTGTATTATCTATTCCTTCCCAGTATAATGCATAATAATTTCTCTTTGTTTTATAATCATATATATTACCATCTTTTGTTACATGAACATTCCAATCATTATTATATTTTGGGTATGTATGTGTAAGTTTATCATCGTTTACAAGTTTAATTTTTAAATCCAAATCACTTGTTGGATAAATGTATATCATTGGTTTATATAAATCGTGTGAATTACAACTTTCTCTACTCACAACCTGGTAATATGCCTTTATCTCATTAATTGTTTCATATGTATTAACTGGCACCTCAAAAGTTTCATCCACAGCGGCGCACCCTCCACAAGTGTATTTAAAATCAAAATATATATTTAAAGTACCATTATCTATTTCATTTCTAACATATTCTATTTTTTCTCTGCAGCTATCAACATTTGGTATAGTAAATAAAATATATTTTACACCATTTTCTTTTACTTTATATTCAGTTTCATATTGAATTTTGCCTGACTCAAAAGTACTATAACTAGTTTTTGAATTTCTATCAATAATATGTTTTCCCACTACAATACCAATAGGGATGCATAAAAGTATTGCAATAATTGCTAATATAAATTTATAATTTTTTCTCATAACTAAACCTCTCTACTATAAATAGTATAACATATTTTTTTACTTAGGCCATTATTTTAACCAAATTTTATATCTAATATCGTGTAATATTTTAATAATTTCTGAAAAGGCTAACATAAAAATGCCAATAACAATAAAGATTAGCCAATAATTCAAAGAAATAAGAAGTTCAAAACTATCTCTTTCATAACCTCCCATAACAAGGCCATAAATAAAACCTATTACAATGGTAAACCAGGCTAAAACAAACAATAAATTAGAAAGCAAATTCGTACTTCTCATCATAGTTTCATATCTAGAAAAATATTTACGATCTTTATAATTTTTACTAAAGTTACAATTAGGGCAACCTTTACTTGCCTCTTTTACCTTTTCTCCACAGTTAAGACATATATATTTTTTATTCTTTTTGTACTCCTCAAGACTATAATAATTTTCTTGTTCCATAAATTCTCTCCTTCATAAACAATATTATATCATATTTCTAACTGCCAGTGCATATATTTCTAACTACTGGCTATTATAAAATTAATGTAGGTGATTAGAATGAAGGATAATAAAAGTTTACACAACGATTATTATTACTATAACATTGTAAGAATTAATATAAAAAAACATCGAAAAATGGCTAATTTAACTCAACAGCAACTAGCCGATAAAATCGATGTTTCAATGCATTATATTTCACAAATTGAAAGTGCTAATCCAAATAAATATTTCACTTTAGTAGTTATTGGTAGAATAGCAGATGCACTTAATATTGATATTAAAGAATTATTTGATGAAGAAAATATTAATAAATAAATTATACCCTTTTTACATAAGTAGCATTTAAATCTTTTAAACAAATATACCCACTTGGAGTTTTTGCCCAATAAGATGAATTATTATTTATTATTTCAAGAGCAGTAAAAACTGTTCCTTTTTTGTATAGTGCTAAAGAATTCATATTTTTATATAGACTATTTTCTTTACCATTTTTAGTAAGTTCAAATACTTTCTTAATTCTAAAATTAGTTCCTGGTCCTGTTCTAACATACATATTATATAAAGTTTTATAATCTCCTTTAACGTATTCTTCGCTTTTTCTTATTTCACTAACCTTTTTAAAAATATATCTTTTATTTTGCTGTTTATAATAATCATTTATAATTATAGTATTATCATCCATTACCATATATTTTGTGGGATCTACAGCATTTACTAAACCCCAGTCTCCCCTTATACTTTGCCAGTTATTAACTATGCTTTCTTTGTTATCATAAACTGCTATTTCTAAGTCTAAGTGAGCTTTTACATTACCCGTGGTACCATCATCGAATAAATAATCCTCTTGATTAAACTTTTGTCCAACCCTATAATTAATTATTTTATTTGGATGAGTCATCATTACAACTGCAAATCTTGCTACTCCATCTGCACATAGTACCTTTTCATTTGAGGTAAGCCATATTGTATAAGAATTATTTCTTTTTACATAAATTTTAGATACATACCCTGAAAATGGTGCATATATTTCTTTATATCCTCCCCTTGCGGAAACATCAATTGCTTTTCTATTTTTATGTGAAAAAGTATTTACTCCAAAACCTTGTGTCAAATAATAACTTTTTTTAGGAAATTTAAACACTTCCATTATGATCATCCTCCTTTTTATTAAAATAATATGTAAAAACCATTCCTACAATCATTGTAATTGTTTCAGTGGGTATTTGATTTTTAACTGATAAAAAAACAAACACAAATGTAGCCGCTAAAGTAATAATAGTTTTAACTTGTAATAAACATTTTATTAAGTTTTTCATAATTACCTCCATAATAATTTATGTAAAATTTGTGTTTATAGATAATTAAAATGAATTAAATTTCATTAAAAGTTAGTTCTTTTAAGAAAAATGTTATATAATATTATTATGTAGGAGGGACTATGTTTTTATTTAAACTAGAAAGAAAATTAAAATCATATTCCAGATGGAATAAATGTTATACTAAAGAAGAAAGAAAAATGAAAGCAAAAGATGAAACAATTTATGATAATTTTTACTCTTATGCTATCAATAATCCAAAAGATAATGCAATAAACTATTATAATAGAATCTTTTCATATGAAAAAGTATTAAAAATGATTGATAAGGCTGCTCAAAGTTTAATATATTTAGGTGTTGAAAAAATGGATATTGTTACATTACTACTTCCAAATATTCCTGAGGCTGTAATACTTTTTTATGCACTTAATAAGATTGGTGCTGTAAGTAATATGGTTCATCCTCTTTCAAGTAATGAGGAAATAAAAAATATTTTAAAAAATAATGAAAGTAATATTATTGTAGCAGTAGATGCTTCCTATGATAAATTATGTGATATTACCGAAGGAACAAAAGTTACAAAAATAATTGGTGTCTCTGCAGCAAATTCATTACCATTATTATTAAAAATTGGTTATAAATTAAAAATGTTTAATAAATATACTATACCTTGTAAAGAAAACTTTATAAGTTATAAAAAGTTTTTGAGACATAAAAGACCATTTGAATATAAAAAATATTACAATGTTATCGATAAACCTGCTTGTATATTACAAAGTGGCGGTACTACAGGTATTAGCAAAGGAATAGTTTTATCAAATGGTAACTTTAATAGTTTAACTGTTCAAGAAATAATAATGCTTAAAAAACTTGAAAAAGGTGATAAGATTCTCGCAATTATGCCTGTGTTTCATGGATTTGGTTTAGCACTTAGTGTAAATTCAATGTTATGTCTTGGTAGAGAGGTAATATTAGTACCAACATTTAAAGCATCAGAATTTGCAAATATTATTAATAAATATAAACCTCAAATGATTATTGGAGTACCAACATTATATGAGGCTTTACTTCAAAGTGAAGTAAATGATTTATCTTTTGTAAAATATGCTGTTGTTGGAGGAGACTCTTTATCAAAAGACTTAGAGCTAAGAATAAATGACTTTTTTAGAAAACATAACTCTAATGTAGAAATAAGTCAAGGTTATGGTATGACAGAATGTTTAGCGGGAGCAATTGCAAACTTTGATTATCATTACAAAATAGGCGCTATTGGTATTCCTGGACCTGGTAATGATGTTAAAATAGTTAAGCCATTTACTCAAACTGAAGTAAGAAATAATGTTGATGGAGAAATATGTATAAGTGCTCCAACTGTTATGCTTGGTTATTTAAATAATGAAGAGGAAACAAATAAAGTTCTCCAGGTGCATAAAGATGGTTATACTTGGTTACATACTGGTGATATTGGCTATATTGATAATGATGGTATAGTATTTTATAAACAAAGACTTAAAAGGATGATTATTTCAAGTGGTTATAATGTATATCCACAACATGTTGAGGAAGTTATAGAGTCACATGATGCTGTACTTACTTGCTCTGTTGTTGGAATACCTCATCCATATAAGGTTGAGGTTCCAAAAGCTTGTATTGTTTTAAAAAATGATGTTATAGATAATCCTATACTTCGTATGAATATTAAAAAATATGTTGAAAGTAAACTTGCAAAATTTGAGTGGCCTTATAAATATGATTTTAGAAAATCACTTCCTAAAACTAAAATGGGTAAAATAGATTTTAAGAAGTTGCAAAATGAAGAATTAGAGGAAAAAGAAAAGAAAGACGCATAATCTTTCTTTTTAATTTATCTTTGTAAATTTTGCAAATAGTACTGTGTTAGTTGTTATCTTCGTTTTATTAAATTCAAATTTATCTTTAAAATCTATGTCCATATACCATCCATCAAATACATAACCTTCTTTTTCTGGATCTTTTGGTTTTTGAGTACTAGATAGAACATGGTCTTTTAATTCATAATCTGTTTCATATATTTCTAAAGTTGTTGTATCTACTACATAGTCAATATAATATGCTCGTCCTAACGGCTCTTTTGTTAAATCCTTTTCTGGGTAATCGCCAGCTATATATTTACTCAATAATCTTTCATCCATCTTATTTACTTTTCCATCACCAGTTACATCTGCATTTGCTAATACAAAGCCTTCAGGTTTTTCTCCTATTGCTACATATCTTGATAATAATACTAAATCTTTTGCATTTATTGTTCCATCATTATTTACATCTCCATAACTTGCTTTTACAAATTTTGCAAATAGTACTGTGTTAGTTGTTATCTTCGTTTTATTAAATTCAAATTTATCTTTAAAATCTATGTCCATATACCATCCATCAAATACATAACCTTCTTTTTCTGGATCTTTTGGTTTTTGAGTACTAGATAGAACATGGTCTTTTAATTCATAATCTGTTTCATATATTTCTAAAGTTGTTGTATCTACTACATAGTCAATATAATATGCTCGTCCTAACGGCTCTTTTGTTAAATCCTTTTCTGGGTAATCGCCAGCTATATATTTACTCAATAATCTTTCATCCATCTTATTTACTTTTCCATCACCAGTTACATCTGCATTTGCTAATACAAAGCCTTCAGGTTTTTCTCCTGTTGCTACATATCTTGATAATAATATTAAATCTTTTGCATTTATTGTTCCATCATTATTTACATCTCCATAACTTGCTTTTACAAATTTTGCAAATAATACTATATGATCTGTTACTTTTGTTACTCCAAATTCAAACTTTTCTTTGTATTCATCATCTAGATACCATCCTTCAAATACATATCCATCTTTTTCCGGATCACTTGGTTTTCTTGTTTCATATATTACATGATCCTTTAATTCATAATCTACTGCATGTGTCGTTAATGTTGATTTATTATCTATTACATATTCTACATAATATGTTTTGCCTAATGGTTCATTTGGTAGGTTTTTATCTGCATAGTCTCCTGTTAGATATTTTCGAAGTAATACTTCATCCATCTTATTTACTTTTCCATCACCATTTACATCCGCATTTGCTAATACAAAGCCTTTAGGTTTTTCTCCTGTTGCTACATATTTTGTTATTAATACTAAATCTTGAGTATTTAACTCTCCATCATTATTCACATCTCCATAACTTGCTTTTACAAATTTTGCAAATAATACTATATGATCTGTTACTTTTGTTACTCCAAATTCAAACTTTTCTTTGTATTCATCATCTAGATACCATCCTTCAAATACATATCCATCTTTTTCCGGATCACTTGGTTTTCTTGTTTCATATATTACATGATCCTTTAATTCATAATCTACTGCATGTGTCGTTAATGTTGATTTATTATCTATTACATATTCTACATAATATGTTTTGCCTAATGGTTCATTTGGTAGGTTTTTATCTGCATAGTCTCCTGTTAGATATTTTCGAAGTAATACTTCATCCATCTTATTTACTTTTCCATCACCATTTACATCCGCATTTGCTAATACAAAGCCTTTAGGTTTTTCTCCTGTTGCTACATATTTTGTTATTAATACTAAATCTTGAGTATTTAACTCTCCATTATTATTCACATCTCCATATTTCACTGTATCAATAACTTTTTCATTTATATAATCAACATTAAAAATAGATGGTGCTGTTACACTTACACCAGTAGAACCATTTATCCAAATTCCTCTAGGAGTTTTATAATATATAACCATATCTGCTCTGTTGTTTCCATTTATGGTTTGTGAAGCAATCATAATGTCAACTGTTGACAAAGATATATTGGCAGTATACACATGCGTTCCTATAACATACGAATTATTCGGAATTTCATAAGATGTCATTTGTTTTGCATAAATATTATTTGTGCCAAATAACATTACAACGCTTAATACTAAATATTTAAAATAATTTTTCATAATTTTACTTCCTCTCATAATAAATTAATTTATAACCAAACTTGCTATAACAATTGTTCCATCATTTAAAACTATTTTTAAATTAGTTTCCCCTTGAATAGCATAATAGTTTACATTTAAGTTATCTCCAGAACAAATAAATTGTCCATCAATATATTGAATTTCTTTAACAGAAATTATTTTTTCGTCTTCATAAATTGTTAATTTTTTTGAAAAAGTTGCAGTTTGATCTACGCTATTGGCAATAATCTTATAGTTTTTTTGAACCCAATTTGCCACTAAAGTTATATTTCCAGTTATTGACGAATTAAAGTCATATGTTTTTCCATTTAATAACCAACCTTTAAAATTATAACCACTTTTGGTTGGAGCATTTGGTTTTGAAACTTTACTTCCTTCGACTACTGTTTGTGATGAAACACCACTTCCACCATTCGAATTAAACGTTACTGTATAATTATTCTTTTTTACTTCAACCCATTTAGCCTCTAAAGTAATATTACTTGTAACTATTGTGTTGAAATCATATTCTTTTCCATTTAATTGCCAGCCAGCAAAATTATAACCATTTCGAGATGGATTATTAGGTCTTGTTGCTTTATTTCCTTCGACTACTGTTTGGGTTGAAGTACCAATTCCTCCATTCAAATTAAAGGTTACAGTAAATGTCTTTTTTTGTGGTGTTGAAGGTTTGTTGTTATTGCCATTATTACCACTGTTTGAGTTATTACCATTACCAGTATTATTCGGAGTATTACTATTTGATATTTTTATCTTTTCCCATTTGGCTTTAAGTTTTAAATCTTTTTCTACGATGCTATCAAAATCATAAATTTCGTCGTTTAATATCCATCCAACAAAATTGTAACCATCTTTTGTAGGATCGATAGGTTTTTCAACTTTGTTTCCCTTTATTACAATTTGTTTAGAAACAATTGAACCACCATCAGTATCAAATTCTATATTATAAGTTTCAATATTATCATCAAGTTTTGTCCATTTTGCCACTAATTTTAAATCTGATACTACCTTTAAATTAAAATCATATGTTTTTCCTAAATATGTCCATTCATCAAACACATAACCTTCTTTTACTGGATTCAAAGGTTTTTGAACAGTGTCATCTTTTTTTACAATTTGAGTTTCAATTAATGATCCACCATTGGTTTCAAAAGTAACACTATAAGTTATTGGTTTTTTGTTAGTTATCAAAACAATTATAATCGTTAAAATTATTATCGTAATTATTGAACTAACAATAATAAATATTTTATTCTTATTCATATACTCCTCCTTTTTATTTTATTAAAACCAAATTAGAAATATTTTTATTTTTTTAAAATTAAAGCCAAAAAATAATAAAAACAATAAAAATTACTTCTACTGACATTATAACACAAAATTTTCATTTTGTCTTACTTGGTGTAAGATTTAATTAAAATTTTTTAACGCATAATATTATTAGGTGATTTAAATGAGGAATAATAAGGAAGAATTTAGTATTTCAAAAGATAAAATAGATATGTCTAATCTTAAAACTCAAAGAGTTAAAAAAGGTTATTCTCAAGTAAAACTTCAACACCTAGTAGGAGTTAGTACTTCCTCTATTGAGGCATATGAACAAAAGGTACGTATTCCTTCATTACCTGTCGTTTATCGACTAAGTGAAGTATTAGGTTGTTCAATTGACTACTTAGTTGGAAAGTCAAATGAATTAGACAAATATTATTCTTTATCGCAAACTGATAAAGATAAAGTAATTGATTTTATTGATAGTCTATTAAAAAAATAGCAAAAAGAAAAGAAAGACGCATAATCTTTCTTTTTAATTTATCTTTTTTTAACATTTATATTATCTATATTTTTAATAATATTTTTTGTATCAATTGATGATTTAACTAAATAAGTAATTAAAATAACTAGACCAGTAATAATTATTACAGGTGTATAATTTTTTGATGAAATTGATGTATCTTTTTTTAAATGGTCTAAACAGTTATCTTTGCCATCTTCATAACATTTAACGATATCTTTATCACCATTTTCATAAGCTTCATTTATAACACTTTCAAGTGATGTACTATAAGCAGATGCAGCATATAAATCACTAATTACTACAAAAGGTGTTGCTTCATGACTAGCATCTTCGAATCCAAAACTATTAAATGCCTCAGCAACTTTTTTTCCTAATGCATAATCTTTGCCTTCAGCCCAATCAACATGATCAACATAAAGTTCTTTTTTTACAATTGTAAATGTTTTATCATAACCATCAAGACCTTTTAAATATTCTTCCTCTTTTACGCAATAAGGACATCCTCCAGCCTCGAATAAATAAACTTTTACCTTTTCCTTTGCATTAACTAGTGTTGGTAAAAATAAAACTAATGCTAATAATAATAATATTCTATTTTTCATAAATCCTCCCATAAACCAATTATACCATACTTTTTTACCTATGATAAGGCGTTTCTTCATTATATAAAATATAGTATATTGATGGACTACAATAATCAGTATAAGTAATTCCCTCATAAATGTATAATGTCATACCATTTTCAGTAAGAGTTAATAGTTCAATACCTTTTTCTTTTAAAATAGCATAGCCATAATCAAACTCAAAAATACCTTTGTTAATATTTGAACACACATCTTTCACATAATTTTTTAATACTCTATCATCTGGTTTCATATTTCCTCCGTATAAGTATCTATTTTAAAGATAAATACGATTAAAGTCAATAAAAAAACTTGTTATACTCTAACAAGTCTTGATTTTCCGTCTTCATAAAGAGGTCTATGAATAGCAATTTTCATCTTAGAATAAAATTCCATTTCATCCTTTAAAAGATAATTTGTATATAAAACAAAGTATTTACCCTTTTTATCATTGTATATAAAAGCAATTCTACCTTCATCAGGATTTAATTTAGAAATTGATTTTAATACATTAAATTCATAGCCATCAATTACCTCAGTTTGCTCTTTAACAAATTTATATTCATTAAGTGCTAAATCATTTTTAACAAGTTCTGTAAACTCTGTTATATCTTTGTTAGATTCTTTAAGGTAACCCTCAATATATTCTTTATTTTCTAAACTTCTTGCAGAAAATAAATATACACTATTTCTAAAATAAGAATGTTGCTGATAATATTCTCTAAACATTTTTTCAGGAAATTTAATTGACATATTAAACTTAGTTAAATATACATTATTTTCATCATTTGGTATATAACTAGTTTTAAATTTAATATCATTTTTAAGAAGTGATTTATAAAATTTATGAAAATTTTCTGAATTAAATGATACATCAAATACTTTATTTTTTGTTATTTTAACCATTACTTTAGCATTTGGATAATATGTTACTAAAGATATTTTAGAAAACTTTGTATTAAGTTCTTTTCTAAATAATCTTTGAACTTTAATATCATCACCATTAACAGTTACACATTTATATTTACATAGAGCGTATATAACAAGAAGCAAGCACTCTATTGTAAGTAAACTATAACTAATTATTAACTTAAAAGATATCGAAAAGTAAATACAAAATAATGCTATTGTTATTGTAGCCATAAAAACAACTGTACCAATCCATTTTTGATAAAATACATTATAATTATCATCATCATTTTTTGCAAAAACAAATTCTGGTTTTAAAAATAATATTATTGTATTAATTATGACAAAAAAGACCGCACATACAACACATATTACACTTTTTATAACTGGACTCATAACTCACCTATTTTAATGTAACAAGACCACAGTCATTTTCAGCTTTACAAATCTTTTGCTCTTCATTAAGTTTTATTTCTTTATCGCTTCCATCAATTAATCTTATAACAACTTTATTACCTTCAGTAGCGATAATTTCAGCATCAAGATTTTCAAGTTTTAAACCAACACTAATATTCTTATATTCTTTTGTTTCATTTTTATAAGTAACATTAAGTGCTGTATAACCTTCCTCTTTCTTATTTCTTTTTGCAAAAATAAATAATCCTATAAGTAAAATAACTATTGCAACTACAATTGGAACTATTTTCTTACTTTCCATAGTCTCACCCTTCCTATTATAATTATAGAGGAAAAAGTCAAAATAGTAAAGTGATTTTCAAAAAAAATTTATGACTCATAATCATAAATTCCATGTAACTTTTCAATATCTGAATTTGATAAACTACTTACTGTCCAACCATCTGAGGTATTTACTACATAAAAATCAATTGTATAGCTTGTTTTTTCATTTGTTTCTTTCATTTTATCAAGTTTATATGTAATAAATTTTTCTGCATCATATTTTCCATCTTCATCCTTAAACTCATTAGGATTTTCCGCTAAATAAGTTGTTGCGTCTTTTTGAGCTTTATATAAATCATAAACATTTACTTTAACAGTAATTGTGGCTTCATCACCATTATAATCTTCATTTGTTATTTCATAAGAAAGATCTGTATATTGTTTTTTTAAAATATCCTCATATTTTTTAGAATTTTCCTCGTTTAAATTTTCTTTATCAATAACATTTTTCATATCGACTAATACTTTATCATCTAAATTCTTATAATTATCTAAATATTTTTTTACAGAATCAGTAGCACTTTTTCCACAACCTGTTAAAAATAATGATATAACTAATAATACTAATAAACATTTTATCTTTTTCATATTCTTATTATTGGTAATTTTTTAAAAATTATACAGTTTTATAACAAAGTTTTATTAAATCATAAACTTTTTTTTCAGAATCAGATATAGGTCCATTTAATTTTTTAGTTATATTTTTTTTCATAGACTCGATATTTTTTTCATCTTTATTAAACCATTCATAATAAATAAATTTAAATTTTTCTATATCATTATTTTTAATTAATTTATCTACTTCATATAATATTTTATTTTTTATGTTTTCCTCATTACGAAGTACTTCACCATTAATTTGCATATTTTTTTTTTTATAATTAATATTTCCCTTTTTCATAAACTTTGTATAATTTAATATTTTTTCTTCATCAGTTAATAACAAACTACTTTTATATGTGCTTTCCCCATTATTATTAAACTGGACTCCTATAGCGGTATAATCATCACAAAAAACTAATGGTACATCCTTTAAAAAAGATTTATCAAGAATTATATTATATTCAATTAAATCACTTAAAACATTCGAAGATACCTTATATACATAACATTTTTTAGTAATAAGTTTATCCTCAGCAAGCCATTCATAAAATGGATAGTATTTATCTAAAAAATTAAATGTTATGTTGTTTATAATCATATTTTTCCCCTTTCATAAACTAAAATAAGAATTAAAATGCCAATAAAAAAAATATTACAAAATAAATTACTAATAATAAAGTATACAAAATATGCAAAACTATACCCTAAAACTAACAAATTTAAATTAATTATTATAAAGAATAAACCACAAACTATTAAAATAATTCCAAGTATATATAAAAATATTAACTTCATAGTATATTTATATTTATAAATTTAGAAAAATATTATATAATTTTATTGGTGATAATATGAGTTTAATAAAATATATAATCGTGGCTATAATACAAGGATTAACTGAACCACTTCCAATATCTTCCTCAGGACATATGTATTTATTTAAAAGTATTTTTAATACAAATATGGCCTCGGATCTAAATTTTGAAATAATTTGTAATTTTGGTTCATTTTTAGCAATTCTTTTTATATTTAGAAAAGATGTTATAAAACTTATTAAAGATTTTTTTACTTATATTTTTAATAAAGATAGTAGAGATAAAACAAAATATGGTTTTAAATATGCATTATATATTATAATCAGTACAATTCCTGTTGGACTTTCAGGACTTTTTCTAAAAGATTTTATCGAAGAAAAACTTACAAGTGTTAAAATATTAGGTTTTGCTTTTTTACTTACTGCTTTAGCATTATTTATTGTTAGAAATATTAAAGGTGAAAAAGATGATAAAGATATTACTTTAAAAGATGCAATTATTATTGGTTTATTTCAAATGATTACTATAATGCCCGGCATTAGTCGAAGTGGTACAGTACTTGTTGCTTGCCTATTATGTAAACTTAAAAGAGAAACTGCTTTAAAATATACATTTATGTTATATTTTCCAGTAAGTGTTGCCGCAATGGGTCTTGGTGTTAAAGATATGTTAGGTGCTCCGAATGTGACCTCTTTAATACTTCCATATGCTATTGGTATGGTAATTGCTTTAGTAATAACATTATTTTCTTATGAATGGCTTTCTAATACCGTTAAAAAAGGGAAACTAATTTACTTTTCAATTTATTGTCTTTTACTTGCAGCATTCATATTCATATATTTTAGATAATAATTTATTATTAAGAAAATGTCAGTCGCTTTCGGGTGGTGCGAGTTATTAATAATTCTGAATGAGAAATGTTAGTCGCTCCCGGATGGTACGAAGTATAAATTATTCCGGATGAAAATATTATAATGTAAATTTTTAAACAAAAATCATTTAGATAATGTTATATTCTAAATGATTTTTTATATTATATAATTCATAAAAAAATAGATAACTAGTATCTATTTTTTCTTAGGTTTATCCTCAACTGTATCAGCAAGTTTTCTTAATGTTTCAGCAGCGGAATTTCTAACTTCTTTAGCAGCTTTTTCAACTGCAGGTGTTGCTTTTTCAGCAGCTAGTTTTACAAGTTCAGTAGCTTTATCTTTAATTTCAGTTGCTTTTTTAATTGCAATTTCCTTTGCTTTTTCTTTATCTAATGCTCTAATTTCGTTTTGAAGTTCAGTAACTTTTTCAGTTATATTTTCTTTAACTTCATCAGGATCCATATTTTTAACTTTATTTAAAAGTTCGTTACATTTGTCCATTAAATCTTTTCTTGTTTCTTTACCAGACTTTGGTGCTAAAAGCATTCCAAGTCCTAAACCTAAACCCGCTCCTAAAATAAATTTACCTTTCTTATTCATTTTCATCTTCCTCTCTTTCTTTTCCTTTTAAAAATATTTTTGTAAATACACTTGTAAAAAAATCCAAAAATCTATCAAATACTCTGTTTACTTTAAATGATGCTGCATTAATTATATCAAACACTGGATTGAGTGTATTAATTTTCTTATCAACATTATCTATGATATCTTGTGCTTTAGTCATAAAATTTAATAATTTTACTCCTATAACGATTCCTATAATAATTAATATAATCAGTAATAAGTATATTAAAATTGGTAGAAAACTATTCAAAAAATCTATCATTATTCTCCCTCCTTCGTATCGTACATTGAATCTATTAAATCAAATAAATCACTTTCTAATGTTTCATCTGATTTTTCAATTTTAGGTACTTCTTTAGTAATTTCTGTGTCATCTTTTGGAGTAACTTTACTTTCAACTTCCTTTAGTTCATTTTCTAAATCATTATCCATATCAATTACTACATCAGATGTATCCTCTAAAAGTTCATCAATTGTTTTAATTTTCTCTGCAGTTTCAGTAGGTTTAGAAAGTGTTACTGTTTCACTTTGTTCATATATTGTACTAGAAATTGGTTTTTCTTTTGTTTCTCCAAATGCTTTATCTCTTACTTTTTGAACATCAACTTTACTTTCATATTTTTGAATATCTTCTTTTTTATAGTCTCTATCAAGCACTCCATATACTGGAGATATTATCGGAGAAGGTTTAAACTTCTTCCTTTCTATAGTTTCCGTATTTTCTATTTTTTCATACCTACCAAAATTTTCCCTTTTTTGCATTTTCTTTTTAGTTTCATATTCTAAAACATTGCTATATCTTTTCTGTGGTCTTACTGGTTGGACAGGCTCCTCTTTAGGTATAACTGGTTTAGAACTATCAAACTCTTCTTCATCAAAATCTAAAAATGGGAAAGAATTATTTTTAAATACTTCTTTTTCACTTTGAACTTTTGGTTCCTCTTTTGGAATTTGAGGTTTGGCCTCAACTTTAACTTCTTTCTTTTCCTCTTTTACAGGTTCATTTCGCATTTCTGGAGTAATCTTTATTTGTTCAGTATATTCTTCTTCATCAAATAAAATATCTTTTACTTTTTTAAATAATCCCATATTTTCACCTTCCTATTTAACTAAATCTGTATCAATTTCTTCATTTTCTTCAGCATTTGTATCATCCTCATTTTGAATAATATCTAAATAATTATTATCATTTCCTTTTGGATTAAAAATGTTGTATGTTTCATCACTAAACTTTTGAGATTTATTACTAGCAATAGACTCAATTGTCATATCATTATATTCTAAATCTCTTAATATGGTTACAGCATTTAATACTGCTAGATTAATATCATCATAATCTACCATCACTTCTATTTTAGCATAATTATACATAATTTCAATCAAATATTTATCATTTTCTTTTAAATTAATCTCAATATATCCAGATTTATTATCAAAATCTATTTTTTTACTATAAAATGCTTTATTATTTACATCATACTCAAACTCTACTTTTTTATAATAACTTATTAAATCAACATATAAATAATATTTATAATTTGCTGAGGAAAATACAGCATTATAATCATCATAACTATCAATACTAAGACCACTTGGTAAATAATATTTAAAAGCACGATTAACTTCATTATATTTACCTGTTTTATTAGCAAGTTCATTTAATAAAGAATCAGTATTCATATTTTTTATATCACTGCATCCACATAAAGAAAATAAACCTATGAGTAGCAATATTAAAAATTTTCTTTTCATTATATCATCCTTACATCAATATTATATCACTATTTTTTTATTACTTCTATATATTTTATTTTAACACCTTGAGAAGAAAATTTCTCTTCATATTCTGTTTTAGGACTATCAGTTATATCACTATTATGTAAATCATAAGTTTCATTTATTATTTTATAGCCATATGAAAGTAGACTTTCTTTTGAAAATTCATAAAAATCATCGTTATCTGTTTTTAAAATAATATGTTTTTCACCCTTAAATAAATTATCATACAATTTTAAGAAATTTTCTGATGTAAGTCTTCGTTTAGTATTTCTTTTTTTAGGCCAAGGATCAGAAAAATTCAAATAAATTGTTTTTATTTTTCCATATAAATACTGTGGAATATCCATAACATCTATGTTAAGTATCTTTAAATTATCTAATTCATATTCATTAATTTTTTTTATTGCACTACAAATAACACTGGAATATTTTTCTACACCAATGTAATTAATATTTGGATGATTCAAACACATTCCAAGTAAGAAATTACCTTTACCCATACCAATTTCTAAACATATATCATTATTATTATTAAATAAATTATCAGTTAAAAAATAGTTACAACTATTTAGTATTTCATCCATATTTTTAGGGTTTCTCATTCTCATAATAACACTTCCTTTTTTTAAACATATATTATCATTAGAAAGGAATGCCTATGAAAAAAAATAGAAACTCATTTTTTGAAAATCAAAGTATGATGATGCCTCAAAATGGTTTTATGCCAAATATGATGCCAATGAATAACCAATTTTATAATCAAAATAATATTGATTTAGAGGAAAGACTTGCAAAGATTGAAAGACAAATTGCTAGGTTAGATAAAAGAATATCAAGTCTTGAAAATACTAGTTATTCCACTGATGACATTAACATAGATTCTAATAATATGTATATGCTTTAATTATAAATTATCATAGCGCTAAAACAATATATTTGTTCTTCACCACAAACTGCTATAGCAACCTGAAACTTAATATCTATTATATCATAGTTTCCCTCATTTAAAAAAAGATTTATTACTTTTTCTAAATCTTTTTCATGACTTTCATCAAATAATTTTACTTTCATATGCCTTCACCTATTATAGTATAAAACATAGATTTTAAAAATTTTGTCGAAGAAAGGATTAACTTTCTTTTTTTATATTCATATATTTAGGCATTTTTGCCTCAATAACGATTTCTTTTTTTGTAACTGGATGAATAAAAATAACTTTATAAGCATGTAAACATAAATTTCTCATACCATCTTTTTTACCATATTTTTTATCTCCATATATTGGATGATTTATACTTTGCATAGCCACTCTAATTTGGTTTTTCTTACCTGTTAAAATATTTATATTTACTAAAGTTTTATTATTTTCATTATCAATAACTTCATACTTAGTAATAGCTTTATCACCTATTTTTTCATTTTTAGTATCATAAACCATTAAAGTTTTAGTTTCCTTTAAATAATTTGTTATGGTTCCACTTTTACATTTAAAACTTCCGTGGCATAATGCATAGTAATATCTTTGAACACTTTCCCAATTATCTTGCATAATTCTTTTAACCTTATCATTTTTTGCAAAAATAACTATTCCACTTGTATCTTTATCAAGTCTATGAATTATAAATACTTTATTATTTTTATTTTTTCTCCATAAATATTCATGAACTTCGTGATATAAAGTTTTCTCTTTTTCTTTATCATTTGCAATTGTAAGTATACCACTTTTCTTATTTACAATTATTAAAAATTTATCTTCGAATAAAATATCCAATTTTTCCTTTTTCATAATTAGAATTATAACACTTAAGATACATATTTACTACTACTTTTACTTAACAAGTATAAATAGTTTACACAAAATTCCAACTATTTTTAATAGATTTTACACAAATTTCCAACAGTTTTTTAAACTTTTTACACATTTTTCCATAAAGAAAAGGGTTTTTAACCCTTTACTACGATATTTACTATTTTATTTGGAATAGTAATAACCTTAACTATTTCCTTACCATTTGTAAAGTTTTGAACATTTGGAAGTGCAAATGCTTTTTCCTGAAGTATATCAGAAGGTGTATTAACATCAACCTCAAGTTTTCCTCTTACTTTACCATTAACAGATACTGCTATGGTAACAGTTGTATCCTTAGTTTTTTCTTCATCATATACTGACCAAGTACTGTTTACAATCGGGCTAAAACCAATACTTTCATTTAACTCCTCAGTAATATGTGGTGCTATTGGATTTAAAAGTGTAAGAAGTAATCTATAATCTTCTTTAGAAATTGATTTTGCATCTTGATAAGCATTTGTCAAAATCATTAAACTTGATACTGCTGTATTATAGGCCATATTATCTAGGTCATACGTTACTTTTTTTATAGTTTGATTTTGTATTTTTTCTAAATCTTTAGTAAAACCAGCATTATCATTTAAAGTATCTTTTAATCTTATAACTTTATCAATAAATCTTTTACATCCTTTTAAACTTTCTGTACTCCAAGGGACATCTTCTTTATAATCACCCATAAACATTTCATAAAGTCTTAATGTATCAGCACCAAATTCATTAACAATATCATCTGGATTAATAACATTACCTTTACTTTTACTCATTTTTTCATTGTTAGAACCAAGAACCATACCATGACTTACTCTTTTATAAATCATTTCTTTATTAGGAACTAGACCAATATTATACAAAAATTGTACCCAGAACCTCGCATAAAGCAAATGTCTTGCTGTATGTTCCATTCCTCCATTATACCAATCAACTTTACCCCAATACTTCATTGCATCCATTGAGGCAAATTCTTTATCATTATGTGAATCCATAAATCTTAAGAAATACCAACTTGATCCTGCCCAGTTTGGCATAGTGTCTGTTTCTCTTTTGGCATCAGCACCACATTTAGGACATTTACAATTTACCCAATCAGTAATTTTTGCAAGTGGACTTTCGCCATCATCAGTTGGTTCATAGTTAGCAACATCTGGAAGTAAAACTGGAAGTTCATTTTCAGGCACTGGAACCCAACCACATTTAGGACAATTAATCATTGGAATTGGTTCACCCCAAAATCTTTGTCTAGAGAAAATCCAATCACGCATTTTATAGTTATTAACTACTTTAGCTTTACCCATATTAACAAGTTTTTCTGTTATTTTTTCTTTGGCTTCACTAACTGTAAGTCCGGTAAATTCCTCACTATTAACAAGTTTAGGATTTATAGGAAGATAATCCTCTTTTTCATAGGCATTTTCTTTTATATTTCCACCTGAAATAACCTCAATCATTTCCAAATTATGTACTTTTGCATATTCATAATCTCTTGCATCATGGGCAGGTACTGCCATAACTGCACCAGTTCCATAACTACCTAGTACAAAGTCTCCGACAAACACAGGAACTTTTTTTCCATTAACAGGATTAATAGCTTCAATACCCTTTAGAATGCAACCTGTTTTTGTTTTATTAAGACTAGTTCTATCCATATTAGATTTTTTTGATGTTTCTAAAATATAATTTTGTACTTCCTCTTTATTTTCGATCTTTGGCATTAACTCTTTAATAAGTTTGCCATCTGGAGCAATTACAAAAAATGTAACACCATAAATTGTTTCAATGCAAGTTGTAAATATTGAAAACTTTCCTCCTGTTGTAAGTTCTATTTCAACTTCAACTCCGGTAGACTTTCCAATCCAATTTATTTGACCTAATTTAACTCTATCAGCAAAAGCTGTTTCCTCAAGACCATCAAGAAGACTTTGAGCATATTCACTCATTTTTAGCATCCACTGATTTTTTTCTTTTTGAACAACTGTGCTTCCACATCTTTCACATACTCCACCGGCGGCATCTTCATTTGAAAGAACAGTTTTACATGTATTACACCAATTTACTGAAGCAGTTGCTTTATAAGCCATATTATGCTCATAAAATTTCAAAAATTGCCATTGAGTCCATTTATAATATTCCGGATCAGTTGTAGAAAATTCTCTATCCCAATCAAATGAAAATCCAAGTGTCTTCATTTGCCTTTTAAAAGTTGCAATATTTTCTTTTACAGCTTCTTTAGGATGAATATGATTTTTTATTGCATATTGTTCTGCTGGAGCACCAAAGGCATCCCATCCCATTGGATATAAAACATTATAACCCTCTAGTCTTTTCATTCTTGCTTTTGCATCTTGAGCAGTATAACTTCTTACATGACCTACATGAAGACCAGAACCTGATGGATAAGGAAATTCTACCAAAATATAATAGGGTTTCTTTTCACTACCATTAACAGCCTCAAAACATTTGTTATCTTCCCAATATTTTTGCCATTTTTTTTCAATTTGATTAAATTCGTTCATTATTTTCTTTCCTTTCTAAATATCTTCCAAGAAGTTCATACGTCGCATATATAAGTCCAAATAATAATGCAAATCCTATTAATATTTGAATGTAAAACGGAAGATCAATAAGTTCTATAATCATAAATACAATTGTTATTATAAAGGCATCAATTAAACTATATATAAATGCCATTTTATTTTGAATAAGTAATTCTTTTGGCAGTTTAAATTTTGCCATTAAATACCTAACTGAAAATAAATATTTTTCTTTATTCTTTTTATTTTTCTTATTTTTACGCATAACATTAAACATATACATGTCATAAAAATATAGTACTACACATAAAACTATAAATACAATTAAACATACAATTAATACTCTTTTCATCTTTTCCTCCAATAAAAAAAGTAGTACAAAAGGGTGCATATTGCACGGTACCACCTTTAATTTAACTTATTTAATTGATACGGAAATTACCCCATTTGCATCCAAAAGCAAGTTCAATATACAAGTTTACTAATTTTCATCAACCATTAGCTTTCTATAAAACTTAGCATATTTACTACTCTTTTTTCCTTTGCTTAAGCACATTATACAATACTTTTTTTTAAATTTCAATTAAATAATCATATAATTTCATAAACATTCTTATAAATCTAGATTCTAAGCCTTTACTTCTTAGTTTTTTAATAGCAATTCTTTTCTTTTTAATTTCCATATTACTAAAGACAATTTTATATAGTTGCTCTTTTAATTTAGTTTTAATTTTTAAATCAGTTATAATTGAATTTATATCTTCATTAATAATTCTTGCTGCATCTATTTCGATATCTTTACCACTACAATTAACAGTTAATTGTTTTGTTGTATCTACTTCCGGTACACTAACTATAAAACTATCATCTTTTACATTAATAGAGTATGCACTACTATCAAGTTTTTCTCCATTAATAAATACCTCAACTTTACTTGCTTCCTTAGTATTTCTAAATATAATATTATAATCTCTTGTCGCAGGTATTATTGCAGTTTTTCCCTCTAAAGGATGAATTATTAAACTATAATTATTTTGCATATAATTATAATCAATTGCACTAATTACATAATAACCTTGCTCATAAAGCCTTGTAACTCCATCATCTTCATATAAGTGATATGAATTACTTTTACCAGGAAATACGTGAATATCTAATTTTTCTGGATTTCCTGTAAAATTATAATTTGAGGTAATACTTGCCATTGGAATAATTGCTCCTGCTTTTGCAAATACAGGATAATCTTCATCTTTATGGAATGTTATATATCTTTTATCACCAACAAATTTTTTGCCAGTTTTAAAGTCATACCATATTCCTTTAGGTATAAATGTTCTTTGAACAGATCTATTCATTACATTATCCATTGGTTTTGTAATTGGACAAACAAAGAATTCACTTCCAAAGTAATATTCATTACGATACTCCGGTTCATCATACATTTCAGGATAGTTATAATAAATTGGTTGAATAAGTGGCATACCTTTTTTAGCATAGTAATAGTTCTCAGTATATAAATATGGTATTAATTTATGCCTTAAATTTGTATATTCTTTTACAATATTATAAGTTTTATAATCCCATAGCCAAGGCTCTCTTTTATAATAAATACCTCTTTTTGCACTAAATCTAAATATTGGACTAAATGTACCAAACTGAACATATCTCATATAAAGTTCAGCATCCTCAACACCATCTTTAAAACCACCAATATCATGACTCCACCAAGAAAGTCCTATATTACTTGCACTGCTATTAAAAAATGGTAAATATTTAAGTGTATTCCAACTTACTATTGTTTGGCCTGAATATAAAACCGCATTTTTATGTGAAGCCACCATTGTATTTCGAGCAAGGAGCATTGGTCTTTTATATTCACTTTGCATAAAGTCTTTTATATGATAATAAGTAAGTGCCCTAAGAGATTTAATATCTTTTTTATAATCAAGAAAATAAAAATCTATATCAAGTTTTGTAAGTGGATTAATTAGTTTTTCAAAATATAAAATTATAAACATTTTATCAAATGCTAAAAATGGAATTGTTTCATTATTTTTATAATTTAATTCCTCAGCAAACTCTGGGTAGGCTTCCTCAGTTGGTTTAATTCCTTCGGTTGGATCAAGTTCAAGTCCAAGTCTAACTCCTCTTTCATGAAAATAATTAGTTAGTTCTGTTGGACTATAAAATAATTCTTTATTAAATGTAAAACCTGTTTTATTTGCTAAAATATTATCTTTATTTTTAGTATGCCAAAATTCATTTAAAAGAAGTACACTAATTGGTATTTCATTATTATTAAAGGATGTTAATAGCGCCTTAACGTTATCCATTGAATAAATTATATCTCTATTCCACCATACACCAAAAGCATATCTAGGAAGTAGTGTAGGAAGTCCAGTTAAAGCAAAATAATCTTTTAAGCATAGACCAAAATCTCTTTTATACATAAATAGATATAAGTCAATATGACTTTCTGTAGATTTATTTAATATACCAAGTTCATTAGTAATTAATGGATCAGAATCATCTAGTGTTGCAAAGCCATCTGTTGAATATAACCCTTTTTCAAGTTTATTATAAATTCCATTATAGTTATCAAGAGAAAATGAACTTGCTAAGAAATTTCTTGCTTCAGGATGTCCATAGTACCATATTTTATCCGTATTAAGTAGTTTAACTTTTAAATTAGTATCCGGTGCAAAAGAAGGTCCTTTAAAGGGTTTTTCTTTCATATATTGAAGTGTAAAATATTTGGTAGTTATTACCATATATTTATCATCCTCTTCGAAAGTATAACTAGGTACAGGAAAATTACGATTTGAAACTAAATCGGTTAAATTATCAACAAAATTACCAGATACTGAATACTCAAGTCTAACAAGTCTATCTGTAAGAACTGTTATTCTATAAAAATCACCTTTATGTACTGCAGTTGGTAATGATAATCCATCTTTTTCATTAACTGTAAAATGTTTTCCAAAACTAGCCATAATCTACCCTTCCTATCATATCAATAATACCATATAAAACTTTTTCTTTCAATTAGATTATGAAAAAAATGCAATTTTTATTTACAACTATATTATTAATTACTGTTAGACACACAGTTAAGTTAATGGGGGCCTCATATGGCTTAATTTACTGTGTAAACATCATTATATGTTCCATTGCCCGATAACTTGGCTTTAGAGGATAGACTAATAACAGGCCTGATTCCAGAAGCAATAAAAAAAGCATTAAGGCTTAAACTACCAGAAGAATTTACAAACAAATTTGTTACAAATGAACTACTACTATAGAAATAACCTGGGGAACCAGACCAATAACTTTGGTTTGTATACAAATAATAAGTAGTATTACTTATATTAAATACTCCTCCTGCCATTGCTACTTCGTCTGCTGTTATTAAGCCCACTGGGTAGGTTAACACACCATTTCCATTACTTGTATTTATAGAGAATTTGTCGTTCAAAGTTGTACAAGTTAGTTTTGGGCTTTTGTTTGTATACAATCTTGTATATGGTGCATAATATAAATTTGATGATGGCGATGATGACCACATTCCACTTGTTACACTTCTATCATTGCAGAATATTTGGTCTGCCACTAAATCATTATCCTTTAATATTGTTCCTGCATACCAGTTTTCCAATGTGGTTTTTATTGTACTTGATGTATTATTTCCGTGTTGCTGGCCATTTGTATACATATATCCTACATACGATGCATTAGTATAACTACTATTAAAATAAGCTGTACTTATTTGGGTATCTGTTCCAGTCATTACTGTTGCTGTACTACTTGCTGGAGCGGTTATTCCACTATAAATTATTCTTATTGAACCATCACCGTTTATTCTTATTATCCTCCAATACATATCTTTATTGGAACTATCTTTTCCAAATTTTACCCAATTATTATTTACTGCTCCTCTGAAATAATATGATGTTCCTAAATCATCCTCGGCTGCATACATTCCTTCATTGGTTGTTGCTGTATTTGCAAAATTTGGTGTACCCTTTTCTTTTATGTAACTTATTGCAGCATCTACTGTTGTTGCACCTCCACCATTATTTATTAGTATTGTTTGATAGCCTTTCTTTTCTAAATCTATTGCTTCCGATATGGTTTTATTATCACTACTATCTTTTACCCATAAATAATATGTTCCCTCAGTAGTTATTGTAGTACTTAAGTTATAAGATGTTCCACTTATTGTAGTCCAACTTGATGGTTCAGTGCTGTTACTTGTACTTATTCCATATCCAGATAGTTCAACATTATCTGTAAGTGTTGCTGTTACGGTTGTATCATTGACTAACAAATTAGATATTACTGGTTTCTCTGTATCAGTTATTACATCAAAATATAAATAACAACTATCTGTTCCAATAAATGAAAAACTTATCTTTCCTAAAGTATTATCATAATCGCCAATGACGCCATTATTTTTGCAATAACTTTTATCTCTATTTAAAACATAATTTCCTTTTGGAATATCTTTTGAGCTTGATTTAGTATAATCAGATGCACCATCTTCCTTAATCATTATTGCTAAATTATTTTGTTTTTTACGTTTTGTTTTGGTTACTTCATTTTTATTTTTATAGGTAATATTGAGTATTACTACCCCTATAACAATAAATACGAACAATATAGTTTTTACTTTTTTCTTCATAACCACTCCAATTCCCATAAATAGGGACATCAATTTTCTTAAATGTTACACATTTAGGAAAAATCATCATCGATTTTACACAAATGGTTATTGTAAACAGCAAAAAAAAATGCTAATATTAAGGTATAAGGTACATAAAATGGGCAACAATTTTTCCTAAATGTGTAACATTTGCGAAAAAACGAACAAGGTAAACACTGGAATTGCGAAGGTTTTAGATAATTTTTATATTTATTAATTTTTTATAAAAAAATAATAGTTTAGTGAACTATTAAATCTTCCATATCTTCTTTAATAATAAGGTTTTGATTTTTACATTCTAAAAGTTCCTTTTTAGAATTTTTTCCCATATGTGAGGGAATAATCTTTAAGTTTTTATATTCGTTTAAAAATTGTTTTATATCATCTACTCCTAAATGAAAATTATTACCTATTTTATTAGTAACATCACAAATTAAATAATCTGCATCTATAATATTATCAAGTAAATTATCACATATTGTAGTATCTCCAGTAAAAACTATCTTTCTATCATTATATTTAAAAACATAACCGAAACAGTTTTTCATTACACCATGAACTGTTTTATAACTTGAAATAGTTAGATTATCAATTTTAATTACATTTTTATTATCAATAAAATTAATTGTTTTATTAAGTAAAAATTCATAAAATAATCCTGGAAAACCGAGTTTTAATAGTTTTAAAACTTTCTTCCTATCTTTTTTACATATAACAATATTTAACTTTTGTTTTCTTTGATAAAAGTCTAATATTATAAATGGTAAATCAAAAAAGTGATCTGCGTGAGTATGAGTTATAAAGATATATTTAATTTGCTCATTTAAATTATTTCTTTTTAGTATTTTCATTGTTCCCTGGGGAAAATCAACCATTATATTATCATTTACTAAATATGCTGCCTGATTATCATTTGATATCATAGAACCTGTTCCTATAAATTTTATATTCATTTTTTACCTCATAAGTAAATATTAATAATTTTTTCTAAAATAGTCAACTTTAATCTATAAAAACAAAAAAAATTTGTTATAATATTTTATAGAGGTATTTATGAAAATAGTTGAAATAAATGAAAAAGAATATAAGGATTTTTTTGATAAATCAAGTTATACACATTTTATGCAGTGTTATGAGTGGGGAGAAGCCTGTAAAGGTAAAGGTTTAAAGCCGTTATATCTAGGTTTAAAAGATAATGATAACTTAAAAGGTATTTGTTTATGTTTTGTTAAAGAAATGCCCTTTAAATTAAAGTATTATTATGCACCAAGAGGACCAGTATTAGATTTTAATGATAAATCATTAATTAAAGATTTTTCTATAGCAATAAAATCTTACTTAAAGGAAAATAATGGTATATACTTTAAGATGGACCCAGGAGTCGTCCTTCATACATTAGATGAAAAAGCCCAGCCTTTAAAAGAGGGTATTAATAATGAATGGTTTCATGATTATTTATTAGAGCTAGGATATAGTTTTAAAGGTTATACAAAATTATTCGAAGCAAATCAACCTAGATTTACATTTAGAATAGATACTAAAAAGCCTATCGAAGAAATAGAAAAAAGTATGAATAAAACTTATTTAAAAACAATAAAAAGAAGTTATAATTATGATTTAGAAATTACAAATGATTATAATAATGATACATTTTATAATTTAATGAAAGATATTGCTAATAGAGATAACTTTAACGGTTACCCTAAAAAGTTTTATGAAGATTATGATAAGTTTATGACTCAAGGTGGAAAAAGTATAAACATAACAATTAAAATTTATCCTGACAAGCTTCTTAAAAAGGCTGAAGATGAATTAAAAGATTTAGAAACAAAAGTGGCAAACAAAGAAATACCTGAAAAGAAAATGGCTGATACTAATAATATTATTGCAAGGTTAAAAAAAGATATTGAGGTATTTTTAGAATATAAAGGAAATGAAAATGGAATAGTTTCACTAATACTTATTTGTCCTATAATTAATAATCAAATGTGGACATTATACATTGGAAATAATAGTCTTGCAACATATACTTTTGCAGTTAATCGTTCATATTATGAAGCAATGAAAATTGCAAGTGAAAAAAACTGTGAATTTTTAGATTTATTTGGTACATGTGGAGATCCTGGTACAAAAGAAAAAAATTATAACGGAATACACGAATACAAAAGAAAAATGGGTGGTACTTATACAGAATTTGTAGGTGAATATGATATAGTAAATAAACCATTTATTAATAAAATGCTACCTATTATGTTAAAAATATATCGTAAATTAAGAAGAAAATGATTCTTCTTTTTTTATGACTTTGGAATTTGTCAGTGTTTTTAATATATTTTTTATGGAATATGTCAGTTTTTTTAATGCATATTTTACGGAATATGTCATTTTAATTAAATAAAAAAGATTACTTTTGTAACCTTTATAACCATACACCATAAGTTATTGCTATCATAGCAAATATTAAACCAACAGTCCAAAATAATTTAACAATATCAGTTTCTTCCCAATTTAATTCCTCGAAATGATGATGAAGTGGTGCTTTTTTAAATATCTTCTTATTAAACTTTCTAATAGCAATAATTTGAATTAATGAAGATGCAGCCTCAATAATAAATACTCCACCAATTAAAAATAAAGAAAGTTCATGTCTAGTTAATATTGCAATAGTAGCAAGTGCTCCACCTAAAGAAAGTGAACCAAGATCTCCCATAAACACTTTAGCGGGATGTGAATTATACATTAAAAATCCTATTAAAGCACCCACTAAGATAAATGAGAAAATGGCAATTTCTTGATATCCCTCAAGCCAGCCACAATTCCAAGCAATTATACCATAAGCAAGAAATGCAATTGCAGAAAGACCTCCGCACAAACCATCAAGACCATCTGAAATATTAACTGCATTAGCCATACCAACAAGAAGTAAGAAAATAAATAAACCAAATGTCCACCCTAAAGGAATATTAATGTGTAATAAAGAAAATCTTAAAGTTGTACTTCCCCCACTTTTCATAAATAGAAAGAAGAAAACTAAAGCAATAAACATTTGACACATAAATTTAGTTACTATAGAAAGGCCACCATTATTATGTTTTTTTACCTTTAGATAGTCATCAACAAAACCAAGAAGTGCATAAGAAAGAAATACAAATAAAAGTATTGCTAAATTATAACTCGAAGAAATGCTTTTCGTAATAAATAAATATATTAAACCAAGTATAACCGGAATTATAAATATTATTCCTCCCATAGTCGGAGTACCCTCTTTTAACTTATGTCTTTCAGATATTGTATCACTTACACTTTGACCAATATGAAACTTTTTTAAAAATGGAATAAGAATAACTCCACATATAATTGCACAAACAAAACCTAACATTAAAGCCATTGCAGCTTTAGCAAGTATTAACATACTACATCACCTTTATACATATTATACCTTAAAAATAAATAAAAAACTTTATTTTTTGTGTAATTTTACACTTTCTTTTCACTATAATTTATTAAGGTGATAATTTTGATAGATAAAAAATTAATAAAAGAGAATAAAAAACTTGCTAAAAATTTTAAAATTATATTAATTATGGGCTACAAATATAAAAATGAAATTGCCCATATTGTATATAAAAATCTAATTAAAAGTAATGAGAAAGTATTACTTCTTAAAAATAATGGTTATTATATAAATAAAAAATATTATAAGTTAAATAATAATTTAAATTATGAAATTATAAATAACATTTTAAAAAATGCAAAAGAAAAAGATGTTAAATATCTAATAATATGCATTAATAATAGTCATATTAAAAATAATTTATTAAAGGGGTTTGGCTATAATATAATGAGTATTTGTTCATTTATTGGAGATGACACTAAATATGTTCTAAAGGAAATAAAAAAAGTTAAAGAGGTTTTAATATTAAATAATGATGAAAAATATAGTAAAATATTTAGAAAAAAATATAAAAATATCATTACTATTGGGAATAAAGGTACATATGAAATAGATAGATTTAATAAAACTTTTGAGTATGAATATAATTTATATCATCTAAATACAAATGAAACAAATTTAATGTACTCCAAAACTATTGCAATTGCAATTTTAGTTTATATTGGATTTGATATTTCATACTTAATATAAAAAAATATAACAATTACTTGCTATATTTTAATAATTCATCTTTTATTTCAGTGGATAATTGATTATTTTTTTCAGTTAAATCATCTGTTGAGGCAACTGTAAAAGGTTTTAAAAATGTTACTTTTAAATTATTTTTAGAAAATCTATATTTTCCAGTTATTGCATAAGGAACAACGATAGCACCAGTTTTTTGTGCCATTGATACAGCTCCATACTTTAAAGGAAGTAGCAAACTATCGTAATACTCATTACTTGTAATAATATTTGCACTTTCAAGTTCTAAAAGATATTCATTAACTCTATAAATATTATTTTTAATATCATCTTTAGTAATTTTATTTTCTGAAAGTAGCTTTAAAAGTAAATCAGTTTGTGATACTTTTACCATATCCTTTTTCATAATTTTTTTAAACTTTTTAAAAGGAATTTCTCCGTTTACAAATTCATACATTTCTTTTAATTTATCATTTTTGCATGCCAAAGAGTTTCTAGTTCCCTCAGGATAAATACCTAAAGCATATCCCTCATTTAATACCCCAATTGCTGATGACTTGGCATTATCGTCATGAATACTTCTATCAACCGGAATGCAACCACTGGCTTTAAAAAAGAAAGCAAATGGGCTATCAAAGTATTCCTTTTTTGCCATATAATGAAGCATTCTTTTCGTAGATAATATTGGCAAACATTGATCAAATAAATGAACATGGTTTCCACATAATATTATTGGGCCATCCTTTGGCACTAAATGTTTATTTTCAAATTTTGGTCTATAATACGCTAAGAAAAATCCTCCGAGTAAATATTTATTTATTGTGTATAAAATTTTATGCTTTTCTTTCATAACTTTTTCCCTCCTTAATTAAATCTATTACTTTTTTTTCTAACTTTTCGGTTTCTTTTACAAAATCATCTGTTGTAACATAGAAAGGCTTTCCTATAATTATTTTTGTTTTATAATTAAATGGCTTAGGTTTTCCTACAATAGCAAATGGAACTATTGGTTTACCAGATTTTCTAGCTATTGATACGGCCCCATATTTAAATGGCATAATATCATCTTTTGTTTTGTTTATTGTTCCCTCAGGAAAAATGCAAACTACTTTATCCTCTTTTAATTTTTGAATTGCCTCATTTTTTGCTTCAGGATTTTTATTTTTTCTATCTACTGGAATAGCTCCGGTACTACGAAAGAAAAAATTTCCTAATTTTGATTTGAATAGTTCAATTTTTGCTAAATAATGAACACACTTTTTTGTAGTATATCCTAGTTCAAACGCATCAAAATAGCTTGTATGAGTTCCCGCATATAAATAACCACCTTTTGGAAGTCTATCTTTATGAACAACAGTTGGTTTCATAATAAGAACAAAAATGACTTTTAAAAATGGTCTAATTATGTAATATAAAATATTATTGTCTTTTTTTTCTTTCTTCATTTTCAAGTTCCTTAAATGCAACTTTTCCTACTAGTGTTTTAGGAAGTTTATCCCTAAATTCATACTCATATGGAAGTGAATATTTAGCAACATTTTTTTGCATTATTTCTCTTATTTCTTTTTCTATCTTTCCTTTATCTTTATAACCATCTTTTAAAACAACAAAAGCTTTTGCAACTTGTCCCTTATATGGATGCGGTATACCAATAACAGTTGAAGTTAACACTGCTTCATGAGTATTGATAATAGACTCAAGATAAGTTGGATAAACATTATAACCACTTGATACAATAATTCTTTTAATTCTTTGAGAAAAATAAATTAGTCCATCTTCGCCAAGATAACCTACATCACCAGTATGAAGCCATAATCTTCCATCTTCATGATATCTTAAGGCTTGCATAGTTTCAGCATCATCATTTAAATACCCCATCATTACAAGTGGACCTGAAATACAGATTTCACCATCCTCATTAACTGGAGCAGTTTCATGTGTATCTGGAATCACTATTTTAAAATACATATCTGGAAGTGGCATACCCACTATTCCATCATTAAATATATTTTCTGGAGAAAGACAACAAGCCCCCGTTCCTTCAGTAAGTCCATAACCTACTCTAATTTTTGCGTCTGAACCATGTTCGTATAAAAAGTCATTTACCTTGTCACGAAGCGTACTATTAAGAGCGTCGCCTCCGCATATAACAGATTTTACACACCTAAGTTCATTAGGTCCAACATTGCTTTCAATTAATGCTTCATAAAGAGTTGGAACTCCCACTATAAAATTTGGTTGATTTTTACGGATTATATCGCCAAACTTTTTAGCACTGAATGATGGAATCAAAATAACTCCCATACCTTTTGAAAGTGGTGTATGAATACATACTCCTAAACCAAAACCGTGAAATATTGGAAGAACAGACAATATTGTTGCACCTGGCTGTGCTTGTCTAATTACAGCTGTACAATCTATTGCAAGTGCATTAAAATTTAAATTTGATAACAAAATACCTTTAGGACTACCAGTTGTACCGCCACTATAAAGAATAACCGCTGGGTCATAAGCTTTTCTTGTAATATAATAATCTCCTTGATAATTTTTTGAACCATTTATAAAGTCTTCCCACATAACAATAACTTTATCATCTTTAGGAATCTTATACTTTCTTCCATTTAATACCCAATATATACCCGCAAGAGGTAAACTCATATCTTCAGAGGCTCTTGCAATAATAATTCTTTTTAAATTAGTTTTATCTTTTAACTTAAGTATTTTATCAAATACGGCATCTATAACTAGAATATATTTACTATTTGCTGCATTTATATAAAATTCAAGTTCTTTTTCACTTGAAAGTGGATGAACCATATTGCAAATTGCTCCAATCATATTAACAGCATAAACCATCGTTATACCCTCTGGAGTATTTGGCATACAAATAGTAACATTGTCGCCCTCTTTTACACCATAGTTTTTTAAGGCTTTTGCACATCTTTTAATTCTAACGACAAATTCTTTATATGAAACCTTGCTACCATAGTATGAATACGCCATATTATTAGGATATTTTTCTGATGCCTCTATAATTAAATCAACCATAGAGAAGTTTGGATATTCCATATTCGCAGGAACATCTCCATAATATTTAAGCCAAGGTCTTAATTTTTTATCTAATTTCAACATTTTCGATTTTTTCATTTATATTATCCTCCAATAGTTTAGGGTTATTTAAAATATATTCTAGTAATTTAATTGATTTTGCAAAATAATACCCATCAGCAATTCTTTCATCTATATTAACACCAAATTCAACTATTTTACGAACCTCTTCTTTCCCATTAATCACAACTACTTCATCCTTAATTTCTCCCATGGTAGCAAGTGTAGAACAAGTACCAAAATCATTAATATTATGATATATTGCCCCACATTTAATTGAACCAAGATTTGATACAATCATACTACTATAGTAAATATTGTCTTTTGTAAGTGATGAAGGAAGCACTCCATGTCTATCACACCACTTAAATATTCCAACTATTGGGACTCTTAAAATATTTGGTAAATTTCCAAGTATATCTATTGCTTTATTTGCACCAACTTTTTCTTCATTACCATGTCGAATAACACTTACTTTCTCCCTAATTTTGTTTGACAAAGAAATAATATTGTCATTTTCTTTAATTGGTAAAATGACCATTATTTCTTCGCTTTTATCTGTAAATTCTAATTTTGCAACAAAGGAAATTGTTAAATCGTTATGCTTATATATATGTCTATTAGCAACAAAATAATTTAATTTTTCTCTATTATATATAACTTTTCCTAATGCTGTTACAAATGCATGAAAATATGAAAGTTCAATTCCATCGGATTTTCTTTTATTTATATATTCCACTAAATTAGTAACATCAACTTTTTGGTTAATATATACATCACTATCACATCTTCTTGGCTTAAGGTCAATACTTATTTGTGATAGTCCACTTACATTTTCTACTCTTTTACCATCTTTTCTATCTATAAATAATTTTCTTTTTTGCATATAACCAACTACTTTCCTATAAGAATAATATTATCACATTTGAAAATTTTTAACAATATTTACTTGCAATACTACAAAAATATGATATAATATTTCTTGTCAGGCGATTGATAAAGAAAAATATTTATAAAATAGTCGGTTGATGCAGATTTAGTTTAATGGTAGAACCTTAGCCTTCCAAGCTAATGATGGGAGTTCGATTCTCCTAATCTGCTCCAATTTAAAAAGAATACTATGTTTTAAAGACATAGTTTTTTTATTGGACCACACCCATCATTAGCTTGAAAATATCAAAGAAATCTTGTTTTTTTATAATACATAAATATCTTGAATAATAAATCTGCATCTACTTTATTTTATATTTTGTTTTTCAATATTTTTATCATAATTACTTTCTAGTATACAATCAAATAAATTAAACCATTTTACTTGAACACAATATCTATCTTTTTCATGTTTGGGATTATTATTTAAGTTTTTTGCTTTTGCTTGGCAAAATAAATCACTAAAATGTACACCATTATGATAATCCTCAGAATGTTTTAAAAGTATTTTTAAAACATCTCCGCTTGAAATAAATAAAAAATCATCAACTACCCCATAGATAATACCATCGATAGCCTCATCCGAATTATTCCCTTGAAGTATAAACCTATATATACATTTTTTAAGAAGTTTTCTATTACTAAAACATTTATTTATGTCTTCGATGTCTTGTAAATGAGTTTCTTTATATTCCATAGAACTCATTCTAACCTTTCCTTTACCATTTGTGGTTCCATCTGAATAATGATATCTTAAGTATTTATATATA
Organism: uncultured Bacilli bacterium; assembly: GCA_934086485.1. Classification (GTDB taxonomy): domain Bacteria; phylum Bacillota_I; class Bacilli_A; order RF39; family UBA660; genus UBA6448. The sequence goes on along the minus strand of CAKOIF010000002.1, from coordinate 74,648 downwards.
ATATCTTTTGGAACTTTATTTTCAATTAAGAAATGTATAAATGAAGATATACCTTCCGTATGAACAGAATTATTGATTCCCTTCTTTATACTTATTCTTTTAATATTTTCATCAAGTTTTATTATAATATCATATTTCTTCTTTGAAAAATCAACCCAACTATAAATAATTGAATTAAAATTGACAAAACCGAATAATTCAATTACCAAATCTTGTAGATTTGGATAAAGATGTTTAATCTTTTTACCATTTAAATTTTTTGCAAACATTATCTCATTTTGATAACCATTAATTTCTGTGTTGTCCATATATTTATTTCTCCTTTAGATATTTCTAAGTTTATAACACTACTGTTTTTTAAACAAGTATTTAAGGCATTTTTAATAAATAAATCGCATGACAAAATTCGACATTACATATTTCAAAAGCAATAAAATAAAGACATTTCCGAATAAATTTGTTAAAGTAATATTAAAGTTTATATATTTTTTGGAACTTTTTCAATTCCTATATCTATAATTTTTTAATTATTTGCGTTACTAGAGTCATACTCCATTTAAATATTTTATATCACTTCCATTAAGAATTTGCATTTGTGAAATAGCAATTTGATTTAATCTTATTAGTCTTTCGGATTGTTTTAATCCATCACTAATAAAAACTGAGTTAAGATTTTCCAAATTTACTAAACATATTAACTCGTTTATAGTAGCATAATCTCTAATATTTCCGACTAAATTTAAATTCTTATTTCTCCATTGTTTTGCAGTCATACCAAATAATGCCATATTTAAAACATCAGCTTCTTCGGCATAAATATAATTAATTTGTTCTTTAGTTAATTTAGCAGGAATTAAATTTTGCTTAATTGCATCTGTATGTATTCTATAATTTATTTTTGATAGTTCTCTTTTTGCATTCCATCCAATTTGTCTTTGTTCCTCTGATTTTAATCTTTCAAATTCTTTAATAAGCAATAATTTAAACTTTGGACTAATCCACATACCGAATTCAAATGCAATATCTTTATGTGCATAAGTTCCACCATATCGCCCTGCTTTTGACATTATTCCAATTGCATTTGTTTTTTCAACCCATTCTTTAACACTAATTTTATAACTATTTAAACCTGCTTGACTTTTAATTATGGCAAATTTGCCATAATTAAAATTAGGATTATGAATTTCTTCCCAAATACCCAAAAATTCAATAGTATTTCTGTTTCTTAACCAATCAGATACAAAGAAATTGCCATCTTTAGATTTAAGCATATCTGTAATTGAAATATAATCTTCATCCTCTATTTTAAAATAAGAAATCTTTTGATCTAAAACTGTTAATTCTGTCATTTTTACCTCACTTATTTCTAAGTTTATACCACTATTAATTTCAAAACAAGTATTTAAGGCATTTTTAGTAAATAAATCGCATGACAAAATTCGACATTATATATTTCAAAAGGATAAAAATAAAGACATTTCCGAATAAATTTGTTAAAGTAATATTAAAGTTTATATATTTTTGGAACTTTTTTAAATTTTTTACAACTATAATAGTGAGGTGAAAAAATGATTAATCAAAATACCTTAAAAATATTTGATGACTTATATGATAAAACATATAGAAATGTATTAAAATATGTTGTTTGTAATTGTTCTAATGCAGAAGATATCAAAGATATAATTCAAAATATTTATATTGAGATACTAAATAAGCTTCAAAAAGGAATAAAGTTTAATAATGAATATGCATATGTTATGGGTATAGCAAAAAACAAGGTTAATGAATACTATCGTCATAAATACAAAGTAAAAATTGTATCTTTATTTACTAAAAAGGATAATGAACAATTTAATATTGATATTCCAGATAACTTTGATTTAGAATTAAACTACATAAAAAATGAAGATATAAACTTTATATGGGATTTTCTCAAAAAGAAAAAAAATATTATTTTTAAAGTTTTTTATCTTTATTATTATGAAGAGCTAAGTATAAAAACCATTTCAAAAACATTAAATATAAGTCAATCTAATGTAAAACATTAATTATATAGAACAATAAATGAACTAAAAGAAGTAATGAAAGAAAGGAATGATATTAATGAAAAATAAAAATGTTTTTAAAACCGTTTTTGATGAAAAATTTAATATGAATTTATTAAAAAAACAAATAATAAATAATTATGAATATAAAAAAAATATAAACATATTAAAAAAAATAAGTTATGCATCAATACTTATAATTATTATACTAATATTTGGTCTATACATAAAAAATAATAATAGTAATAAAACTATTTATGAATCACAAAAAGAAAGTATTAAAATGTATGCTTACACATTAGCTTACGATAATTCATTAGAAAAGAAACAGTTAAATGCAAATACAAAATTACCTCTTGCAAGATATAATAAAGCAATGTCAAATGTACCAGGATTCCCTATTACATTTGAAATGAATAACATAGATTATATAAATATATCAGTGGAAAATGGGAAAATATATAGTTGGGACAAAAATACAGGCATTGTAAATAAACTTGATAATAATTATAAAATATATAAAAATGATACTCTATACTTTGATGTAAATGAAAATACCTCAATAAAAATAAAGGCTAAAAAAAATGATGAAACACTTTATGAGAAATATATTGTAATAACAAGTGATGAAAATTATAACTACTATGCAAAATTAAATGATTATGAAATAAACATTAAAATTAATAAACTTAATAATTATTCAATAACAAAACTTGATGCAGATATTAAAGATGTTGAAAGTAACAATATGGCTTTTCCAAATGAATTTGATTATAATAAACTAAAGTTACCAATTGATTTAACCAAAGTAAGAAAAAGTGTAATCTACACCAAAAATGAAAAGCAATATGATTATACAAATTTAAATTCATATATTCTTAATTATTATAATGATAATGAAACAAGAAATATCAAAGTAGCATTTTCTGATAAAAATAGACCAATAAGAGATTATTACTTTAGTAATGAAAATGCGGTTATATCTATAATTAAAGATAAAAAATTACAAATATATTCTTATGAAGATATTTTCTTCGTAGAATTTCACTATAACAATTATTATTTTGATATAGAAACTAACAATATTTTGCAGGATGAACTGATAGATCTTATTAGTTCAATAATTTAATATAATATTAAAAGTCATACCTAAAAAAGTATGATTTTTTTAAATAAAGCAAAAATAATCAACGCTTTTAAATAAATGTACGGTTAAAATACTTCATAAAAAATATCTTTTTTGATATAATTTTTATAAGTTGGTGAATAAATGAAAAATATAAATTATGAAGCCTTAAAAGGTGATGAACACGTTTGTAAATCTTGGAGTTTAATGCCATTCAAGATTGATGATAATTATGAATATATATCTAAAAACATAATATTTAATTTTGTTAGTACAATTATTTTAATACCAATTGCAATAATATTATACTTTTTTAATAAAATATTTTTAGGTTTTGAAATCGAAGGTAAAGAAAACAAAATAAAGAACACAGGTTTCGTATCTGTATCAAATCATATCCATTATTTAGATTGTACATTTATTGGGCTTATTAATTTTCCAAATAGAGTTTACTATCCAACAATTCAGGAGAATTTCAAAATTCCATTTGTTAGACATTTAATAAAATTATTATGTGCTATTCCAATACCCAAAGAAAGAAAACATAAAGACATGTTTTATAAACAAATTAATGAAGCATTAGAAAAAAATAACATACTACATATGTACCCTGAAGGCTCATTATGGCCATACTATGAAAACATTCGTGATTTTAAATATGGCGCATTTAAAATAGCTGTTGAGGCAAATAAACCCATTGAGCCTATTCGTTTTGTTTTTGTAAATCCCGAGGGTATTCAAAAATTATATAAAAGAAAAAAATGTATACACGCAATTATACTTCCTGCTATATATCCAGATGAATCTTTAGAATATAAAGAAAGAATCGAGGATTTAAGGAATAAAACATATGATGCAATTTGCAAAGGAGGAAATTAAGTGAAAGTACTAATATTATCTTGTTCTACTGGTGGAGGCCACAACTCTTGCGCAAACTACATAAAAGAGGAACTATTGTTAAATAACATAGAATGCGATTTTATAGATTTTTTTGATATTTTTGGAAAGAATGCTAAAAAAATGTCTTCGGATATTTATTTAAAAACTTTAGGTAATAATGGAAAAATATTTAAAAACGTTTATAAAGCTGGAGAATTTGTTAGCAAAAGTAAGCTTCAAAGTCCAGTATATTTATTTAATAAAATGTTTAAGAAAAAACTTTATGGATACATTCAAAAAAACAATTATACTCTTGTAATTACAACACATTTATTTCCCTCACTTACCCTTACTGCCATAAGTAATGATAAAAAATATAATCATATTCCATTTTTATTCGTGGCTACTGATTATGAACCTTGTCCTTTTATGGAAGAAGCAAAACCAGAATATTTTATAATGCAAAAAACTTTAGAAAATACTTTTATACAAAAAGGTATTAGTGAAACTAAATTATTAAATACTGGAATTCCTGTATCAAGTAATTTTATTAAAAATACAAAATCAATACGTAAGGATTATAACATCTTAGATAATGAAAAAGTAGTCTTAGTAATGCTTGGAAGTATGGGTTTCGGAGAAATTGATAATATAATTAATCCTTTATTAAGTGAAAATATTAAAATTATAGTAATATGTGGAACTAATAAACAATTATATGATAAATTAAATGAATATAAAAATGATAATCTTATTGTTATAGGTTTTACTAAAAACATTAATGATTTTATATATTCATCAGACTATGTTTTATCTAAACCTGGAGGTCTTTCATCAACTGAAATTGCCTCAATTCATAAACCACTTTTACATATATATCCCATACCAGGTATAGAAACATACAATACTTTATTTTTTGAAAATAACAAAATGAGTATCAAATGTAATAATGATAAAGAAATTATTAAAAATTTAAAATACTTAATGAATAATGAGAATATTTGTAAAGAAATGATTCAAAATCAAAAGAAAATTATAAATGAAAATAGTGCCATTGATTTAGTAAAATTTATTTTAGACCATTTTAAATAAAAAATGGTTTTTTCATGATATAATAACTATATATTTAAGATTTATTTAAGATAAAAAATATATAATTTATTAGGTGGTGAAGGATGAATATATTAATAATTGAGGATGAATTTAATTTAGCAGATGCAATCAAATCAATGCTTAAAAAAGAAAATTATATTGTTAAAATATGTACAAATGGAACAGAGGGCGAAGATGAAGCCTTAAGTGGCATTTATGATCTTATACTTCTTGATGTAATGCTTCCAGGTAAAAATGGTTTTGAAATATTAAAAAGTATTCGAAAAGAAAATATAAGTTCAAAAGTTATAATGCTTACTGCTAAAGCAAATATTGATGATAAAATGGAAGGTTTTAATGAAGGAGCAAATGACTACTTAACAAAACCATTTCATATGGATGAACTTTTTGCAAGAATAAAGCTTCAACTAAGTGATGGTAAAATTAAGAATGAATTAGCCACCTATGGTGATTTATCCCTTGATACTCATAAATTAATTTTGGAAAATACAAATACAAAAGAAACAATTAATATAATTGGTAAAGAATATAATATTTTACTAATCTTATTAAATTCCCATGAAAGTATTATTTCAAAAGAACAATTATTTAGTAAAGTATGGGGTTATGATAGTGATTCAGAAATAAATACACTCGAAGCATATATGTCATTTATAAGAAAGAAATTAAAAAATATAAATTCGAAAGTTAAAATTAAAGTAATTCGAAATATAGGTTATAAATTGGAGTATCAAAATGAAAAGATTAAAATCTAAAGTTTTCTTTACAATATCAACCATTCTAACAATTTTTGTTTTAGCAGTATTTTTGATATCTAACGCTAGAGCATACTCAGAAAAAAAAGAAAATGTTAAAAATGTATTAGATAAAATGATTGAATTATCAGATAATGCTAATAGTAATAATATTTTTATGGACTTTACCGTATATAATATAATCCTTGATGAAAATGGTATGTATAAAGAAACTGTTTCCCATACTTACGATGATGTAATTGATATTGTAAAAATTAAAAACATAGCTAATAAAATAATTAAATATCACCACTCAAAATATTATATTGGAAACCTTTATAATGCAAAATATTCATACGCCTTTACTGACAATAATTCACTTATTTTAATGGATAACTCTGAAGTTAAAAATACTCTTACAAAAACACTTATAACAACAAGTATAATATTTGTATTTTTAGAGTCATGCGTAATTTTAACATCATTTATCTTAACAAGTTGGATAACTGAACCAGTAAGTGAAAGTTTTGATAAACAAAAAAGATTTATAGCGGATGCCTCACATGAACTTAAAACACCTCTTACAGTGATTAATGCAAGTGTTGAAGCATATTATAATGATAAAAATGAAAAATGGATTCACAATATAAAAGAGGAAACCGAAAAAATGAATAAACTTGTTATAGAACTATTAGATTTAGCAAAAATTGAGGCAAATAAAAAAATTCTTATGAAAGAGGAAAACTTATCAAAACTTACTGAAAATGAAATCTTAACATATGAAAGTTTATTTTATGAAAAAAAGATTAAATTAAAATATAATATTAAAAAGAACATAAAATATACTTGTAATAGTGATTTAATTAGACAACTTCTTGGAATTCTAATTGATAATAGTATTAAACATACAAATGAAAATGGTAATGTTACTGTTAATTTATATAAAGCTAATAAAGATATAATCCTTGAGGTAAAAAACTATGGTGATGAAATTAAAAAAGAAGATGAGCAAAAAATATTTGAAAGATTTTATAAAATTGATGAATCAAGAAATAGAAATGAAAATAGATATGGACTTGGTCTTGCTATTGCAAAAGATATAGTTGAAAAACATAATGCTAAAATAAGTGCAAGTTCCAAAAAAGGAATTACTACATTTAAAGTTACTTTTTAAAAAAAAGTAATTTTTTTTAAGGTTTATTTAAGAATAAAGCATTATATTTAATTTGTAAGGAGGAAAGATGAAAGATAATAGAAAGACTATTCTTTATTCGATTAGTACATTTTTTATAGGTATTGTATTATCTTTAGCAGTTATTTATAATTTTCCAAGTATATTTTCAAAAACTATTGTAAAAGAGGAAAAGAATGTTACTATTACAGATACTGGTCTTAGTGAGTCAGTTGACAAAGTATATAATAAAGTTGCTTTAATTAGTAATTATAGTATGGGTAAATTATCCGCTACAGGAAGTGGTTTTATTTATAAAATTGATGGTAATGATACTTATATTGTAACAAATCATCACGTAGTTGATGGTGGAACTACATTTAAAGTAACGTATTCTGATGAAACTACATTAGATGCTACATTAGTGGGTAGCGATGAATATACTGATATTGCAGTTTTAAAGGTAAAAACAATTGATGGATTAGAGTCTGTTGAAATAAGTGATAGTAATAACATCAAAGCGGGAGATACAGTATTTGCTTTAGGTTCACCACTTGATAGTGCATATTCATTTACTGTTACAAGAGGTATAATTTCTGGTAAAGAAAGGCTTGTGGAAATAACAAGTAATAACTCAAATATTTTATTAAAGGTAATTCAAACAGATGCGGCTGTTAATTCAGGTAACAGTGGAGGCCCACTTTGTAATGCTAACGGACAGGTTATTGGTGTAGTTAATGCTAAACTTTCTGGTTCTGGCATCGAGGGTATTGGTTTTGCTATTCCGATAGACACTGCTATAGAAAAAGCCGATGAAATAATTAGTGGTAATGAAAAAGAATATCCATATATAGGTGTTTCAATTGCAAATGTTAGTGATGCAAAAAATGACTTTAGATATTATAGCTATGTAAAATCACTTGATATTGAGGAAGGAATATTAGTCCTTGATGTAGAGAAAAATTCACCCGCCTATAACAAATTAAAAAAAGGTGATGTTATAACTAAAATTAATGATAGTGAAACAAAAAGCACAGCATATTTTAGATATGAACTATATAAATATAACATAAACGATGAAATTACAATAACTTATATACGTGATGGTAAAGTTGAAAGTACAAAAATTAAACTTTCTAAAAAAAATTCAAATATTTAAGTTTCATTTAAGGCAAATATTATATTATTAAATTGTGAAAAAGAAATAAAGTATTTTTCAAATCCATTAAAGGAGGTGGTTAAGTGAAAATAAACATTATCGGTGAAAATTCTAGTAATCGTATGAAACTATTAAAAAATTTAAATAAGGTTACTAAAAACGAAGATATTAATGTAGAAATTAATGTTATCGATGATAAAGAAACATTATCTAAATATAAAGATAAAAATAAACCGATACTTATGATTAATGAAAAAATAATAAGTAATGGAAAAATTTTAACCGATAGAGAAATTAAAAATTATATAAAAATCTTTGCGTAAGTAATTAAAATAATAAAATCTCACAAACTCAAAAACAAAGGATATAGATAACCCTCTATATCCTTTTTAATTGACTTTCCTTTTAAATCTTGTTACCAAAGTATTTAAAATTAGGAAAAATATAATAAATATAATCATTATAATAAAGTTTTTTAATACAAACTCATATGATGCTTTATCAAAATTTTGTAATGATGCAATATATTCATTATTATCTATAAAATAAAATGTTGGAAAAATGTGGGCAATTTTTAAAGCAAATGAAGGCATATATTTTACAGGTATAAATGCACCACATAAGAATGCTGAACCAAGTGATATTACATTTACTACACCACTTATTGCACCTTTACTTTTTACTAAATTTGATATCAAGATTGCCATTGTAAAAGATACTATAAAAAATATAAACATATTTAAACTATATAAAAATCCATTAATATTTAAAATACTATTTTTTAATATTAGAAAACTAAGTATTAAATAAACTATAAAAATTATAAAAGTAAATGTGAATGAAGATATATATAAATAATTATTAAATGTTTTATAATTCATACCACTTACATTTGTTCTTTTACTGATTTTTTCATCATTAAAACTAGATAAAACTAAACAAATTATATAAATTACAATAGCCATTATTGAATAACTTGAAAAATTATAAAATAAGGAAGTCTTACTATTTAAATTTGTTTTATTTTCAATTACAACGCTCGCTTTTTTATTTAAAGTATTATCTAATTTTTTAATAGCTACTACTTTATCATTATATAAATTCATATATTTTGAAAAAACATCTAAATATTTATTTAATAGTTCACTTGCAATATATGAATCATAGGAATTATTTGTTTTTATATCAATGTTAACTTCTTTTCCACTTTCTAGTTTGCTTTCAAAGTCTTTGGGAATATAAATTACATAATTTGCATCTCTAAAAAAGATAGCATCATCTATATCAGTTTCATCAGTAATATTTTTTACATTAGCATTCGTTTTTAAATATGATATTAAATTATCAGTTATTATACCACTTGAATTATTAACTATTATAATATCTGGTTTTGAACTTACAAATTCGAAACTATTTTTATTTGTCTTTAAATTCATTGTTCCAAATACAAGTAACATTACTGTGTATAAAATAATAATTCCAATATTTTTCTTAACAATTTTCCAGTAAGTTTTAAATACTGTCATACTTTTGCCTCCTTAAGGAACTCGAAGATATAAGTAACATTATTATTGTAAAAATAATAAGACTTAATATATTAAAATAATAGCGATTATTAACTCCATAATAGTATAAAGAATAAAGACCATCAACAATCATATTACAGGGATTTAAATAATTAATTATTGGCATATTTTTATCTGTTACATATTTCATAGTTATTCCTGTCATTCCTGAAAAAAATGAAAGTGTCATAGTAATAGCAATTAAAATACCAAATTTATTATTACTGTTTGTTTTAATAGTGCTTGCAAGAAATGTACCCAGTGATAGACTTGCAAGTATTCCAAAAAATGTTAACATAAAAACGTATATTAAGTTATCTCCATAATCAACTTTTAAAACAAAAATTGTATATAAAAATAATATAAACATTCCAATTAATTGAACAACAATACTTGCACAAAAACTACTTAATAATAAAGTACCTCTTTTGGCAGGGCTTATATTAATTCTTTTTCCCGAAGTAGAAATATTAGGTAGTAAATAATTAATCATTGTAAGAGCAATTGCGGCACCATAAAAGGCTGCCATAGCAATAAGTGTGTAATACTCAATCATTGTATAACTAATATTTTTTCTAGTAACATTTGTTATTTTATAATTTGTTAGAAAATTGTTAGGAAACTTATTATTATTTAAATATTCTTCATAAATGTCTTTATTTATTAGAATTTCATCCATAATACTTTTTAATATTGTTTCCTCTTCTCCATTAGAGTTAATATATAAAGTATTGTTATCAATGTAGCCTATAACTTTTTTATTTTCAAGTAGCTTTTTAGAATTTTCTAAATCACCACTTTTAATATTAACAACATTTTCTTTTTCTAAAGCATCAAATGTACTTTTAATATAACTATTATTATTTTGAGTAATTGCAACATTAATATTTGAAAAGGTTTCAGTTTTTTCTATATTTGAAAATGCTAAATTAAAAAGCGTTCCTAATAATATGGGAAATATAAATGTCCAGAAAAGTAATCCTTTATTTTTAAATAATATTTTTAAACTATATTTAAAGTTATGCACAAACATTAGTCTCTTAAGTCCTTTCCGGTAAGCTCTAAAAATACATCATTTAAACTAGGTCTTTCAGAATATATTTTATTATATGAAATATTATTTTCTTTCATAAAACTTGTAAGTTTACCTAAATTATCAGTTCCTTTTGAATAAGTAATTACAAGTAAATTATCTTTATAAGAAATGTTTCTAATTTGTTTGAATTTTGATAGTTTATCTATATCATTATTAGAAATACTATCTAATTCTACAGTTATTTTTTCTTCGATATTAGATAATTTTTTTAATTCATCAGTTGTGCCACTTGCAATAATTTTACCATTATCAAGAATTATAATTCTATCACAAATGCTTTCTGCTTCTTCCATATAATGAGTGGTATATATAATTGTTGCACCATCATTAGATAATTTTTTTATACCTGATAATATATTATTTCGACTTTGAGGATCAACAGCTACAGTTGGTTCATCAAGAAATATTATACTTGGTTTATGAGCAATACCACAGGCAATATTAAGCCTTCGAAGTAATCCCCCAGATAACTGTTTTGGATAGAACTTTTTAAAATTCTCAAGACCTGTTAATTTAATAGCATCCTCAATATACTTCATTCTTTTGTCTTTATCAGTTATATAAAGGCCACAGAAATAATCAATATTATCATAAACAGTAAGTTCTTCGAATACTGCAACTTCTTGAAAAATAACACCAATTTTTTCTTTAATATCATAAGCATCATTATTCATTTCTTTACCATAAATCTTTATTGAACCTTTATCAAAGTTTAATAGTGACAATATAGAATTTATTGTTGTGGTCTTTCCACTTCCATTTGGACCTAAAAGTCCTAGAATTTCACCTTTTTTAACATTAAATGATAAGTTATCAACTGCAATTTTATTTTTATATGATTTAGTTAAATCTTTTACCTCAATTATATTTTCCATCAACTTTCCTCCTTAAAAATATATTTGTTATTTGGATTATCTCGAAGAAGCATAAGTGCTTGAAACTCTTGTGAAATAAGAATATTTATTTGTTCATCTGTTAAATTAATTTTATCATTTGCAAGAAGCGTTGCAAGGCCATGACAAAATGTCCACATCTTAAAATGAAATTCATTTATATCTTCCAAAGATAAATTTGTACTTGTTTTAATAAATCCCTTAACTATATTAAAACTAGCATCTGTATCTTGATTAAAAGTATTTAAATTACAATTTTTATTTAAAAATAATACTTGATAAAAATTTTTTTCTTCCCTAGCAAATTTAATATAATTTAATCCTACTTGTTTATATTTAGGAATCTTATCATTTAAATTATTCAAGATATATGAATAAAAATAATCATGTATTTTCTTACATAATTCATTAAAAAGTTCATCTGAATTTTTAAATTGGTAATATATAGGTCTTATTGAACAATTTAAATATTTAGCAAGTTCTCTATTACTTACCTTACTTATACCATATTTTCTAGTTATATCAAAACCAGCATTTAAAATATTTTCTTTAGATATTACAATATTTCTTGGCACTTTTTACTTCCTTTCATTATATATTGTATCACGTGATATTTTATTTGTAAATTATAAATTGACTTTTATATCAAGTTTTAGTAATATAAAGATATGAAAACAAAAGATAGAATTATAGCATTTGCAGTGTTAATTGCGGCGGTTATTAATACTTATGAATGTGCAAAAAAAATTAAAAGAGATGTTGATAATTGGGCTGAAACTACCACTATAGCAAAGAATATTAATGTAGAAAATACTAAAGATAATAATCAAATTAATATTCCCACAAGAAGAATTGATTGTGAATTAATTTCAATGAAAGAAATGAAAGAAAGATTGGGTATTCCCGAAGAAGTAAAAGTTCAAGAGATTGAACCAGACACAAATAAGGAAGAAATAACTCAAGAAGTAAAAGAAAAAAAACCTTTAATAATAAGATATGGTTATGTAAAAAATAATACAAATTATAACCATATTGATGGATCATATTACGCAGATATTGAGGCATATCAAAAAGTTGCAATTGATTGGGAAACTGATACATTTTATGGGGGAATGCTTGAAAATAACATATATGCTTTTTTCAATAAGGAAGATATTGAATTAATTCCTGATACCTTTGTTGAAGTTGATATATCAAGTCAAACAGTTAATTTATATAAAAATAATGAATTAATTATGACCACAAGTGTTACTACCGGATTTGAAAATAAATATGATACAAGACTTGGTTATTTCTATATTTATTATAAACAAGCAGATACATATTTAATAGGTCCTGGTTATAAACTACATGTAGATTACTGGGTACCATTTGATGGTGGCATAGGATTTCATGATGCATACTGGCGCTATGATTTTGGAGGAGAAATATATAAGACAAATGGTAGCCATGGATGTGTAAATATGCAAAATGATGCCGCTAAAACATTATATGAAAATGTTGAGGCTAACACTAGAGTACTTGTACATAAATAAAAAATACTAATTAATTTTTAGTATTTTTTTTACAATTATACTTAATATATAGGCAAATATTAATAAAATAACAACTTTTATAATTATTAAGGGATTTTTTAAACTTTCAATTAAACTAACTCCAATAAATCCCCAGAAATATACCATAAATATTTTACCAATTAATATACTGATAATGAATTTTTTCTTGTCCATTTTTGCAAGACCCGCGGCAATATTTATTAAAAAAGCTGGTGTAAAAGGAATAGCAATAACTAAAATTAAATTGGTTATATCCATATTTTTTATTATTTTAATTGTTTTTTGCAAAAGGCCTGATTTTTCGGCTGTATCAAGAGCAATAGTTTTAACTCCTTTTCTAACTAAAGTATAAGATAAATAGCACCCTATACAGGTAAATATCCAAGATAATAAAAAGCCAACAAACTTACCAAAAAAATAAAAATTTATTGTAATAAATACACATAATGGAAGCACTGGAACTATTGATTCAATAATTATTAAAATACATGCCAAAATTGGAGCAAATACTCCCAAAGATAATAGGAATGTTTCTAAATAATCTGCAAAATTTTCAATCATATAATACTCCCAATAAAATTATAGTATGTTTAAAAGTTTTTTACAAGAACAACATCATAACCATAAAATGTTAACACTCTTACAACTTTTCTACTTAATGTACCTTTTCTACACATTATATAGTATGTTTCATTTTTCTTTAGATATAACCCTGGATTTAACAATAATTTATCAGCATATATATTTTTACTTCTTGGATCATGCCACTCTTCATAATCAAGAGGATGTTGAACATCAATAAGTTTTCCTAAATAACTTTCATACTTTTCATATTCAATGACTTTCATAAAAAAACCTCATAATAATATATGAGATTTTATTTTATTTGTCACTAATCATCAAAGAAATCATCTAAATAATCATCATCATCAGATACTGAATTATTAATTACCTCACTATCTTTATCAACATTTAAGATTGTATTTGGTTCATCTTTAAGATTTATTTCCTGAGTAAATCCATCTGGTTCATCATTATTATCAGGAACTTCAGTTTTTTCAAGTTTTTTAATAATCTCATCTATATCTTTTGAAGGTTCTTTGTCAATAATTGGTTTAATAACTGGTTTATCTTCAGTAATAGCCTCAGATTGTTTTTTAAGTTCATTTTCTTTCTTTTCTTCCTCATCAAGAGCTTGAAGTTTCTTTTCAATTTCTTTTACCATATCATCTATGTCTTTAGAAGTTACTTCTCCACCACCCATAAATGGATTAGGAGTAGATGACGCATTAGAGGCCATAGGATTAGCACTAGGTCTAGGTCCCATAAATGGATTTGCTCCCATAAATGGATTAAATCCACCTCCACCCATAAATGGATTATCCATACCACCCATCATTCCAGGGTTATTCATTGCTTCCTCTTTTTTCTTTTCAGAAACAAACTTCTTAACATCAAATAGTTCTATTTGGGTTTTCTCTCTAACAGGAAGTACAGCATCTTTTCTTTCAATACCCCAATCAATTTTAAAGTCAGGCGCTAAATCAGTTTTAAATGGATTTTTACGCCACCTTATAATAATTGCTTGAAATAATTTTAATTTTTGTAAATCAGATACAGTTACAAGTGGTGTTGATGCAGTCTTATCCTTTTCTTTTGATTTAACCTCTCCACACATTTTACTAATTTCTTCGAGAGCTTTAAGTTCTGTAGAAATTAAATAAATCAAATTACCACAGTTTCCCTTAATAACTTGTGCAACTTCTTCTCCATAAACATCATTTAGTTGAGCAAAATTTTGAATGATAAATGAAAATCTAATTGCTCTACTTCTGGCGGCTGTAACCATTGAATCAACATCCTTAAGCGGAGGCATATTTGCAAACTCATCAAGAATAAAATTTGTACGATAAGTAAGTTTACCACCATTTGCTTGAGCACAATCAATTAAAGTTTCATAACACTGTTTAATAAATATTGTCATAAGTCCATGATATGTTTTCTTTTCATCATGAATAATCATAAAAACTGCTGTCTTTTTATTACCAATATCTCTCATATCAAAATCTGAATATGAAAGCATTTCACTTAAATTTTCTTTTGTTGAAAATAATCTTATTTTTTGTCTAAAAGTAGATAATATTCCACCTTTAGTATCATTTGGAGCATTTATTGTATTCGAAGCAAATATATATGCAGGACTTGCTTCACCTTTTAAATTAAAATATTCTTGAATATATGTTTTTGTACCACGACGTTCCTCGCCTACTGTAGACATAAAGTTAATACTATTTAAATTGACCTCTTTTTCTTTGGCATCCATAAATAGACCCATTGTTAAACCAGAAAAATAGTCGGCAGCACTCTTTTGCCAGAATGCAGAATCTCCACCTTCACTTTTATCATATAAAATATTAAGTGATACGTCCTCTAAAAGTTCTGTAGCTTTATCTTGATTTCCTTGTTTATAATACATATATGGAAGTGCAAGTGGGTTCCAAGAGTTTCCTTTTTCAGGATCACGGAAGTTTAAAATTACGATATTATAACCTTGTTTTTTTAAATATTCTCCACAATATTGATAAATTTCACCTTTAGGGTCAGTAATAACCATACTTTCACCTTTTTTAGAAAGTAAATTAACAAGAGGTTTAACTACACATTCTGTTTTACCTGAACCTGTAGAACCTATAATAAGATTATGGTACTCACCATTATCAACCCACATTTCTTTTCCATTATTTACAAGCGCTACACCAGCTGCCTCAATATGGTCATCTATAGTTCTTACTTTTACAATATTTTTATCTGTTTTAATATCTTTATCTGATGCCCACTTAGAATAACCATCACTACTTTTTTCAGAAAAGAATAGTCCAAATCCCTCTCCTTTATCTTTACTAAATATTTTCGAAGATACGCTAGTAAATATTAAAATTAATGCAGCTACAAAAAGTCCTAAAGTAAATCCTATATATTGAGGTGTAAATGCCTTAAATGGTAAAAGCCCATAAAATGTGCCATCAGTCGAAAATGAAGAAAAATTAAGTACTGCTATCGCACAAAAATATAAAAGTATTCCACAATAAATACAAAATAACATAAAATCTTTTTTGGTAACTTTAAATTTCATTTTTCCTCCTTTTCAATGAATTTATTATACAACATAATGTATATTTTTTAAATAACTTTTTTGAATTTACTACCTTCAAATTCGTACATACTAAATGTTTCTTTTAAATTACTTTCATTTAACATATTAAATACAATATATATTTTGTTATTTATTTTTAGTATAGATTTTAAGGTATGAGAATATTCACTTTTTAAATTGTTTGCAGTATGTTTAAATATAACATAGTTTTCATTCAAATAAGTAAAATATGCTAAATTATAATATAATGTTTGTTCTCCATACAAATTCGATACAATAGTAACATTCATATTTCCTGTAGAATAACGATAATTATAATGTAAGTTTTCTTGAACATTAACCTTGCTATTATTTAATATCTTATTTGCCTCAGTTATGTACTGACTATTAAAATCTTCGGCTGTAAAAGAAACATTTTCTACATTTAAGCCATCGGAATATGCTAAAAGGCTTCCCTTATAATCAACATACTCTTTATTATCGTCAAATAAATTCCAAGCATTTCCATATTTTAAATTATATTTTCCATAGTAATTACCATCAATATATACACTTAACTTATCTTTTTCAACGCTTGATTTACTGCAAGAACTAAACTTATTTTTAGTTTTATTATATGATATAGAGTATTCATCAATTACTAAATATTTAATATCATCCTTAACAACTGGAGTAGTATTTGTATTATTACCAGTTATATTATTTGATAAATTTGAGTTATGACTATTATCAATATTAACATTTACATCATCATTATTTTTAAATAAAGCAAAATATACTATTAAAGAACCAAAAATACAAACCATAAGAGTAATAATTATTATACTTAATTTATTAAATTTTCCCATATTTTATCCTTTCTTAAGCATTATTTGAACCGCTTTTATTTTTAAAATATACTCTAAGAGGTCTACATACCATTACAGTACCACCATAATAATTTGTAACTCTAACATCAGATTCGGGATTACTTGGATAATGACCTGATGCTTCGAATATTTGACTATTTCCTATATACATTACAACGTGACCCCAGTTATTATTAAAGATTAAATCTCCAGGTATAAAGTCATTTACATTAGTACTATTTACAACAGCACCATTTTCTCTACACCATTGTGATTCAGTAACTGTTGTACCAGCATTACCCCAAGGTGTATACAAATAATTTATATTAAATAAACGATATGCTCTATCAACCATTGATGAACAATCTACATAACCATTTTCATTTCTTCTGGCTTGACTATATTGATAATGGTCAAAAGTTGCAATAGCTTTTTTAGCAATTAATGTTCCAAGTTCTCTTATATCGTTAATATTAGAAATATCTACATTACCAATATCAGTTTCCACACTAGAACAATCATAAGGTTCAAGTTCAAAAATAGATGTTCTTATTTTAGCCATATTACTTGCTTGAAATTTAGCATAAGCAAGTTGATCTTCATCATTAGTTGGCGTACATTTCGAAGAGTTAACTGCAGTTGCTGTTCCCCCAGACACAGTATAAGGACAAGCATTTTTAGCACAAATTTTTTCAACTTCTTTTGCCCTTGACTCATCATCATAAAATTCATACATATATGAAGCATATTGACATCCACCTAATGAATTACTTCCAGCATTGTACCAATACTTACCAATATATGCGTATTTACTCATCATATCAACAATTGTATCATATTGGGAAACATTATTAACAAAAGCAAGTACACCCTCAGAAAAGGATGAATAAACTGCTCCTGAGTTTTGACCATTATATACCGCTAATCCCCAAAAGTTATTTGACCTAACACCTGGTGTAAAGCCTTCGGCAATCGCTCTTACAACAACAAGTTCCGGATTAACATTATTTTTAGTTGCTATATCGTAAATAGTTCCAGCCTTTTTAACAAATAAATTTGTAGCTTCTGTACTACCTTGTTTTGCTATAAGATTTTTTTCCATTAAACTAATAAATTCACTTCTTGATAAAGATGAAGCCTTCATTGGAAAATCACTGCAAGAGCTATTTAAAGAAAGATAATTTGCTTGTTCTTCAGCTCCACCGCCACCTAAAATAACTAGCATTATTATCATAAGTAAAAATAATATTAAAACAATACCTAAAATCCATGGATGTTTTATAATAAATTGTATAATTTTTTTTCTTACTATTTCATTTTTTTTATCTTTATTTGTATCAATTGATGACTTTTTAGGATTCATTGTAAAATTCATTTTTTGTTTATTATTACTATTATTAATATTTGGATTTGCATTAGTATTTGGTTTAACTGGACCTTTTCCAGCTCCTGAACCAGATAAAGCATTCATAGCAGCTTGTCCTTTATCTAAAGTGCCATCATCATCAAGTTTATTGACTGTGTTTTGAATATTTCTTCCTGCAAAAGATCTTTTAGTTATATTATGTATTTTTTTACCAACAGATTCATTTAACTTATCACCCAATTTAGTATTGTTAAGTTTATTAACTGCTCTAGCGGCTGTTGGACCACCAAAATAATTAGCGGCAGCCTCAGTAGCCATCTTACTTACTTTTTTATTAGTTTCAATATTTTTTTCTTTTTGAATTTCTTTATTACTTTTAGCTTGATAGGCACCCTCTTCGTTATAGTTTTCTATGGGAATTTCCTCGGGTAAAACTTCTTCATCATATAATGTTTCTTCTTCATTAACTTGATTTATATCTTCATTATTATCCAAGAAAATCACCACCTATCAATATAAAAATTATAACATAAAAACAGCTGTTTCTACAACAATTTATCTATGCATATTTATGTTATTACTTATATTTTCATAAAACATATTAAACTTTATTAAACTTTCATTTAAATTTGGAAGATTTTTAAAATGTGGATAATTTTTTTTTAAGCCATTATATGTTATTAATGATTCTTTAAAAAAGTTTATACAAGGCATTAGTTCTTCATAAGTAACTCCACTTAAAATATCATTATTTATCTTTTCAATAAATATATTTACTAGTATATTTTGAATTAAAGGAATAAAATAAACATTATCTTCATTAAATCTTTCAGAATATCTATAGTTTATATTTTTAAATAATTTATCAATATCTTCATTAGGACAAATTTCCTTTAGTTTTTGAATTAATAAAGCTACACCTAAAGTATTATAATAAGAATATGCAATTACATCATTACCTAGTATACACATTAACATATTAGTAATCTTCATATCTATATAATAAAAAATATTATTAATATTATAATAACGACAAGCTAAATATTCCGTATAACCTTCAGTTAAAGATCTACTATAAAGTTCAGTTATATTAACAGGGTATTTATCAAAACCAGAATAATAAATATTACCATCTTTTTTTGAACTAGCCATATGCATTAATTCATGATATAAAAATAAGTTTATATATTCATTAAAATAAATAACATTAATATTATTCTTTTTAAGAAATTTTTTTATTGCATAAGAATCTATAATTATTTTATTTTCTTTAGCATCATATATTCCAAATGAATAAAAGTTTTTTAATATCTTAGTTTTATCTAGATTTAACTGTACTTTTAATGTTGATAAATTGTTATAAAAATTATATCTAAGATTAAATGGAATACTTTTTTCTACATCATAAAGAACCTTTGTGAAAGGACCTAAAGACATTCTTAAACTAGTATTTTTATTTAATATTTCCCCCAATAAATTAGTTTTCATGAAAACTATGATACCATTAAAAAAAGCCCATGTAAAGGCTTTTAATATCCACCACCAGAACCAAATGAATCAAGTTCTTCTTGAGTAGCAATAACAGTCATATTCATACGTCTATTACCACATATAAGAAGTCCTTCACCTTGGTTATAGTATTTTATTCTTTCCATTTCAGTTTCATTTAAATCGATTAACTTAGAAAGATCATCAACGGCTTGTTTTCTTAAATTCATTATTAAATAACTTGATGCATTATCAAATATTGCTTTACCATGCATTATTAAATTTGGAGCTGCAAAATCAGTTGGTTGTTGGGTAATTACAATAGTTCCTGTATTATATTTTCTTGCTCTTCTTTGAATTTGAGATAAGAATTCTGCACCAAGTTCATTGTGATTAGATAAAAGTACGTGTGCTTCATCAACCATCATTACAGTATTTATATCTTTATCAAGACAAAGTCCCCATGCATATTTTAATATGTTAAAGAATAGAGCATTTTTAATATTTTCATCACTATTCATAATTTCCTTTATATTAAATACAATAAAATCACTATTAATTTGAAGTGTTGTATGACCTGTAAAATAATACCTTAATTCCTTAATTAAAGGTCTTATTTTAAGTTCAAGTCTTTCCATTACATCTCTTTCTCTTGTTGCATCTGTCATTGATAAAAGTCTTCCTTTTATAGTGGCATAAACATCGTCAAATGTAGGAAAATCTGCACTCGTAAGTTTAGTAAAATCAGTTTCATAATCTATCTTATACCTTTTATAAGTATCTTGAACTATTTCACTAAATAATGTTAATACATCCTCTTCAATTGAAGGATTATAATATTTCATAAAGGCTTTTAGTTGTTGTAGAGTTCTAGTAAGAACTGTATAGCCAAGTCCCTGTTCTATTTCGGTTTCATCAACATCCACAACGATTTCAAGTGGGTTAATCATACCAAAATCTCCACCTTTACCAAGATCAAGGAAATCGCCTTTCATCATATTAACCATTTCACCAAGTTCACCCTCTGGGTCAATACATACACATTTTAAACCATTTCTTAAATGAGTTCTAAGAAGTAGTTTAGCAGCGGTACTTTTTCCTGAACCAGATGTACCAAGAATAATAATATTTGCATTATTACGATTATTTTCTTTTCTTATTTGATATAAGAATTGGTTATATAAAATTACACCACCAGATCTATCCATTCCAAGAAGAGTTCCTGCACCAGGATCTTTTACTGAATCAAATACAAATGGGTACATTCCCGCAATTGTAACTGAAGGAAGTGGAATACCAATTCTTTTTTCAATATCTTGTTCTGGGAATATTGGTATCATACTTTTTAATGCTTTTTCTTGTTCAAACATTAAAGATACTGCTCTCATACCAAGTGCATCAATATAATTTCTAACTTGAATTTTAGTAAGTTCTAAGGCATCTTTAGAATCTGCTGAAACCATTAAATGCATTTGAAAATCAAATATTCTAGCTTGAGAAGAAGCAAGCATTGAAATAAATTGTTCCAAAGATTCATAATCTTGTCTAATTCTTTCTTGGGTTGTTTGATCTTTTTCTTGTTGATATCTTATTTTTAAATCCGCTATTTCTTTATTTAACATCTTTTTTAAAATTTCAAATGAAATAGGAATATGTTTTATAGCAAGTCTAACTCCAGGAATATTTGTAATATCAGATAAATAACCTGGGAATATACTTCTTGGATAACCTACAACAGTCATAATTGTATAGTATTTATCTCCAAGCATAAATTCTGTAGCCGGTCTAAAATTAATACCTTTAGGTGCTACTTCACTTTTAAGTTTACTCATATTACATCACCGCCCTAAAATTAGTAGATATACCATCATTTAAATAATTATCAAGAAGCATTCTTAAATCAGCATTACTTGTTTGTGTAGAATTAAGTCCTGCATTACTAAGACCACTTATTAAAGTATGTAATTTTTTTTGAACTAATTCCATCTTCTTTTCTTTAAATAAAAATGTATATTCTGTATCAACTACATTATAATCTCTACTCATAAATAGATTTGCTTTATTAATATCTTGCATAATAAGTTTTCTAATAGCACTATTAGGATTTTTATTATATTCAACTTGTAATTCATTAAGGTATAAACTTATATCTACAGGTCTATCTGAAACTAAAAGCCAAAAGTCGAAATCTAAAGTATTATAAAATGTTGATAAATTAAATAATGTAGCATTTTGACTTTGTTCGTCTAATATAAATATATTTTTTGGGCTAACCTTAACTCCAGTTACATAATAACCATCCTCAGTTAAAATCATTCCATTATTGATTGACTTAATAGGAAGCCAATCTTCTGCATATTTTACTCCGCTTGGAGCACTATTACTATTCATCTGTGTCATCTTTTACACACCAACCTTTCCAATAGTATTTTCTTGTATTAGTATAAAAATCTAACATGTTATTAAGTAGTTGCATAACATTATGATAGTTTCTTACCGGCATTACAAGTCCTGCAGCAATAAGCACAGGTATTATAGCAATTATTAATTCAACCGTTGAAGGATTTTTTAGGATAATTAATAATGCTATTGTAATTGCCGCTCCTACTAAACAAAGTATTAAATCTGGCCAAGTAAAGAAGCCAAATATTAATTGTGACTTTTTACTATTGGCAGGTACTAAATATTGATTTCTCACTAGTTTTTCCTCCTTTTATATTATTTACCATTCTTTTCTTGCTCTTTTTGTTGAATCTTACTTATTTGAGCATAATTCTCTGATTGTGCAATTTTAATTTGATCTCCAATCTCTTTAAAGGCCCCATCATTAATTTTAATATCTTCTTCCAAAGTTTCAGCATTTATCTTAGTACCTGAAGATAAATCATTTGATTTAACAACAAATGATTCATTTAAATGTCTTCCAAGTTCATTTCTAAAATCATTTGCAGCATTTCTAACTTCTGATAAGTCTGCTTTAACAGCTGAATTAGAAATAGCATCCCAATTTTTTTTACTTAGTAACGCTTGATTTTGAACTGCTTCTTTAAAACTATTCAAATAAGATCCATATAAATTTTCCCATTCGGCAGCTGTTACATCTTTTTCCCATGCATCCTTTGCACTACCTGTAGCTTTAGCCTCATCAAGTTTTTGTCTAATTTTTCTTAAAGTAGATGTATTAAATTGTCCATTATATTGTTGTGCAAGAAGATTTTCACCACCATCAAATTGAACAGATTTGTCGATACCAAAAGTTTTATCTTTATTTTTATTTGCTTCTCCAACTATTAAACTTTCAGCAGCATCAGCCATAGCTTTTTTCTTTGATGAAACTTTGCTCATTTCTGCATTAGCCTTTTGTAATGCTTCAATATTGTTAAATCCTGCCCATTTTAATGCTGAATCTCCAGCATCTTCAAAATGGCCTAAAGTAGCACCCATAAATCCTGGATGTGCTGCCTTGTATGCTTCTCTTTTATTTCTGTTTTCGACTGTTTTGTTTGCAGCCTGTGCAGCAGCATTCTTCATATCTTTTCCACTACCAGCGCCTTTAGCATACCAAGCACCTTTTGTAAAACCCGAAGCTGCACCTGCAGCGGCACTACCAAACCCTCTAACAGCTGTACTAAACTTTTTGTCTTTTGGTGCCTTTTTAACTTGTTGATATGCATTAACAGCATTTCTAACAAGTCCGGTAGTACCAGCACCAATAGCGGCTCCAGCAGCAAACGCACCACTTGATTTAAGTTTATCTTTAATACCAAGTTTCATATCACCGTCACCAAAGCCAAATAAATCAGATAAAAGTTTTGGTGCTTGTCTCATAAACATAACAATACCTAATATTAAGAAACATTTAGCAATTAAATTTAAAAACCAATTGCCGGTATTTTCTAAACCTAAATTAATTCTATCACTACATATTATTGAAATTAAATAAACGCCAAAATTCATAACAATTATTCTAGTGAAAACCGCTATAAAAGTCTTTGTTGTATTAGAAAGCCATTTTTTAAATACGTCTTCCATTTTAGGAATAACATTACAAAATATTGCTATTGGTGCAATTATTTCAAAAAATGCTAATTTGCATATTCTAAGTGCCATATCAAAACAAAATGATACCATTGCATAAACCAGAAAACCGCCAACTATTAAAGCAATTAACCATTGAAAATCTATATCGCCTTCGTGAATGTTTAAAGCAAACGCTTGATAAAAGCCAAAATTACCTGTATTTAATGCAAAATTATCAACATCCTCTAAAGTACATTCATCCTCTTTACAACCATATGATTCATTATTTAAAGTGATGCCATACTCAGATTTATTTCTTATTTCTTTTCTAGCATCTTCGGGATTAGCATCATTGTCAACATTTGGGGTAAAAAATGGAATAAATGAATTAACAGCCATACTAATACCAGCATTTTCTATTGATTCTGCTCCATTACTATTAGTACCCGTAAAAATAGAATTCAAAACATTTGATTCTAAAACCGCATCTTGAAGTCCAAACATAAATGAAAAAATTGATGGAATAAGTGCAAGTAGAACTATTGCCATTACAAGTTTCTGAAGTATTTTCTTGCCATCAACGCCACTTTTTGAATTTTCTGGATCCACAATCTTAACTAAGATACCATACGCAAGTGCAAAAAGCATTACAATACTTAATATTTCATACATATTTTTTGTTATTATATTAAAATCTTCATTATTAAAAATTGTGGCTTTTGCTAAAACCAAAAAAATCCTGTAAGCACTATTTACAAGTTTAAATATACCGCCAACAAGGCCTATTATAATTTTCCAAAATGTTTCGGCAATATTATCTATAATAGTTGACATAATCATACTCTACTCCTATTCTAATACTATAAAAATAGTATATTATATTTTTTTATTTTTTACAATCTTTTAAGGATTAATAGTTGTTGTACTATTATCATTTTTTTTACCATTATTTTTTGTAGTGTTTGTATTATTTTTTTTACCCGAAGAAACTCCAGGACATCTACTATAATCTAGGATGCATTCACTACATTTAGCAAAATCACTTCGTACATCTTCAGAACCATCTATCAAATCAATAAAAGCAAGTAATATTGTTGGAAGTAAAAATACAAATAATCCAACAAATAATTTTATTAATAATGAAGTTATTTCTTTAGAAAAATCACGTTCATCTGACATAACTGCCTTTGTAAGTGATATAACACCTGTAACAATTAGTATAATTGGTACAAGTATCTTTGCAATATTAAATAATATAGCTATAAACTTTAATACCTTAACTACATTTTCATTAGTACAAGAAAATGCCTCTAAACCATTATTTGCTAATATAAATGTTTTAAATAACATACAAATCACCATTTAAATTATATAATAAAGTTGAGGTTTTCGCAATAAAATGAAGTTTATTTCTTTATTATTTCATATTTTTTTGATACAATACTTTTATAAAAGGTTTGGTGAATTATGAAAAAGCTGATTAAATATGTATGTTTAACAATCGCACTATCAATAACTCTAATAACGAATGTTTATGCTTATGGATGTACAAGTAGTCCAATAAATTTGGAGACTGGCTCATCAAGTGGAGTATCCTCAAGGACCTTTACATTGACCGATAAAAATAATCGTACGTGTAAAGTTAAATTAAAATCTGCTAAAGGTGGTCAGCAAGTAAGATACTATATTGAAGTAGATGGAGTAGATCAAACAAATAGAAGAACATATTCCTGTAAAGATTCAAATGTTAAATTCAGTCTAGATGGAGATATTTCAAAAGGATTTAATTTAGAAAATATTCAATGTTCATATTCATCAAGTAATAACTTATTTAACATTTCTGGTATATCTGGTAGTAGTTCATACGGTTCTGCAAAAAGTTGCACGGGAGATGATTACTTATTTACTAAAGATGGTAAAACTTGTAAAGTTGTTGTCAGTATAAATGAATATAAAAAAGTTACTTTAAAATATGGTGATAAAAATAACTGGAGCAGTGCAAAATCTGAGTCAAATCCGGAAATAACAGAATTTGATTGTGTTATAGATGGAACAACAGTCCACGTAAAGTCAGATGTAAAAATTGAAGATGGTCTTACGAAATGCCCCAAATTAACAGCTGATGTTAGCTCTGAACTTGATAATTCCGATGGTGATCATACTGAAAGAAATGATACAACTAATACTATTAATGCCGAAGAAGAAACTAATTATGACCACGGAATTGGTGACCTTATTAGTAAATGGATGACTGGTAAAGGTAGTATGGATACTAGTGAAATGGATTGTAATGCAGTTATCAAAGGAACACTAGGTGAATATCTAACAAAAATATTTAGTATTATGAAATATTTAGGAATTGTACTTTGTGTGGGTATGACAATATACGATTTTGTTAAAGCACTACTTGATAGTGATAAAGAAATAATGAATAAACTTGTTAAGAAAGCATTTACAAGATTAATTTTAGTAGCAGTACTATTCTTCTTACCTTTATTTGTTAATTTAATTATGAGTATTTTTGTGGAAAATCCGTGTCCAATTAATTTTTAATTCATTAAAAAATCACGATTAATTTCGTGGTTTTTATTTTGTCTTATTACTTTTCTTTTTGTTAGGTACTAATTTTACTTTAACACCTTTATATCTAGCAAATTCATATTTTACGCCTTCGGGTAAATTTTTCTTTAACTTTTTCATCAATCTCACTCCTTGCAAGCAAGATTATAGCATAAAATAGGTCTTTGTTACAAGTATTTATTTTCTATTATTAAAATTATTTGCACTAATTGCCTTAAAAATGTCTCTTTTCTCCTTATTAATTTGGTTATTTTGGGATATTTCATTACCTTTTTTACTATTAATTTCAAAATTAATTTCATTTATTTGTGATTTAACTTTTTGTATTTGACCAATATCTCCATTATTTGAATATAAAGAATTAAGCTGTCCTTGCATCTTATATCTTTTCTCTTTTAAATAATCTATTCTATCCATTTTATTTAAACCTCACTCCTAAACTTCCCACTATAAACTGACTTTGTAATGGGTCTATTACAGCTCCATATATTGAATAATTATCAAATACTATTTCACTAATATCATTATTTGAAAAATCTATATTATATAGTTTTGTTTGCAAAAATTCTGCTTTATTAAAATTATTATTATTAAGTTCAATATTTTTTAACTTTGTTTCAGTAAAATAACTTTCAGATAAGTTTGAATTATTAATTTTAATTTTATTCATACTAGTTCCGGAAAAATTAACGTATTTTAATGTAGAATTATCTATTAAAATATCCTTTAACGATGCATTAATAAATGAACTTCCTAATAATTTGCAACTATTAAACTCACATCTTTCAATTAATTTTTCATCAAAATTTTTATTTGATAAATCACAAGATTCAAAAATGCAGTCTAAAAAATTTACATTAATTAATTCAATAATTGAAAAATCTATGTTCTTAAATATACAACTATCAAAATCAATATCTTCGATTATAATTTTATTTTCTGGATTATTTGTAAACAAAGCATTTTTATATACATTATCCTCGAAAATAAATTCCTCAGTAAATTTAATTTTAGGTTTTATTATATTCATTAAATCAGTTCCTCAATAACATTTTAACATATTTATTCATATAAAAAAAGCATAACTAAATATGCTTCTTTATACTATTTTTGTTTTGCATCAATAGTAATAGTTTTACTACAATATTTTGTAGCATTATCTAATTCATAACCACTTGGACAAGTAAAATTCTTTTTAATTTTTATGTCACACATACCACTAGAATTCAATGGTTCACCTTTAGAACATCCTAATACTGCTGGAGTTTTTGCAGCATAACATCCATGATCATAGTAAAGTCTTCCTGAAGAAACATCACAAGAATCTTTATCTGTCGTATATATTAGGTTATAATAACACATGTTATTATCCTCATCAAATTTTGCATCATCACCATTATAACTAGAATAATCATCACAATAATAATAAGGATCTATTTCATCGTAACAATACTCACTATTCCATGCCCCACCTTTATATCCATTAGGACATTTACCATTTGCTTTTACAGTATCAACTTTAATACATTTTTTATCAGATAAAGTAAAATCACTATCACAATAATAAGTTACAGGTTGAGTTTTATTATCGGTAACATTATTTGATTTCTTATCTTCCTCTTTAATTTTTTCCCAATTTGCATATAATGTGGTGCTTTCCGCTAGTAAAGCGCCATTATAAATTGGTTTACCATTTTTATCAGTCCATCCTTTAAATGTATAACCATTTAAAGTTGGGTTTTTAGGTAAAGTAAGTTTTTCCTCTTTATTAAGGGTAATTGATTGTATCTTACTTCCACCCTTTGAATCAAAAGAAATAGTTATTTTTTTAGTATCCTCATCTTCTAAGGTAACATCATATATTGCTTTTAATTTTATATTTTTATTAATTTTTGTTTTAAAATCAAAAGGCTCTTTTGCTAAAATATCTTCATTTTCTTTCTTTTCAACTACCTCATACCAAGTTGCATTTAAATCATCTATATTTTCGATATCTTTTTTGTTTATGGTTTTATTATACTTAATTTGAACAATTTTAGTTTTTGTTCCATCATTATAATCTAAAGTGATATCAAACTTTCGATTGAAAAACCATAATAAGAAAACTATAATTACAAGTAATACAGCACCACTTATTACTCCAATTAAGAATTTCCTTTTTTTGTCGTTTTTAGACATACGCAATCCTCCTTACCTACATTATACTATAACATTTACATATTTAAAACAAAAAAACATGATTTACTTATTATAAAAATTTTATTAAAATATAATTAGGTGAATAAATTATGATTAAAAATATAAATAATAATAAAGTAATTATGATAACTCATATTGCAGATATAGATGGTATGGGTTCATTAATTCTTGCTAAAAAACATTATAGTAATATTGATTACATATTATGTGAAATAAATGAATTAATAGAGGTTTTTACAAAAGTAGATTTCTCTAATTATGAAACAATATATGTATGCGATCTTGCACTATCTAAAACAATATTAAATTATTTAAATAATCATCCTGAAATTACTAATAAAATAAAACATTTTGATCATCATGAAATAACAGAAAATTCTACAGATTATGTAAATAGTATAATTTATTTAAATGATAAACCAACTTGTGGTACCCAGTTATTTTATAATTATTTACTAACTTTAGATACTAAATTTAATAATAAATTTTATAAAACTTTTGTAGAGGCTATTAGAGAGCAAGACAATTTTGATTTTGGTGATGAAGAATATAATGCTAAATTACTTGCATTTACGCACGCTTTAATTGGCCCTGAAGAATATATAAACTTAATATGTAATTTAAATGATAATGAAGATTTTAAACTGCCTAAAATATATGAAGACTTATATAAATCAGATTTAAAAAACAAAAAGAATATATTGAATTTATAAATAAAAATTTATGTATTACTGATTATAATGGTTATAAAGTTGGTGTAACTATTTGTGAGCAATATAGATCTATAGTGGGAAATAGTATTTGTAAATTAAGACCAGAAATAGATTTTATAATAATAATTAATTTTAATCGTAATAGAGTTTCCTTAAGAAGTGTTAAAGAAAGTATTGATTTAAATGAAATTGGTAAAACATTTCATCCAGATGGTGGAGGGCATAAATTATCTGCAGGATTTTTAATAGATTCTAAATCAATATTAAAATTAAAGCCATTTATAGAATTATATATAAATAATTTAACTTTAAAAAAATAAATTATTTTAAAAAGGAGGTATAATGAAAAAATATAAAATAATTATTATTATACTATGGTTTGTAATAGTTTTAATATGTTTTGATTTTATTGTTGCTCTATCATTTAATGGTAGTCCCATAATTAAAGTTAGAAAATACTCTAATGGTAGCCATACTATTTATATAGATAAAGGATTATTTACAAATACATATAAATGCTATGATGGTAAAACTAAAACAGTTGTAAAAAAAGTTAAATATTCTTGTCCTAAAAAAGAAATTAAAGAGGAAAGAAAAGAAAATGTAATAATAACATTTGATACTAAAGGCGGAAATATAATTGATAATATTATTATAAATAAAAATAGTAGATTAACTCTTCCTGAAGAACCTATACTCGAGGGATACACTTTTAAGGGTTGGGTAGATAAAAACAATATCCCTTTTTATAATAATTCAATAATAAAGGAAAACACTACTCTTTATGCTACTTGGGAAAAAATTAATGATGAAATAAATGATACTGAAAATAATAATAACTCAAGTATTAATACTAATAATACTATAAATGAAAATACTAATACTAATAAAAATAATGATAATAATAATGATAAAATAAACACTAATAAACCTAGTAATAATGAAACAATAAATACACCCGAAGAAAATACTCCTGTTATAGAAAAAACTTTGGCTGAAAAAAATGATGACTTAAGAAATCAAATACAAAATAAATATTCCATTAAAATAGCATATAAAGATGAACTAGGAAATTATACCATTAATGGCTTTGGTTCTGAAAAATTAAATGATGATAATATTATAAATGATTATCTTAATGAAATAGATAAAGCATTAAAAAAATATCCAAATAATTTTTTTAAAGAAATGAAAGATTATGGAATGCCATTAACTATTTATTTAGTAAAAAGCATAAGTGGTAATGTATCTGGACTTACTGATGCAAAAGATAATAGTAACATTAAAATTATGATAGAACCTGCACTTTTATTTGAAAATACTTTACATCATGAAATAATGCATTATATAGACATTTATATAAAGGTTAAAGGATATCCAATAGATATAAATAATACTATGAAAGAGGTTAATCCAATAGATTTTACATATGGAGATACAAGTAATAGTTATGTTTATTATTATAGTAATTTAAATAATGCTTATTTTATATCTGCATATAGCAAAACAAATTATTTAGAGGATAGAGCTGTAATTTTTTCTGACTTAATGTCTAGAAGTATTACAAGAGATTATTATAATGATGGGACACCTATAAATAAAAAGGCTAAGCTGATTAGTTCACAAATTAAAGAATATTTTAATATATTATCAAATGAAGAAAGATATTACTGGGATAGATTCTTATAAAAAATTTTTATATATAAAAAAAGATTTAACTACCATTTATAGTTAAATCTATTTTTTTAATTGGCAGGGGCGGAGAGAATCGAACTCCCATCTAAAGTTTTGGAGACTCCTATGCTACCATTATACCACGCCCCTACGGCAAAAACATTATATCATAGTTAAACGCCGTAATCAAGAAAAAAAATGTGCATATAATTAAAGTGTACACCTACTAGACAAAATTTTGTAGGTTTGATATAATATTTATGTGGTGCATTATGCTAGTCACAATCACTATTTGAAGATGGGGCTAAAAATCCATTAATTGATACAATTGCACTTTATATATTTGCTGCTTCTGCCCAAGTTGGGGTGAATATGTAATTTAAAATTATAGGGAAATCATAACGGCATATGACTAACCCCCTGTAATTAAGCAAAAAAGGAAGAGTTATTCATGTCGTGCGTGGTTATTAGGGATTTAACGAATAATAATGTTGATGAAATCTTAACTGCAAAAGCGAATAAGAATAGTTTAGATGTGTCAGGGAAAACCTCTAGCGTGTTATTTATTATAAAGATTGAAGTGCGGACTATGTGGCAATCGAGTCATTAGTTAGGCAACTACTAATTATTTTCTTTAAAGAGAAATCGCCTAAGGGTAACCAAGGGAGAGAAAATAGAGAAATTCAACTCGACCAAAGCCGTAAGATTAATTTATAATAAACCATAACATTTTTAATAACTTTATAGGAGGGTTATATGAAAAAAAATAACTGGGTATATAAAGTTTTTTTATGGACTTTTATATTATCCACCATCTTCAGTTTCTCAACAAATTATTTATCAAGTCATGCTAGCATAGTGGTAATGATACTTATAATATTACTCGTTATAGCAATTGGTATAATCTTTGATATGATTGGAGCAAGCAGTCTTACAAGTAAAGAATCAACATTTCACTCAATGAATGCTAAAAAAATTAAAGGTGCTAAAGAAACAATTAAACTTATTAAAAACAATGTTAAAATATCTAGTATATGTAATGATATTGTTGGAGATATATGCGGTATTGTTTCTGGAGGACTTGGTGCTGTACTTGCTATATCAATAGCAAACATAACTAAAGTTAATATATCTTTAATAAGTGTAATAACTGCAGCTTTAATTTCCTCGCTTACTATCGGAGGAAAAGCAATATTTAAAACAGTTGCTATTAAAAATAGTGATAAAATAATTTTTAGTGTTGGAAAATTGTTAAGTTTTTTTAAGAAATAACAATTTTCTTTTTTTATGCATATATTATAGCGGTGATATAATGATTGTTTCATATAATTCAAAAGAACTTGATTTACTTGCAAGAATAATGCGTGCGGAAGCCCTAAATGAAGGAGAACTAGGAATGTTAATGGTTGGAAATGTTGTAGTAAATAGAGTGTTAGCAAATTGTTTAACTTTTAAAAATATTAATAGTGTTTATAATGCAATTTATCAAAAAAATCAATTTGTGGGAACTACAAGTTCTTTATTCGAAGCAGCTGCGACTACAATGGAAAAAAATCTAGCAAAAAGGATTTTAGATGGGGAATATTATTACCCTGCAACAAACGCATTATGGTTTTATGCTCCGAAAAAAGGTGATTCTTGTAAAAATACTTGGTATACTCAAAACCTATCTGGAAGATATAAAAACCATTGTTTCTATAAACCAGATCCTGGAGTATGTAAAGAAATACATTAAAAAAAGGCTAGTTTAACTAACCTTTAATTCATTATTAATATAATCAACATTAACTATCGTATTTGGTTTGATTTCATTATTTATAAGTTTTTTAGCAATTAACGTTTCTAGTTTATTATTAACAAGTCTTTTAAGTGGTCTTGCTCCATAATATTCATCATAACCATTATCAATAAAATAATTTTTAGCATTATCAGTAAGATTAATTTTTACATTAATATCAATTAATCTTTTTTCAATTTCTTCGATAATTTTATCAAGGATTTCTTTTAAATCGGTTTTTGATAATTTATTGAAAATTATTATTTCATCAAGTCTATTTAAAAATTCCGGTTTAAAATATTGTGGAAGTTCAGAGGTAACTTTATCCTCTTCACCATTAATAATATATTCACTTCCAACATTTGATGTCATTATAATAATAGTATTTTTAAAATCTACAGTACGACCATTAGAATCAGTAAGTCTTCCTTCATCAAGAATTTGTAATAATAAGTTAAGTACATCTGGATGTGCTTTTTCTATTTCATCAAAAAGTACAATTGAATATGGGTTTCTTCTTACTTTTTCTGTAAGTTGTCCTCCTTCTTCATAACCAACATAACCTGGTGCTGCACCAATAAGTCTAGATACTGAATATTTTTCCATATACTCACTCATATCTATTCTTACCATGTGATGCTCATCATCAAATAGTTCGTAAGCAAGACTTCTTGCAACCTCTGTTTTACCTACTCCTGTTGGGCCTAGAAACATAAATGAACCAATTGGTCTGTTAGGATCTTTGATACCACTTCTTGAACGAATAATTGCATCGGATACAAGTTTTAAAGCCTTATCTTGTCCTTTAACTCTTTTTCTTAAATTATCCTCAAGGTTAAGAATTTTTTCTTTTTCACTACTCATAAGTTTAGATATTGGAATATTTGTCCACTTACTTATAACATTTGCTATATCTTCATTTGTAACAGTATCTGAAAGTATTCCTTCATTACCTTTTTTAGAAAGTTCATCAAGTTTAATTTTAAGTTCTGGAAGTATACCATTTTTTATCCTTGCGGCAGTTTCTAAATCATAATTATTCTCTGCTTGTTCTAGTTCAAATGTATATTTAGATATATCAGATTTAACTTTTTTGATATCTTCATTAATAGATTTTTCCTCTTTCCATTTAGTACTCAATTCTTGTTCTTTACCTTTTAAATCGTAAAGCTCTTCATCTATCTTTTCAAGTCTTTTTATAGAAAGTTCATCTTTTTCTTTTTTTAATGCTTCTTTCTCAACTTGTAATGTTAATATTTTTCTAGTTATTTCATCAAGAGCTGTTGGAACACTATCCATTTGGACTCTTATTGTAGCACATGCTTCATCAACAAGGTCTATTGCTTTATCAGGTAAAAATCTATCTGTAATATATCTATTTGATAAAGTTGCCGCACTAACTAAGGCTTTATCCTGAATTGTAACTCCGTGATATATTTCAAATCTTTCTTTTAAACCACGAAGAATTGTTATTGTATCCTCGACTGTTGGTTCAGATACTGTTACTTTTTGAAATCTTCTTTCAAGTGCACCGTCTTTTTCAATATACATACGATATTCGTTTAAGGTAGTAGCACCAATAACATGTATCTCTCCACGTGCAAGCATTGGTTTTAGAATATTTCCTGTATCCATTGCACCCTCAGTTGCGCCAGTTCCAACAATTAAATGAATTTCATCAATAAACATTATTAAATTGCCTTCACTTTTCTTAACTTCATCTAAAACCTTTTTAAGTCTTTCCTCAAATTCACCACGATATTTTGCACCTGCGATAAGTGAGGCCATATTAAGTTCCCAAATTGTTTTATTTTTAAGACTTTCAGGAACATCACCTTTAACAATTCTTTGTGCAAGTCCTTCAACTATTGCAGTCTTACCTACACCTGGTTCACCAATTAAGACTGGATTATTCTTAGTTTTTCTAGAAAGGATTCTAGTTATACTTCTTATTTCTTCATCTCGTCCTATAATTGGATCAATTTTACGATTTTTTACATCGTCATTTATATTACGTCCATATTTTTCAAGAACGTTTTCATTTTCTTCATTATTTTGATTAAACATAATTCATTCCTCCTTTTTACGTATATTATTATACTAAAAATATTAGCACTTGTCAATGTTTAGTGCTAATTATATTATACACACAATATAAAAAAATATGAATTATTTTAAACTCATATTTTTAGCTTTTGACCTATTTGTAAAACATTTGTAGAAAGATTATTTTTCTTTTTAATACTATCAACAGTAGTACCATATTTTCTTGCTATAGACCATAGTGAATCTCCCTTTTGAACTATATATATTTTATTTTGCGAAGGAATAATTAACTTTTGACCAATACTTAGAATATTACTTTTTAAATTATTTAATGTTTTTAAATTATCTACAGTAGTTTCATACATATTAGCAATTTTATATAATGTATCTCCCTTTTGAACAATATAAATGTTTTGATTATCATTACTTCCTTTTATTTTTAGTCTTTGACCAATTGACAATAAATTTGAATTTAGGTTATTGATTGATTTAAGTTCATCAACTGTCATGTTATATTTTTTAGCTATACTCCATAATGAATCACCTTTTTTAACAACATAATAATCACTATCCTCATTTAATGAATAAGGAACTCCAATATAATTTGCAAGAGCCTTAACTACTGCTTCAGCTAAATCTTCCCAATTATTTTTTATAAGATTAACATCATCGCCAGTACTATCTAAAAATCCATACTCTACAATTAAAGTTTCATTATTAGGGGTATCCCTAAGTAAATAATAATAATCTTTTGAGGGATTACTTGGAAGTCTTCTTTGGTAATATTTTCTAACATTTTGTCCTGAGGATTCTAGTTCTTTTGCAATTAATTTAGATAACGCATCACTATTACGAAGTGCATATATTATTTCGGCTCCATCGCCACCTGCCGATGGTCAAAGTGTAGTTAATTAATAATATATTGCTATTGGATGAACAATTTTTATTTGATTTTTGTT
Organism: uncultured Bacilli bacterium; assembly: GCA_934086485.1. Classification (GTDB taxonomy): domain Bacteria; phylum Bacillota_I; class Bacilli_A; order RF39; family UBA660; genus UBA6448. Next base: position 38,487 of record CAKOIF010000002.1, on the reverse strand, counting down.
AAAAAATGTAAGCATAAACGTATTAATAATTGATGGAAAAGTACTAAATATATTTGATTCATCGCTATTAACATCATTATTAACTATATTAGTTAAATGACCCAACAAAGTCATTTTTCCTCCATATTTGAAGGCAACAACCTTAGTTTTATCTCTAAAATATTCATCATCCAAAGAAATAAGGTAATCATCCATAATTCCAAATTTATTATATGGAACTATATTTAGTACTGCTTCAATATTTTTAGATACTTCGTCATATTCTTTATCTACTTCTTTTTTAATTTCTTTGTATAATTTATCTTTATCATAAGTTGCCTTATTGCCATTTCCAGTTTTAACTATTTCTGACTCTTTAGTAATATATCGTTCATTTACAGTACTCGTTTTTATAAAGTTTAATACACTATCATTTGAAAATATGTTTTTATAATATTCCAAGTCCACAATAAACATTTCTTTCTCTATTTTAATAAAATTGCCTATACTATCGATATCTTCCAAGCAGTGATTATCAGATAAATATTTTTCAAATTTTTCAACAGCTTCATCGAAAATTATCTTCTCCATACTATTAGAATAACTATCAGAAGATTTCTTTTGTCTATTTGATTCTAAAGACGAATCTACATCCGCTTCAATTCCTTTACCTAATATTTTTAAATCTGCTGAAGCTTGACCTTCAATTAATGTTTTCGTGGAATTTAAACGTTCGGAATCATTTTTTAATGTTTCTATTTTATTTTTGATTAATCCATCATCAATTTGTGACATATACGATGATAAGGTATCACTATTTAAATACAAAAAACGTTTCATAATTCACCTCTATTTCATTTCAATTTCTTTTCCATCCACGTATTCGTAGTTTAATGCATTATTACTAGTAACTACGCTCTCACCAAGTTCATTTTCTAAATCTTTTCTTGCATTACCAGCAATTTTCCCACCGCGCCTTGCTACATCAATATTTTCATTTAAACCTTTTGGATTTTTCTTTTTAGCAATTTCTCTAGTTGCTATTTCACCTAAATCAGCAAGTGCTACTTCAACATCAGTCATATTATCTCTTAATGATTCTTTCCTAAGTCCTTTAAATGATTTATATTGTTTTGCGGTCATGCCAGACCATTCTTTATAAATTTCATTTGTTAGGATTGCATATTCTTTAGATTCAGTTATTCCACCATCTTTCCATACATCAGTAAGTTGTTTTCTGTCTTGAATACCCTTAATTCTTTTTGCAATCCATTTTTCATCATAACCTTTGGCTCTATATAAGTCTATCGCTCTTTGTGCTGCTAGTGATGGGTCAAATGTCTCATCTATTCTTTCACTTCCTAATTTTGCTAACCATTGCTTTATTGGTTCTGCATTCTTACTTGGAACTGATTCAATAATTCTAAACATTCCTTCAATATCAACAACATCAGTCATACGATATTTACCATCTTGAGCTTTTAATTTCAACTGTCTAGTTATACTAGACGTTTCAAAATTTTCTTCCTTTTTTAGTTTATTTTTTAACCAGTTCCAATATTTTCTGGGTTCACTACTATCAGCGAGTACTCCAACAATATCCACGACACTTATAAAGTATTTTTCTTGTTCCTTATCCCAAATAGTTCTAATTGTTTCATTATTAAATATTTTATTTACTAAATGCATTTTATCTTGATTCATTGATTACCTCCTTGCTAAATTTATTTTAATTCTACTTTATCAAAATTGATTAATTCACTTACTACATCTTCATTATTTATTTTGCTTTGTTTACCTTTATATATGGTTAATTCATTATTCTTAATTTTACAATCTAATGTTAAATAATAATCATTGGTTGTATATACTATTACCTTATCATTGCCAATTATTCTATATGATTTGTTCATTACAATATTAGAACCATAACTTAATATCAAAGAAAAAAGTAATAAAACTATATAAAATGGTACTATTTTTATAGTATTTGACAAATCAATTAAATCATATTTTTTATTTTTTTCTCTTTTATCAATTTTAAAGAAAATAACTGACATAACTATTTCTATTGCAATTAATGCCAAAAAGTTAAATATTAACTGACATAATGAATACTTATAATTTAATGAAAATACAACAATTATATTTGAAACTATAATTAATAAAATATTAATAAAAATAGTTCTTAATTTAACATTCATTTCTTTCTTATTAAATAATTGCATATAGCAATACATTAATGATTCAAAACATAATAATATTAAAATAGAAAAACCAAAATTATATAGAAATCCTAATTCGTCATTATTGAATAGTTCATATGAAATACCATAATAATCAAAATAAAAATTAGAATAAATATATTTTATAAATCTTAACACAAATGATGTTGTAACTGTTAATCCAGTTAGTAATGCTACTATCCAACCATAATTTTTTTGTAAAAACCCAAATATTTTATCTTTATTTTTCATAATATCACCCCCAATAGTTTCTTCGTATAAGTAGTTTATTATTTTTTTATGTACACCTCGTCGCAAGTTGCGACAAAGTTCTAATTATTTAATATACTAAATTTATAGATAATTTCTATATTTTTATCTTTATCTATAATAATTTTATCAATTAAGGATTGTATTAACTCTCTTGATGGATTATCAATATCAATTAATTCTCTAATTTTATTTTCATAATCTTTTATTTCAGACTTATTAATTTGCTTTTCTTCTTTTGTATCTTGTAGACTTTGGATTTTTTCTCTTGTTCTAATTAAAGAGTTTTCTGTTTCTCTAGATATTCTTAAATACATTTCTTCTGATACTATTCCATTAAATTTATCTTGATATAGCATATCTAGTTTACTAATTAAATCTTTTTCTTGTTTTCTTAACTCATTTATTTCATTATTGACATTACTACTATCTTTTTTATTAATATTTTTAGATATTTTAGTTATATCTAATTTTTTCAAATACTTTTTACAAGTATTTTTTATAACTTCAAGTAATGCTTGTTCTAATTTGTCATAAGGCATAAAATGTGGTTCACACATTCTTCTTTTAGGATCTCTTGAATATCTATTACAATTAACAGTCCAATAATCGTGATTTTTTCTATATGATACTGTTAAAGTATTTCCACATTCCTTGCAAAATAATAAGTTTTCAAACAATCTTTTATCTCTTTTAGTAATATTAGAAATATTTGTTCTTTTAACATTATTTTGAATACTTTCAAATATAAATCTATCTACTAGTGGTTCATGGGTATTTTTAACTATATCCCAATTACTTCTCGGTAATGATTTTTTCTTTTTGGATTTATATGATACTTTAGTTTGTACACTTTGTACCATATCACCAACATACATTTGATTTTTTAAAATCTTTTTAACAGAAGAAATAGTCCACATAGGATTATATTTAGCTTTTGAATTAGGATTCTTTCTCTTCAAACTACTAGGTGTTTTAATATTATTATCGTTCAAATAAGTAGTTATTTCAGAAAGTCCTACTCCGTTATAAGCCATATCAAATATCTTTTTTACTACCCATGCATACTCTGGATCTGGTATTAAGTGTCCTTTATCATTTGGATCTCTTAAATATCCATAACTTGGAGCACTTCCAATAAATTTACCATTTCTTCTTTTGTCATTTAAAACATTACGAATTTTAATAGAATTTTGTTTACTATAATAATCATTACAAGCAAATAACCACGTTGCTGAGTCATTACTTGCTTGATTTATTGCATTATCGTATCCCTCCAACATAGAAATAAATCTTATTCCATTTTCTGGAAAGAAAGTTTCAACATAATATCCTGTTAAAATATGATCTCTACCTAATCTTGATAAGTCTTTTACTACTACAAGATTAATTCTTTTAGCTTTAATATCTTCAATTAATCGTTGAAATCCCGGTCTATCAAAAGTAGTACCTGAATAACCATCATCTACATATTCATCTACGAAAATAAATCCTTTTTCTTTAATAAAATTAATTAGTATATTTCTTTGGTTAAGGACACTCTCACTTTCAGATTCGTATGATTTGCCTTCATCAGCTTCTGATAATCTTATATAAATTCCTGCTTTATAGTACTCTGGCATCTCTTTTAAAGTGTTATACAAGTTTACTCTCCTTTCTCATTGTATAACAACTAAAGCCAATTAAATTATACCACATAAATTTAACTTGGCCCACAATATCAGTCTCCATTTACCATACTTTTTATAAATTCAGTTACCAGTTCAATGAAATTAGGAGAATCATCTTTGAAAGTTTCTATTATATTAAACATAAGCCACCTCATTTAAGTTTATGAGTGTCTTTAACAATTTATATCTTCCTCCATTTCTTTAAAACTTTCTAGCATTTTCTCCATCTCTTCTTGTTCTTCTTTAGTTGCTTCTTTTGATTCAATAGGTTCACCATGCCAGTATTCAATACCAAATTCATCAACATAATAAATTTTATCTAATATATCTTTTTTATTTCTATTATATTTATTATAATGGTTAAAATTATTTTGAATACTAGTATTAGCATTTCTTTGAATACTTGTTATTCTTTTTTTTAATACCTCGGATAATTTAATTATCCTCTTTGAATTATTTGTTTCACTATTATTAATTTCTATATCAATATATCCATTTTTTGATAAACTACTTATACTTTTTGATACAGTTGGTTTGGTACAATCAAACTTCTTCATAAAATACCTATTAGTAGGCCAACAATAGCCATTTTTCTTACATAGTGACACAATGTCTATTAATAATATTCTCTCAAAGTAAGTTAATCTATTATCTCCTAATACTGATTCTGGTAATACTAAACTTATAAATGGTTCTTTTTCCATTATTTCTCCAATATAAGATTATCAAGTTTAGTAGTTCCATGTTATCCTCCTTTCTTTACCAGTCTTTTTAGGAACATGTAAAAAGAACTGAACACATTAGTCCACAACAAAAACAAGGGGAATATTTTCCAATCTTGTCCGTTGGATTAATATGTACTCAGTTCTTCACTGACTAATCATTTATGCATCAATCATATGCATAATTATCTTTTCTAATTTTTTAATAGCTATTATTTTTCTTATTTTATTTATATATGTTTAAATGTACTAGCCACATTCCCGTATGGCTAGTCTAATTATAACACCAATTACTTCTATTTCAATAAGTAATCGTTCGACATTTTTCGAAAAAAGTTAATTATCATAAAAATATACATTCGTATCTATCAATTCATCAAGCTTTCTTATTACTTCATTTTTTAAATTTGATATTGATTTTATTTTTTTTGATATTTCTTGTTGGGCTTTCAAATCATAATCACCGTTATCGCTAATAGGCACTGGTATTGTTTCCTTTATATCATTAATCATTTCTTTACTTAAAGTAGTATATTCATTTTTTTCTCCTTTTGCTAGTCTACCTTTTATATGATTTCTAAAAATAGGTTCTAAAACATATATTATATAATCAAGATCTATATTACTTAAGTCAGTAATAGGTAATAAAATACCTCGATGATTTGTAATTGAAAATTTACCTCTATTATGCATTAAATAACCAGCTAAACCATCTTTAACCCAAGATAAATAATCGCCATCATATACATATTCATTTATATAAGCAAAAATATCATTTGTACTGCCAGAATAAACAGGATATTCCCCTCTATTTTTTAAACAATAAGCTTTTGTAAATTTTCCCTGCCCAGGCGAAGGTTTAAATAAATCAGTAATTTTTACATTAATGAACTTATATTTTTTTTCAAACTTTACGTTTATTCTTTCAATTTCATTTTTCTTATTTAATAACTTATATTTGTATTCTTCAACTTTTCTATATTTTTGTGAAATGCTTATTTGCTCGTCAATATTGAAATTTCCATTTTCATCAACTGGAAACTTAACCTTAATCTTTTTTAATTTGTTTTTACCAGCTTTATTCGAAAAACCAAAATCAGAGTATTCTTTTGAATTAATTATTACATATTTTAAATAGTATAAATCGATTTTATCAATTATATTATCATATGGAATTAGTGGAATAACTTTTTCAGATAAACTAAATCGACCTTTTCTATAAAAAATCGCAACAGAACCGTCAATATTCCAAGTCAAACAATTTTCAAAATATTTAATTTTTTTAGGTTTAGAGTTATTTTTTGGTTTAATTATCAGATTATCTTTTACATAGCCATAACTCACTTCATTTTCATCATTTGAAGCACCATAAACTGGTATACTGCCTTTATTTTTATTAATTAAGCTTTTAGTAAATTCACTGCCATTTGTTATACTTTTATTAAAATCTATTATGTTTTCAAGTGAAAACTCTTTATATTCTACTTTAGACATTCTAAGGCCTCCATAAATTCATCAATCAAATTCGCAGTATCATTTAACATTTCCTTTAATGAATCAATATCTACAAGTATCTTTTCCTTTTTTAATCCTATTTCAATTTTTTCTTCTTCTGACCACCAATTCTCTATTATCCAACTAATTTCTTTGTCAAACTCATTAATATCTATTAATTTTAATTTCTTGTCATTAGAAAAATATTGTTTAAAGGGTTCCTCTATTTGTATTTTATTATCCAATTTTCTATAATTGTTAAATTTACATACTGCTTCATGCAAATCATTTTCATTATCATTATCAAATCTATATGTATCTAATGTTTCTCCTATTGAAGTGCATATATAACAAAAAACTGGATATAACTGTTTTATATTGTTTTTTATTTGTTCCTTTGTTTTCTTTCTTATTGTCAATATGTATGTTTTTTTAGGAGTGTTGAAGAAAGTATTTACAGGCAATGAAATAATACTTTCAATAAAGCAATTATTTAAAATGTATTCTTTTAAATTTTTGTTACTTAAATTAAAGAATATTCCATCAGGTAAAACTACGTTTGCAACTCCACCATAATTTAATGATTTTAATATCCATTCTAGAAAAAGCGCTTCAACTCCAGCTCCACCTAAAGTATATTGGCCTGTTTTTATTGCTTCATCTTTCATTGCTTTTGATTGATAATAAGGAGGATTTGCTAAAATTAAGTCGTATTTATTTTCTACTAATTTATCCAATGTCCCTAACATTGTTTTACTCAAATAATATGTTTTATTTAATAATTCATTTGCAATAAATTGCACTTTGTCTAAACTATTATTATCTTTAAATAATTTTGAAAAATATATTAACATATTAGCTTTTGCTAAAATAATGGTAATGTCATCCTTTTCAGACATCATTTTATCATAACCATGAAGTTCTACTTCTTTAATTAAATTACCGTTATCGTCCATATAGAAGTATTCTTCTATTTTATCTTCAATAGACTCTAACAAAAATTTTCCTACTCCACAAGCTGGATCACAAATTTTCATACCTTTGTTTACTTCTATCATACTTGTCATTTCTTCAACTACTTTTAATGGAGTAAAGAATTGACCCATATCTGCCTTCTCGTCACTATTTTTCATAAAAGTTTCAAACAATTTTGATTTAAAATCTTTACTAATATTAATAAATTTTCCTTTTTGTTCTTCATACTTTTTAAATTCAAAGATTACTTGCTTAAAAATCATGTCTGTATTATCTTTACTTATATAATTATTAAATTTATCCTTTTCTGCATGAAATACTTTTCCGTTTATTATTGAAGTTCCATCAATTCCTTCCGGAAATAAAACCTTCATAGTTTCTCTAGGGCCTTCTAAATATTTTCCTAATACTTTAGCATCACTATTATTTGGTTTATTATATAAGCCATATATATAATCAAATGAATTTTCATCATCTAAAATTGAAATATCGGAAAGATATTTAAATAAAAACACTTCGACAAATGTATATAAAGACATTTTAGCAGATGCAAAAGTTAAATTTTTTAATATTCCATTGATTTTTTGAGCCAAGTCTGTTGGATCTAGATAATCTTTTTTTAATAATTGATTATTATTACTATTAATTGATATCGCTACTTCATTTATTAGTTTAACTAGTTCTTTTGCATTTTCTTTTGGTTTTATAGGGAAAATAATGTCATTACCATTTTCATTCTTAATTCTTTGTTCAGTAAGTGGATTTATCCAAATAAATTTCGTTCCATCTGTTACAACATATATTTTAGCATTAATTTCTTTTGCTACTCCTATTTCCTGCTTTATAGCATTTTCTATATTTTTTTCACTTGAAAACTTTTCAGGAATTTTTTGTTCTTGATATATTATAACATTTCCAATATTATCCAAGATTAAAACATCTGGTTTTTTATTTAAATTTTTTGAAGATATATTCACTTCCTTTATGATTTTACTATCAATTAAGTTTTTTATTGTTGTTGCTCCTAAACTCAAGCACTCATATTTATCCATTATTTGTACATTATTTGAATATAATTTATTTTGTATTGTTTGTTCTGACATTTTTAACACTTCTTTCTTTTATTTTTTATATTTTTATATTATTTTTTTTAAATAATCATAAATTCATTAATCAATCTTTACCATACTTATTCATACTATTTATTTTCATCTTTTATTTTTTCCTCAATAGCCTCTAATACAAATTTATTAAAACTATAATTTCTTCTTCCATTTTTCTTTTTTACTTCTTGAACATAATCTGAAACTTGAAAAAACAAATTTTTATCTAACCTTAGTAAATAAGTCTCTTTTTTTTCTTTCACATTAGAATCCTGTTTTTTCACACTTTCACCTTCTTTATTGTGATATCATTATATCTTAATATAATGATATCACTTTTAATAATTTTTAGCAAGGGTTTGGGAGTAATCCCACAAAAGAATTTCGTACGGGAGTACAAATTCAGTGCTGGCTAAACAATAACATAACTCCTAAATAGCATTTTGACTGTCTTGGTTGTTAATGGTATAATTTCTATAAGTACAAGGACATTTGTACAAATATTAAATGAAAGGAAGACAATATGATATATCAAATAATGAATTATTGGGATATGATTGATAGTTGCAAATTATATAACAACATGATTTTAATATCTCAAAGAAGAGCAAACCCTAATCAAGTATTGTATGACACTATTCGTAATGAACTAGCTAAAAGTTATGTAAAACAAGTATTTAATATTAGATAGGAAGGTAAATATGTTTGTAATAACATAAAAACACTATTTAACAAATGAATGTTAGATAGTGTTTTATTTTTAATAAAAATTCTTTAATATCAATGGATTATCTTTTATTATTCTTAAATTATATTTAATTCTCAATATCTTCCTTATAGATGGTATAAGTTTATCTATATCACATCTTTCATTAAATATATCAATTGCTGGATTAATATGATTATATAGTGGCGCTTTAGAAAGTACTTTCTTATAAAAATTGTCTGCTATATAAAAGGCTACTACATCAGGTATTACAAATTCTTTTAGATAGTTATCATAATTGATACATACAGGTAAGTATATTCTTTCGAATTCTTCATCAGTAATATCACACATAGATATACTCCTTTAAAATTATTTCTTCTGCTATATTTTTAATATTATTCATTTTACTTACCCAAAGCATTTGATTATTTTGTTTTAATTTTTCATTTATATTATCTTTTTCAGCAAGTTCTTTAATTAAACTCTGTACCTTCTCCATAACAGTAGTGTCTATATCATAAAGATATTCATTTAATGTATCATTAACAAGTAAATCAAAATATAATCCAAGTTTATATTTTTTAATATATTGTAGTCTTAATAATCCATATTTCCCTATATTAAATTGTTCTTTATCTTTTAATATTACATTAGGTAATAAATAATCACCTTGTTTAGTGTAACTAATATTCATAACATTTCCTCTTTTCTTATCATATTTAGGCTTTAATTGTTATACTTAATATTTGTTACACTTTGACCTTCGCCACCTCCTGCATTTAAGTGATTAGATAATATAATAACATCATCGCCTTTACCAAAGAAACTTTGTGCTCTTTTTGGTCTTGCACTTTGATCTAAAAGTTCATCTGAAGTTCTTGTCATTGCATTTTCTATTCCTAATTCGTCTAAACGTTTTTTAATATAATTACTTATTTTTAATGTATATTCTTTTTCTAAGATTCCATTTCCCGAAGAACCTCCATCAACACCGCCATGTCCACTGTCAATTACCACCTTTTTAGCCATATTTATCACATCCTATAGTAATTTATGCAAAATATAAAAAAAGGACTATCCGGGTGTCGATTAATTGTTTATAAATTAAAATAAAAAATGATGCAATGCACCATTATTTTCTTTGTGAAACCAATATTTGTCCTGGTAATAAATAAATTGTTTCGTTTTCCTTAACTACTTCCTGAATATTCTTTTTAAAAATATCACTTACACTATTTAGTGTATCTCCCTCAGCCGTAACATAATAACTATAACCAGATACTGGAAGCATAATTACTTGATTTGGATAAATATAATCATCTAAATTTAAACCATTAATTGCCGCTAAAAGATTTGGATTAATATTATACTTTCTACTTATACCATAAAGTGAATCTCCTTTATTAATTGTATAAGTATCAAAGTATTTTTCTTTATTTTTAGGAACTATTAAATCCATACCCTCACGAAGTGTTTCATCATAACTTAAATTATTTAAATCGACTAAAAACTCTTTATTTGTGCGAAACATTTTAGCAATATCTTCAATACTATCATTTGACTTAACACGATATTTTTCAAACATTTTATCAACCCCTATAGTAAAATATGTTTTATTTTAAAAAGTGTTATTTAAAAATATAAATATAGTCATTATTAAATTTCCATTCACTATAGGTCATTAATTTAATAAATTTATCATTATTTACATAATAAAGCGTATCATTACTTATAAAATAACATTCGTTATCATTTGAATAAATTATATTTGATACCTCTAAAGAAGTAATATTTATTCTATTAATTGGTGTTACATAAATAAGTTTATTATCATTTAATTCATAATAAAAATCTTTATCGTTTTTAAATGAAACATTACCTTTATTAAGTTTGTTAATACTTATTTTTTCAAACTTATTATTGTTTAAAATTTCATATCTATTCTTATAAATAGTATTTTTCATAGGATTAATTTTATATTCTATTTTACTTTGCATATCATATAGGTAGATATATTTTTTATAAGTACCTAAAAAATAACTATTAAAGTAAACTTCTTTGTCTAATGTAACATCTTTTACCTTGTTATTTTTAGTATTTATTAAATAAAACTTATTAAATTTATACTTACTATTATAATCCGCTATTAAAAGATAATCTTTAAAAGTAGTACATAAATCTATATTATAAATATCATTATCAAATAGTTTAATTTTCTTTTTAGTTTTAGTATTAATGTTGATAAATTGTGAATAATTCCATATATAAAAGTTAGCATTTATATTATATACATCAATATTGTCAAAGGTATATTTCTTTTTATCCTCAGGAATAGTAATATAATATGATGTATAATAACTATTATTTTCTTTATTAATATAAAAACTTTTTAAATTATTATTTGTTACATTGATTATGTTATCTTTTTGTTTAATATTTTTAATCTGTTTATGATTTTGATAATATTTATCTTTAACAGCATATAAATACTCTACATTATCTTTTTTAATTTTAAATATATAAAGTTTTTTCTTATTATTAAATGTTTGAATAATATTATAACCTTTTACAGTATATTTAAGTTCATAACTTTTTGGAATAAAATAAAATATTGTAAAAGAAAGAAAAATTAATAAAAAAGAAAAAATTAGTAATCTTAACTTTTTCATACAGCTCTATCTTTATATTTTAGTTTTTCTTTCATCATAAACTGAGATATATTTGTTTCAATATCATCTAAAGAACTTTTAGATAAATTAGATATTGTTACAACCTCTTTTACAGTATCAATTGTTATTTTTCCAAAAAGTAAACCTTTATATATTCTCATGTCATTATATAAATCTGGAGTAATTTGTGTATATATGCTTCCAAAAACAACTCTTTTTTGCCCTATTAAAAGTCTTTTGTTAGTTAATACAATTACGCATGAAGTGAATAAATCATACCATTTTTCATTTTTTTGACCGCAAAAAGCGTATAGAACATATTCATCTGGGTTAATATATCCTTCGATAACTTCACAATGATTTTTTAATCTCCAGGCAACTGTACCAGGAAACTTGTTTTTAAATTCTAATACTTTTTCATAAACATTATTCATTTTAAACTCCTTTTATAAATTCAACTTTAGTGTGAGATAATTTTTCGTGAATTGAAACATCCTTATTAATCATAAATAATATATCAATATAAGAATAAATTGTTGCTATTATAGAAATAATTAAATTACTATAAAAATATACTTTGCCTTTAAATAATATAACACATAATAATGTTAATATATTTGATAGTGTTGTGTATAAAATTATATTTGTAAATATAGGATAGAATAATACTCTTATAAGAAGTGACCCAAAAGTTACTTTTCCTTTATCACTTGTAAGTTTAATTTTACATATTTTTTTACCAATTGTTTGTCCATCAAACAGCAAAGGAAATAAAGTAAAATATAAAATTGTAACAACTATTTCAATTATAGAATAACTTATTGAGTAATAAGATAAATCATGCATAATTTCTAAATATTCTGGTGATTTTAATGTATCATAATCTATAGTTGTGTTTTCAGAAAAATTTTCTTCATAAAACTCAGTATATTTTTCATATGCTTTATCATATTTCTTTTTATATGGATTTAATACATTTATTTGACTTAATAATGTAACAAGTATTAATACAATAAATATATCAATTACATAAGCACATATTCTTTTTATTTTTATATCTTTCATTTTACCTCCATAAATAAGAAAAAGAAACTATTACTAGTTTCTAATAAGTTTTTGAATTAGATCCTAAAGTAACAGTGGTTTTAAGAGTTTTACCTTTTCTAATATAAGTGATTTCAACTTTATCACCTACACCATAATTATACAAATAATATCTTAAATATGCAACACTTGTTACTTCATCATCATTAATCTTTATTATAATATCATCACTTGCAAGTCCTGCTTTAGCCGCTGGAGACCCTTTTTCAGTAGATACAATAATTACACCCTTTGTGATTTTATATTCCTTTAAAAGTGATGAATATTCAGGGTAATAATAAGCATCTGTAACATTAACCATTGATACACCTAAATAAGGTTGAGTTATCTTTTCTTTATTTTCAAGTTTTTCAGCATAACTTAATGCAACTTCAATTGGAATAGCAAAGCCCATACCTTCAACAGATTCTGCTACTAATTTTAATGAAGTAATTCCAACAACTTGTCCATTTGCATTACAAAGTGGTCCACCACTATTACCTGAATTAATTGCGGCATCTGTTTGTAATACTTTCATAACATAATCACCATTATTATTAAGTTTTACTTCAACCATTCTATCTTTTCCAGAAATAATACCTCTTGTAACTGTCCAAGAATAAATACTATCAAGTGGAGCACCTACAGCAAAAGATGTATCACCAACTCTTAGATCCTCACTTTTACCAATTTCAGCAACAGATATAATATCTGATTTTTTTACTTTTAAAACAGCAATATCAGATAAAGCATCTGCACCAATTATTTCTGTATTAATTACATTACCATTAGTAAAAGTAACATTAACAGAGTTACCACCTTCGATAACATGATTATTTGTTAAAATGTAGGCATCATTATTATTTACTTTATAAACAAATCCAGTTCCACTTGAAATCATTTTTTCATCTGCATATGTTGCCACAACAACGACTGCATCATACACTTTTTCTACTGCTTCAGCTATTCCATTATCTGTAATTGTCACATTTTTTTCAACTTTAGTTAAATTTGTATGAAGTATGGCTGGATATTTATAAATAACTCCATACATAAGTAAACATCCTAGAAAAAACACTACTATATATACTATTTTATTACCTTTTTCTTTTCTTATCATAATTAATCCATCCTCTCAATCTCTTTGTAATTTATTGGAAAACCCATTGAATCCAAAACTTTATCAATATCAATTGAATGAAGTTTTCCAGATAAAATATCTAATTCATAATCAATTTCTTTTATAAATAAATTAAAATCATCAGCATTTAATATTCTTTTTAAAATAATAATTAAAGCAAATAAATCATTCTTACCATATATATATTCTCCATCCATTTTAGGAATATTTAAAAGCTTATGATATATTGTATTGTTAATGACAATTTGTGTTTTATTATTATAACAAATATCTTCATGAGCGCATAAATTTCGATAATTAGCAAGTATTGGTAAATAACTTTGGAAACTATCTATATCTATGTTAAATATGTCCGCAATTTCTCTTTTATCCTCATTTTGAAGCACAGTATAAAGTTCTCCGACTATTCCAAATGACAATACCTTTACAACAACCCAAAGAGGTATATAGCCATAATTATCAATGAAATGACTAGTTGCGGAATGCTGTTTACCGTTTATACTAATTTGCCTTTTCATTTTATGTATTAAATCATTTATTTGTCTAGTTTTAGTATTATCATGAACAAAGTTATTTTTATTCAAATAATTTTTTTCTTTATAACCATGGTTTTTACTCATAACATAAGCCATTATACTTTTTAAGTTATTTTCAAAAACTAATATATTCTTAAATAATATATTTCTAAGTTGTCTATCAAAAATAAACATTGCATATAGTTCCTCAAAAGTGGTACCTTTATTAAATTTTCGATCAGTATAAGACTTAACAAATAAAAATCTATACCCTGTTACAAAGAAATAATTTTCTCTAAGAAGTATTGATTTGGCCTTTTCAACATCATTTATCGTAAGACCTTTATCAATTAAAATATTTATCTGTTCATCTAATGTTTTAAATGTTTTCTCCACTATATCACCTTTTTACTATATAATTAATTATATCACATAATAGTATTTTTACCATCTATTTTGGAAAAATAAATTAGGAAAAATATTTAACTACGCCTTTAGAAATTAAATCTGCAACCTTTTTTTGATATTCAATAGTAATAAGTTTTTGTCTTTCTTCATAATTTGATAAAAATCCACATTCTATTAATAAGCCATTTACCTTTAATTTTGGATACATATATGTGTCTTTTGGAATAGTTTTAATCTTACGATTACTATTTAAACCCTTATTTAAAACATCTTGCATAATATTTGCAAAATAAATATTTTTACCATTATAAAACACCTGCGGTCCATAGTATTTAAAGTCCCCTAAATAATTTAAATGAATACTTAAATAAATATCTGCTTTAGAATTATTTATTAAGTTAATTCGATTATCAAAATCACTTTTCTTACGATATATTGCATTTGGAGTTGATAAGTCATAATCTCCATCCCTTGTCATATAAACAGTAGCACCGTAACTTTCTAGCTTTTCTTTTAAATAAAGACTTATATTTAAATTAATATCTTTTTCATATATATTTTCGTATGAAGTACCAGGATCTAAAAATCCATGACCTGGGTCAATTACGATAATTCTTCCTACTAAAAAAAGGTTATCCTTACCAAAAACCGAAGATAAAAGGATAATAGATATTATAAAAACTATTAATGAATAATGAATATATTTTTTCATATAAAATTATATGTTTTATTCATTATTTTAAACTAAAAAATTTATAATTTTCAAAAAGTATAATATTGTATTTATTCCACAAAAAATGCCTAAGGTGCAACGTACTTACTATACGCTTAGCATTGAGCTGCGAGCCCTAGGTCTTAAAGATATATTACCATAATATTATTTTTTCTGTCAATCATCAATTTTCTTAATTCTACCAAATACTTTTCTTCCGGGGAATAAACTTACTCTATATTTACTTTTGTTAAGTCCTTTAATAACTGTAGAAACTCTATTAAAGTTCGCATAATAGTTATAAAAAGTATTAACTATTAAATCAGCAAGTTGAATACCAAAGTTAGTTTTAGAGTCATAATAAGAAACATTAAAAATACAATTATTTAAACAAAATTCTGTATTTAAATAATTCTCTAAATTTTTTAAGTCTCCGACTCTTACGTTACGATTATCACAAAGTAACTTAATTTCAATTTCATCATCAGTATAGTTTTTAAGAAGTGGAAAAATAATATCAGAAAATATTAGTTTTACAGCATAATTATAAAATATATTTGAATCTACAATACCTTTTTGCATCTTTTCTTTATCAAATACTTTTGAAAAGCCATAAAAACCTGGAATTTTTTCCATACTTGAAAATATTAATTGCTTTTCTTTTGTTAAATAGCCATAAGATTTTATTTCTTTATCTATTTTAATTTTTCTTTCGTCTTTTACAAGCTTATTAATTTTTTTATATAATGATGTTATTTTAAGTCTATATTTTTCAAAAGTAAAATATCCACCGACAGCAAAATACTTTGTATTACTATTTTTATGAATTGAACCGCTTTCATCTAAATATACGTATAATCTCATGTTGTCACCTCTACACAAGATAATACTAAATATATTTGATATTGTCTATATGCAAACATAAAAAAACCCCAAAATGGGGTAAGAAAATATTTTTAACGTTTACTAAATTGTGGAGCTCTACGAGCTTTTTTAAGACCATATTTCTTTCTTTCTTTAACACGAGAGTCTCTTGTGATAAATCCAGCATTTTTTAAAATATGTCTATAACTATCTTCTCTAGTTTGGTCTGTATTTTCATCAAATTTAAGAAGTGCTCTAGTAATTCCTAAACGAATTGCACCAGTTTGTCCTGAAAATCCACCACCTGATACTTTAACATTAATATCAAATCTATTTAAATTATCAGTTAAAACAAGTGGTTGAGTTAAGTCCATAACAAGTGTTTCATAAGGCATATAGTCATGAACATCTACACCATTAACTGTAATATTACCAGTTCCACCAACTAAAGTTACTTTTGCTACACTACTTTTTCTTCTTCCTGTAGCATTCCAAGTTTGTTTTTTTGCCATGTTTTCCTCCTATTATATTTCCATTTCGATTGGTTTTTGAGCACTATGTTTATGATCAGCATCAGCATAAACAAATAGTTTTTTACCCATTTTTCTACCAAGTCTATTATGAGGAAGCATACCTTTTACAGCTCTTTCCATCATTTCTTCTGGATAGTTTTCAATCATAACTTTTGCAGTTCTTTCTCTTAATCCTCCTGGATATCCAGAGTGATTATAATATTTCTTATCAGTTAATTTATTACCAGTTAAATTTACTTTACTAGCATTAATGATAATAACATAATCTCCACAGTCAACATATGGAGTATATGTAACTTTATGCTTACCTCTTAAGATATGAGCAGCTTTTGTAGCAACTCTACCTAAATTTTTACCTTCAGCATCAATTACATACCATTTTCTTTCAATATTTTCTTTTGTTTGTAAAAATGATTTCATAATTTTTTCTTTCCCTTCATTTTAATTAACCAATTTAATCTTCCCACAATTAAAAAGGCCTCTTAAATAAATGTACCGATTATGATTATATGGTAAAAGTAGTAAATTGTCAAGCAAAACAATGAGGTAACAAGTGTTTTTATTATATTTTTATTAAAAAAAACTAGCAATCGCTAGTTTATAAAACACACATTGCTATTGTAAGAATTACCATTGCAGCAAGACCTATACAAGCAACTATTTTAAATGCCCATTTGAACCAAGTTGAATACTCAACTCTAGCAAGAGCAAGACCACCCATTATTGCTCCACATGTAGGTGTAATTAAATTTACAAGTCCATTAGAAGCAACAAGTATCATAAGATTTGTTTCAACTGAGAATCCTAATTGATGAGTTAAGCCACCCATAATTGGAGTTGAAAGTGTTGCAATACCTGATGAAGATGGTACAAGTATTGATAAGAATATATGTAAAATAAAGTTCATAGGTGCGTAGATAACTGCAGGCATATTTTTAAGGGCATTTGCCGCATTATAAATAATATAATTATCTAAATATGTAACTTGCATTAATACTGAAGCACCCCTTGCAATTGCTATGATTAATATAACACTTAGTATATCAGAGGCTCCATCAACAAATGTATCTACAAATTCTTTTTCACTTAATTTACCAATTATTCCTATTATAATAGCCATTACAAAGAATAGCACTGCTGCATCTTCGAAATACCAATAACCAAAACAATTCCCAGTTAAGAATGCTGTAAAATGTGTTCCAGCATCAGCAATATCTGCAGGAATAATACCAAAATCAACCCATGGAATGAAACCTGCTATCATAATAACAAATGTTAAGCCAAATATAATTAATATAAGTTTTTGTCTTGTAGTAAGTTTTACTTCCGGATTAATAAAGTCTTCTTTTGCATAATGTTTTTCCATTTGTTTTTGTTCTTGTAATGAAAGGAATGTACTTCCTTTTTCGGCTTTCACTTTTGCAGCATATTTTAATACAAATGCAACTGCAATAATATAAGAAACTAACCATAAGATACATCCAAGTAAAATTATAGTTCCTTGATTAACTTTTATACCATCTGGTAATGCACTAACTGCAGCACCTACTGCAAATGGATTTATTGTTGAACCAAGTACACCTACACCAGCACCAAGTAAGACTGTGGCTGATGCAACAATAGTATCCATTCCCGCTGCTACCATAGTAAATGATAACAAACCATAAAATGCAACTGTTTCTTCTAACATTCCATAAGTAGTTCCACCAACTGAGAATATAAACATTAGTATTGGTATTAATACTAGTTCCTTACCTTTTAATTTGTTTACTAAAACTTTTATTCCTGTTTCAAGAGCACCAGTTTTAGTAACGACATTTAAAAATCCTCCTAAAATAAGAATAAATACACCTACATCAGCAGCATTTTCGAATCCTTTGATTGGAGCCATTAAAAAGTCAGAAAATTTAGCACGAACTACACCACTACCATTGACAATATTTTCACCATCAAATGTAGCAAGTGGAAGTAAATATGAAATTATAGCAATTGCAACAATAATTAACATTATAATTGTAAATGAAGATAATGTAAATTTTTTCTTTTTAGCTTTTTTTGCCATTTTTATTTCCTCCTATAAAATATTCTTGTGCCTTTATCACCATTAATTGCTTCAAGTCCTTCATTTAATGAAGCAATAATAGCAATGCCTTCTGAGTTTTCATTTAGAAAATTCATACAAGCATTTATTTTTGGAAGCATACTTCCTTTTGCAAAATGGCCTTCATCAATGTATTTTTGTAATTCTAATGTATCAGTTGAATCAAGTGCTATTTGATTATCTTTATTATAATTAATATACACCTTATCTACTGCTGTTAGAATTAACAAAATATCAGCTTTAATATTTGCTGCTAATTTACTACTTGCAAAATCTTTATCAATAACTGCGTCGACACCTTTATATCCTAGTCCATCCTTTACTACAGGAATACCACCACCACCGACGGTAATAACAATATTTCCGTCATCCGCAAGATTACTTACTATCTCTTGCTCTAAGATTCTTTCAGGTTTTGGTGAGGGCACTACTCTCCTATAACCTCTTCCAGAATCTTCAACATATTTATAGCCATTCGAAGAAGCAAGTTTATCAGCTTCCTCTTTGGTATAAAACATTCCTACAGGTTTAGTTGGATCAGTGAAAGCCTCATCATTTTCATCCACTTCAACCTGAGTAATGATAGTTGCACATTTCTTTTCAATATTATTTTCTCTCAATTTTTCATTAATAGCATTTTGTAAATGATAACCAATATATCCCTGACTCATAGCTCCACATTCTGCAAAAGGCATAAAAGGAGCAACATTAAATTTACTAGCATACTCAAATGCATTAGCAATCATCCCCACCTGAGGACCATTTCCATGTGTCACAATAACATCATTATCTTTAGCAATGCTTACAATTATATCCGCAGCTTTTTTAACAAGAAGTTTTTGTTCATCTGGTGTTTTACCTAAAGCATTTCCTCCTAAAGCAATAACAATTTTACTCATATTAATTCCTTAATGTAGCATAAATAACTGCTTTAATTGTATGCATTCTATTTTCGGCTTCCTCAAAAACTCTTGAATGAGAACCATTAAATACGTCATCTGTAACTTCCATTTCAGGAACACCAAATTTTTCATAAATCTCTTTACCAATTGTCGTATTTTGATCATGAAAAGATGGCAAACAATGAAGAAAGATACAATCATCTTTAGCATTATCTATAACGGACTGGTTAACTTGATATTTTCTTAAATAATTAATTCTTTCAGCCCACTTTTCCATAGGTTCTCCCATTGATACCCAAACATCAGTATATATTGCATCAGCATCTTTAGTACCTTCCATAATATCTTCAGTTCTTTGAATAGTACATCCGTTTTCTCTAGCTATTTCTTCACATTTTTTAGTAAGTTCTTCATCAGGCCACAAATCTTTTGGCGCACAACAAGTAAAATTAACACCTAACTTTGCACTAGCAACCATTAATGAATTACCAACATTATTTCTAGCATCCCCACAAAAAACTAATTTTCTTCCTTTTAATGAACCAAATTCTTCTTCAATAGTCATAAAGTCCGCTAACATTTGTGTTGGATGAAATTCATTAGTAAGTCCATTATAAACTGGAACACTTGAATATTTTGCTAATGTGTCAACAATAGTTTGATCAAATCCACGATACTCTATAGCATCATATATTCTACAAAGTACTCTTGCAGTATCTTCTATACTTTCTTTTTTACCCATTTGTGAACCCGTTGGTCCTAAATAAGTAACATGCATACCTAAATCATAAGCAGCAACTTCAAAAGAACATCTAGTTCTTGTTGAATCTTTTTCAAATATTATAGCAATATTTTGTCCTTCTAGGAATTTATGAGGTTCTCTATGTTCCTTTTTTACTTTAAAATCTTTTGCTAAATCTAATAAATATCTTATTTCATCACTTGAATAATCAAGTAACTTTAGAAAATCTCTTCCTCTTAAATCCATCTAATCCTCTCTTTCAAGTGGCATACTCATACATCTAGGACCGCCTCTACCCCTAGATAGTTCTGCACTATTCATTTCTATAACTTTAATACCTTTTTCTCTTAATACTTCATTAGTAATATTATTTCTATTGTATACAACTACTACTCCTGGAGCTATACATAATGTATTTGTTCCATCATTCCATTGTTCTCTTTCTGAGGCAATTTTATCTCCTCCAGCACAAGGAATAAGTGTAATATCAATACCCAAATATTCCTCTAAAATATTTTCAAGGCTTCCTTCTTTTTTAATAACACTTACATCATCAAGATTATCTTCATTTTTAGTAATTTCAAAAACTTCTAATGTATCCATAATTCCAGGATGATATGTAAACTTATCAATATCAATTTGAGTAAATACTGTATCTAAGTGCATAAATGCTCTACATTCAGGTATCTTAAATGCAAGTATTGTATCAATATTACATTCTTCATCATTAAACATATTTTTAGCAACTAAATCAATTGCTTCAGCACTAGTTCTTTGAGAAATACCAATTGCAAGGGTATGCTCGTTTAAATTTAAAACATCACCACCCTCAATACTAAATGGATTTTCTCTATCATAATATTTAGGAACTTTGTCCATATAATCTGGATGATAATTAAAAATATAATAAGCATAAATTGTTTCTCTACTTCTTGTAACAGAATACATCTTATTAAGAATTATACCATCACCAATTGATGCAAATGGATCTCTTGTAAAATAAAGGTTAGGCATTGGTTCTGCTAAAAACTTAGTTTCCTCACTTACTTGGTCAACAAGTGAATATTCACTATCTTGTTTATTTCTATGAACCTCAGAAACTTTAATACCTTCCATAGTTTTTAAAACTAGTTCTTTATTATTTGTATAACTCATTAAATAATCAAATAATAGATCTTTATATTTTGGAGTTCTTACTCCTGCTTCATAAATAAATTGTCTTATAAATGAAGGTTTAACCTGTGGGTTTTCATCTAATGTTTCAGCCATTAAATCTTCTAAATAAACAACCTCTACATCGTTATCTCTTAGTATTTGGCAAAATTCATCATGCTCTAAAATTGCATCTTTTAAATATGGAATATCATCAAAAAGAAGCCTTCCTAATGTATCTGGTGTTAAATTTAATAGTTCCTTTCCTGGTCTATGAACTAAGACCTTTTTTAATTTTTTAATTTCACTAGTAACGTGCATCTATATCATCTCCTTATTATAATAATTTTATCATTTAAATTTTTAAAAGTCCATATTTCTAATTTATATCTTTTAAAAAATTTTTAATAATTTCATTTTCACTACTAAAAGTTCCCTTTACAGTATCATCAGAAATAATAGTTTTATTATCTAAAAAAATAATTCTTGAAGAAAAGTCTTTAACAAAATTAAGTTCATGACTTACAACTATTATTGTCATATTATAATCTTTTAATTTACTAATAAGCTCTAATACTTCTTTTTTCATTTGTGGATCTAAAGAACTTGTTGGTTCATCTAATAATAAAATTTTTGGTTTTTCCATAAGTGCCCTTATTATAGCAACTCTTTGTTTTTCACCACCACTTAGATTTTTAGGATATTCATTAATTTTATTTTCTAAATTTATTTCTTTTAAATAACCTTTAGCAAGTTTAATAGCATCATCTTTTGTTTGTATTTTTAGTTTAACTGGGGCAATAATTAAATTTTCAAGTACAGTCATATTTTCAAATAAATTAAATGATTGAAAAACCATACCAACTTTATTATAAAATTCTTTTATATTATTAACATTTTCATTATCTATTAATATTTGACCTTTATCTATTTTTTCAAGTCTTGCTATACATCTAAGTAATGTTGATTTACCGCATCCACTTTTACCAATTATTGATACTTGTTCATTATCATTAATTTTTAAATTAATGTTTTTTAAGATACATTTTTTATCATAACTTTTTGTTAAATTTTTAATTTCTATCATTTTGAAAGTCTCCTTTCGAAAAGGTTTAATAGTTTCGTTAATCCTAATGTTAATATTAAATAAATTATTGCCACAATTAAAAGTGGAAAGAAATAATCATATGTAGAGGAAGCCACTATATCAGAGGCTTTTGTAAGTTCAAGTATACCAATATAACCTGCTACTGAAGTTTCTTTTAAAAGTGTTATAAATTCATTACCTAAAGCTGGCAAAACATTTCTTAATGCCTGAGGCAATATAACATATTTCATAGTTTGAAAATAGTTAAATCCTAGCATTGTTGATGCTTCTTCCTGTCCTTTTGGAATTGATATTAATCCAGACCTAATTATTTGGGATACATAAGCTCCAGAATTTAATCCAAAAGATATAATTCCAACTACTACTATATTAATATTAACACTTTTAAAAATTATATAATATAAAATCATTAATTGAAGTAGTGCGGGAGTTCCTCTTATAATTCCAATATACATTCTTGCAAAAGCACTTAATAAATGAAGCTTACCTGTTTTTTCATTATAATCTATAACAAGTGATAAAATAAGTCCTAAAATAACTCCAATTAAACAAGCAAAAAATGCCATAATAACTGTATTACCAAGACCAGTTAAATAATATTTATATCTATCTTGATATATAAATGAATTATATATATTTTCTCTTATTAATTCCATAAACACCTATTTTGAATACTCTAAAATGTATTCATCAATTTTACCACTATTTTTTAAATTATCAATAACTTCATTAATTTTATTTAAAAGCTGTGTATTACCTTTTTTAACAGCAATTGCGTAATTATCTTCGAATACAAATCCATCTAAAATAATTAAATTTTCATTATTTTCAACTATTTTTTTACCAGGCAATTCATCCATTATTATTAAATCAACTTTACCAGCTTTTAAATCTTCAGCCATTGATAAGTATTTTTTTTGTCTAACAATATCTTTTGTTATATTATTATCAGTGACATAACTATCTGCAATAGTGCCAAGTTGAACAGCAATTTTTTTGTTGTTAATTTCTGAAATACTTTTAATGTTACTATCATTTCTAACAATTACTATTTGTTTTGAACTAATATATGTATTAGAAAAATCAACTTGTTTTTTTCTTTCTTCATTTACACTCATTCCCGCTAAAGCAAAATCAGCTTTTCCTGATTTTATCTCATTAATAATTGCATCAAAATAAACATCCTTAATAACTAGTTTTTTTCCAAGTGCCGAAGCAATTTCTTTAGCAATTTCTACATCAACTCCAACAATTTTGTTATTGTCATAATATTCATATGGAGCAAAACCTGCCTCCGTTACCATTACTATTTCATTTTTATTTTTTTTGCAACCACATAGGGCAATTAAACATATACTTAAAAGTATTAATATTTTTTTCATCGATTAATCAATATCCTTTCTTTTTTCTTTCCCCCATTAACTTCATAACAATCATTTATTACAAAAAATGCATTGGGATCAAGTTCTAATATCCTATTTCGCAATCTATAACAATCTAAATTAGAAACGGCTACCATAAGTATTTCTCCTTTTTTATGTAAAAATTCTTGTTTGCTTTGTAAAATTGTAACACCACTATCGTATTCCTCCGTTATAACCTTTTTAACTTCACTTAGTTTATTTGTATAAATGAAGAAAACCTTACTTAAAGAAACACCAAGAGTAATTTTATCAATAAAATGATTACTTATTAATAAAATAATTACAGAGTATATAAAACTTTCAAAACCAAATACAAATGCACCCATCAAAAGAATTATAAAACTATAGGAAAAATTTGCAACTGAAGTAGATACTTTGGCGTACTTTTTAATAAGTTCCATTATAACGTCCCCACCACCAGTTGTAAAACCACTTTTATATATAAGTGCAGAGGATGCTCCATATAAGAAACCAGTAATTACAACACTAATTAGCACTTGACTTGTATTAATATATTGTAAAAGTGATAATGCTATAGGCTCTGTAATTGTTACCATTATTGGGTATAACAATGAACCTAATACTGTTGGTAATGTTTTCTTGTATCCTAAACAAATAAAGCTTATGATTAAAAGTACTATTCTTAATATGTACAAAAACACTGTAGGATCAATATTAAATAATTTATTAAATATTATCGCAAGACCATTTGTACCACCAGTTATAAATTCATTGGGTAGTAAAAATAAATGGTAGCACATTGCAAGTAAAAAGATACCAAAAACAAATGTAACACCAGTAACTAAAGTTTTTATATCTTCCTTACTCATTTTACTACCCTTCTTACTATAACCATTTTACTAAAATTTAGTTTTTTTGTCTATAAAGTGTCATAAATTTAGTAAAAAAAAATAAGTTTTAATGAGGTGAAAGCAAATGAATGGTAATTATTATCAAAATCCAACATTTCCAACAAATCAAAATAATATGCAAAATATGACTGTACCACCGGGAAATGTAAGTTCAATGGAAGACTATAACGAACAAAGTTATATTGAAAATATTTTAAGGCTTAACAAAGGAAGAAAAGTTAATGCTTATGTTTCTTTTCCAGATAGTACAGAATGGAAAAATAAGATATTTTCTGGATTAATCGAAGAGGCAGGTAAAGACCATCTAATAATCAAAGAGGTTACAACTGGAAAATGGTTCTTAATTAGAATTTTATATCTTGATTATGTTGAATTTATGGAACCAATTAATTATTCTCACGCTTATTCTGAAAAAACATTTTAATATAAATCAAAATATTTAATTTCTTCGTTTAAACTTGTTTTCTCTCCGTGACCAGGAAAAATAGTTGTATCAAGGGATAGTTTACTTATCTTTTCCAAAGATTTAATTAAATCATTATAATTTGAATTTGGAAAATCATATCTTCCGATACTATGATAAAAAATTAAGTCACCAGAAAATAATAAGTTTTGTCCACCGAAAAATATTGAAATAGAATCGTCAGTATGACCTGGCGTTTTTATTATGTCATAAGAAAATGTCTTCCTTAAAAATGTATTATGCTTAATATTATAGTATTTTTCTAACTTTTCAAGTGCACCAATATGATCAAAATGATGATAAGTAACAATTATTTCTTCGACTTCATATTTTGAGCAAAATGAAACAATTTTTTCTGCATCATCTGCTGGGTCTATAATAATGCATTTCCCATCTTTACTTAAAATATATGTATTTGTATCAAGGGGACCTAATACTAAAATTTCAACTTTCATAATACCTCATTTCTATTTAAATATAATAGATATTTGCTAGTTTGTAAATGATTTTGATAAATTTCTTGTTTTATATTTCATTTTTATCTATAATAATAATAGGAGTTGAAATTAAGTATGAAGAAAAACGGATTTATGGAAGGTGCTATAATAGCCACTATTGCGATAATAATTTCAAAAGTTTTAGGCGTATTATATGTAATTCCATTTTATAAAATAATTGGTGAACAAGGTGGAGCATTGTATGGTTACGCTTATAATATTTATAATATATTTTTAATTATTTCCTCAGCAGGTATACCACTTGCAATAAGTAAAATTACTAGTGAATATGAGACTTTAAAGGAATATGATAAAAAAAATGAAATGTATCGAATAAGTAAAAAAATAGTGTATATTTTCTCTCTTGTTGCATTTTTATTATGTTTCTTATTTGCAAAGCCACTTGCTAAAGTAATTCTTGGTAATCTTACCGGAGGAAATACCATCGAAGATGTAAGTTTTGTAATTAGATGTATATCATTTGCGCTTTTAGTTGTACCACTTCTTTCAATTTATCGTGGATATCTTCAAGGACATAAGTATATTGAGGCTTCTTCAAAATCACAAGTTATAGAGCAAATTGTTAGAATATTTTTTATTCTTGTAGGAAGTTATTTATGTATTAAAGTATTTCATTTAAAAATTACATATGCAGTAGGAATATCCGTATTTTCTTGTGCAATTGGCGCTATCGTTGCTTACATTTATTTAATTATTAAAACTAAAAAATCTAATGTTGTAAAGGACAGTAAAAAAGCAATTTCTGAAGAAGAAAGAAAAGAAGTTATTAAAAAGATTATCGGTTATTGCATACCTTTTATAATAATAAACATTTCAAATTCAATTTATAATACAACCGATATGATTTTAATTATACGAGGACTTACTAATTTAGGGTATAGTGCAAAAGATGTTGAAACAATTTCCTCAATATTTACAACTTGGGGAAGTAAACTAATAACAATCGTTAAGGCTTTTGCCACTGGTCTTACTATAAGTTTAATTCCTTCAATAGTTAGTGCTTATGTTAAAAAAGATATGGATAAAGCTAATTACTATTTCAACAATTCATTAAAAGTATTACTCTTTATAATAACTCCGCTTACAATATTCTTAAGTATTTTTGCAAAGGAAATTTGGTATATATTTTATGGACAAAGTTACTATGGACCAATAATCTTTAAATACATCATTTTAGTGGCTATACTTGATAGTGCTTATATTATTTTCTTTTCTGCTTTACAAGGCTTATATAAAACAAAACTTGTATATATTTGCGCATTAAGTGGAATAACAGTTAATGCTCTTCTTGACCTTCCTTTAATGTATTTATTTAATAGACTGGGAATATACCCATATTATGGAGCAATTACCGCCACTGTAATAGGTTATATAATATCATTAAGTATACCAATTGTATCATTATATAAAAATGATGGATTTAGATATAATGATACAATAAAGTCTCTTCCTAAACTAATTTTTTCAATTTTAATTGCAATTTTTATGTGTATTATTTATAAAAAAATAATGCCAACATTTAATGGTTTTATTGGAAATATGTTATATTTAGGAATAATAGGTTTACTTACACTAACAGTTTATTTCTTAATAAATAAAGATACTATAATAAAATTGTTAAAAGAAAAAAAATAATGTGGTATAATGTTATAAGATAGGAAGTGTAAATTTGAAATTAGAAATAATATTACTTATTGTAATTAGTATTGGTTTTGGTATATCATTAATATACTTTATTGGATATAATAAAATTTCTATCATAAAAGCAAAAATGGATGCTGCAAATGATATTATCAGTAAAGCTTTAAAAGATAAAAAAGATATAATGAATCAAATATATGATAAATATAAAAAAGTATTAAAAAAGAAAGATTATTTAAAAGATTTTGCAAATTTAAATACTAAGAAAATTAGTAATTATAATCTTGATATTGAACTTAATAATTATTTAAAAACCATGACTGATTTAAAAGAGGATAATAAAGAACTTAATACAGATGAAATAAATGAGTTATTTAACAAAATTGATAGTATTAACGAAATATTAATTGCCAATAAAAAATACTATAATAAAAACAATAACTTACTTATGAAAACTATTAAAGGTTACATAAAAGTTATTGCTAAAATAAATAATATAAAAGTTCAGACTTCATATGAAACAAAGTAGCGATGCTACTTTTTTATTTTGACCAATCAATTGGTTTTATGTTATTCTTTATTAAAAAATCATTAGTTTTTGAAAATGGTTTTGAGCCAAAGAATCCATTATACGCGGAAAATGGACTAGGATGTGGTGACTCTAATATTAAATGTTTAGGGTTTGTTATTAAAACTTTTTTACTTCGAGCGAAGTTCCCCCATAAAATAAATACAATTGGTTTCTCACTTAAATTCAACACTTTTATAACATAATCTGTAAAATATTGCCAACCTAACCCTTGATGAGAATTAGCTTTATCTTTTTCAACAGTTAATGTGCTATTTAACAAAAGAACGCCTTCCTTTGCCCAACCAGTTAAGTTTCCAGTTTTTTTAGGTGGAATACCTAAATCACTATACAACTCTTTATAAATATTTTGAAGTGAAGGAGGAATTTTTACATTATCCTGAACAGAAAAAGAAAGTCCGTGTGCTTCACCTTCTCCGTGATAAGGATCCTGTCCCACAATAACAACTTTAACATTTTCGAAACTAGTCAATTTAAATGCATTAAAAATATTTTCTTTAAGAGGATAAATAGTTTTTTCATCATATAGTTTCATAATCATATTATAAAAATTATGAAATCCAGGACTATTCCATATAATGCTCAATTTTTCATCCCAACTATTTCCTATCATAATTATCACCTACATATCTATTGTACTAAACCCCACAAAAAAATAAAAGAATAAATCTTTTATTTATGATAACTTTCGTTATTTAATATTTTAAAACTACGATAAATTTGTTCAAGCAATACTGCTCTAAATAAACCATGAGGCATAGTTATTTTACCAAAACTAATTCTTTGATTCACAAAATTTTTAATATTCTCACTTACACCATTACTGCTTCCAATTATAAAAGTAATACTACTAAAATGAGTTAATTTATCATTTATTAAAGTTGAAAATTCTATGCTTGAAACTTCCTCACCCTTAATATCCAAAAGAATTTTATATGATTTATCATTTTGAATAATTTTTAAAAGTTCTTTTTCTTCATCAATGATATTTTCTAAATCTTTTAATTCTAATATAGATATTTTATGATATTTATTTATTCTTTCAAAATAATCATTAACAGCATTTATTAAATAATTTTCCTTTAATTTACCAAAACAAATAATCTTTATCATATTGTTATTACACTTCCTATATCATTTTTATTAGCACACTGTATTTTTACTTTTGTAGGATCAATGTATTCCTCAACTGTTTCAAGAGCAAGTTCTTCAGTATTGTTTTTTTCACTTAAATGTAGTAGCACAATATTTTTTGTGTTTTCTGTAATTAATTTTGATAAATAAATACCAGTAAATTTATTAGATAAATGTCCAACATCAGATAGTACCCTATCCTGAAGCCATCTTGGATAAGGACCATGTCTAAGCATTTCTATATCATGATTGCTTTCAATATAATATGCCGATTTTCCTTTAAAAAATTTAAAATATTTTGAATTTATATAACCTGTATCAGTAATATAAACAAGGGATGACCCTTCATCAGTTATTACAAAACTACGAATATCTGCAACATCATGGCTCATTACAAATGATTTAATGTCTAAATCTACAATATTTGGATTATCTTCATATATGATTATGTTTTCTATATCCGATATATCGTTTAATTCAAGTAACATTTTATTTGTAATAACAAGTGTTGCTTTTGTTCCTTTGAAAAATGTATGTAAACTTTTTGTATGGTCATCGTGAGTATGAGTTAAGAATACATAATCAATATCTTTATAATCCACTCCGATTTCAGAAAGTTTTTCGCTCAAATATTTTTTTGTTCTTCCTAAATCTATTAAAATTTTATAATGACTTGTTTCAACATAAGTTGAATTTCCAGCTGAAGAACTTGCTAAAGTACAAACTTTAATCATCTGTACACACTTAATGGGTTAATTGAATATCCACCTGAATATGGTTGACCATAAAATATTCCTAAATGGCAATGACATCCATAAGATACACCAGTATTTCCCATTTGCCCTATAACTTGTCCACGAGTAACTTTGTCACCAACTTTAACAGTCATACTATTTGCAATCATATGTGCATAAACTGAATAGTAACCATTACTATGACGAATAACAACATTATAACCAGAGGCAGGACCAACCATACCACCAAACTGAGAAGAAACAACTTCACCCTCTAAAGCGGCATATATTGGTGAACCACAACCTGTACCTGAAATATCTATTCCATCATGGAACGCTCCCCAACGCCACTCATAACCACTTGTTATAACTGATGGTTGATTTGTAGGCCAGCCCCAAGTAGTACCAGTATCGATATAAGAACCAGAGGTCCATCCACCAGAATATCTATATCCACCTTTAGTGGTAACTTGATCAACTTTTTCTTTTATTTTAATACTACTTACGATTTCAACACCACCCTGTGTTTGACCATTTTTAACAGTATAATTTTCATCAATTCTAGTTATTCCTGTTACACCTGCAGTGGTAATTTCATTAAAGTCTGAACTTTTACTTGAATCATATTCTACCTTTTTTTCATAAGGTATTTCAGTATCCAAGATTTCATTAACATCATAGACAAATGTAAGCATTGGATTAATTAAAGTAATATTAACATTGTCACCAATAGTAAGTAAACTATCTCTTGAACTATATTTAGGATTTGCAACTAAAAATTCTTTATAGTTAAGTTTATTTGCCTCCGAAATAGAGTCGATTGTATCTCCCTCTTTTACAGTATATTTTTCTATCTTATTATTCGGCCCAAATAATAAATATTGGGTTAATGATGATTCATCCTCGAAGATAGTATCATTTACAGAAATATATCCTTTTCTAATATTAATAATTTCATCAAAGTACATATTTTTAATAACTTTTCCTGTTGTTTCAATTTCCTTTTGAGAATTATTCATATAATTTGTATATTCTTCTTCGGCAATAAATGCAAGTACAAAACTATGTATAGCACTATCAAAAACTTCTTTATCAAGAACATTAATAGTAATTTGTTTATCAGCTTTTTTATATGTTGCAATATAACCCTCGATTGTAAATGAGCCTATTTCTGCCATTTTATTATAAATTTGTTCAGGCGTAGATAACACTATATCATAAGATGATGTTTGAATAATTTTAAAGTTTTCCGGAGGATATACCGTACTCACATTATATTTATTTTTAATTTCTTGTTGTTTAGTATTGATAATATCATATAACTTATCATTGTCTTTTAGATAACCAACACTTTTACCATCAATAAATACTTCATAAATTTGCTCAGCATCTAAAGAGTCATTTTTATCAAAGAAAAAGCCAACTAAACATAAAATACTTATAATTAAGGTAAAAATAGTAGTTTTTATTATATCATTTGTTTTCATTACTCACCTTGTTCCTTTAAAACACTTTTAAATAAACCATAATTTAATTCAAATTGTAAATCAATAGTTCCTAAACTACCTTTACGATGTTTAGCAATAATAAGTTCTGCTGGAACGATTGTATTATTTTGATCTTTAGATTTATCATAATAATCTTTTCTATTTATAAATAGTACCATATCGGCATCTTGTTCTAGTGAACCTGACTCACGAAGATCCGCTAACATTGGAACATTACTTTCTCTTTTTTCAGCAGTTCTTGATAATTGTGATAATGCTATTACAGGAACATCTAACTCTAATGCCATAGTTTTTAAGGATCTTGAAATATCTGATACTTCAACTTGTCTTGATTCAACCTTTTTTGAACCACTGTTAATTAACTGAAGATAATCTATAATTACAAGCCCAAGGCCTTGTTCACTACTTGCTAGTCTTCTACATTTTGCTCTAATTTCAGATATTGTAGTACCAGCATCTGCTTCGATATAAATACTAGTTTGCCCAAGTTGACTCATTGCTTCATTATATCTTTGCCAATCTTTATCGTGCATATTACCAGTTTGTAATTTATAAGAATCAATTCTGCCAACTGAAGATATCATTCTATTTACAAGCATTTCCGCAGGCATTTCCAAGTTGAATATTGCTACAGCTTTTTTA
Source organism: uncultured Bacilli bacterium (assembly GCA_934086485.1). Taxonomy (GTDB): domain Bacteria; phylum Bacillota_I; class Bacilli_A; order RF39; family UBA660; genus UBA6448. The sequence continues at coordinate 5,885 of CAKOIF010000002.1, read as the reverse complement.
GTAGTTCTTCCAGCATAAGATGCCATATTAAGGGCAAGTGCTGTTTTTCCCATACCTGGTCTAGCCGCTAAAATTATCATTTCACCACCTTGAAATCCAGTTGTAAGTCTATCAAAGTCATAAAATCCTGTTTCTAAACCAGTAATTAATTTTTTATTTTTAGCAAGCTCCTCAAGTTTATCGTGAGCGCTTCTTAAAACTTCAGTAATTGGTAAAAGTTCTGAAACGCTACGATTTCTTACCGCTAATAAAATTGTTTTTTCAGCATTATCCTGAAGTCTAGAAATATCTTCTTCATTATAGGCATTCTCTACAATTTGAGTTGCAGAGGTAATTAATCCTCTTCGAACATTATAATCTTGCAGAATTTGAATATAATAATCAAGATTTGCACTTGTTACAACGCTATCAATTACGTCCATTATATAATTAATATTAACAATTGATGACTTTTTTGTTTTATCAAGTTCAGTGCTTATTGTAGTAATATCTATAGGTATCTTTTTATCGTGTAAACTTTTTATAGCACAAAAAAGAGTTTTATTTCTTTCATCAAAAAACATATCTTCATTAACACTTTCACAAATTTTATCAACTTGATCTTTTGAAATAAATGAAATTCCAAGAACGGACATTTCCGCTTCGGAATTAAATGGTAATGATTGTGCCATAACTTTCCTTTCTTATTTACTTAATTTAATATTTACATTAAATTCAACTTTTTTATGTAATTTTATTTTAACTTTATATGTTCCTAAGCTAGATAAAGGTGTATCTATTAATATACATTTTTTATCAATATCATAGCCTAGTTCTTTTATTTTATCACTTATTTGTTTTGAGGAAACTGTACCAAAAACTCTGTCATCTTTTCCAGTTTTAACTTTAAACTCAATAATTTTATCATTTAATTTATTTTTAATTTCAGTATAATTAGCCACTATTTTTGCTTCTTCATCATTTCGGATTTGAATTTGCTTATCCAATATTTTTTTACTAGTATCAGTGTATGCCACAGCAAGTTTATTTTTTATTAAATAGTTATTTGCGTAGCCATCTGATACATTTATAACATCATCTTTTTTTCCTTGAGATTTTACATCTTTTAAAAGTATAACTTTCATTTAAAATCCTCCTTAAATAATATAACTTATTATAACATAAAAACTTCATTAAAAAAACCATTTGTTATTATTTAACAAATGGTATTAATGCCATTAAACGAGCATATTTAACTTGTTCAGCAATATGTCTTTGATGTTTTGCACAAGCACCAGTCATTCTACGAGGTAATATTTTACCTTTTTCATTGATATATTTATTAATAATCATTACATCTTTAAAGTCAACTGATTTACCAGCACACATTTGGCATATTCTTTTTTTCTTATGATAAAATTCTGCCATACCTTATTCCTCCTTCTTAAAATGGAAATTCATCACTACTTATATTAGTTTCATCACTAAATTCTTTATAAGGATCCTCAGATATATCGGTAGTTTGCATATTTGTGTTAAATGATGGTGCAGAGTAATTATTTGCTGGAGCACTATTATAACTAGGTGCTGGATTAGCATTTTGATTTGCATTTCTATTTGAACTACTTACAAATTCAAAATTATCAATAACTACATCAGTAGTATATCTTTTAGTTCCATCTTGTGCATCATAACTACTATTTCTTATACGACCTTGTGCTATAATCATACTTCCTTTAGTACAATATTTATTTAATGTTTGCGCTGTTCTTCCAAAAGCAACACAATTTATAAATTCAGTCTCTCTTTGACCATCCTTATTTACAAAATCACTAGGACAAGCTAATGAAAATCTTGATACTTCCATTGAAGCAGATGTCATTCTTGACTCAGGATCTCTTGTAAATCTACCGCATAATATAACTTTATTCATCTTATTCTCCTTTGTTAATAATTAAATGTCTTAAAACATTTTCATTAATACGAACTTTACGTTCAAATTCTTTAATAGTATCGTGTTTTGCTTCAACAGTCATAACATAGTATGTTCCTGTTAATTCTTTGTTAATTGGATAAGCAAGTTTTCTTTTACCCATTTCTTTAAACTCGATGATACTACCTTTATCGTTAGTTATTAAATCTTTTAAACTATCAGCAACTTTTTTAACTTTGTCATCTTCGATAGTATTTTTAACGATAAACATTATTTCGTACTTATTCATCTTTTTACACCTCCTTATGGTCTACTCGGCTTTTTAATGACATAAAAAGCAAGGAGTAATTTCTTTACTCGCAAGTAGTATAACAAATTTATTTTGCTTTGTCCATATATTTGACAAATAAAATATAAAAAAATGAGGAATTTTATAAGAAATTAAAAATAATAAATCATTAAAAAAACCCGTGAATACGGGCAATAATTTACTATTTGGTGGAGTAGAGGAGAATTGAACTCCTGTCCAATATGTCATATTATACAATATCTACAAGTTTAGTTCTATTTAAATTTCCTATCTATATGGCTAAAACGAACCTCATAAATAGTAATTTTGATTAATATTCATTTACTATACTCAAAAAATATAATAAATATAGCTTATTAATATGAACCCAGTTTACTTTCAATAAGCGAGAAAGTAAGTGAGTACTCCCAAACCTCTAACTAGGCAAATGCAGGAGTGAAACTATATGAAGTTTCGTCATTTATTTTTTTTGTGCATTTATAGTTTGCCAACTACTTGCAATCATATCTATTAACATATGTCGAAACCAATCTACCCCAAGTAAATTAATTTTATCATATATTTTATGCATAGTAAACATATTTATGGTAAAATTTCACTATAAAATACATAGAAATCAGATATTAAATATATACTAATAATATGAAAAAAGTAATTAAAAATATTATTATTGTTATTGCACCTTTAATTGGAGGATTTTTATCATCTCTACTTGCTAATTTCAAAAACTATAATATAATTAATAAGCCTATGTTTAGTCCTCCAAAGATAGTATTTCCAATTGTATGGAGCATATTATATTTATTATTTGGAATATCATTTTATTTAGCAAACAAAGATTTTGACAATAAAAAAATTACTTCAGCAGCCATTATAAATTTAATCTTAAATTATAGTTGGACATTCATATTCTTTAAATTGAAAATGTATATTGTTAGTGCCATAGAACTAGTTTTAATAATTTTATCAACAATAAAATTCATTATTGAATTATATAAAGAGAATAAAACTGCAGCATTCTTGCAGTTTCCGTATTTTGTTTGGCTTTTAGTAGCGCTGTATTTAAATATTGGAGTTATTATACTAAATTAAGATATTAAATCAGCACTACTTGATGCATCCAAAGTTAAATCTTTAAAATCCTTTTTTAAAAACAATGGATATGCTGCAGCACCAATCATTGCAGCGTTATCAGTACAATAAATCATTCTCGGATTATATAGTTTGACATTATAATTATCACATAATTTCTGAAGTTCGTTATGTAAATATTTATTCGCAGATACTCCACCCGCTAAAGCAAGTCTGTTAATACTTGTCTTTTTTATTGCCAGTTCTACCTTACGAACAATTTCATCGACAGCAATAGTCTGAAATGAACAAGATAAGTCATTTTTATTTATCTCAACATTTTTCATTTTTGCATTATTAATTATGTTTAAAACCTGGCTTTTTAAACCACTATAACTAAAATTGTATGTTTCATCATTTACAGGTTTAGTTAAATTATAAGTATTATTTCCAAGTGAGGCGGCTTTTTCAATACTTGGGCCACCAGGATAAGGAAAACCCAATACTCTTGCAACCTTATCAAAACTTTCACCTATTGCATCATCAAGAGTTGAACCAAGAAGTTCAAACTCATAATTATTATGCATTATGGAAAGTTCTGTATGTCCACCACTTACAACAAGAGCAAGTAAAGGAAATTCTAAATTATCTTCAATATTATTAGCATAAATATGGCCTATTAAATGGTTAACACCTATAAGAGGTTTATTATATACAGCAGCAACAGTCTTTGCAAATTCTAATCCCACGAGTAATGAACCAAGTAATCCTGGTTTATATGTCACTGCTATAGCATCCATATCCTCAATTTTTAAAGTTGTTTGAGATAAACAATCCTCTAAAACATATAAAATATTTTCACAATGCATTCGCGAAGCTATTTCAGGTACAACACCACCAAATTTATTATGAACAGCAATCTGTGATGAAATACTCATTGCAATGCATTCTTTACCATTTTTTACAATTGCTATACTTGTATCATCACAACTTGACTCAACTGCTAAAATGTAGACATCATTCATATTAATTCCTTTCCATAACATAAGCATCAATATCATTATAATATTTTTTTCTTATATTAATTATTTTAAAATTCATATTTTCATATAGTTTAATTGCTATATAATTATTAATTGCCACCTCTAATAAAAATCTATGACTAGAGTATTTATTAATAATATAATCTATTAATTTTGTACCAATTTTTTGATTTCTAAACAAATTATCAACATACAATAAATGAATCTCTACTAAATAATCAATTATTGTTATTAAAATATAACCCACAATTTTATCATCAATCACATAAACATACTGACTATATATATCATTTTCTAAATAATCTTTAAAATTAAAATGATTTTCAATTTTTTTATCATAATTTAGTAGTAATTCAGTTAAGTCATCAATGTCTGCATTTCTTAACTCTCTAATCATATTCTACACTTATTTTTTTTACATAAATTGGCTTAACTTGTTTAGGATCAATGTTTGGATGATTGGAAATTAAATTAAAAATTTTAGAATAATCAATGGTAACATCTGTTTTTAAATTTGATAACTCATTTAAATTTAATTCACTTTTTCTAATGTATTCATAATTTCCAGTTAACATATGATTTAAATATTTGCCAACAAAAATACCACTATTATCATAAAAACCAACTAAATTATCATTACAATCTAAAGAATAATCCATAATATCAAGATATGAAACCGGTTTAATTGGGATATTTAATAAATAACTTAAAGTTTTTGCAACAGTTACACCTGTTCTTACACCTGTAAATGAACCAGGTCCATTTACAACAATGATATCATTAAGTTTAATATTAGAAATACATTCCATAATAGTTGGTACTAATAAAGCATTATTATTCACACTTTTATCAATGCACTTATGCAAATAAACATTTCCATCTTTATACAAAACAACATTAATATCATAAAGATGTGTATCTATAAATAAAGTATACATAAACTACCTATAATACAGAATTACATAATTCTTCATATTTTTCACCATAAGGAATTAATTCAAATACTCTAGTATTTTCTGAAATAACTTTAATATTAATTTGTAATCTTTCTTCGGGTAATATGTCAGTAATTATATCAGCCCATTCAATTAATGTAACTCCACCTTTATTAAAATAATCTTCAATTCCAATATCATTAGAATCTTTATCTAATCTATAAACATCCATATGATAAAGTGGCAACTCTCCAGAGTTATACTCTTTTATAATATTAAAAGTTGGACTTGTAATATTATCTTCTATTGCTAATGCGTGAGCAAATCCTTTTACAAAAACGGTTTTTCCACTACCAAGTTCTCCATCTAAACAAATAACCATATTAGGAAATTTTTCAGATTCAATATTCTGTGCTAACTCAACAGTATCATTCTCGTTACGAGAAGTATATTTATAAATATTCATATTTTTCACCTTCCATATCAATTATAAATAAAAATAAGAATATAAACAAGATATAATCTATATAAAATAAATAATTTAAAGCAAAAAAAAATTATTGGCAACTCCATATCTTAGCATAACACTATTTTCAGCGTATCAGGGCTTAACT
>CAKOIF010000001.1 GCA_934086485.1 uncultured Bacilli bacterium | reverse complement strand
GTTGCTAGTTCTAATAATAATGCAAATACTAATGTTACAATAAATGGGGCAGCACTTTGTATGTCACTTCAGTTATCTTCAGATAATATTACAATATCTAATGAATATGCTGTACCTATATCTGATAGTAAAGCATTAAGTTCTGATACATATAAAACTTCAGTTACTATAACAAATAATTGTAATACTAGTCAATCATTTAATTTACTTCTTGTACCAAATAGTTCTAATACAATGCCAATTAAAGCATTAAAATATGCTTTAGTTGAGGATGGTAGTACTCCAACAACTGGAACACTTATATCAGATGAATATACATTAGATAGTACTATTCAAAAACAATTATTATCTATTAAAAATGAAACACTAAAAAATGGATTTAGTGTAGGAAGTGGAACAGTTAGTTCTGGAACTAAAACTTATAGTTTATATCTATGGATAGATAAAGATGAAGGAAGTTTAGGTAATGGCTCCACTATGGATAAAATGTTAAATGCTTATTTAACACTGGGAAGTGGTTCTACTATAGGGGAGAAAATAGTAGGCAAATCATTTCAAACAGTTTTTGTAGCAAATAATAGTGATATCTTTGATGAAAAAGGAATTAGATATGAAGGAGCAGATCCGAATAATTATATTTGTTTGGATAATAAAACTGAAGGCACTTGTTCAGATAGTTCATTACTATTTAGAATAATAGGATTATTTGATGAAGACTCCTCAAATGATGGAACTACAAGTAATGGCTCTAAAAAATTATTAAAAGTAATAGATACTAATAGCTATGGTGGCGAAGGCGGAAAAGAATGGAATTCAGGAGGAAATGATTGGAGCACGGCATCACTTAAAACAGAATTAAATGAAACGTATTTGACTACTTTATTAGGTACTTCAAATGTAAATAGTAAGTTATCTAGTGGGGTAGCAAATGCAAAATGGCATTTAGGAGGAGCGAGTTCATCAAATTCCAAAACTTTAACTGCTGAAGGTATATATAGAGAGGAAAGAAATACAAGTGCAATATATAGTGGTAATACAAGTAGTATATATGCAAAAGTAGGATTAATTTATCCGAGTGATTATGGGTATGCAACTATTGGCGGTTCTATGACAACCAAATCCGATTGTAGGGCCTTAGCACTGTACAATTGGGGCAATGATTACTACGCTGATTGTAAAGATAATGATTGGTTATTTACATCACAAAAGACTTTTTCATTTATGGGTGCAGAATGGCTACTTTCCCCTTGCTCTTCAAATCCTAATACTATTTCTAACTTTCGTTCAACAGGTTTTGTTGACCTCAATGGAGTTGTTGGCAAACCATTTTCAGTTCGTCCGACATTTTATCTAGATTCTAGTATACTACAAATTGTGGGTACAGGAGATGGAAGTTCTTCAAATCCATATAGAATAGGTTAAAATAAGACTAGTTAACTGAGTCATCTAATTGACGGACACTTTTGATAAATCTAGGTAAATACTAGCCAAATATTATATGAATTTTATCTAAAAAATACATATTTAAGATTAAAAAATATGAAAATGCAAATAAATTAAAAATAAAAATTTTTTGCATTTTTTAATACACTAAAAAGTTTTAAGATTTATCCTTGGCAAGACTTTCCACAAATATACATTTCTTTTTTTTATGAAAGATAATAAAATTACATAAAGTAAAATGAATAATATACTAAAATAGTACGTTAATAGAGGAAAAACAAAAAACTATTTATATAGTTTAAAATATGAAATTAAGTTTTTAAAGTATAAACCTAATAGTAAAAAAATATTTTTTATAAAAAAATACTTTTAGAAATTATTAAAATGTGGTATCATTTTAATAGATAGTAGAAAGGTATTTTTATTATGAAATTAAAAAATAAAATAATTGAAAATAGAGTTGGTTTATTAATAACAATAGGTATATTATTAATAGTTACCATTATAGTGGGTATTTCTTATGCTTATTTTGGTGGAATTGAAATAAAAAATAATAACACTGTATCAGGTAATATTAATACTAATTCATATATATTTACTACAAATGGTACCGGAGCATTATCTATAACGCTTGATAATGATAAATTAGATGTAGCAAATGCAAGTAATGATTATAGTTCATATGTCTCAAATACAGGTAGTAATATAAATGTGTCATTAGATGCAAATGGGCTTAAAAAAGTGTATTGTTCTTATGATTTAGTATATATCCCAAGTACTGCATATACTCCAAGTAGTGGAGCAACAAATGCAGGTTTAAAAGAATTTACTTTAAGTGGTACTTCAGATAAAGGAAATTCTTTTAGTGAAATAGATGTATCTGGTTCTAGTTCAGTTACATTAATAAGCAGTGTAAAAATTTCTACAGATACAAATATTTTAGAAAATTGGTCTTTTACTGCTAAATATTATAATTTAGATGTTATTCAAGATAATGTAGTTGGTAAAACTTTTAAAGGTAATATTAAAGTAGCTAATACAAATTGTTCATTTAATGAACCTATACTAGGTGGCGATTATGTATTATTAAAAAGTACTGGTGCTTCTTCAGTAGCAGAGGCTAAATCACAAATAGAAAGTAAGACAAAACCTGATTTTAGTATTGTAACTACAGCAAGTGATAAAGGTATGTTTTCTGCACCTGATGACTTAGGCACATCATATTATTTTAGGGGTGCAGTAGACAATAACTGGGTAAAATATGGAAAAGAAAACGAAAATGATATTTATTGGAGAATAATTCGAATAAATGGCGATGGTTCAATTAGAATGATATATTCCGGGACAGCTAAACCAAGTGATAATGCATCAGTAACTGGAAGCAATGGAGTATATATGACTGGAACTAACACACAAATAGGAACTAGTACTTTTAATAGTAGTAGAGATAAGGCTGAATATGTTGGTTATATGTATACAGTTGGAGAACAAATGGGCAATAGTACACCAAGTACAATAAAAATAGCAATAGAAAACTGGTATGAAGGAACGACATTAAAAGATAATCCATTAGTGTCACAAAATCAAATATTTTGTAATGACAGGGGTGCCTCATCAGAACAAACAACTACTTGGGAATCAACTGGAATAAATTATTTTTATGGAGCATATGGTAGACTTAATACTTATAAGAATCCACAATTAATTTGTACTAATGTGGCAGATAAATTCACAGCAGAAAAAAGCACTGTTGGAAATAAAAAATTAAATTACCCTGTCGGTTTAATTACTGTGGATGAGGTTGCATTTGCAGGGGGTGTATATGGAAGCGGTAATAATTCATATTATCTATACACTGGACAACCTTATTGGACAGGTTCGTCTTCAAATTTTTTATCTAGTGGTGGTGCGTATGAGTTTTATATTCACTTAGCAGGGTATTTTAATTCATATCGTGTGAGTTACAGTATCGGAGTCCGTCCAGTGATTTCTTTATCCTCTAAAGCCAAGTTATCAGGCAGTGGAACATATAATGATGTTTACACTGTAGTAGAATAAAAATTAAGCAAAAAATGTGAAAGAAGGTTTATATGAATAGTAATAAAAAAATGTTAACAGTAATCTTAATATTGCTTGTAATGTGTACAGGAATATCAATTTCTTATGCATTTTTTAAGGTTGCTAGTTCTAATAATAATGCAAATACTAATGTTACAATAAATGGGGCAGCACTTTGTATGTCACTTCAGCTATCATCAGATAATATTACAATATCAAATGAGTATGCTGTACCTATATCTGATAGTAAAGCATTAAGTACTGACACATATAAAACTTCAGTAACAATAACAAATAACTGTAGTACAAGTCAATCATTTAATTTACTTCTTGTACCAAATAGTTCAAATACAATGCCAATAAAAGCATTAAAATATGCTTTAGTTGAGGAAGGTGTTACTCCAACAAGTGGAACACTTATATCAAATGAATATATTTTAGATAGTACTATTCAAAAACAATTATTAGCTATTAAAAATGAAACATTAGAAAATGGATTTAGTGTAGGAAGTGGTACAGTTAGTTCTGGAACTAAAACATATAATTTATATTTATGGATAGATAAAGATGAAGGAAGTTTAGGTAATGGCTCCACTATGAACAAATCTCTTAATGCTTATTTAACACTGGGAAGTGGTTCTACTATTGGAGATTTAAAATTAGATTTATACCATACAATTGAAAATAGATATAATCAAGATAAAACTTATTTAGGCCTTTATACAGGTGAAGGAGCAGATACTTATGCAAATCCAGTATATTACTATAAAGATAATGTTCAAAATAATAATGTCTTATTCGGAGGTTTTTGTTGGAAAATAGTAAGAACAACAGAAACTGGCGGAGTAAAGATGGTTTATAATGGAGTTCAAAAGGATGTATATGAAAGTTATGAAAAGTTTAATTCAAATGAATATACAATAGTTAGTAATGATGCAACATATCCTTATACTTTTGATAGTACAAACAAAGTATGGAAAAGTAATATTTTAGATGATAGTGGAAATGGTACTAATTTTACTATTGAATTTAGCCCTACTCAAGATGGATCATATTTATTCAATATTAATATGCATAATGAATCAGATGATGATTCTGTTGAGCTATATTTAAATGATGATTATATTGGACATGGTAAAAACTGTGGAGTTGGATGTTTTAGGGTAAGTGACACTGATTCAATTAATTTATCATTAAGTACATCAGATGTTATAAAGATTATATATTTTAAACGTTCAACTACTACAGATAATAGTGATTATGTTGATTTTAGTTTACAAAAAGGCGTTGGTAATTCATCAAAAACTTGTAATAACACGGCATTAGATTCACAAATAGGTACAAGCAAATTTAATGAAGGAGATATTTCGTTAGCGTACGTAGGATATATGTATAATACAGTATATTCTTCTATAGAAAAAAATATGGAATCACTATCAAATATAGTATTTGGAAATTCATTTACTTATAATGGTACTTATACATTAACTAGTACTAAAACAGTGGCAACATGGAGTAGTGGGTATAATACAATAAATAATAATCATTATACATGTATGACCACAGGTACAGCATGTTCATCTATTTATTATGTTTATTATACAAACTCTTCATATGCATATTATATAACCTTAACAGGAGGAAAATCGGTAAATGTTGCATTAAATGAAATGTTATATGCAGATGATGTAAATAAAAATGATAGTATAATAAAAGCATATATAGATAGTTGGTATGAATCTAATATAAAAGACAAATACGATAAAAAACTAGAGGATACAGTATTTTGTAATGATAGAAAAATATTAAATCTAAATGGATGGAATCCAAATGGAGGTGATACCACTGAATATCTATACTTTAAAAATTTTGGTGCAAGTAACCAAAGTTTAGTATGCGCAAATGAAACAGATGGTTTTAGTATGAGTAATCCTAAAGCAAAATTAAGTTATCCAATAGGACTTTTATCAGTGCCAGAATTAGTTTTATCAGGATATTCAAATGCAGAAGGTCATTACTTTAATAATAGTCTAAATGTTTGGCTTGCTTCTCCCCTCATTGGCGGCAGCTATGTCAACTACGTTTTTGTAACCAATGTTGGTGGCTTTATGGGTCTTGATGGAAACGGTTCGGCGGGCGTCCGTCCGTCCGTTTCCATCAAACCTGGCACATCATTTTCCTCTGGCGACGGAAGTTATACTTCGCCATTTGTGATAGAATAAATACGAAGGGAAGTAGGTGCAAACTATGTCATTACACGCGTGGCGGCAGTGTCCGCCCATGTGTGTAATTTTGAGAATTTTCTAATAAAGGTCAAAATTATAAATGCCAACAATTTGCATATAATTGAAAGTAAAATGGGTCTTCAAGTTTTTGTGTGATAAATCCAAAATAGAGCTTCAAGATCTAGTGTGATTGGAAAAATACTAAAGCTACAAGATTAGGTGTGATGAAAGTAAAAAAAACTACAAGATTAGGCGTGAAAAAATCAAATGAAAAAAGTGATGTTGCAGCATCACTTTTTATGTACATTATGGTATATTATAATTGCAAAATAAAGATAGATCAAATGTACATGTTTTAATAATTAAATTTAAAAAATATATAAACTTTTTAAAAATAAAACATAAACTATATTAGGTGATTATTTTGGATAATAAATTTTGGGGAAAAGTAAAAAATAAAACTAATGTAGATAAAGATACTATAATTGATCTTGCTAAAAAGCTTTCAAATGGTAATATGAAAGATGAGAAAACTTTAAATGAAGTAATTGATACTTTATCTGGATTAACTGGTAAACCAGTAAGTGATGAAAAAAGAAAGAAAATAATTGATAAAATAGTAAATGATAAAGTTCCTAAAAATGTAGACAAAATGTTTTAAAAATATTTTGTTTTTTTATGCTAGTATGTTATACTATTTAGTAGGAGATGAGAAAATGAAAGTACCTTTTAAGGCAGGAAATATTTTAATTCCAAAAAACGTTGATATGCATAAATGGAGTGTAGTTGCGTGTGATCAATATACATCTGAACCAAAATATTGGGAAGAAGTAGAAAATATTGTTGGAGATGCTCCTTCAACACTTAGAATAACACTACCAGAAATTTATTTAAATGATGCCAATGTTGAGGAAAGAATTAAAAAAATTAATGAAACAATGACTGAGTATCTTAATGAAGATATATTCACAGAACTAGATAATTCAATGATTTATCTTGAAAGAACTCAAAGTGATGGCAAAGTAAGAGAGGGTATAATGGGTATTGTAGACCTTGAGGATTATTCTTATGAAAAAGGTTCACAAACGCTTATTAGAGCTACAGAAAAAACTGTAATTGAACGTATACCACCAAGAATGAAAGTTAGAGAAAATGCCTCTTTAGAGCTTCCACATATTATGATTTTAATTGATGATGAAAAGAAAAACATCATTGAAAGCTTAAAAAATAAAGTTACTACTGAAGATGTAGTATATGACTTTGATTTAATGCAAAATGGTGGACATATTAAAGGCTATAAACTTAATGAAAATATTCAAAATGAAATTATTAGAGGTTTAGAGGCTTTAGCAGATAAAGATTATTTTGAAAGTAAATATAATGTTACTGATAAAGGTGTCCTTTTATTTGCTATGGGCGATGGAAACCATTCACTTGCTACCGCTAAGGCTTGCTATGAAAAATTAAAAGAAACTATGGGCGATGCTGCTTTAGAAAGTCCAGCAAGATACGCTTTAGTTGAACTTGTAAACCTTCATAGTAGTGCCCTTGAATTTGAAGCAATTCATAGAGTAATATTTGATACAGATGTAGAAGATTTAATCAAAAATTTATATGAATATTATAATATTAATGAAGAAGGTAATGGTCAAAAATTTGAACTTATTACAAAAGATATGGATAAAGTATTATATATTGAAAATCCAAAATCAAATATTGCAGTAGGTTCTATTCAAATGTTCTTGGATGATTATTTAGCTACTCATAAAGGAAACATTGACTACATTCACGGCAATGATGTAACTAAAGATTTTGGTTCTAAAGAAGGTAATGTTGGTATAATTTTTGATGCTATGGCTAAAGAAGATCTATTTAAAACAGTTATTTTAGATGGAGCACTTCCTAGAAAAACATTTAGTATGGGCCATAGTTACGATAAGAGATTCTATTTAGAAGCAAGAAAAATTAAATAATTAGAGAATTTCTCTAATTATTTTTATTTGTAATTTTATGCAATTATGCTATAATAATTATAAGATTGTATGTGTGGAGGGGATTAATGTGTTGGAGTATTATAATGATGCTAACAAAGAAATGATTTTTCTTAATTATTCTAAAATAGTAAGTGATCCAAAGAAGTTTAAAGATGTTACAATTTCTCAAATGATTGAGGAAGTAAAAAAACAGTTTAGTTATAAAAACTTTTTATATTATTTGTGTAGTTCAAAAGAATTAAAATTTTTAAAAATGATTCTTGATAAGAAGTTTGATGAAGATGATTACTTAGATTATATGTCTGAAATAAGGACATTAAATAGTAAATTTATTTTTAATTCTGATGATTTAACTATATTTCCAGAGCAAATGGAAAATGTAAAAGAGGCTGTTAAAAAATTTGATAAAGATGGTGCCTCTTCGGATCATTACATTTTACCAATTGCTATTTTAAGAATGCTTGGTTATCTTCCTTTGGATGCTTTTAAAACATTAGGTTTTAATGGTGGGAGTGATATGTCTCAAAAAGAAATAGAAGAAAGTTTTGAGGATTTTATATCTTGCCCTTTATTTATATTTAATACTTATATTTATGAAAAAGATGGTGTAGATTATATATGTTATGCAGATTTTATTAATATAATCGAAGAAATTGATGAAGAAAGAAAAAAATATGATAATATTGAACCTGTTGATTTGAATAAAGATTTAGTTGAGGATATGTTTTATTATGGTTTTCCTATTCATAACAAAAAAGTGAAAAGAATGCATGATTATATTAATGAGTATATTCCATATATTATGGATTATGTTGAGGAAGCAAGAGCATTAAATGATTACTCTGTAGTTGAACGCTTCTTAAAGGATGATAAAGCAGGCAAAATAATTCGTGATGGCTTAGAATACTGTCCATCTTGTGCATTATATGGCATTTCACCAAATAGTTATGCTAAAGCATTAGAAAACAATAAAGAATCTTAGCAAGAGGTAAATATAATTTGTAATTAACTTTACAAATTTTTTTTGACATAAAAAGGTTTGCCTTATAATATAATAAGTTGTATAATGAAATAGTGATTAATATGAAAAAGAGTAAAACCCTAATAAATAGTATGTTTGTTTTAATAATATCAGTAGTTTTAGTATGGTATTTTTTAAAGGATAATTATAAAGTGTCTATTGAAGTATTGCATAATGCCAATTGGTGGTGGCTTTTCTTAGCAATTATCATTTATTTGGTATATTTTTTACTTGAAACTTTACTTCTTAAAAAATTAGTAAATATTCATAAAGAGGATTATTCATATTTAAGTGCTTTTAAACTTTATTTGATGACTAAATTTTTTAATGGTATAACACCTTTTTCTTCGGGAGGACAACCGTTACAGTTAATTGAAATGAAAAAAGAAGCTGTTAATTATCTAGATGGTACAACAGTTTTAATAAAGCATTTTATTATTTTACAATGTTCAATTGTTTTCCTTTCAATTTTTAGTTTGATTTTAAATCTTATTTTTAGATGGGCAATGCCTTCGGGATTTTTATTGATTATTCTGATACTAGGGTTTGTTATAAATTATTTTTTACTGTTTATTGTAGTTTTTCTTTCTTATAAAATTAATGTATGTGAGAAAGTATGCGAATTTTTTGTGAATTTAGGGGCTAAATTAAAACTTATTAAAAATAAAGAAGAGAAAATTAAAGGAATTAGAAAATCTTGTGAAGATTATCAAAAAAGTTATAAAGATTTAGTTAATAATCGTTTATATTTTTATAAATTAGTTTTACTTGAAAGTCTTGCCTTAGCATTTGCCTTTGCGGTACCATTTTTTGTATTTAAGGCAATAGGATGTACTTATAATAACTTTTTTGCTATCTTTGTTTTATCTGTTTTTAAATTTTTAATTGGTTCTTTTGTACCAATCCCTGGAGGAACAGGTGGTATGGAATATGCATATATTCATTTATATGAATTTGTTGTTCCATCTAAATTTTTATCTGTATCATTAATATTATGGCGTGTAATTGATTATTATGCTCCGATGATTATTGGTGGTATATTCTTTAATTATGAAAAAGCCAAAAGAGACTTTAAAAAAATCCAATAAAAATATGGATTTTTTTTAATAGTTAGTTTATAATATATTAGCAAATGGGGGTTATATAGTGAACTATAATACATTTATTTACCATTTATTTTCAAATGAGGAAATAGATTCTTTTCTAACAAAAGATAGTTCTTTAGAATTTATTATTTTAAACTTTCAAAAATTAATAAAAGAAACTGTAACTGTGGATTTTAAAAATATAGATTTTGTTTTTAACTATTATGATAATTTTTATTATAAATTTTTTGTAGTTAAAATAATTAAAAATGAAACTTTAAAAGTAGATTATTTATTAAAGATAGATACGAGTAAGATAAATAAAAATAATAAAGATAATTATTTATATGATCTAATATTAAAATTCCAAAATGATGATAATAAATTAAAAGTAATAGATTTAATTGAAAATCCAAAATTAAAATCAAAAATATATTTATCATTGAATGACAAAAACATAATAAAGGAAAACATTAATAAATTAACTCACGATGATGCTCTTTCTTTCTTACTATCACTTTCTGATGAAGAAAAAATGGATTATATTCGTAAAGGTTATTATGTAGCAATATTAATATGTTCTTTATCAATTGAAAATTTTTATAAAGAGTTTGGTTTAATATCTGATGTTAATAAACTGCAGTGTATCGATAAAATTGAAATACCTCAGGTTAAATATGAAATTATTGTAAAATATAAAGATCTTTTGACTGAAGATGTATTTTTAAATTTTATGTCAAAAATATATATGGATACATTGGATCCAGTTTTAAGAGCAAAAATTATGGAATCGATAAATAATAAGGCTTTTAATGAAATAATTTATAGTGGCACTTTATTAGATAAAAAAAGAGATTTAGAAAGCCCTTTGATATACGGTATAAAACTTGCTAAAAATTATTCAATTGGTGTGGAACTTGAAACTTATCATCAATATTATCAAATGTTTTTAAATTTAGAAAGAATACTACGAGATTGGCCTTTAAAAGAGGAAACCACTGTTACAAATGGAGTTGAGATAAACTCTAATATTATGCATTATAATAAAAAATCCTTAAGTGAGTTATTGTATGTGTGCAACTTTTTAAATGAAAATGATTTTAAAGTAAATGATGAGTGTTCTAACCATATTCATATTGGTTTTAGTGCATTTAAAAGTGTAAAAGAAATTAAAACTTTACTAGAATTATTTGCTAATAATGAAAATATTTTTTATATGATGGCAAATGAAAAAGAGTCACCACTTCGAAAATATTATGCAAGTTATGCAAGACCAATATCGGTTTCTTTAGAAAATGCCATTTATTTAAATAAGTTTAGCGATACAAAAGATTTATTTGATTTTATGTATGAACTTCAATCTTTCCAAGAGGATAGATTAATGGCAATAAACATTTCAAATGCTTATTCGACAAGAAAAAATACGATTGAATTTAGAATGTCTAATGGACAAACAAAATATGAGGAAGTTCTTTTAAATATAATTTTATATCTTAAACTTGTAGATACTTCAATTAATTATAAAAAAATTGATAAAAGTTTATATGAATTTATTACTAATATAGAAACTTCTGAAGAAGAAAGAAAAAATTTACTATTGCATCTTCTTTTTAAAGAAAATCCTTTATTAATTGAAAAATTTGATGAAAGATATACCTCAAATAATGAGATTAATTCTAAATTACAAAGAACAATTCATTATAATAGACAAGTAAAATTTAAATAAAATTTGTTATTAAAAAAATTTAATAGATTATGAAAATAAACTTGAAGATACAGTATTTTGCAATGATCGGAATATACTTAACTTAGGTGGATGGGATCCGAATGGGGGAAGCACTTCTTTTTTCTTACTTTTTAATAGTTATAATCGAAATTATGATTTATCATGCAAAAATAATACTGACAAATTTAGCAAAAATAACAATAAAACAAAACTAAAATATCCAATAGGTTTATTATCAGCATCAGAAGTATTGTTAGCATATTACAATGCTAGTTACAGTGATTATTATTTAAATACCGGTAGTTGGTACATATTAAATACACCATATTATTATCACATTTATGGAGCTTATACTGGCGGTATATATTCTATGAGATATTTAATTTATGATAATGCCAATGTTATTGGTGGAATACGTTCATCAGTATCATTAAAACCAGGAATAGAATATGCATCAGGGGATGGCTCTTTTACAAATCCATTTGCCAAAGAGTAAATCATAATAAAAGGGAAGGGTTTACCTTCCTTTTTTCATCTATAATGCTTATTTACTTCTTGAGTTAGCTCTAGCATTTGTAGAATTACTTCTTGCAGATTGTGAATTACTTCTAGTGTTGTTTCTTGCTTTTGCTTTACAAGTTCTAGCATTACTTCTTGAATTACTCATTTATTTCCTCCTGATATTATTATGGATAGTTTTGAAAAAAATACTATGGAAATAATTGGTATATATTATTGAAGTTCCTTTAATAACTGAGATTTAATAGAGTCTATATCAGTAAAAAATAAGTTTAAACCATTTTCTTTTAATGATAGCATATATTTAAAATTATTTAGAATTTCTTTACATACTGCAGATGGAACTTTAACAACTTTTCCATTAATAGTATGCCTGTTTTGTATATACTTTTCTAATGTTGGAAATGCATTTTGAATTAAGATTGCTTCCTTATTTCCGGCAATATCTTTAATTAATATTGTTTTACATTCACCATATTTTTTCATTTTTCTATTAACAATTTTCTGGTATTTTTGAATTTTAGAACTTAAAGGAATAAACCAAAGAATTTTACCATCTTTTATTGCTAGATATGAAGGTCTAGAATGACCATTTTTATGATTAATCATCACACTTTTAGCATTAATTTTATCAAAAAATTCATCTTTAATATGATATAAATATCCTGTTATTACTTTCATAATTTCATTTCCTCCTTAAAAAATAATAAAAATGGAAACTCTAAAATAGATTTAGGGTTCCCAACATTTGCAACCGAGATCATTTATTGCTCGCACCACTCGGAGGCGATTAACATTTCACGACTAGGATCATTTATTGCTCGCACCACCTAGAGGCGATTTACATTTGCATTAGCATTCATTGAATGCAATAGTAATATAACATTATTTTTACAATCTGTCAATTAAATTTATTAATAATTATTTACAAGAAAAATATAATTTATTATGAATATAATTAATGCTTTATTAGTATCTTTATTTGCATCATTTTCAACTTGTTTAGGTTGCATGTTTTTGTTTGTTAAAATTAAAAGTCAAAATATAAATAAATTTATTACATTTTCTTTATCTTTTTCAATTGCTATTATGATTGGAATTAGTATATTTGATTTACTTCCTAGTTCAATATTTATAATAATTAATAGATATAAAATATGGTCAATATTATTATTTAGCTTATTATTTTTATGCAGTTATTATCTAATTAAATATATAAGTAATCTTTTATCAAAATATGAAAATAATTTATATAAATTAGGAATTTTATCAATGGTTGTTTTAATTATGCATAATCTACCCGAAGGAGTAATTACATTCATAAGTAGTTATAAAGATTTAAATTTAGGTATTAAGATGGCTTTAGCAATAGCACTTCATAATTTTCCCGAAGGCATTGCTATAGCAGTTCCAATATATTATGCCACAGGAAGTCGCAAAAAAGCTTTTTTAAACACCTTTTTAAGCGGATTTTCAGAGTTTATTGGAGCAGTACTATCATATTTGTTTTTAGCAAGATTTGTTAGTGTTATAACCCTTTCTTTAATACTTACTGGTGTAGCTTTTTTAATGATAACATTATCTATTGAACAAATGCTTCCTAGGGTACTTTCTTATAAGGAAAATAAATTTATGAACATTGGACTTATTTTAGGCTTTATTATTATCTTAATTAGTATTATAATTTAATTATGAAAAGAGTAGGAATATTTACAAGAGAAGAAAATTTAAATAATAAGGAAATATTATATATACCTAAAAATATATATAATAAGTTAAATGGTAAGGTCCAGGTTATTTTAATACCTTTTGCTTTTAATGATGATTTTAATAAGGTTAAGGGACTCATTGATATTTGTGATGGTATAATTCTTCCTGGAGGAGATGATATTTATCCTTTGGAACTTGAGGTAGCAAAATATCTATATAAGTTAGATAAACCTCTTTTGGGAATATGTTTAGGTATGCAAACTATGGGTGTAGCCTTTAATGGTAAATTTGGGCATTTAAATACATTAGCACACAAAAGTAAAGAAAAGTATGTACATAATATAAGTATAAATAAAGATAGTTTATTATACTCGATTATTTGCAAAGAAACTATATTGGTTAACTCAAGACACAAAGACTATGTGGAAAGTACTGATTTAAATGTGGGTGCAGTTTGCAATGATATAATCGAAGAAGTTGAGGATAAAACTAAAAAATGTTTTATTGGAGTGCAGTGGCATCCTGAAGACTTAGACGACGAAAATTCTGAAAAATTATTTAATTTCTTTATAAATAAACTCTAAAGTATGGTATACTAAATATATATAGTAAAGGTGGTAAAAAAAGTGAAAAGATTTATTGTTTTAATTATTATGATTATTTTACCAATAATGGTAAATGCTAAAGATATTACAAGCGAATGTAATATAAAGGTTGGTTATTATCCTACAAAAGATATTACTGATGATAATTTTTCAACATTTTTAACTAAATCTAAAAATTATGCATTAAGTGTTGAATGTGAGGAAAACATTAAAAATGTTTATATTATGTATCATGATCATTCTACAAAAGGAAAAATTTTATTTGACAATTATGAAAATATTGTTGGACAAAATGGTTATTTACATGAACTTATAAAGGTAAATAATAATGTTAACACATTTAAAATACAATATGAAGATGAATTTTCTATCGCAGACATTTATATTTATAATGATGACAACTTACCTGATATGGTTCAAGATTGGAAAAATTTAGATACTGCGGACTTAATGCTATTTACAACTCACGCTGATGATGAACAACTTTTTTTTGCAGGATTAATGCCAACATATGTTGATGCTGGTAAAAAGATTCAAGTAGTATATTTTACTAGACACACAAATAATGTTTTAAGATATCATGAACTTTTAAATGGATTATGGGCAGTGGGAATTAAATATTATCCAGTTGTAAGTGATTTTCCTGATGCTTGGGCAACAACAAGGGATGGTGCTTTATTAAATTTACAAAATGCTGGTTTTTCACTCGAAGATGCAATAAAGTATGAAGTAACCCAAATAAGAAAATATAAACCTTATGTAGTCGTAGGCCACGATGAAAAAGGGGAGTATTCTCACGGACAACATATGCTTAATACTTATGTTTTAGAAAGTGCTTATAAACTTGCTTATGATAAAAATTATACAATCGAAGGAGTAGGGTATGAGCCTTGGCAAATTCAAAAACTATATTTACATTTATATAAGGAAAATCCGATTGTTTTAGATTATGATAAACCTCTTTCATCATTTGGTGGTAAAACTGCATATGAAGTATCTAAAATAGGTTATTCATATCATTTATCGCAACAATATACTTGGTTCACTGATTGGCTTAATGGAAAGAATAATTCATTTACTAGTGCAACACAAATAAAAACCTATAGTCCTTGCCAGTATGGTTTATATTATAGTGCTGTTGGCGAAGATGAAGAAAAAAATAATATGTTTGAAAATGTTAAAGACATTAAAAATACTAAAGAACCAATTAAGGATGATCAAAATCAAGACCAAAATACTACAGTTGATATAAATGACCATACTACGCAAAGTAATATACTATTATATGTAGCTATTGGTATAGTACTTGTTATTATAATAATATTAATAATCAGTTTAGTTAGATAATGAAAAAGAAACATAAGTTAACATAATATATATTATGCGAAGATAGTAATTGATATAAAATTAAGGAAATTTAAGCATTAATTGATTAGTTCATTGATGCTTTTTTATTGTAAATATTATTTATGTTAGAAATTTAATTATTTATGTTAGAAATTTAATTTATAATTTAGCTAAAAAAAAAATTAATTTTAATATTAAAAATTTTATTTAAATTTAAAATTATGAATTATATAGAACATTATTAAATATAAATAAAGTATTATTTACCTTATTAAATATAAAATAAGGTTATAATATAATACCTTATTAATATATAAATAAGGATATATATACACGCATGATTTATTTCATAAAAAAATAGGGTAGTCCCCTATTTCTTTTTATCTTCAGGAATGCCACACATTTTTCTTGATTCAATTTCTGCAATTTTTTCAAATACTTCTGTAGCATTTTCTTTATTAATATCAGTATAACCAAGTTCGTGTAATGCTTGAACTCTAATTGTATTTAGAGCCTGTGTACGACCAATTTTTTCTTGTTTTTTAAGTTCGATTTCGCGAATAAATCTTTTTCTTGATTCAGCAACTTTACTCTTTGAGGCTCCCCCATTATTATATAAAGTTAAACCAGAATATAATATTCCCTCGAAAATAAATTGTTTATCTTCATTATAAAGAAATTCATCTGGATCAATAAATCCATTTGTTTTAGCTATATAAGCAAGCATATATTTAATTTCAGGTACATTTTCCATCGAAGAAAGTAGGTAATAGATATATTGTACTGTCCCCTTCTCTGCTTTTGAACCATCAATTAACTTTTCCTTAAGTAAATAAACAATATCAGATAAAAGACATTTATCATCTCTTGTTATTCCACTTAAATCAAAATTATTTGTCATATTTTCTTCCTTTTGTGATGTATTATTTAATTTCTTTTCAATTCTAAGCATATATTCAGTTGTCACTTTAATTTTATCAAATCCTTTAAAAGAGGAAGAATCTATTTCTAATAATTGAAATAGTAATGCTTTCTTTTCTTTTGGCCAATTATTGATATCCTCAAATGTCAAATAATTGTAAACCATTTGTCTTGATACTCCTAAATATTTTGCTAATTTTACCTTAGATATTCCTAAATCTTGTAATAATTTGTTTAATGCGTCCATAAATTATCCTTGTACTCCTTTACATTTTTATTATACATTACTTAACACTATTTTGTAAACCTATTTTAATGTTATTCTATATTATTTTCAAGTTTTACACTTACTAACTTAGATACTCCACTCTCTTGCATTGTTACACCATATAAGTTACTTGCATATTCCATCATTTTCTTTTTATGAGTTATTAATATAAATTGGCTAATATTTTGCATACTCTTTAAATAATCACCAAACATTGATACATTTTCTTCATCAAGTGGTGCCTCAACTTCATCTAAAACAATAAATGGAGCTGGTTTAACATTAAGTATTGCAAATATAAGACATATTGCCGTAAGTGCTTTTTCTCCTCCGGAAAGCATTGATGTAGAATTAAGTTTTTTTCCTGGAGGAACCGCTAAAATAGAGATTCCAGTATTAAGCAAATCATTTTCATCAGTTAGTTTTAAAACACCATTTCCACCTTTGAACATCTTTCTAAATACAATAGAAAATTCAGTAGATATTTTATCAAAAGTCTCTTTAAAACGCTTTTTCATAATATCATCCATTTCATCAATAATATTATAAAGTTCTTTAGAGGATGACTCTAAATCATCTTTTTGACCCGCTAAAAAGTCATATCTTTTACTTAATCTATCATATTCTGAAATACTTCCTGTATTAATATTTGTAAGTCCCTTTAAATCATTTTTATATTTAATTACAATTTCTCTAGCCTCTTCAGGATCCATAGTAAGTTCATAAGATTTTAAAGCATTTTCATAAGTCATATTATACTCATTTTGAAGGTTTTCAAGAAGTGAGTCCATTTTTACCTCCAACTTACCGATTTCAATTTCATTATTTTTAATTAAGCTTTCATTTTTATTATATTTACTATTTACTTCATTAATCTTTCTTTCCAAATCTTCGATTTTATTATTTAAATCAAACTTTCTAGATTTCAAAGAAATTAAATTATTTTCAAGTATCTCTTTTTCTTTAGATTTACTATTAAGTGTATATAATATTTCCTCGATTTTATCATTCAATGTGTTATTATTAAGGTTTTTAAAGCCATCAATATTACTTTCAGTGTATGTTAGTTTATCTTTTGTTTCCGATAAAACTCTTTCTTTATTTTCAATTAACACTCTTTTTTCGGTTAGTTTATAATTAATTTCACTAATTTCTTTCTCAAGTTCTTCATATTTATCATTAGCATTATCTAAAGTAACTGATATGCTTTGAAGTAATCCTTTTTTATCATTATATTCATTTTGCATATGTAAAAGGTTTAATTTATCATCATTATTTGTATTTACTCTACCACCACTTACTGCTCCACCTGAATATAAGATATCACCCTCTAAAGAGACTATTTTATATTTATAATCAATCTTTTTACCAATTTTATTAGCAACATCTAGACTATCCACAATAATAACATTACCAAGTTGATTTTCAATAATATTTTTGTATTTTTTATCATAACTTACAAGGTCAGAGGCAATTCCAATAAAACCAGTTAAATCCTTAATACTATTTAATGCTGCATTATCAATATATCTTGATTTTATAGTATCAAGTGGGAAGAATGTACATCTTCCTAAATTAAAAGTTTTAAGATATTTAATAGCTCGTTTTGCACTATCAAAATCAGTTGTTACTATAAAGTTTTTGGCCGCTCCCAAAGAAGATGAAATGGCTATTTTATGAGCATCATTTACCTCAATTAAGTTTTCAATACGATCACATATACCACTTAAAGCTTTTGAATTTAAAACCGATGCAATACTTTTAGGTAAAAAAGAATTATTTTCAATATTACTTTTAGCAATATTAACTCTGTTTTCTAAGTCAAATAGTTCTTTAGATTTAACATTGTAATCACTTTTTAAAGTAGTTATTTTAATTTTTTCCTTTAATTGAGTATTATTTTTATCATTATATTCCTTAATTAAAATATTATATTCATCTTTTAAAGATTTTATTTCACTATCAAGTACAGCAATGTTTTTCTCAATAGATAGTTTTTCCTCTTTTAATCTTAAAAGGTTTTCATTAATAGCACTTTCGTTTACACTTAATTTTACTCTTTCTAAATTAATTTGTTTTTGACTTTGAAGTCTTGATATATCATCATTAATTTGAATTATTTGTTCATTTGATTTGTTTATTTCTTCATCCATTTGTAAAAGTATTAATTTAAGTTTTTCGAGTTCCTCAGGATGCAGAAAAACATTTACTTCTTGCTCTTTTTTTAGTTTATTATTCTCAAGTTTAATGTTTTCATATCTTTCTTTTATATTTGTTATATCACTAGCAATTAAAGAAACTTCAATATTTTCAAGATTATCCTTTATTTTGATATATTTTTCGGCTTCTTTTTTTTGCTTTTCTAACGGCTTTAAAGAAGACATAACTTCCTTGATTATTAGGTTTAATCTAGTGATATTTTCTTTGGTATTATCTAGTTTTTTTAAAGTTTCTTCTTTCCTTTTTTTATATTTTAATACTCCAGCAGCATTTTCAAAAAGTACTCTTCTTTCTGAGGATTTATTATCCACTAAAGCATTAATATTTCCTTGCGTAATTATATTGAACTTTGACGATACATCAAGTATAAGGTCAGTAATATCCTTAAGTCTTACTCTCGAGTTATTTATAAAATATTCATTTTCACCTGTCTTATAAATAGTTCTTTTTATTTCAACTTCACCAAACTCTGAGGGTAAAGTATGATCTTCATTATCAAATAAAATACTTACGCTTGCTTTAGTTAAACCCTCTCTTGATTTAGAACCACTAAAAATGATATCGCTCATCTTATCATCACCACGTAAGGTTTTGACACTTTGCTCTCCTAAAACCCATAAAAGAGCATCAACAACATTACTTTTACCGCTTCCATTTGGTCCAACTATTGCACATATATTTTTATCAAAATCTAATTCCGTTTTATCTGCAAAGGACTTAAATCCTTGCATTTTAATACTTTTTATATACATAATCTACCTTGCGCTTTTCCTTAGAGCATCTTTAGCTGCCATTTGTTCTGCCTCTTTTTTAGATTTACCTGTGCCACTTCCAAGTGTTATACCATCTACTATTGCATCAGCCTTAAATAAAGGTTTACCATCTTCATCACTAATACTTTCTACATCATAAATTACTGACCTTTGACTTGTTTGAACAACCTCTTGAAAAGCAGTTTTATAATCCGCAAAGAACTGTTCATTTCTTTGAATATGAGGTATAACAACAGCATAAATATATCTTTTACAAGTTTCAAATCCTTGATCTATATAAATAACCGCTAAAATAGCCTCAAAAACATCTGCAATTATTGTTTCATTTGCTTTTCCATGAAGACCATTGCCAACCTTAATAAATTCAGCATAACCTACTTCTTTAGCATAAACATTTAAAGCATCTTCGCACACATAACTAGCTCTAATTTTAGTCATTTGACCTTCTTTTAAATTATGTTTATTATATAGATACTCACTTACTATTACACTTAATACTGCATCTCCTAAAAACTCTAGTTTTTCATATGAATTTATATTATTTTCATATGCATAAGAAGAATGAGTTAATGCTTCGGATAATAACAATGCATTATTAATTTTAATGTTATATTTTTCTAAGAAATTCATATACTCACCTATTACTTTCCTTAGTAAGTATAACATATTATTAGGTAATTGTAAATTTTAAAAATATATAGTATAATACTAAATATGGACGAAATATGAAAATGATTATAATATATTTAATAAGAGGTTATCAAATTATTCCAAATATATCGCATAAAATGTGTAGGTTTACTCCAACATGTAGTGAATATATGATTGAATCTATTTATAAATATGGCGTAATTAAGGGTTTAAAACTTGGCTTTAAAAGGTTAAAAAGATGTCGTCCAAATGGAAAATGTGGATATGATCCAGTTCCCTGAAAGGAAAATTTAAATGAAATTAAAATTATTTAAAACATTTTGCTTGCTAACTTTATTTACATTAATATTATCTTCGTGTTCAATTAAAAAAGATGACCTCGAAGGTGCCACTATTTATACTACGGTTTACCCAGTAAATTATTTAGTAAAATATTTATATGATGATTACGGAGAAATAAGTAGTATCTACCCAAAAGATTGTGATTTAAATACTTATAAATTAACAGGAAAACAGATTACAAATTATGCAAATGCTGACCTTTTTGTTTATAATGGTTTAACAAAAGAAAAAGAAATTGCAAAAACTTTATTAAATAAAAACAAAAATCTTTTGATAATCGATGTTTCTTATGGACTATCTTATGAAAATGATCCTGCTGAACTTTGGTTAAGTCCTAAAAATTATTTAATGCTTGCTAAAAATATTAAAGAGAATCTTACAAATTATTTAACAAGTAAATATATTATCGAAGAGGTTAATAAAAATTATGCTGATTTCGAGGAAAAAATATCTCTTATGGATGCTAACTTAAGAAGTATTGCAAATGAAGCACAATCTAATGGTAAATATACAATTATTGCAAGTAGTAAAGTATTTAACTTTCTTAAAAGCTATGGATTTGATGTAATTAGCCTTGATGATGCTGATAATTTAAAAGAAAATAAATATAATAATATAAAATCCAAATTTAAAAATAAAAAATACACATATATATTATGTAGTGAAAATGATAAAGAAAATGACACCATTAAAGATTTAGTTAATAATAATGCAAAACTTATTGATGTTAATCTAATGACTCTTTCTATGGACGATGATTATTTCAGTACAATGACTTCTTTCATAGAAAATGTAAAAACTTCATTAAGTTAATTGACAAAGTGGTTATTTATATAGTAAAATGTATAAGTAACTTGGTTTGGAGTAGTACTCAAGAGGCTGAAGAGGCGCCCCTGCTAAGGGTGTAGGTCGGGTAACTGGCGCGAGAGTTCAAATCTCTCCTGCTCCGCCATTATATAAAAATTAATCTAGGATATCCTAGATTTTTTTATGCGACAAAGTACAATGATAAGCATGAGGTATTAAGGGTCAAGTCTAAGGCTTAACACAAAAAAATTACCGCCGTTTTACCGCGAACTATGTAGAAAATATGGAAAATATATAAAACGTGGTAATTTTTAGCATAAAAAAAGCCCAAATAATCGGACTTTAATGTACTATTTGGTGACCCGTACGGGATTCGAACCCATGAATGCTGCCGTGAAAGGGCAGTGTGTTAAGCCGCTTCACCAACGGGCCAAAAAATGGTGGGCCTGGGGGGACTTGAACCTCCGACCTCACGCTTATCAGGCGTGCGCTCTAACCAGCTGAGCTACAAGCCCACTTCTTTTTCGTACTTATTAATTGTACCTTATTTTTTTAATAAATGCAACTATTTTTTATTAAAAATTTGTTATAAATACAAATTTCTCGTTATTTCCTTAGTTTTTATCTTATTTGAGGTATAATCTAGAGCTTCTTTTAAATAAGAATTATCAAAATTGAAGTCATTATACCCTACTTTACAACAATTAAAATAATAATCATTAGGAATTGCATAATCAAAATCATCATTCATTATATAGATTAATCCTTTAACTACTTTGCCATATAATTCAAATTCAATTTCCTTTTTATTATATAAATGTGGATAATCTTCATACATATCAAGATTTTTAATAAACAATTTATTTACTTTAAAAATACCAATTGGTACTACACTACCCTCTTTTGGTTCTATAGTTAAAAATCCTGTTTCTTCACCTTTAAAAGACAACGTATAATTATATAAAAACATTCTACCAATTACTTTGTAAAATGGGCATCTTGACTTCATTTCTTTTAAATTTAAATTACTTCCATATGCTAAATAATACATAATATGACCTCAAAAATAATTTATCATATAAATAGAAACCAAGCAACTAAAAACTTGCTAATTTAGCCTTTTTTTATTATAATTATTTTAGGAAGTGAAGAAATGCAATATAAAAAAATTAAAAACGCAGATTTAATCGTTGGTTCTAGTAAATATTTAGTTAAAAATCCATATGAATATCAAAAAAGATGGCATGAATTATTTAATAATAGTAATCCTATTTGTTTAGAACTTGGTATGGGACGTGGAGATTTTATTATTGATATGGCTAAAGCTCATCCAAATATTAATTATATTGGTCTTGAAATTGTAGATTCACAGATGGTTATGGCTGTAAATAGATTATCAAATTTAAATTTAAATAATCTTAAATTAATCAATATTGATGCTAAAGAAATTGGTAATATTTTCCAAAGAGAAATTGATACAATATATTTAACATTTTGTGATCCTTGGCCAAAAAAACAAGATGAAAAAAGAAGATTTACTCATGAAAGTTATTTAAGAATATATGATAAAATTTTTACTAAACACAAACATATTATTTTAAAAACTGATAACAAAGGTTTCTTTGCTTATTCTCTTGAAAGTTTATCTAATTATTGGTATATTTTTAATACTGTTTCTCTTGACTTACATAAAGATGAAAGAAATATTCTAAATATAATGACAAATTATGAAAAACAATATCAAAAAGAAGGAAGACCTATTTACTTTTTAGATGCTAAATCTGATAGTTAATATCAGTTTTTTTTATTTTAAAACAAAAAAAATCTAGCAAATTCAAAATATTGTTAGACTTTATTTTTTCAATGGTGGGCTGTTAGGGATTCGAACCCTAGACCCACTGATTAAGAGTCAGTTGCTCTACCAACTGAGCTAACAGCCCATTGAATTATAATTTAATAACTCGCATAAATTAAGTATACCACATTTTAAAAAAAAATAAATAAAAAAAATGCAATTTCTTGCATTTTCATTGAAAAAGTATTATCTACTTCCTCCACCTCCGGAAGAACCGCCTCCACCAAAGGAGCCTCCTCCTCCGCCTCCTGAGGAAAATCCACCGCCACCAGATGAATAACTTTGAGCAGCACTTCTTGCGGCACTCGCAGCATTTACTGAGCGAGTTGTCATATTATTGATTAAAACTAAAGTGTTTAAATCTAAATTATTTCTTTCAAGTTCTTGTTCAATATATTCTGGATATAAATTTTTAAGTTGTTTAGATACTTTATCGGCCATACCAAATAGATAAGCAAACATTAGATATTCATCCCAAATTTTAACCTCTAAAGTTTCTTTTGTATCCATTTTAGCAAATTCATTAAAGAATAGTTTTAAACCAAATAGTCTTTGACTATCTTCATAAATTGATTCATCCATAATCTTCTTTGCTTTAGTGTCTTTTTTATTAATCTTTTTATAAATTTTACCTTCAGTTTCTAAAGATTTAATTTTCTCATTAACTTGTCTTGTAAATATACTAAAGAACTTTGAATAATGATTTCTACAATATTTTTCAAGTTCTTTACTTTCAAGATATCCATCACCTGAAGCTTTATACATAATATCAAATAATTCTTGTTCAACTTTTTCAGTAAATTCAGGCTTACTAGTTAAATCTAATACACTTTCTTCTTTTCTAGTACCATCATTACGTTTAATATATCTAACTTTATCTTCTTTAATCCATTTAAGAATAATTGCCCCAATTATATTTCCTTCCTTATAGCCAAATTTATTTAAATAAATAAGTGTATTTGCATAATAAATATCTTTATTGCAAGGAATATCTCTAAACATTGGTGTATTATTCTTATCAATTTTTTTATTATCTTTGTAACCAAATTCAGGTTTAGTACACATTACAGCAATCCAAACAAATAATGCAAATGGAAATACTGTAGAAATAATATTTTTTATAATATACCATATTTTTCCTAATGTACTTAAATTTGAATACTCATTATCTAAATCATAATCATAGTCAAATTTTTCTTCATCATTCATATCTTTTACATCATCAAAAGTTTCAAACTCAGAATATGTAACTAGGTTTTCAAAAGTACCTTTTGGAAATTTTGCCTGAAGTACAACATAGTTTGTACCCATATCTCCTTCATTAGACATTTGAATCATTCCATCTTTTACATAAGCATAACCTTTGTATCCATATCCCCATACATCTAAAGTATCAGGAAATGAATAAAAGCTTTTTATATTAACTGTAAAGTTTTCCCAATTTGTTGAACTATTTTGATATTCAAATATACGCCAAGATATAACATCCGCATCACTTGTGGTAAATACAAAATTAGTAATAGTATATTTAACTACAAAAGTATGTCTTTTATAATCTGTTTTACCAAAGCATAACTCCATACCATTATTTACATAATTTATTCCATAATAACCGGCTTTTTGACTTATACTTTCATTAATGTTCCAACTTTTAAATTTTAATTCTTTACCATCCATTGAAACATTGTAGTTTAAAATTTCACTTTGACCAAGATTAGTAAGGGGAATATACCACTCTGTTCCATCTTGTCCTTTTACATCCCAAGTTTCAGTAACATTTGCACTACCATCTTTATTAATATAAATATCAGCATTTTTTGAATAAATATCATTTTTAGCAAATACTAAAACTGGAAATAACATTAAAATAATAAATAATAATAAATTTCTTTTTCTCATAAACCTTCCTATTAAAAAAGGCATTTTGCAATGCCTAGAATTTTACTTGTACATTTTTTCTTTCTTCAACACTTGCCTCAAAGAATTTCTCTTTTTCAAAATGGAACATACTAGCAATTATACTACTAGGAAAAAGTTCAATCTTGTTATTGTAAGAAAGTACTGAGTCATTATAAAATTGTCTAGCATAAGTAATTTTTTCTTCACATGTAGTAAGTTCTTTCTGAAGTGATAAAAAGCTTTCATTTGCTTTTAAATCAGGATAACTTTCCGCTAAAGCAAAAAGTTTATTAACTGCTTTAGTAAGCTCACCATCTGCTTTTAATTGGTCTTCAGGTGTTGAAGCAGATAAATAAGTATTTCTGGCTTTAACAACATCCTCTAAAGTAGATTTTTCATGTTTAGCATAACCTTTAACAGTTTCAACTAAATTAGGTATTAAATCAAATCTTCTTTTAAGTTGAACATCAATTTGGCTTAATTGGTCTTTAACTTTGTTTCTTAAAACTACTAATGCATTTCTTGTATTAATTACATATAAAGCAATTATTACAACTAAAACTATAATAACAATTAACGCTATATTCATTTTGTCCTCCTATCTAAATTAAGTATATTATATTTTATACATTTTTTCAATTAAATATTAAAAAAAGTTTAGACTTTACATTTCTAAACTTCTATTTTTTTAATGTTCTTTCTAATGATGTAACGGGAACACAGTCTATTTTTGCATTTTGAGGAATTGTAATTTCTTTACCTGTTTTATGTTTAACAAAATTTTCAATATCTTCATCTATTAAATATATTAATTCAAATGGTAAACCAATTTGCCTAGAAATAAAGTTTCTAGTTGTGTCATTGAAACTGTAACTTTCAATATTTTCTTTATTTTTACCTATCACAATTAATTTATCAATCTCAGCATCATCAAAATATGTTCCATTTTGAAATTTTACTATCTCTTCTTCTTTATTAATAAATGCCCACTGTAAAGTTAAGAACTCTTTATCATCACCTTTAATAGTATAAAATACAGTTGGATCTCCATATTCTTTACTTAATATTGAATAAAAGTCACTTAATGCAGCCATTTTCTCTCCAATTGAACTACCACGATAGTTAGAGCCTACGCCTATTCTTAAAAATTCATTCTCTGAAAATTTAAAATAAAAAGGAATGTATTGTCCATTAAACATATATTCTCCATTGTTTCTTCTATAAGAAGATAAATACTTTCCACTAGGAACTTCTTGATATGTAGAACCCCAAAATTCAATTTTGCTTTCTAACTCTTTTTTTAATTTTCCTGCTAATAGATAACAATCTTCTATTTTTGAATAAAATTCGTTCATTATAACCTCCTGAATAACTACAAGTAGTATAACATAAATCATTATAAATTTAAACTTATAAATTAAAAAAGTTTAGACTTTACATTTCTAAACTTCTATTTTTTTCCTCAAGCATTTCAATATAACCATTTACATTAGCATTTAACTTTGTAACATCAATGTTTGGCATATTATTAAGCCTTTCAAGCATAATTTTAGTTTGTTCAACATTTTGTGCAAGAATTGCTTGAAAAAGACCAATTACATCATTTGTAATTTGCATAGCACTATTATTTGATATAAATCCCGTACCAATTATAACCTCACTACCTATTAAAGGTATTAAGTCATCTCTTGCCATTTCTAAGGCATTTATTGTAATAAAATGGTTTACAATTGCGGCATTAATTTTATATAATTCTTGATTTAAAAGCGAGCTTGTAACATTAAATCTTTTATTTTTTTCTGTCATAATTGTTTTCATTGAATTTACCTCTAAAAAGGAAGCATATTCAAAAGTATCTTTAGGATTTAACTTACTAAGTCTTTCATTTAATAAAGCAAGTGCTTCACTAGATTTATTAACATATTCTAGATTTTTAGCAAAATAAACTGATATATATTTTCTTACCAAATCAAATGTTAAAAGTTCCCTAGATAATATCATAATATTTTTGTTGATTGCCTCTTTTAAAGTTGGAACATCAGTAATATTTTTTTCTTCTTCATATGGCTCAAATAATGATGCCCAAAATCCTTTTTTAGGTTTATTTTTTCTTGATAATAAATCATTTATAGTTTGAATTGATAATGCACTACTATCACTTTCTAAGGCTTTTCTTTCTTCACTTGTAACAAGTTCATATTCACCAGTTAAAGCATCGCCAAACTTCATTATTTCGCTTAAACTATCAATGTTAACTTCCTCGACTACACTATTTTGTAAATTTTCAATAGTTTCAGTAAGTGATGGAATATATTTTTTAGTTTCTTTAAGTTCATATAAAAGTGCTTTTTTATTAGTAATTAATTCATCAAAATAACCGTCTCCAATTAAACTAATTAATATATTTTGAATATTATTTTTATATTTGTGATTATTATTTTCAACTATAAAATAGTTAACTAAAGACATAAAGTTTTCTAAATTAATTTCATTATAAGCAAATTCACTATTAATAAATCCAAATTTTTCTTTCAAACTTTCTTTAGTAATTCCATATTTTTCTAAAGCATCTTGATAAAAATCAAGTGTATTATTATCAAAATTCATAGCTACAAATTCATATAAAATGTTTACTTTTATATCAGTTAAATTTATCATACAAAGTTTATTAAGGAGTTGTTTTGTAGAATCACAAGCATTATCATTTGGCATACATAATAATTTTTGATATTCATCATATTCTTTCTTATTAAAGAACCTATTTGCTTCATTATCAATACTATTTTTAATTTCATCTATAGTTTTACCCATAAATAGTTTTTTCAAAATTAAACTATTATCTTTTTCTACCTCAAAAAGTTTATATAAAGTATTTAATAAATCATCACCTAAATATGAGCCAAACTCTCTTTCAACCTCTACTGGATGATCACCAACATTTATTTTTTGTATTAAAGTTGTACTTACTTTTCCATTAGAAAGATTAATTTCAAATGAGCTATCTACCCTGTCATATAGACTAAACTTAACGTTATAAACTTCTCCTAGTACTTTATTTAGACCATTTTTATCTAATCCATCCTTTATTAAGAAACAAGCTATTAGCCTATTTATTGCAATCATTATTGATAATACTTTTAAATCAGTTTGTGATAAAATGCTATTTACTACATCAAGATTTCTTAACTTATCATATATTTCATAAGAGGTATTTAAAAAATCAATATATATTTTATCTTTACCTTTATAAATTCTTTCATAAGATTCCTCAGTTTCTTTTATTGCAATAAGTTTATAATAATTATTAATATCACTTTCTAAATTATTTGTTTTATTTTTAGCAAATTCATTAAATAAATTAACTATAAAATCACTACTTGCCATAAATTTTAATTTATCTTTTGCATCTTTATAGCCTATTAACACTTCATT
Source organism: uncultured Bacilli bacterium (assembly GCA_934086485.1). GTDB lineage: Bacteria > Bacillota_I > Bacilli_A > RF39 > UBA660 > UBA6448. Next base: position 114,841 of record CAKOIF010000001.1, on the reverse strand, counting down.
TAAATATGTTTGATAGTCTATATATTGAGAGTCACTTAATATAATACTATATTTAGATAAAATCATTTCAAGAGTAACTCCATTTTCTAAAAAATATTTTGATAGTTTTCCATTATTTTGATAATCAAATATAATAAGAGTTAAATACATATTATCATTAGGGTAAATTCTTTTATTTTGGGTATTAACGCTATTATACATAGAGCATATCAACTGATAATCGCATTTTTCTTTTGGAGGAATATCAGAGTAAAAGTTAGAGATAATTTTCTCTTTTGAGGGAGTGAGTAAAATACTTTTTGCTTTTTCTTTAGAAAGTCCTGCACTTAAAAATATTTTTTCAACCTCTACAGAATTAGTTACTTTCCTATCAAATAATGCTAAAAATAATTCATTTACATTTTTAAATTTTAAATATTTTTCAAAATAATATTTAACTATTTCGTAATCTACTTTTTCATTTTCTATAAAAGTACTGTATTTTTCTTTATTTACAATGTCAAATTCATATGAAGAAAGTTTACTTTGAATCTCTTTACAAGAACTACTTAAAAGTATAGACATTAAAATTGTAATACTTGATAAGTCATTATAGTCATTAAAGTTATCTTTTGCTTTTTGAAATATTATAGAGGCATTTTCCACGACTTTAATAACATCAATACTTGCCTTTTCATATAAATCATTTCTGATTTCACTTAAATACTTCTTTTCAATTTCATTCATTTTAGTATTATTTGGAAGTATTTCTAATGCTTTTTGTAATGATATTAAGTACAATTCTATATTTTTTGGTTCATTATAAATCTTTGTTAAAGCTCTATTAAATATTCTTAATGGTGAAAGAGTTAAATAATCTATTTCTTTGTCTAAAAAGGAAAAGTAGTCAATATATTTCTTATAAAGTATTTCCTCACTGGGACCTTTTTCAAATGAACTTATGCCTATATTACCAAGTTCATTTCCTATATCATTAAAATTTTGATAATATATGTCCCTTGTTAAAAATCCTTTTGAATAAGAATTATATACTGTAGTATTTAATATTTTAATCATTATAGATAATATTTTAATTTCATCACCTGTAATGAAGTTTTTCTTATAATAACCATCTAAACCTTTGATTTTAACAAAAATAGAAGCATTCTCATAAAAATTTAGACGATCTAATACTGTAAATACAAAATCTTTTGTTTCTTTTGGAACAAGTTCCATAAATTTTTGATAATCCATAATTACCCCCATAAAGTGAAATTATTGTACCATAAAAAAAGGATAAATTCAATTACCCTAATATAATAAACTTTATATATGCAAATACTTCCCTTAAAAGGTTGTTAGGAAGGTAATAACTATTAGATTTTGAGGGAATACCTACTGCATTAACTCCATACTTTTTTCCTATCAAAAGGGCTCTATACATATGAAAATTATTTGTAACTATTCCTATAGATTTGTCATTACCAATTATTTTTTTAGAATTAATTAAATTCTCTTTAGTGGTATTACTTTGATCTTCAATAATAATTCTATCTTCATTTATACCTTTATTAATTAGATATTCTTTCATAACACTTGCTTCGGTAGCTTTTTCATTTGCACCTTGCCCACCAGAAACTATTACTAAAGTATTATCATTTTCTTTTAAATAACTTACTGCTCTATCAAGTCGATATCTTAAAACTACACTAGGGCCACTTTCTTTAACTTGAGCACCTAAAACGATAATATAATCCAAGTTTTTTACTACTTTTACATTCATTTTACTTATAATCAAACTAAGAATAACTAAAAATATGCAAATTCCAATAGAACATACCCAGATAAAAATTTTTTTAAAAACTTTATATTTTTCAAATACTTTAAAGTAAATAAGTAAATCTATAATAATAAAAAATGCACTAATTAAAAACCAAATTAAGTAAAAAAGAGTACCTGAATTTACATTTAAAATAGATATTCCATATAAAAATGATATAACACATAAAATAATATTAATAATAAAAAATACTTTCTTCATAACAATAGTTTATCATAATAATTAAAATGATAAAACTATCTTTTGCTATCTAAACCATATTTTTTAGTAATTGGATCTAAAAATAATTCATTTTTGAGTGGCATAATTGTAAAAAGTAAATATAAACTAAATATAATAAATAACACAATGCAACCAATATAATTTAAAATATATATTTCTTTAATATTTCTGATTATATAGAAAAATAAATAAGAACTTAAAAATGTAGCAATATAAAATATTAAGATATCTATAATAAGAAAACTTCGTTTAAAAAGTAATTTAAAACCATAAAAAAGTATGGGTATAATCAAGATTATCATAAGTAAACTTACTGATTTAGCAAAAAAATATGTACCAATTTTACCATATTTAAATCCATCAAAAATACTAAATAAAAGTGCTGATGAAAGTCCCATCTTAATATGTTCCCACGTACTTTCATTAACTGCCGAAAAAATTGATGCAACCTTATTATGATTAAAATAATCGTATGTAAAATGAAAAAGCGTGCCAATAATAGAAACAAATAAAAAACTAATAATTAAATCCATAATTAATAATATGAAAAAAGTGCTACTTTATTCCACAGTAACACTTTTAGCTAAATTTCTTGGTTTATCTATATCCTCGCCTTTTAAAAGAGCAACATTATATGCAAGAAGTTGCAAACTTGCCACAATTAAAATAGGATCAATATAATTATTTATATGAGGTACTTTAATTTTATCATCATAAAAGTCACCATCAATATCTAAACTTGTAATAAATAAACTATATGCTCCCCTTGCATGAACCTCTTTTATATTACTAATTGTTTTTAGAGCAAGATTATCATCAGTTATTATTCCCATAACTGGAGTATCTTTTTCAATTAATGATATAGTACCATGTTTAAGTTCTCCAGAAGCAAATGCAGACGAGTTTATATAACTTATTTCCTTTAACTTAAGACTTCCCTCTTCACATAAACCATAATCTATTCCCCTACCAATAAAGAACGCATCTTTTTTAGTATATATTTTTTCTGCATATTTTTGAAAGTCTATAGCAAATACAGTTTCTAATGCTTCATTTATTTTATAAAACTTGCTTAAATCATTTATACCAGCCATTTTAAGAGCAATAAGTGTAAGAAGTAAATATTGGGCTGTAAATGCTTTTGTCGTGGCCACAGCTATTTCAGTTCCTGCTTTAATATATAATACTTTACCTGCTTCCCTAGCAATCGAAGAACCCACTACATTAACAATAGCTAATGTATCTATACCATCACTTTTAGTAATTCTAAGAGCCTCTAAAGTGTCCGCAGTTTCTCCTGACTGTGAAATAAATACAACTAATGTATCTTTATCATAAAAATGTTTTTGATATCTAAATTCACTTGCTAAAAATACTTCACATTTAATATTTGCATAATTTTCAAATACTTTTTTAGCAATGTCTGCAGTATAACTAGCACTTCCACATCCTACAAAATAAATATTTTTATATTTTTTAAATTCAGGCATATTTTCATTAAACTTACCATCAGTTAAATAATAAGATAAAATATTATTAATAACCATTGGTTCTTCATGAATTTCCTTTAACATAAAATGAGGATAACCCTTAAGCATAACATCATTACTTGTTCCCTCAAAAGTTAAAAGTTCTTTCTTTAATAGATTAAGATCACTATCATAAATATATTCTTTATCAGAAATTTTAACAATTTCATCATTTTCAAGTAAATAAAATTTATTTGTATATTTAAGTGCTGCAGTCATATCAGATACTAAAAAATATTCATTATCGTTTTTAGCGAGTATTAATGGTACATTTTTACGAACCCCATATAAAGTATCTGGTTCATCTTCATTAATTATTGCAAGTGCATAACTACCCTTTATATCATTTTTAAGTTTTGCTAAAGTCTTAAGCATATTGTGATTTTCATTATATAACTTATTTATATAAGCACATAATATTTCTGTATCAGTTTCACTTAATAATTTTGTATCAATCTTTTCACTTAGTTCTTTATAATTTTCAATAATACCATTATGTACTAAAGTTATTTTACCTTGTTTATGAGGATGAGCATTTTTATCTGTTACTCCCCCATGAGTTGCCCATCTTGTATGAGCAATACCAATATTTCCATAGTCTTCGTTAGTAACTAAATTCTCAAGATTTTTAACCCTTCCTATAGCTTTTTTAATTGTTATTTTACCCCCGTTTATATAAGCAAGTCCTGCTGAATCATAGCCTCTATATTCTAAAGATTTTAACCCATTTAATAAAACAGGAATGCTATTTTGATTACCTTTGTAACCTACAATTCCACACATAAAAATTCCTTTCTTGTTTTATTAAATACCTCTTTGTTATAATTTTGATTTTATTTTTTTAAAGTATTTTCCGAAGTAAAACTGCTCCGCTTACATATCCGCTGATAAATCGACAATGTAAGTCCTCGTCACCTAAATAGGCCATGCGCTATTATAAAAAAACTAACTCCTTTCACATTTTATAATTTGTATATTAATTATAACATTTACTATATTGCATTTGCAAATAATTTTGATATAATAAACATTACCTACGTAAAGGAGATATAATGAAATCAGAATATGGTGACATAAAATTAAATACTAAAGATTATATTGCTTGGGATAATATCGAAATAGAAACAAGTGCATTACCTTTTGAACAGCATATTTATAATAGCAATATTGATGAGGACATTGATATTCCAAAATTTAGTAAAAAATACTCTAAAGAAGATGTTTTTATGCTTACTCATGATTTTTTTGCTACTCTTGATAAAGAAATATTCAAAAAGTTTTTAAGTATGTTTAAAGTAAGAAACAATAATGTTATATTCACTAAAAAAGATTTAAAGGATGCTGGTGGGTATACTAATATTAAAAATGGTAATATTTATATAGTGGCCGGTCAAACTGAAACTATTGAAGATGTGTATACTTTAGTTCATGAATATGGTCACGCTTTATCAATGATATCTAATACCGAAGGAATTAAAGCACATTATTATAGAGAAATTGAAAGTAAATTTTTAGAACTATTATCAGACTTTTACTTAATGAATACTATTAATGATGAGGAAACATCAAAATTAATTAATATGTATTGTGCTGTTACTCAAGGAACCAGTGATCAAACTTCATTAAAATACGATATATATGATTTTATGAAAGAAGAAAATATATTTCCATATGATAACTTACTTTATAAAAAAATATTTCAAATTCTAAAAAATAAAGATAAACTTAATTATAATGAATTTTACTTATACCTAAAATATATCTACTCTAATCCATTTACATATCAAGCATGTTATGCAATAAGTGATTTATATGTTTATGGTCTTTATGATATTTATTTAAAAGATCCTGAAAAAGCCTTTTATCTTTATAAAAGAATTTTATGTAAAAATAATAAATCAAAAGAATATTTAAAAAGTATAGGAGTTCCTATTAGTTATGGAGAAAATGTTAGAAAATTAATTAGAAAGAAAGATGATAATGAATAATATTAATATAGTAGAAAAAAAAGAAAATGAAAATGATAAACACATTTCTAAGTTCTTTTTAAGAAATAAAATATATTTAGATAATATTAAAGTTGAAAACTCACTTTATTATGAAGAATTTTTAAGTACTTTTTTAAAGGAAAATAATTATAATTCATATCAATTAGAGTTTTTTAATCAAAGAGTAAATGCAAAATTATTATTTGAAACAGTATATGAATTTTTTAAACAATTAGATGATGAACTTTTTAGTAATTTTATTAGTTTATTTATTAATAAAGATAAAAATATTATTTTTGCAGCAAATAATCCAATTAGAAATTTTGTTGGTATAACATATCTTAATAATGATAATATTAAAATAAAAATGACTAGATCAAAAACTATTGAGGATATATTTACTCTAGTACATGAATATGGACATGCATTAAATATGAAAAAAAATCCAAAACTATATAATAATGAAGCAAGAACACACTTCGAAGAAATAGAAAGTGTTTTCTTAGAACTTATACTTTGTGATTATCTAGTAAATAATGGTTTTAATAAAGATGATATTAATGAAGTAAAAAAAATAATAATAGAAAACTTAATTAATGAAGCAAAAGATTTATATTTTAAATATAATATTAATAGATTTATACATATAGAACAAATTAAAAATATTGATAATCATTTTTTTAAATTGTTATATCAAAATAAAAATATTACTAAAGAAGAACTAAGAAAAGTATATAGCTCTTCATATGAAGATATTGCAAAATATGTAATAAGTTCCCTATTTGCATTAGAATTATATGATAAGTATCAAATTAATAAAGAAAAAACTATTGAGGATTATAAGAATATTATTTCACTTGATTTATATACTCATTTAGATTATCTTGACGCAATAGAATCTAAATTAATTGTTCCAAATGAAAGTGATACTTTTATAAGAACAATAAAAAAATAATTTGAAAAACTCAAATTATTTTTTATAATTAACTAAATAAAAATTATTAACTTTCACAGATATTAAGGATTATTCCAATACTTATCATACTAACAAGTAGTGAACTTCCACCATAAGAAAAAAATGGAAGTGTTACTCCAGTAACTGGTATAAGTGAGGTAACTACACATAAATTAAGAGATGCCTGAAGTATTATTTGCATGCCAAGCCCAAATGATAAATATTTTGCAAATAAATTACTTTGTTTTAATGATATTTTTAAAATAATATAAAATAAACTAATAAATAAAATTATAACGCTTATTGCTCCGACAAGGCCAAATTCCTCACAAATAATAGCAAATATAAAATCAGTTTGCGGTTCAGGAAGATAAAATTGTTTTTGAATAGATTTACCAAAACCAAGCCCTAAAAGACTTGCTGGTCCTATAGCATAAAGTGATTGAATAATTTGATAACCACTACCTAAGGGATCTGACCATGGATTTAAAAATGATATTATTCTTTTAAGACGATATGGTGCAATAATAATAAGCCCTGCTATTCCTAAAATTCCTAATATACCTAATGAAGCAAAAAATTTAAGTTTAACACCACTTATAAATAAAATAAGCATAAGTGATAAAACAATAACCATTCCTGTACCAAAATCAGGTTCTAGCATGATAAGTCCAAAGAATAAGAAAATAATTCCCAAAACTGGTAATATACTTTTTTTAATATTACTTAAATTATTTTGATTTTTCTCTAAATATTTTGAAAGGAAAATAATTAAACTTATTTTAGCTATTTCACTAGGTTGAAGACCAAATGGTCCTATTTTAAACCAACTTCTTGAACCATTTCTAAGTGTTCCAATGCCAGGAATTAAAACTAATATTAATAAAATAAAACTTAACAAAAGAATTTTATTTGAATGTTTCTTATACAAATTATAGTCAATTTTTTTAACAATTAACATACATAAAAAACTTATAATAAAAAAGATAAATTGATATTTTGCAAAATGAAATGCATCACTAAACTTATATTGTGCCCAAATACTTGATGCCGAATATATCATAATAATGCCATACAAAGCCATAATAGTAACAATAATTAAAAGTAATATTTTTAACTTTTTCATTACTATAATTATATTACTTTCTACGAAGTGATATTACTGGTTCTTTTTTCTTTGTAGCAACTTCAAATTCAAGAAATAATTTTCTATATTACTTGCTATATCATCTCTATTATTTTATATTTAATAGATTTATTATCTTTTTAAATTCTTCCACAGTTTTTACTTTATTATTTTTCTGCATTAAATAACAATTAGTAGCACTTTCAATTACCATCATTTCCTTATTTTTCAAGCAAACTCCAAAAGGATAATCACTATTTATCATATATTCTCTTGTAAGATTTATATTATCTTTAAAACCTAAATTATGCATATAATTGTAAAATATCCCTCTTTCAATTACACCATCAGCTGTTATTAAATAATCAATAGTATTCATTTAAAATACCTCCCTTTTCTTTTTTTTATCACCACATGAGATAAACTGTTATTTATCTTCTTCATTTTTTCTGTAATCTTTTAATATATCTTCTAATATTTTAAGCAAATCTCCAGTTATAACAAACGGTTTTGTATAAGCATCTAAAACTATACCAACACATTTATCATTAGACTTAACAAACTCTATACAATCATCAAGTGATAAATTAATCCATGAAAAGTTTTTATTATATTCCTCGGTAGCTTCATCAACGCTAGAAAAAACTGGAAGAAACAAATCATCAGAATCATCTTCATTTTTTAACCAATCAGGTCTCATTTTCATTTTATTTTTTAGTGAAACCTTATCCCCTACTTTTGAATTTTTAAATGTCTTGGCATCCTCAACTGAAATATTTAAATTCATTGGTACATATAAATCAGAATCTATCATGCAAGCTAATAATGGGGAAATATTTTCAACTTTTGGATTATCTAAAACTCTATCTCTTAAACCTCTTAATACATTTCCATTTTTTAATACTTCTTTATCTACTATTGTCATAAAAATTAACCTCCTATAAATTTTACTAAAGTTTTATTAATAGTTCATTATCAATAACACCAATCTATATATAATTATATCATAAACTTCTATTAACAAGTGTATGATTTATATTATTCACTACGAAGTGATATTACTGGATCTTTTTTACTTGCTATTTTCGCTGGAACTAATCCTGATATTAAACAAAGTACAATACTAATTAATATTAAATAAAATATATAATCCCATGGTAAATAAGTTATATGTGATATTCCCATTAAATTATTAATTACTTTATCAATAACTTTATCTAATAAAAGTGTTACTCCTACCCCAATAAATCCTGAAATAGTACCAATAATTATAGTTTCTGCTTTAAATATATTTTTTATATCTTTTTTACTTGCACCAAGTGCTCTTAAAATACCTATTTCTTTAGTTCTTTCTAAAACACTTATATAAGTAATTATTGATATCATAATTGATGAAACTATTAAACTTACGCCAATAAAAGCTGTTAAAACATAAGTAATCATCTTAATTAAACTTGTTATACTATTTATAAAGACTTTTAAATAATCTGTATAATAAACTTTATCATTACTATTTTCTTCATTATATTTTTTAATTATACTTTCAATTTTTTCTTTACTTTTATAGTCTTTAGGATAAATATCAATTTTTATAGGGTTTTTATCATTAACATTAATACTTTCTAATAACTTTTCATAAGTCATATTTTCATCATATAAATCATTTGTCAAAGGATTAATATCTTTATTTTCCAAAATAGATTTTTTAATATTCGAAGAATTTACTTCATCATTTAAATAATTAATTAATTTTTTAGAGTAACCAATAAATCCACTTTCACTTATAACAGCATCTTTATTTAATTTTAAAATACCAGTAATTTTTAAATTTATACTTTTAGCAAGAATATCATTTATTTTATCTTGATTATTTTTTATATACTGCCAAGTATCATTTTCATATATATAATAAGAAGTTTCTGGTGCTAATTTAAACTTTGAATCAATTATTTTTTCATAAGAAATATTAATATTTTTACTTAAATCTATATCTTTGTTTATAAATAAACTTTTCATAAGGGACAAAGGAAGTTTACCATTTTCATCAGTAACAATAACAATTTCATTATATTTTTCAGGTAGTTTTCCATAAATTAAAGTATATTCCTTTAACAAAGGACTATTAAAGTCAAAAAACTCTTTGAAATATAAAGATGAATTTTCTATTATTTTATTATCTTTATAAATATTTAAATCTATATTATAGTTATAATTTATATCTAATGTATAATTATTAATATTCTCATAATTTTGTTTTAAAATATTAGAAAATTTAGATATACTATTTATTTTATTATCATTAACTACATTATTTGTTAAATCATTTATAGAGCAAATACTACCATTTTTACAACTTTCTTTTTCTTTATCAAACATATTTTGATAGTCAATATAATTTTCCATAATAGAAATTGGGTATTTAGAAAATGTTTCTTTTTCTATTTTATTAATATATTTTTGAGTACCTTTAGATAAAGAAAGTACTAAAGCAATACCAATTATACCGATAGAGCCTGCGAAAGAAGTTAATAAAGTCCTTGATTTTTTTGTAAGTAAATTATTAAAGGATAAAGAAAGAGATGTAAATTTATTCATTGTTTTTCCTTTATTTTTAATTTTTTTTAAAGAGTAATTTTCTACTTCATAAGGACTTGTATCATAAGTAATAACTCCATCATTTAAAGCAATTACTCTATCTGAATACTTATTTGCTAAGGTAACATTGTGAGTAACCATTATTACTAGTTTTTCTTTAGAAATTTCCTTTAAAAGTTCCATAATTTGGATTGATGTTTGACTATCAAGAGCTCCTGTAGGTTCATCACAAAGTATAATATCTGGGTTTGTTACTAATGCTCTTGCTATAGCCACTCTTTGCATTTGACCTCCGGAAAGATGTTTAGGTTTCTTTTTAATATAGTTTTCGAGTCCTACATCATTTAAAACTTTCTTAGCAAGTTTTATACTTTCTTTTTTAGGTTTACCAGCAATATTTAATGAAAGAAGTACATTAGATAGTACTGTTTGATGGTTTATTAAATTATAATTTTGAAAAATAAAACCTACTTTTTTACTTCGATAATTATTCCAATCACGTTCTTTATACTTTCTTGTACTTACACCATCAATAATCAAGTTTCCATAAGTATATTTATCAAGACCACCAATTATATTTAAAAGTGTTGTTTTACCAGATCCACTTGGCCCTAATATTGATACAAATTCATTATTACGAAACGCTAAAGTAACATCATTTAAAGCAATTTGTTTAAAGTTTTTTCCTTCATAAATTTTTGTAATATTTTCTAGTTTTAACATAATTCCTCCTTGCACTAAAAAATAGAAGTTAAATCTAACTCCTATTCATACTCTCGCGTCCAAACTAATAGTATCAAATTAATTACAATTTGTAAATAGCAAATTTTTTATGCAGCAGTAAATCCACCATCAATACTTACTATATCACCAGTTATAAATGATGCTTCATCACTTAATAAATAACATATAAGGTCCGCTATTTCACTATCTTTGCCAAGTCTTCCCATTGGAATACTTGATGCCATTACATCTTTATATTCTTTTGGAACATCTTTTAAAATTGGTGTATCAACATAACCAGGTGCAACTGCATTAACTCTTATATTATCTTTGGCATAAGTAAGAGCTAAACTTCTTGTCATATTATTTATTGCTCCTTTACTAACAGAATATGCAAATGCACTATTTGTTCCCACTACTCCAAACATTGAGGATGTATTAACAATAGCACCACCACCATTTTCTAGCATAGAGCTAATTACATATTTATTAAATAAGAATATACCATTTTGATTAACACTAATAACTTTATTATAATCCTCAAAAGAAAGTTCATGTGGTTTATTAGCACTTCCACCAATACCTGCGTTAGCCACTAAAAAATCAATTTTATGATAATTTTTTAATGTAGTTTCCACTACTAATTTAACATCATCTTCTTTAGAAACATCGCATTTAATACCATAACATCTATTTCCTAAATATGATGCAATATCTTCAATATTATCATTTATATCACATATAACAACTGTAGCTCCTTTTAAAATAAGTTTTTTAGCAGTGGCAAAACCAATTCCACTTGCTCCACCAGTTACTATAGCAACTTTTCCTTCAAACATAATCCACCTTCCTATTCTTACATAGAAAATTATACTAGATTTTTAAAAAAATGTCTATAAAAAAAACAGAAAATTATCTTTCTTGTTTCTTTAATTTTAAATATGGATTAGATGCCATTTTTTCATAATCTAAAGTACTTTTTTCAATAGACATCTCTCTTAAATAAGCATCTAAATTTGCTTTTTTCATTTGTTCACAAACTTTTTTAAGTGCATTATATTTTTCAAGAATCATTTTTACTTGTTCAGTATTACCAGTAAGTTTATTATCAAGAAGATTATTTATAAGCATAAGAATTCTAAAATCTATAGCCCTAATTAAATTATTATTTATAGGTTCAGAACATATAAATTCATTTCCATAATGAGTTGTATTTCGATATGCTCTAACATTATTAGAAATAATAAAATCAACATTATGTGGTACAAAAGGATCATACTCATCTTCATCTTTATAAAGGTCTTTAAGGCCAACAACAGACAAAGATATCCCATCATTACCATTAATATGGCTTGTTATATCATCACTTAATTTCAAAAATTTATCAGTGAAATTTTTAACTCCTAAACTATGTAACTCTCCAATTGGTAATAAACCATGTTTTACTATTGAGGGTGCATTTTGATAATCTGAATTATGATGATACCTTGCATTTTTTATATCTATTGATTTAATTTTTGATTCTTCAATAGACTCTTTAATATACTCTAATGCATCTTTTGCTTCGAGATATATTTTATGCATTAATTTTCTTTTCTAGCACCCTAACATTTTTTCTATCTTTAATTATATTATAAGTATCATTTAATATCATATATTCTTCATTAGTTGGAATTACTAAACAATCAAAAGATGAACCAACTTGTGAGATAATTCCTTCATGAATGTCTTTAAATCCGGCGATTTTGTTATTCATGTTTTCATCAAGTTTAACGCCTATACAAGATATTTTTTCCATAATATCTTTTCTTAAACTACTTGCATTTTCACCACATCCAGCAGTAAATACTAATGCATTAACATTTCCACTAAGTTCTACATAATAATTTGCAATATATTTAGCAATTGAATTTTCCATTATTTTAATGGCATTTATAGCGTTTTCATTTCCACTTTCCGCAAGTGCAGTTACATCTCTAAAGTCATTTTTACCACACATTCCTAAAAGACCACTTTTCTTATTTAATATTTCATTAATTTCAGCTATAGTAAGTCCTCTTTCTTTGCTAATATAATCTATAATTGATGGATCTATTGAACCACATCTAGTTCCCATAACAAGTCCATCTAAAGGAGTAAGTCCCATTGAGGTATCATAGCATTTTCCTTCTTTTATACAAGATATACTTGCACCAGATCCAATATGACAAATAATTGCATTTACATTTTCTCCATAAATACCCTTAAGTCTTTCAGTTATATATCTATGAGATGTTCCATGAAAGCCATATTTTCTTACACCATTTTCAGTATACCAAGAATATGGTACAGCATATAAATAGTTTTCTTTAGGCATTGTTTGATGAAAAGATGTATCAAATACTGCAACTTGAGGTACACTAGGCATAATTTTAGTTATACTCGAAATACCCGCAAGTTCTCCTGGATGATGAAGTGGTCCAAGTTTAGTTAGTGATTTAATATTTTCAAAAACTTCTTCATCAATAAGTACAGAACTATCATAAAATTCTCCTCCATGAAGTATTCTATGACCTACACCAGCAATCTCACTTATATCATTAATAAAATGATCTTGTAATAATTCTTCCATCATTACATTTGCAGCACATTCATGATCTAATATTTCTTTAGACTTTTTAATCTTTTGACCATTAAATTTAAGTGTATATGAGCTATCACTCTCACCTATTTTTTCCACTATTCCATTAACTATTTCAATATTATCAGGCATCTCATAAAGTGAAAATTTAAGTGAAGAACTTCCAGCATTTATTATTAAATATTTTTCTTTCATATTTCCCCCAATCAATATAATTATTTTACTATATTTATTTGGTATAGTCAATTTATTTTACACCAAACGATATGGATCAGATTCAGTGCCAGATCCAATCATTGCATAACTTGCATCTAAATATAATACTGGACGATATGCGAATTTATAACCATTTACATCATATTTATCAACGTATCTTTTTGTTGATTTAACTGCAGCGCTTGCTTCATATGAAACTTGAGGTGTTAATAACCATTCATTACTACTATAGCCAAGCCAATTATTTGAATCACATCCTGAATATTTTCCGTATCCAGTTACAAACATTGACCAGCTTCGACTACATTTAGTATAAATTGCAGCATATCCCCAATCACTCGGATATAATAATCCAACTTTTGCAAAAGCATATGCACTTCGGTTATATAATATATATTCAGTAGAACGTTCATCACTATAATAATTGTTAACAGAATTATTTGTGTCGTTAGTGTCACTAGTATCTTTAGCTCCTAAATACCATTTTGCATTTACAATTTTATTTTCAATATTGCTATTTAATGAAAGAAGTTCAGTCAAGTATGTTTCATTTAATGCTTTTTTAATATCTGAATTTGACCAATCATTATTTCTTGATGAATGCCAATACGAAGTTGCATAATGAGTTGGTTTAATAACTTTAATCATATTAGTTTTACCGGCACTATTTGTCCCATCCAAAGAATATTCCTCCTCAAATAGGCCTATTATTCTAAATAATAAATTAGTATTTGAGCAACTGCCACTTGTATTATTATCAAGACATATGTAATTATCAGGACTAGCACCCTCATATCTAAGCCCATTTTCTGAAACAATTGAATAATTCGTCTCGGATTTTGCAACAATAATATCACTAGCGGTTTTATTTATAATAATATTTTCATATTTAGTTATATTATTTGAATTATCTTTTACCCATAAATAATAAGTACCAGGAGTAGAAATTGTAATATTTAATTTATAGTTTTTTCCGGAAATACTAGTCCAAGAGGATGGAGTAACATTACTCGTATTTACTGCATATCCTGATAAATTATTATCATCCGTTAAATCTGCAGTTAATATTTTACCAGTTACCGAAACATTTAATATTTCTGGCGGATTATCTTTATAATCAAAATATAAATAGCAGTTATCTGAACCTATAAATAAAAAACTAACCTTACCTAAAGAGCTATCATAATTACCTATTTTACCATTATTTTTGCAATAACTTTTATCTCTATTTAATACATAATTTCCTTTAGGTATATCTTTTGAATTTGATTTTGTATAATCAGTTGCTCCATCTTCCTTAATCATTATTGCTAAATTATTTTGTTTATTTTTTTTAGTTTTAATTACTTTATTTTTATTTTGATAAATATTATAAGTTAAAAATATACTTCCAATTAAAATAAGAACTATTAAAATTACATATACCTTTTTATTTTTCATAATATCACTCCAATCCCTTATAAATACTTGGGTCATTTTTCTCTTATCTTAAACATTTGAGAAAGAGAACCCTTGTATTTACCTTATATCTATTTTAATTTAACCATTTTTTTGAGTGATTTTCAAGCCCTTTTTCCATAAAATTCATGTACTAAATTTATATACTGTAAATGAAAAATATTATTTAGATTAATAATTATTTAATATATTTTTATAGTTTTTTAGTTTAATAGGCAGACCTCCTCCTTACCCCCATAAATAGTTTTATGAAGTTAACCATATTTTATAGAGCTAATTTGTGCAGAGTCGGTTAATATTATAGTTATACGAATAATTAAATTGTGTTGAGCCACATTTTTCACACTTAATTTTTTTAAATTTCCTAGTAATATTAGTTATAAATTCATTACATAAAATATGCGATATTAATAGTTTGCATCATTATTAAAGGTTTTATAAATATCGTATAAAAAATCATCGTTAAAGGAAAATTTTTCAATAAAAACTAATGTATACTTTAATTTTATATTTTCATTTGTTATTCCTTTAAGGATGATTAAATATGTTTTAAAACTAATTTCATTTTGTAAAAGTTTATCATAAAAAGATTCATCATTAAAATTTATTTCATAATTAAGTTTAAATAAAATATTAAAATAATAATCAATATAACATTTCGTTGCAAGGGAATTCAAAAAAGAAAATAAAGCATTATCACTTTTAGTATTTAATGAATTTAAAAAATTGTCTATAAACATAGATTACCTTAAAAAGTTAGATGGGAAGTATTTTCCTTGATAAATGTTGTGTCTTTATTAACCTCAATATTTCTCTTAAAACGATAATCAAAAATATTATGTAAATAATTATTATCTGAAAATAAAAGTTTTAATAAAATATCTTTTCTTTTTTCTATAGTCATATCAACAGTTAATAAATTAACCAAAATATTATTTTTACTATATTTATCTTCATTAGCAATCTTTTTTGAAATCATAATTAAATAACAAATAAGCATTATATTTTCGTGTAAATATTCAAAATTCATTTCTATATTTGGAATTCTTATTTCAATGGTATTTTTAGTATTTTCATAAACGTTATTAATATTAATACTAGAGTGTCTACCATATTGAGAATAATGAACAAAGGAAGTAAACTGCTCTATCGAAGAAAACTTTGGATGAAAAGAGTTAACAATATTTTTATTTAATCTATTAGATAAAGGAATAGCATAAGTATTAATATTATTTCGAATAAAAGAATTTGGCCTATTAAAAATCAAATATAAGATGTCCTCGACATTACAAAATATTTTGTAAAATGTCATTAACTCTTTAACATTATTAAATATATGAACATCAAAATGAATATGACCCGCTGCATCATCGCTATAATTAAACTCATTATTATTTAAAAATGCACACATATCTTTTAAATTTTGCAAACTTTCTTTATCATAATGATAAACTGGTGAAGTAAATTCAATACCATTTTTTACTGATTCCTCAGAAACTATATTCCACCCTCCAAACTTTTTAAACTTTAAAAGCAAATCATTATACATATTAGAGCATTCTAATTCTACACCAAATTTAATTTTTTTATCAATATTATAGTCCATATAAAAGTTATCACTTGTGTTAGGCATACAATCACCTTGCACTTTTTTAACAACATTTATATCTATTTTTTCATATAAATCCGCGATAGTTTTTGGATCGTGAATAATGCCCAATATAACTCTTAAAGCAGATAGATACTCCTTTTTATCAAACCCAGAGTGATTAAGTAAATATATTTGCAAATCATTATCATATTTTATATTTTCTAAAACAGTTAATTTATCATTATAAGATAAATCATTATAATATTTAAATATTAATTTTTCATTACCTTCCGCAGCAATAATATATGGAAGTAATTCTTTATTATTAATGTAATCTAGTCTATTTGGTAAATAAGGTATACATCTTTTTTGCTCATAAATAGGAAGAATATCAAAGTATTTACATTTAACATTATAATCTTTTATTTTAAGAAGTAAACCTTTTATCTTAATTTTACACTCAAACATACTTAAAAACATTTCATAAACTTTATCATCAAATTGATAGTTCATAAGAATATAAAATACTTTTTCTTTACCAATAATATTAAAATTATTTTTTAAAAATGTAGGAAGATAACTTATTTTAATATACATATAAAATTTATCTTTTTCTTCATCAGAAAGTTTTAAATAAAGTTTATCATAATAAGAATTATCACTAAACAAAATATCTTGATATGTATTTTTAAAGTAAATTTGTCTTATTTTAGGAATAAGCAAAAAATTATATTTATTTTCATCTGTCTTAACATAAAGAAGAAAATCAATAACAGCATTAATATCATTTAAAACATTATCTAAAATTGTATCATTAATAAAATCTATATTTTTCCCAAGTAGTTTTAAAAAATGTGAATCGTGTTTTAGTTTATATAAATGTTTTTTATTTGTACTTAAATAATAGTTTAGTTTTATTTCATCTATATTCATAATTCCCCCAAAGTAATTAGTATTA
This sequence comes from uncultured Bacilli bacterium, assembly GCA_934086485.1. GTDB lineage: Bacteria > Bacillota_I > Bacilli_A > RF39 > UBA660 > UBA6448. The sequence continues at coordinate 97,041 of CAKOIF010000001.1, read as the reverse complement.
TATCACTCTTAATAAAAAAAACTACCTTTTTAAGGTAATTTATCTTGAAAGTTCATCAATTTGTTTTTCTTCGCCAAAAAAAACACGACGATATTCATTTACAAAATAATATGGTTTATTTTCATATTTGTCTTTCATCATTGGATTTAAATAAAGCATTCCATTTTCTCCTTTAACATAGAAAATTGCTTTGCCTAACCCTATAAATGGTAAGTTAATTCCCTTTACACAAATTTTATCATAGTCTGTAACTTCACTTAAAGTTCCATTTATAGTCATAAGATTTTCATCCCACCACATTTTGCATTCAACATTTGTTCCTACAGCATTATGCAAATTTTCGAACATAGTTTCAACCATTTCTTTTTGAGTCATATACCCTCCTTAAGAATATTATATATTGCATTATAGTTTTATGTCAAATAAAATATGCCTCGTTATTTATAATATTATTTTGATTTTTTAGTTTTAATTCTTGACATCCCTGCACTAATTGTTTCCATATATGAGTGAGCATTATCATATGCATCATTTAAAAGAGGTATATTGCCATTTAATAAGTCAATATTTTTTTCAAACCACTCTTTAACTTGTTCTTCTTCGATTACAAATTTTTCTTGGCCATATAAATTTTCAATTAAGTTTCCTTTTGAACCACAAATCATAGTGCTGATTGTTGGTTTAAGCTTAAGTTTGCCATTACCATCCACTATAGCTGCGGATTTTGCATCAATGATATTAAAGAATGCTAAATTAGTTAAGTCATATATATAGTTTTGGCCATTTTCATCGATTAGAGTGACAGCGTGATTTCCAGTTGAATTAGTTATAATATTTAAAATATATTCTAATAATTTATTATTTTCATTATCTATAAAATTTCGTTCAATATTTGGTTTATAATTACGTTTCATTTTACTATCATTAAAAGGAAATTTGCAAAATAATACACCAGATTCTTTTGAACATTTATCTAAAAAATCCTTTAATAAAATAGAATATTCATAGCATACTCCTCCACCATTTATTACCTCAAATGGTAAGCCAAGAATTACTTTTCTATTTTTTGCATCATATATATGAGACTTTGTTTTTGAAAAATAGCCATTCCATAAAAGATATGAACACATTACTGATAAATCAAAAGTAGTATTAATGTTTAATTCATTTGCTAAATTATGATAATTTTCTAAAATTAAATTGTAGGCATTTATTAAATCACTATATTCTCTAGATGCATTATACTCATTTAACAGCATAGAAAGAATGACCATTCCATTTTTTGTATTAAATGCACCTTTTGTGGAAACGCATAACTTCTTAACTAAATCTAAATATTGTCTATAAAGTTCATCTTTTGCTTCCTTTGAATGAAAATATTCTTCATCAATTCTAAGATTTTCTCTCAATATTTTTGAAGCCACTATAAACTTTTGCTCCTTTTCTAAACCTTCAAAATTATACTCCATAAACCCTCCTTGATGTGATATATTATACATTAATCTTCGGTTAATGACAATATTAAGCTATAATTATTTTGTTTATCAATAATTCAGTAGTTATATATTAATATAATCATCATTTACTACTTTGCACATTTAAAATATAACAATTACCATTTATGAAAATGATATATTAAAAATATGTTATATCATAGCTTATATTTGCTTCTATAGAACTTTCTAAAGCATCAATTAAAGTTTAAGCAATAATTCGCTTTTACTTTTTTATGGACTATATATATTAATTTTATACTTGTTTTTATTTATTAAAACCTCTATGCTGCCATTATGATCTGTTCTATATATTTTTGTATTTTTCAAAGTATCTAAAACCTCTTTTTTAGGATGACCAAACCTATTTTTCTTACCAACACTTATAATGCTGTATTTAGGTTTTATGTAATTAATAAAAGTTTCACTACTACTGGTATTTGAACCGTGATGGCCCACTTTTAAAAAAGTAATATTTTTTAAATTATATTTATTCATAATAGCATTTTCGGCGTTTTTTCCAGCATCACCCATTAAAAGGAATTTTATACCAGATTCATTAATTAAGGTAACAATAGAGTTATCATTCTCATTATCAAACAACTTTGAATTTAAAAATGTAATATTAGGTAAACTTATATCTTTACTTTGGTAATATGAAATTCTTTTTTTATTTAAAATATTTATTATATTTTTTTCTATAGTTTTGAATCCATCATTATTAAAAATAACATTTTTAACTTTGAATTTATTTATTACATTTTCGGCATCGCCACAATGATCAAAATCTCCGTGAGTGAGTATTAAATAATCGATTTTGCTTATGCCTAAACTTTTTAAATATATTAAAGTATTGTCACTAACACTCCTGTTTCTAATTCCTCCGGTATCAAACATATATACTTTACTTTGATTTTTAGTTATATAAAGCATACTATCACCTTGAGAAACATCTAAAAATATTATATTTGCAAAAGGATTAAAAAAAGGAATAATTTTTATAATAATAATTAAGTTTATTAAAAAAACTAAATATCTTTTCTTATTAAAATATATAAAAGAAATTAATAATACATAATAAATTATAATTAAAACTATACTTGTTTTCGGAATAATTATTTTAGTAAAATTAATCATACTAAAAAAATACGCTACTTTTTCCATTATAAAAGTTAAAAATGTAAATACAGGATTTAAAAACTTAAATAACACCGTAACAAGGGCAAATGGGAATAGAATATAACTTACAAAAGGAATAAGCAAGAAGTTAGAAACAAATACCATTAAATTAATTTCATAATTTAAACTCACTGTAATTGGAAGTGTAAAAAGTGTCATATAAAAAGTAATAATAAATAAATTCTTAAAATAATTTTTATGTAAATATTTATTTATGATAATCATTGTAAAAAAGCAAGCAAATGAATATAGAAAACCAACATTAGTTATAAAAAATGGATTAATTAAAATAAGTAAATATAATGATAAAAGAAAAACTTTCATTCTAGATAGTTTAAAATCATAATCTTTATTTATACTATTAATTATAAAAAATACTACTACTCTAAGGATTGAGGCTGTAAAACCCGTTAAAAATGCATAAAAAAGTAAAACTATGCTAATAATTTTATTTTGACTTTTTTTAGAAAGAAAAAATAATAACTTACGCATTATTGATACAAATACGCCAACGTGCATACCGCTTATTGCAAGAAGATGAGCAACTCCTATATCTTTATAGTAATTATAACTCTCATTAATACCCTTTTTGTCTCCGAGAATAAACAGTTTTAAATATGGATTAAATGAAAATCTTTTAGAAAGAGAACTTTTTAAATTATTTAAGATATTTATATTTTTCTTAACTATTTCGATTTTATTTACAGTGCCAACTTTATAAATACCATTATTGTATAAATATTTTTGATAATTAAATGTATTTGGTACAGTATTTTTATTTGGCGAAGAAAGCACTACATTAACAGTTACTTCATCACCATCATTTAAATTAAAATCATCATAGTAAAACATCTGAATATTTTCTGATGATTTTAAAACAAAACTTACTTTGCCCTCACTTAAAACTACTTTAGAAACTTTTCCTGTTAGTGTGTACTCTTTATCTTGATAAACTGATTTATATTTTATTACGTATACTTTTAAAATGACAAAAATACTTAAAATCATTCCCATTATTAAATAAAATAGGAAAGAGTTTAAAACTTTTTTCATATTGTAATAAACTCTTTGATTTGTTCAAATAACTTTTCTGATATTCCTGTTACATTTTTAATATCTTCAATAGATTTAAATAAACCATTTTCATTACGATAATCAATAATCTTTTGAGCTTTGGCATCACCTATTCCAGATAAAGATGTTAGCATTTCCTTTGTGGCATTATTAATATTTACTTTACTATTTTCCACTTCACTATTACTATCTGGAAGTTCTTCGGGTTTATTTTCATCACTAGTTATAATTGATGCTCCCTTATCAGTACAAGCAGAAATATCTTGTTTTGGACAATTACATTCAGTAGTTTTTTCTTCTTTAGTATTAAGTAAACTATATTCATAATTTGTATAAACATATACTACCATTTCTTTTGAAACATTTTTACTTAAGTTAATATTTTTAGTATAAGCATTATTTTTTAAGCCACCAGCCATATTTATAGCATCATTAATAATGTTATCACTAGTTACTTTAAATACTCCAGGACTATTTACAGCACCTTTTATTTCTACATAAAATTCTGAAAGTTTTTCTTTTTCATTAGGTTCTTCATCAAATGTTTCAACACTTTCCTGAACTTGACTCGCATTTTCACTTTTAAAGCTTTTTACATAGTAAAAATAAACAAATAATCCATACTGAATAATAATAAGTAATATAACAAAACTTATTAGAAAAGTATTCAAATATTTCTTAATCATAAATTCCTCCTTTCATATATATTTATTACCGGAAAATTTATGATTTCCTCCTTTTTTTAAAAAGTTTTTTTTAAAAAATTAAAAAATGCCTAATTTTTGGCATATATTAGGCAAATTATTTTTTGTAAAGTATTTACATGCGTTTTTGTAAAGCAATGTAAAATAATTAATTTATTTGTATTCAAAAAAGTTATAATTTATAAAAAATAATACTAGATAAATACTAAAATTATACATTTTAAAATAATTTTTAAAAAATTACTCAAATTGAGTAATTTACAAAGTGAAAAATATATGTTATTATTAATGTACTCAAGGATGAGTGTGGGTTTCGATTTAATTAAAGAAAGGAATTAATATGAGAAAGAAAGATAAACAATTTATTGCGTGGTCATTATTAATATTAATGGTTGGTTCTGTAGTTGCGGGACTTCTTGCTTACCTTGCAAGTTAAAATAAACCTAAAATATTAACAAACTTATCTTGAAAAAGAAAAACTATAAATAATGAAGATACTAGGAAAGGTCCAAATGGTACTTCATTATTTTTTTGTAGTTTTAATGAGGCAACTGAATAAGGAAGTGCCAAAAATGATGATAATATTAAAGCAATAAGTGAAAGTCTAAATCCTAAGGTATAGCCAATAACAAAGGCAAGTTTAATATCTCCCCCACCAAGACTTTCTCTTTTGAAAATTTTATCACCAATAATTTTTATCAAATACATAACAAGAAAAAGAAATATTCCACTTATTAAACTTAATAAAGCATCTTTATATCCAAAATAGATAAATTTTAATATAAATAGTAAAATACTTGATATTATAAGTGGTGAATCTAAAATAATATAATATGAAAAATCAGAAATAAAAATAAGTATCATTAAACTAGTAAGTACCAAATATGCATAAAAATTATAGCCAATTGGTATAAAATGATAGCCTAAAGCAAACAAAAGTCCCATAGATATTTCGACAATTAAATTAATAGGACTAATTTTTTCACCACAATATCTACATTTTCCTTTCAAAAATACATAAGAAAAAATAGGTATTAAATCATACCATTTTAAATTTTTCTTACACTTATCACATCTACTTCTTGAAAAAAGTATATCTTCGTTTATAGGAAGTCTTTTACCCACAACAAGGTAAAAAGACCCTAAGCACGCACCAATTATAAATAATAATACTTCCATAAATTCCTCTTATAAAATTTGATTATATGCACTAAACATTGGAACAATTACCGCAAGTAAGATACCACCAACTACAATTGCTAAAAAGACAATCATTACTGGCTCTACTAAACTCTTTAAAGCATTAACTGTATTTTTATGCATAACTTGATAATAATCACTTACCTTTTGCATCATATCCGCAAGTTGACCAGTGGATTCACCAGTAACTATCATATAATAAGCGACATCTGGAACAGCCCAGTGGTCTTTAAAGGCATCAGATATTTTTTCACCCATAACTATATTATCAATTGTTTTATACATAATTGCTTTATATATTTCATTATTGGTAATTTTACTAAGTATTCCCATACTCTCCGTAATAAATACATTATTTCTTAAAAGTGAGGCAAATGTTTTAGCAAAAATAGCAATCTCATTATATATTATAATATTTTTAATAACCGGTAATTTCATTGTTATTTCTTGAATAAATACTCGATACATTTTAACTTTTTTATACATTATAACATTTACTAAAATTAAGGCCACCAAAATCATAATAACCAAAAATAAATTATTTGTTAAAAAAGCACTTAAATTTATTAAAAATAGTGTCATACCGCTTACAGTAAGTCCCATTGTATCATAGATAGTTGAAAACTGAGGAACAACGTAAACCACGATAAACGTTACTACTGCTACAGCAAAAATCATTATAATTGCTGGGTATGTCAAAGCACTAACCATTTCTTTATGTGTATTATTAACTTCGGTATAGTAATTAGCCATATCATCCAAAGTTTCTTGCAAAGTACCTGTCGCCTCAGCAGCCTTTATCATATTAATAAGAAGTGCTGGAAATAAATTACCTTGTTTTGCAAGGGCATTTGAGAATGTTTCTCCAAGTTGAAGTTCATAACAAATTGATTCAAATACTCTCTGCCTATTCTTATTTTTATTCATTTGCGTAGTTAATATTTTCATACCTTCATTTAAAGTAATACCCGCTTTTAAATAAGTGGAAAGCTGTGTTAAAAAGAATATTAAATCTTTTTTAGACATTTCTCTTGATATAAATGAAGAATCTGCATTTAAAAAATTGATTAACTTACTTGTTTTTATTTGATAAACTTCATAACCCTTATTTACTAAAAATGCATTAATATCAAGTTTAGAAAGCCCAGACATTGTAGCCGTAAATATTTGACCATCACCTTGAACATTTCTTACCGTAAATTGATAAACATTTGGTGTTTTACTGCGAGTGGCTCCACTTGTTCTTAAGTCGTTAGCAAGTTCTATTTTCATTTTTTCATATCTTGCTAAAGTTCTTTTACTATAATTATATACTCTTTGTTTCTTTTTCTTTCTACCTTTAGTTTTTTGATATAAAAGTTCTTGCTCTTCTTTAGTTTCAACTTTATCGGCTTTTCCATTAACCGTTTTATCAAGTTGCCAAGCAAAATAATTAAATAGCATTACCCACATATCCCATAAAATGAATTTAATTCCAAGTAATGAATATACAGGTATATATATAAATGAGGTAATAAAGTCTAATATTATATTATTTTTTTTCTTTGCTTCTTCCATTGCAATCTCCCTACTATAAAAAAGTATACCATAATTTTTTTTATTATTCTAGGGGTACAAATTAATATTAACAAAAAAAGTATAAGTTATTTACTTACACTTTGTAATTTCCTCAAGATCACTTTCAGTGATACCTAAGTACTTCATAATATCTAATTCATTCATCCCTGCTTTTAGTAGATTTAAAATTATTTCTTTTTTGCCTTTGTCTATACCAATAGCCATTCCTGCAGTTTTACCTTCTTCAAAACCAACTTCTTTGGCTACTTGCTCATTAAATTTATCTATATCATAATAAAATATTGCATCAAAATTTTCTACCATATATTCCATCCTCCTTAATATTAATTGACCTAGTTTATTATTTTTATATAACTCATAATATTTATCATTATTTTCACTTGTAAATACATAAAATATCTTTCTTGGGTCATCACCCGGTAAACTAGCAATTTCATTATATGTCATATTATAACTATTTTCAAGATTAAAATCGACTATAAAAAAAAGTTCATTTCTTACTTCATTAGTTATACTATCAATTAATTCAGTTATATTTATAAAATTTTTTGTTTTAAACGGACTTTTATTATTTATATTAATTTGCAATACTTTTTTAACTTTATCCGCATCACTAGGTTTTACCTGTCTTAAAAGTAAAGCACATAGATATGATAAGTTTTTAAATTAACACTTATTGAAGTTTGACAATTGCCTTCGATATTTACTAAATAATTATCTGATTCATAAAGTAAATCTGATTCTCTATTTTTAATATTTATATTATCATTTACATTGTTATCAAGTAAATGAATACTATTGTCTATTGGTAGATCAAGTAATTCTAAGGTATAATTATATACATAGTTAAGTAGTTGTGGTGTTTCAAGAAATATTTTTTTAAAAGCTAAATCAAGTAGGAATCCTGAATTAGAGTAAAGATTATTAAACATAGTTATATACCTTTCTAAGGTGTGTGATTTTAAAGTCATTTTATTACATATAAAGAACTTATTTTTTCCGAGCAAATTAAATATATCAAAAATAATTACTATTGTCTATGTTTTTTGAAACATTTAATAAACTTTTATCATATAATTAAATAGGTGAAAAAATATGTTTTCAAATGTAATATCTTCGGGAATAACTTTAGCTAAAGTATTATCTGGTCTTTCTAAATCAATTAATATTGCTAAAGAAGTAATTCCCCTTTATGAAAGTGTAAAGCCAATGATTGGAAGTGCTAAAAATCTACCAAAAATATTAAATTCTCTAAACCGAGGTTCTAAAGTAAGTGAAAGTACAAAAGAGGTAAATTCTTCCACAATAAAAACTACTATAGAAAGTAGTCTTATTAATAACCCCACATTTTTTAAATAGTTTTTATAAATAAATAGATAATATTTTTAAGTGTTTTAAAGTTTTTACTCTTTTTAAAAATATGAGTTTCTTTATGAAGTAAATATTTTAAGTAATTTTTATCGTTACTTTTACCATACATTTTTTGATAATAAAAAAGTTTTTCTTTACCTTTTTCATATGAAATAATGTCATAATATTTTCCGTTTTCATAAACTATTATTTCTTTATTAATTTTATATTCAATACTATTTAAATAACATCTTAAAGTATATAAATCATTATTTGAACTTATAATAATATTTTCTGGTAAATAACCACTTTTCAAAATATCAATTATAGTGTATGTTCCCATACCACAAATTGTTAAAGTATCATATTTATCCCTTATATTTTTAAGTCCATCAGATAATACTAACTTTACATTAGTAATATGATATTTTTTTAAATTAGCCTCTCCATAAGAAAGAGCATTATTTGATACATCACTTGCAATTATACTTTGACATTTTCCAGACTTAGATAAAATAATTGGCAAATATGCATGGTCTGTTCCAACATCTAAAACATTAGAATTTTCTTTTACAAGTGATGCTACCGCCTCAAGGCGAAGGCTTTTCATTATTCCTCCATAAAATCTCTTAGTTTTTTAGCTCTTGAAGGATGACGTAATTTACGAAGGGCTTTTGCCTCAATTTGACGAATTCTTTCTCTTGTTACATTAAACTTTTTACCGACTTCCTCAAGAGTATGACAAGTACCATCCTTAAGTCCAAAACGAAGACGTAATACTTCTTGCTCTCTTGGTTGAAGGCTTTGAAGTACATCATCAATTTCCTCTTTTAAGATTTCATTTTCGGTATATTCCTCTGGTGAAAGTGAACTTTCGTCCTTGATAAAATCTCCTAAATGAGAATCATCTTCTTCACCAATTGGTGTTTCAAGTGAAACCGGATCTTGACTAATTTTAATTACTTCACGAACCTTATCAATGCTAACATTCATTTTTTTAGCAATTTCTTCTTCAGAAGGTTCTCTATTAAGTTCAAGTGTTAATTGTCTTTGAACTCTTACCATTTTATTAATTGTTTCAACCATATGTACTGGTACACGAATTGTTCTAGCTTGATCAGCAAGGGCTCTTGTTATTGCTTGTCTAATCCACCAAGTAGCATAAGTAGAAAATTTATATCCCCTGTTAGAGTCAAATTTATCTACTGCTTTCATAAGACCAATGTTACCCTCTTGAATAAGGTCAAGGAAAAGTAGACCTCTTCCTACATATCTTTTGGCAATTGATACAACAAGACGAAGGTTACTTTCTGCAAGTATTCTTTTGGCATCTTCATCATTATTATTAATTCTTTCTGATAAAGCAAGTTCTTCATCAGGTGTAAGAAGTGGAATTCTACCTATTTCTTTTAAATACATTCTTACTGGATCATTAATATTTACATCCTTAGTAATTTCTTCGTCATTTAAAATTAGATTTTCTTCATCTTTAACTTCTTCGAGTACTTTTTCTACATTTCCCCCACTTGAGGATACATCATCGCCTGATATAACTGTTATATTATGCTCAAGTAATTTGTTATAAAGTTCATCTAAAAGATCATTATCAATTTCTAACCCTTTTAACTTTTCTGCAAGCATTTCATAAGTAATATAACCTTTGGCTTCCCCCTCTTTAATTAATTCTTCTTCCCTTTCTTTAAATGTTTTAATTTCTTTCATATTTACTACATCCTTTCCTCATACTCTATTTTTCTTCTTTTTTCAAGCCACTTTTGGGCATCATTTATTTTCATATTTGCGTCCATTTCATTTTGTGCATTATATTTTTTTTGTTTTAAATCCATTTTATCTATTTCATTATTTGCTCTATCAAGTGCTTCCAGAAACCATTTTTCTGATATTTCTTTATCATTATTAGATAAAACATCACTTACAAAAGCATAAACATCTTCATATTTTACCACATAATCTAAAAATCCTGCAATATCAATTTGATTATATTTATCAATATACTCCTTTATATATGCAACTGTCATTCTTTCAACTCTATTTTTTAAATAACCAAGCCGATTTGCAAAGATAAAATAATATTCTTTATTCTGAAGCATTCCATAAATTATATTGGAAACAGCAAGGTCATAACCACTTTTTTTCTTTTGTTTAATAATAGGCTGCTGCACCTTTGGTTTTTCATTAAATGTAATATCCTTTTTTAAAATATTTGCATCTATATGATATGTTTCACTTAAACGATTTATTATAATACTTTTTTCAATATCACTAAGATTTTTTATTGAATCAAGCACATCTCTTACATACTTTTGAATATCTTCGACTGATGATAAATCATAGTTATCTTTTAAAGCCTCAATTTTAAAATCAATAAACTTTCTTGCATTACTAATATTATCTTTTAAAGCCTCAATTCCATTTTTCCTTACATATTCATCAGGATCTTTTGCCCCAGAAAGTCTTACTACTCTAACATCAATACCAGCATTATATAAATTGTCCCCAACTTTTAAGGTAGCCGTTTTACCAGCATTATCATTATCAAGCATTAATATCAGTTTAAGTCTTTGTTTTTTTAAAAAGTCTATTTGATAACTTGTAAGTACAACACCCATTAAAGCACATACATGTTTAATTCCATATGTACTCATAGTTATTGCATCCATATTACCTTCGACAATAACAATTTCCTTCAACTTATTTATTTCATTTTTAGCATTAAAATAGTTAAATAATACTTCACTTTTTTTATAAATTTCATTTTCTTTTGAGTTTACATATTTATTTTCTTCATCTTTTAAATAACATCTTCCTGTATAACCACATAATTTACCAGATTGATTAAATATTGGAATCATTATACGATCATTAAACACATCATAATACTCTGTTCCACCTTTATTTAAAAGACCAATTTTATAAGCAAGTTCTAAATCAACATTTTTACTTTCAAAAAATTTTTTTAAACTATTATTACTTATTGAAAGTCCAAGTTTAAATTCATTAATAATTGTCTCAGTAATACCTCTTTTAAAAAGGTAATCTTTGGCTTTAATACCCTCACTCGAAGCTAAATTATTTTGAAATAACTTTAATGATAAATCCATAACTTCATACTCTTTACTAAATTTATCATTTGAAGTAGAACTTTTAATATCATAATTAAAGTTTTGATGAGATTTTTCGGCAACTATTTTAACTGCTTCGATAAAACTTACATTTTCATATTTTTGTACAAAAGTAAATACATTACCCGTAGCTCCACATCCACCAAAACAAGTAAAAATTTGTTTAGCTTGCGAAACAATCATATTAGGATTGTGATCATCGTGAAATGGACATAAGCATACATAGTTATCTTTACCTTTTTTCTCGAGTTTAATTCCATAACTTTCAATGACATCAACAATATTTGCATTTTCTCTTATAGCATTAATTTCTTCTTCATTAATATACTTCATATTTTATCCCCTACATATATATATTATTACCGCTACCCCCTCGATTTCCTCCTTTTTTTGATAAATTTCTTCAAAAAAATGCAAAAAAACTCAAAAAAGTTAAATTTTTGAGCTTTTTATAACAATTTGTTTACTAAAATTATATAAATCACAAGTAACTAAATATAAGTAATTTTTATTATATTGAACCTTGTAAAATTCATTTTTATTAATATATTCTATATCAAAAACTTTGTAAGTATAAGTTTTACCTAAATATTTTAAATATATAAAATCCCCTTTTTTTAAATCAAATAAATCATTAAAATAGGCATTAAAATTATAACCAGAATGGCCAAGTATAATTACTGTACTATTTTCTTTATTTGGCATAACTGAACTCTTTTCAAGTTCTAAATTATCCTTTAAAGTAGACGACTTATCAAAAGTTTTTGAAAAATTAATGCAAGGTATAATTAATGATATATCCTCGCTTAAAGTGAAACTATCAAGTAAAGTATTTTGAACTATAAATGTTTTAGAATTTACTGTATTTATCAAAAGTAATAAAATCAAAATTATTATTTTTTTAATCTTTTGATGCAAAATACCACCGCTGTTAAGAAGATAAATACTATAGCTACAATATAAAACTTATTTATAGATAAAGTATCTTTGAATATTAAATAGTCTTCATTAGTATTTTCTTTACCATTAACTGGAATAAGGCTTATTTCTTCATTATCAGTATTGCTGTTTTCATTATTATTTAAATTATCATTAATATTTTGATTATTATCACTATTATTGTTATTATCATTATTAATAATATTATCTTCATTATCTTTATTTTTAGGTATTAATTTTAATTTAACCATTGAATCACTATTTAAATCAATATCTTGACTTATTTTTTCATATTCATTAGTTTCTTCGAATAAAATATTATATTTTCCCTTAAGTAAACCTTTAGCATTAATAATACCATTTTCATTTGTACAATATGATAAATATTCTTTTTCATTTTGTAAAATTATGCATTTGTCAGTTAATGATTTATTATTTACATCAAGAATTAATATATTTAAATTTACACTATCAATTATAATATTCATTTTATATTCTTTATCATTAAAATTACTGTAAGAAAATACTTCATTTTGTCCATCAGATATAATTCTTTCTGAAATAAAAGGTTTATTTTCAAGAGGTTTTTTCTTAAATACTAACTGATATTTTCCTTTTGGACCACTTACAAATAGTTTATTATCATAAATTTTAACATTTAAGTCATCAGGTTTTGAAACTAAATAAAATCTATCTAAATATTTAAATTCAAAAGTGTATTCTTTATTTTCAAGTAAGTAATTATCACTATTAAAAAATTCTGGTCCATTTACTACTAAAGTAATCATATCTTTTACCTGATAATATTCCTCCTCGAGAAACTCAAATGTTTTACCTTGTCTTGTACAAAATCTTATTTCCAATTCTGGATATAAATAATCCCAAATAAGTCTTTGTGTTAAAACGTGATAATTACTATGGCTTATTCCAGGAATATTTTTATACTCTAGAAAAGCATAAAAATAATCTTTTAGATCTTCGGGTAAATCATAATTTGAATATTTTGCATATTCATATGTTTTTAAATTTGTATTAAAACTTTCCATTGGTTTTAAAATGTATGATTCTTTTCCATCAAGATCAATCGAAGGTATCTCTAGAAAAATCTTTCCATCTTTTGAACAAAGTGACTTATTTGTTCCACTTATTGAATAACTTATATTTTCTAGTGCATTTATATTTGTAGTAAAAGCAAAAATTGTTATTAAAATTATTATTATTTTTTTCATATGTATCCTTTCTAAGGTATGTGATTTTAAAATTTTTTTGCAAAAAAAATGCTCACAAAAAAATTTATTTTTTTCGAGCAAATTAAATATATCATATTTATGTTACATTGTCTATAGAAAAATTGTAATTTATTTTTTTATTCCTTTTGTACCATTAAAATTTTGTAATACATTAGTTTCAAAACTAGTTTGTTTTTTAGATTTAATTTTATATTTTTTAATTCCTAGTTCAATAATACTTGCTAGTAAATCTTTATATTTAGTATCTTTCCATAAATAAAATGATAGTGATCCTGGAATAATATTAATTTCATTTAAATATACCTTTTCATTTTTTGTATCATATAAATAATCAATTCGAACTATTCCACTTGTATTAAGGGCTTTACAGGCTCTTACACTCATATTTTCTATTTCTTTGGTTAACTTCTTTGAAATATCGGCAGGAACTTTTCTACTTGCACTTGCCATACCTTTTGACTTGCTACCAGAAATATATTTATCTTCGTAAGAAAGAATATTTTCTTTAGCACTAACCTCTTCGATTAAAGAGGGTTTATATAAGTCTTTATCTCCGAGTACAGAGCAGTTTAATTCCTTTAGATTTTCAATGACTTTTTCAACGATTATTTTTTCATCATATTTTAAGGCTTCATTAATTGCCTCTTTTAAGGAAACTTCATCTGCAGCAATGCTAATCCCTACACTACTTCCAAGTCTTGCAGGTTTAACAATTACCGGAAAAGAAAGTTCATTAATTTTAGAGATTATTTCTTCTTCATTATCAAGATATTCATTTTCATAAAAATAAGTATATGGAACAACATTTATTTCATTTTCCTTGAAAACCATTTTTTGAATTACTTTATCTTGGCCAATTAAACTTGCATATAAGTCACTTTCAGCATATGGAGCCCCAATAGTTTCCAAAAATCCTGCGATAGAACCATCCTCAACATTATAGCCGTGAACAACCGGAAAGAAAATATCAATAGTAGCTAATATTTTATGAGGAAAATTAACACTTAATAAAGCAAAGTCATTATTCTTTTTAATTATTGATACTTCTTTGCATTTTTTAGGTATTAAACTTAAATCCTTATAGTTATCAATATTTAATAAATATTTTCCAGTGTAAAAAACACCATTTTTAGACAAATATATAGGTACTACGTCATATTTATCTATATTCATATTATTTATCGCCTGAAGTGCACTTATTATGCTAATTTCGTGTTCTGTACTAATACCCCCATAAATAAAACCTACTTTTAATTTCATAAACATTCCTTTCTAATTCTCTGTGTAAGTATCCGGTAAATCATTTTCTAAAAGTACCGTTACTTTTTCCTTTGCAAAATCTTTTCTAAAATCATTATATGCCTCATTAAATGAATTAAATACTTTTATATCAGCTTTTTCATTTTTTTCAATTATTCCTTTTTTAATAGACTTACTTCTTTTTTTACCAATTAAATAAAATCTATCACAAACTCCGGCCATTTTAAATCCAAATTCATAATTTAATTTTTCTTCATCCTTGCCCATTTCAACCATACCAGGAGTAATAATAACTTTTTTACCTTTCATTAGTTTTAAAACTTCAATAGCATTTTCGCTACCGATTGGATTAGAGTTATAACTATCATCAATTATTGTAACATTTCCTGCTTTCTTAAGTTCTAATCTATGAGGAATAGTTTTAATATTAGAAATGCCTTTTTGAATTTCCTTTAATGACATTCCAAGTTCAGTTGCCAGAAGGGCTGCACAGATTATATTATAAATATTTTCTTTGCCTAAAAGTGAAGTTTCAACTTGAATATTTTTCTTCTTTATATGAAGAGTAAATGTGCTTCCTTTGTCACTATATTTAATATCACTTGCATAAGCATCAGTCTTATTATCATTTAAACTAAACCATAAAGTTTTTACTTTATTTATGGGCTTATACTTTCTTAAATATTTATTATCTTTATTTAATACTATTACTCCATCGCTTGGTAAACTTTCAAGTAGTTCACATTTTGTTTTAGTAATATTTTCTATATTTTTAAAAGTATCAAGATGTGCAGGACCAACACTTGTAATAATTCCATATTTAGGATGAACTATATCACATAACTCTTTGATTTCACCTTTAGCACGAGCTCCCATCTCGGCAATAAAATAATCATTAAAAATACTTTCTGTTTCATTAATCGTTTTGGTTATTCCCTTTGGTGTATTAAATGAAGATGCAGTGGCAAATCCCTTATACTTCACACTTAAAATATCATTTAAAATCATTTTTGTACTAGTTTTACCAAAAGATCCAGTTATTCCTATTACATTAATATTTTCCATCTTATTAAGACGTTTAATTGCTTTATTTTTATATACTTCATAAATTATTTTTTCAATTGGGAATAATAAATAATTTAAAAGTATTAGAGCAAATGGAAGCAGCGCAATATAAGAAAGTTCTATTCCAAGTAAAAATGTAAGATTCTTATTAAAGCAAATAATCATCACTACCAAATAAGAAATTATATTTAAAGAAAAAATTCTAATAACTCTTTTTGTAAATTTTAAAGGCAATTTCTTATTGTGTTTTTTATATTGCAATATACTTGAATAAATTAAAATGAACATTATTAAAAAGAAGTAAACATATAATATAATCTCAAAGTTTGAAAATAAAATAAATGATATTCCGAAAAGTAATTTTAGGGCATAGTAATTTAAATTTTCTTTTATGTTTTTTAAAACGAATAAGAAAAATCTATTTTTTTCATTATATGAATTTTGCTGAAGCATTTGAATAAAGAATAAACTTTCAAATATGAAAAAAGCAGTAACTAATAAAAGCATTAAATATTTCATAAAGGACCTCCTAACTCAAAAAATTCTTTAAAATATTAATGGTTTGATTTAAGTTTTCTAAATAAGCATAATGTCCTAATCCATTATATTTAACAAGACCACCATCTTTTAAAATAGTTTCTAAATAAATTGCCTCTTTTAAAGGAACATCTTTATCAAGAGTACCATATATCAAAAGTACTGGGGCTTCAATTTTCTTTGCATTTTCAGTTAAATCTTCATTTACAATTTTTACTAAACTTCCACGCATAATTTCACTAGCATTTTTATAATCGGTACTGCCCCATTTGTTTCTTAAATAGTTTGTAACTGGTTTTAATAATTTTATTTTTTTAATAATCTTATATATTCTAACTTTTAAATTTAATTTTTTCTTTTTAGGCCTAAATGGTGCTGATAGTAAAATAACTTTTTCAGTTTCAAATCTTGATGCATAATTAATTGCAATTCTACCACCAAAGGAATGACCAATTAGAACTGGATTTGACACTTTTAGTTTAGTTAAAAAATCGTGTAAGAATGTAGTATATTCTGTTACATTCCAAAATGTCGGTGGTTCTTTAGACTCACCAAAACCTGGTAAATCCAAAATTATAATACGATATTCAGATTCAAAGGGATGACCAAGCATATCCATCATTTGAATATTTTGACCCCATCCGTGTAAAAGTACTATCGTACCTTTAATATTTTTACCATAATCAACATAATTAATATCTTTTAAATTCATACAACACTTTCCTATCTATGTAAGAAAATTATACCATATTTTTATTTAAAAAGTGTCTCATATATTTCTGTAAAGTTACTAACAAGTACTATTTCAATATTATTCGTAATATTTTCGCTTATATTTGCAACTTCAAAAGCATTAGCAGATGGCACAAATATTTTAGTTATACCTTGAGTAATCGCGGCTAAAACTTTTTCTTTTAAACCACCTACAGGTAAAATATCACCTTTTAAAGAAAGTTCTCCCGTAAATGCAATCTGTGATGCTATCTTTTTATTTTTAATAAGACTCATTAACGCACAGGCTATTGATACACCTGCGGATGGTCCATCCTTTTTTACATAACTTTCTAAAAAATGAAAATGTAAATCTTGATTTTTCAAGTCAATATTATAATTATTTGCTAAATAACTAATTACTACATTAATACTATCTTTTAAAATTTCTCCAGCACAGCCTGTAATAGTAACTTTACCTGTACCTTTATATTTTACTACTTCAATATGGGATAATCGCCCTCCTACAGTAGTATATGCTAAAATATTTGCTACGCCACTTGTAGTAATCTCAGGCAAATAATTAATGTTTTTATTGTCTAAATATTTATTAACGTGTAGAATTGTAATGCTTTTAGCATTAGGCTCATTTACTATAACTTTTCTTATTAACTTCTCAAGCAATCTTTTAAGTTCTCTTACTCCGGGTTCTTTAGTATAATTTTCAATAACAAATTCTAAAACTTCCTTACTAATTTTAATTTCTGTTTTATATTCACTAAAAATATCTTTAATTAAATAATTTTTTGCAATGTCTATTTTTTGACTAGTTAGATAATTATCCATATTAATTATCTCTAACCTATCAAGTAAAGTTGAGGGAATACTATCTAAACTATTCGCAGTTAAAATAAACATTACTTTCGATAAATCAAAAGGTTCCTCAATATAATTATCTATAAAGAATTTATTTTGCGTACTATCTAGTATTTCAAGTAAAGTTGAGGCTGGATCCCCTTTATAATCTTTAACCATCTTATCAACTTCATCAATAAGAATAACCGGATTTTTTACTTTACATTTAATTATACCTTGCATTATCTTTCCCGCAGAGGCTCCTAAATAAGTTCTACGTGATCCAATTAATTCTGTTGAATCATTTAAACCACCTACGCTTATTTTAATAAACTCACGATTTAATGCTTTAGCAATTGAGTATGCACTTGAAGTTTTACCAACACCTGGTGCTCCTAAAAGGCAAATAACTGGTGCAGATAATTCCTTATTCTTTGATAATAAGTATGCATATTCACAAATTCTATCTTTAAGTTCTACGAGTCCGTAATGAGTTGCATCAAGTTCATTTTTTATCTTTTTAATATCAGTATTTAATACTGTTTCATTATTCCAAGGTAAATTTAAAACAGTGTCTAAATAGTTTTTAATAACCGCTGCTTCAGGACTAAATTCTGAACAAGTTGAATATTTATTAATTTCATTTAATAATTTATTATAAGTTTTTTCTTCCAAAGAAAGGCTTGATAGTTTTTCTTTTAAACTAGCTATTTCATTTTCTTTGGTTATTCCAAGTTCACTATTAATTTCCTTTAGTTTTTCTTTTAAAATATACTCTCTTTGACCATTTTCAATAGATTGAGTTAATTTTTCATCAAGCTCTCTATCAATATTTGTAACAAGTATTTCTTCATTTAAGTCATTAATTAAGCTTTCCGCTCTTGTAAGAGGATTAATAGTTTCCATATATGAAAGTTTTTTATGAAAACTAAATGGTAAAAAAGAGGTAATTATATCCGTTATATCTGATAAATCTTTTCTTTCATCCAAAGTTTTTAATATTGAATTTGAAACATTTTTATTAAGTAAAATATAGTTTTTAGTAAGTTCAATTAATTTGCGTTGGACTGCAGTTTCATTAGCCTTTGAAAAAGTTGGAAGTTCAATAACATTAAAACTACACTTTAAAACATTAGTATTTTTGTTTTGATAATATTTATTAATACTTACTCTTTCTTCGCCTCTTATAACAACTCTCAATTTATTATTAGGAAGTTCTACCTTGCTTTTTACTTTTGCAACTACACCAACACTGGGAAGATCTTCGATTGAGGGTGCAGATTCTAAACTATTTTTGGGAGCAATAACTAAAACTTTGTTAATTTCATTTTTAGCACTTGCCCAAATAATTTTTTTGCTAAATTCATTATTTAAATCGATTTTAATTTCTTGATTAGGAAGAATAATGACTTCATTAAGTATAAGTACAGGTAGTAAATTATTCATATTATCCTCCCTTCAAAGTTACCATTTATTATAAAGGGCAAAGCTCTCTTTGTAAATACAAATTACACTTTCTTGACACTTTTTTGCTTAAGTTTTTTTGAATAGTCATTTTTAAGTGAATTTACTTTCATTACTTTTGAAAAATTCATAATAAGTTCTAACTGATGGAATATCATTGAACTTTCTACGATTAACGTGAGAATTAATACTTTTTAAATCAAGTAAATAATCAAATATATCATCACTTGTAAAAGTAACTATTTTCTAGGGAATCTTATTCATTTCGCAAACCATAACATCCACATAATTTTTAAATAATGTTCCTTTATCATAATTAGATTTTTTTACTGAATTAAGCTTACTAGAAATAAGATTTAATAAAGTTGA
This sequence comes from uncultured Bacilli bacterium, assembly GCA_934086485.1. Lineage (GTDB taxonomy): Bacteria > Bacillota_I > Bacilli_A > RF39 > UBA660 > UBA6448. Next base: position 76,870 of record CAKOIF010000001.1, on the reverse strand, counting down.
TTTACCACAGCCATTACTTCCAGAAAAAATCGTAATAGAGCCAAATTTAATATTTTTAATATTTTTCATGTGTGAAAAAATACCAAACGGATAAAAACTATTATATATTTTTCTCTCATCCATTGCTAACCCCTCTTCATCATTTTCTAATAATCTAATACTTTCTAAATAAATCATTTTTTCCTCCTTTTAATTTTATTTTTTTATGATTGACATTCAATATACTTTCGTGATAAAATAAATTTATAAAAGAAAGGACCACAATGGCATTCCGTTAAGGTTCTTTCTTTTTTTGTATATTTTTATATAATTACTTTTGCCAATTAAAATGATAGTATCAATCCAATGATATCTGATATTATTTAAGCAATTAATTATTTGTAAATTGGCTTCTTCATTACTTAAATCACATTCATCTCTAAGTAAAGATATTATCACATTATTTGACTGATGTTTTGCTTCATCTAACTGCCTATATATTTTCTTTAATTTAGAGTTTTCATTTAAACTTTTCTTTGGAGATTTAATTTCAAAATACTTTGAACCATTAAAAATATTTTTATTTATATATTTCGCATCTGGCGTAGATACATTTTCAATTTGTACTCTATGTATCAAAATAAAACTTCCTCCGATAATGTTCTGAATATTTAACAATGTCATTTTTTCTAATTTTCCAATGTCACGTTTATCAAATTTAGCGTTATTAACATTGTAATTTAAATATTTATTAATTTCCTTAATAAAATTATTGCTTGTTTGTGATTTTTTTATAACATAGTTTGTAACATCTTGATATTTTGAGTTTAAATGATTTTCAAGCTCTAATAACATAATTCCTCCTTTTCTAATATCGAACATATATTTGCTGCTAGCATATTTAAAATATACTCTAAAAAAATATAGATGTCAATACTTTTTTCAAAAAGTTGTTCGTTACACAAATATATTCATAAAAAAACACTTTAGCCAAGGCCAAGTGTTTAAATAACTATTTAGATTTTTTTCTATTAAGCGTTTTATCATAAATAATATCAATACTAGAAAGTAACATAATTGAAAGTAATGCCCCACCGAAAACATCTGAAAAATAATGTGCTCCAAGATATATACGAGACATTCCTACCAAAACAGGTATTATACCTAAAATAATACTAAATACTACTTTATATGATTTAGAAATTTTACTTTTTAATAAAAAGTAAATTAGAAATCCATATAAGGTAACACTAGCCATTGTATGACCACTTGGATAAGAAAAAGTATTTTCCACTACTGTGATATATTCTGGTCTAGGTCTTCTGACAATAACTTTAACAATATTATTCATTAAAGTAGATATAACTAAAATACCAGCACATTTATAAGCATATTCTTTTTGTTTTTTATAAAACAAAATGACAAATACTAAAACACATAAGAGAGTTATAAACGGTGTACTACCTAAAAATGTAAATATTTTCATAAATTTAGTAGTCATTTCACTAGAAAATTTCATTACAAAATTATGAACACTATCATCAATATTCACATACTTATTATTAATAACTAAAACACTATTAATAACAAAAAGCACAAGTAAAGTAAATGGTATATAATATTTTTTATTTTTCATTTTTATCTCCTACAAAAATAAATGTTCTTTGAATAACAAAGTTTACAATAAATAAAATTATATCAACTATTAATTTAATTACCATTGAACTTATATGAGTTAATTTAACTATATATTCTACAGCAAGTCCTGATACAAACATTTGAATTATACATAAACATGCATATTTAATTAGAGATGAACTATTTCTATTTTTAAATACTACATTAGAATTTATTAAGAAGTTATACATACTTGATAATACTCTTGCACATATTGTTGAATAAAGTATTGAATTTGCTCCTCCGATGATTAAAGAAAAAATATAAAATAATAGATAATCTAATATAAATGATGAAAGACCTGCTAAAATAAATTTAAAAAATAACTTATAGATTTCAAATGAATCCTTAACTGGATTAAAATGACTTTCACTATTACTATTTTCTAAATAAATTGTTTCTATAGGAACTTCAATAATAGGAATTTTTTTATTTATTGTTTCAATTAACATATTTGTTTCATATTCAAATCTATCACCTTTAACAGTTAAAAGGCTACTCATAACTTTAGTTGGGTATCCTCTTAAACCTGTTTGGGTATCAGTAATTGAAAGTCCTACAAAAGTTTTAAAAACACCCCTGGTAATTTTATTACCAAATTTATTTCTTGTAGGAACATTTTCACTATCAAAATCACGACAACCAAGTATTAAACTATCTGGATGTTTTAATATTTCATTACTAACTTTTTCAATATCTTTTATACTATGTTGACCATCACTATCCGCAGTTACTACACCTTTTAATTTAGGATATTTTAATAATAAATAATTAAATGCATCTTTCATTGCCCTACCTTTACCTAAATTAACATAATGATGTAAAACAGTTATTTTTTTCTTTTCAAGTTCTTTGAAAAAACTATCATATTCTTTATTACATCCATCATCATATACTAAAACATTTTTAGTACTTTCAAGTAAATTATCTAAAAACTTTTTAAATATTTCAATATTAGGATTTAGTGTAGGAACCACTACAAAAATATCTTCCATTAATTATCACCTTTCGATTTCATAGTTATTAATCTATATGCCCCATCAATATAAGCATAATAGAATGTATCATTTAATGTATCAACCCTTTTTTCGCCATTAACTAAAGTCATATTCTTTTCTAAATAAATATCTACGCTAAAAGCATTTTCATTATACACTGTAAAGCCATTCATTTTTACATTTGTAAATGTTTCTTTATCAAGCGTATGCATTGAGGTAAATGTTATATCTACATTTGTAGCCCAGCTATATGCTCTTTTATATAGTGCTGTCCCTTGAACTAAATTAGGTGTTAAAGTATAAAGACCATATCTTTCACCAGGAAGGTCCGCAGTTAAAAATAAACTCCAATTTTTAGCAAATGTTAATGGATCATAATCTTTATTTGTAAGTTTAGCAAACGCAGCATCTTTATCATCAGTTTTAAAATATGATACGCCATAATAAGTAGACTTTTCATTAGTTACTTTTACTTCATCATTTCCACTCATAACTTTAATTTTAGGCTTTTTAGTTAAATTAGTTATTTTATAATGATTTTCATAAGGTAAATCAACTTTATCATAAACTTCAGAGTATTCTTTGATTTCCTCTTTACTTAAAAGGTCTTCATCACTTACTTTAATATCATTAATATATAAATCATAATTACTATTTACATATACATCAATGTTATAAATACCATTTTTGCTATATGTTTCGATTTCTTTTATAGAGTATTCTTCGAAAGAAAGAATTCCAAGTCTTCTTACCATTTTACTATCTAAAGTTACACTTGCAATCATGGTGTCATCTGCATAAATATCATAAGTATTTTCTTTATCATTTTTCTTATAACTTAATTTACTTTCATTAAATAATTCTTTATAACCCTCTTCGAAAGAAGACGTTTTTTCATATTTGCTTTCTACTTTATTGTAAGATAAATATTTGTTTATATTTCCTACTTTACTTGCAGTTTTCATATCTTTGATTAAAGATGTCATATACCCTTCAATATTACCTTTTTCATACATTTTTAACGTAGTAGAAACATATATTAAACATGCTTCACTAGCAATTAATAATAATAAAAACCATATAAGCAAGGATTTTTTATACCCTGTCATTTTCTTTTTTCTCTTACTCATTTTATACCTACTTTTCTATAATAAATGCCTCAGGTAAACGCCAAGATGAATTTGAATAATATAAAGTTACCGAAGTCATTAAATATTTATTTTCGTAATACATTGTTGAGGAAGACCCTCCATCAAGATTCGCAGCATTTACAGCGCCGTATTTTTCCATAACTTCAATTAGGTCTGATGCTGTAGCACCAAGATGACCTGATGCTCCTCTTCCATCTGTAACAAGAAGTAAGACTGTTCCATCAGCTTTTTGGCCAATTGCTGTACGAGGATTTGCTCCACTTCCAAGACCATTACTTTCTCTTTTTTCGCCATTAATAATAAGTTTTACAAAGTGATTATTTGCATCACTTGCTTCCTCTTGGAAAGTAACTGCATCTCTTATTTTTTCCTCTTTTACAAGTTTTTCTACTCCACTTTTATCAAGTCCTTGTAAAGGAAGTATTTTTAAAATATTATTTTCATCAAAACCAATTAAATGATAACCAACACCATTTGGACTATTCCAAACTATTTCACCTTTTGAAACAACAACACCCATTGGATACCCACCTTTATTAAGAGTAGATACATAAATACCACCATTTACTCCACCAATAGCATCATTTTCCTTAACTATTTCATCAAGAGTTTTACCATATTCAGAAAATGGTGCAGTAGTCGCAACTTTAACTCTTGATGGATCACTAATTATCATCATAGTTCCATGGAAATTACTTCCGTTAACCTCTTCGATTTTAATATCTTTTTTATTTTCGTTATTAACATCAATTAAACTACTATCAACATCTTTATTTAAGTCTTTTAAAGAGTTACTATTTACTATTTCATTAATTGTCTTACTAGGAAGTACTAAATGAACAACAAATTTAAAAGCACCTGTCTCTAAAAATGTTGTTGTAAATATATTTCTTGCAGATTTACTTGGACCATAACATATAAGAAGTAATGATGCATTCAAAGTAAATACAACCATTAATATAAATACTCCAATAAAAGATAAAACTTTCAAGATATTTTTTAAAACTTTTTTCATAATACAACCATCCTATAACTACAATTAGTTTATCATACTTTAATATGAAAATAAAGAACTTTCTTACCACTTTCTTTTTATTTTTATATTTGATAAAATATTATTGAAAGGATAGATTAAATGAAGAAAATATTTTTATTAATTACAGTTTCATTATTACTTATTACCGGTTGTAAAAAAGAAAACGATATTACAAAGATGAGTTTAAAAAGTATCTTAAAAACATCGACTAAAGGAGCCCAGTTACCAGATAATTATATTACTAAAATTACAAAAGATAATTTTGAGGATTATTTTGGTGATGCTGATATTGATTTTAAAGAAGCAATAGTTTCCGAAGCAAATATTAATGCAATAGCCTATATGATAGGAATAATTAGATTAAATGATAATATAGATACTCAAAAATCAGTAGATATTTTAAAAAATTCAGTTGATCCTAATAGATGGATATGTGTAGTCCCAGATAGTGTAATAATTGATAGTAATCAAAATGTAATAATAGTTATAATGGATGAAAAAAATAATGCTGATTTAATACAGAGTAATTTCAAAAACATAAAATAACCCAGTAGATAAAACTACTGAGTTTTTATTTAACTTACAACCTCATAAGGATTATTCCAAGTTCCATCTCCCGTTAACACAACATCTGATGATAGGCTTATTACAGGTCTTACACCATATGAATAAATTACATTTGCAGTATTAAAAACATTATCCGATATTATATAAATTTCAGCATCAACATTAAAGTCCGCTGGCGATAGCAACATATACTCTAAATTCGAACTCAAAAAGCAATCAGCATTAAATGAATGTCCTCGTGCGTCAAAACAAGACATAAGTATTTCATCCGATGTTAACAAACCTATTGGGTACGTTAAAGCTCCATTTCCATTATTTGTACTTACTGTAAATTTATCGTTGTTGTTAGTACAAGTTAATATTGGGTAATAAACTGAATACGTTGCTCTTTCGTAAGGTGCATAATCAATTTCATCTCTATCTGACCAAGTATAACCTTTTCGAAGTTCTCTGTCATTACAAAATATTTCATTACTTATTAAATCATTAGAAACAAAGTTAGTGTAATTTTCGTACCAATTGTCAATATATGCTTTAATTTTACTATTTTGTGTTATTCCGTGTTGTTCTCCGATGGTATACATATAGCCAACATACTCTGCTTTATCATTCGTTTCATTAAATTGAGAGAATCCAATATTATTATCATCTAAATTTGCTAGACTAGTATCTTCAGTTGGAGGTGTTATTCCACTATAAATCATTCTTATACTTCCATCACCATTTATTCGTATTATTTTCCAGTACATATCATCACCTTCTGATGCTAATAACATACAATCCATTTTGGTATCATCACATTCATCAGTAAAAAGGTTTGTTTTATACTGATTTTCTTCATCATATATGTATGAATAAATATATGTATTTTTTTTATATTTGCCGAATTTTACCCAGTTATTATCTACTGCTCCTCTAAAATAATATGATGTTCCTAAATCATCCTGCGCTGCATACATTCCTTCATTTGTTTTAGGTATTACACTTAAATCAACTGATTTTGCTTCTATCGCTGTTTTACCTCCATTGTTTTTTAAAATTGTCATATAGCCAAATTCCATTGGTTCAGTTTCTTCTAGACTGCAATTAACATTTTCTACATAGATTGTACCATTAAAAGCTTTACCACCTAAATCTTGATAAGCATCTAAATTATAATATCTACCTATTACATTTATACTTTGACTTGTAATAGTCCCTTTGCTTTCTATTGTTGCACCACTTACTAATGTTCTTTTAGTGGTTGATGTCCATTTATCATTTGTATTACCATTATATGAACCTGTATAATAATTAAAATTTCTTTCTGTTTCATAATAATTAGTTCCTGTTACATTTTCTATTTGTAATGTTATTTCTTTTGTTGCACCACTTGTAACTGGAGCGTTAGAACTTCCATAAACTAATGATGAACTATCATATTCATAAACTATATCATATGTACAAGTTGTTTTAAATCCATTTGCTCCTTGAAGACTTACACTTAATACTGTATTATTTTCCATTGCCGCTACAGTATTATTTGCTAAATATGAACCCATACTTGATGCTGGTACTTGCAAGTTTAATTGAGTAGCATTTGCTACAAAAGCTATATTACCTGGACTTGTTGAATTAATATTAACTGCTATATCATTACTTAAATCAACATTAAAAGTACCTAAATAAGCATATGCTGCACCTATTACTAAAACAAGTAAAAATACTGAGGCAATAATGCTTTTAAATTTATTTTTATTAATCTTCATAATCCTCTCCAATCTCTTATAAATACTATGGTCTATTTTCACAAATCATATACTTTTAGGAAAATAGAGGTACCAATTTTCGGGAAAAGGACTTGAAAATCACTCAAAAAAATGATTAAATTATATTGATGATAGCATAAATACTAGGATGATTTTTCTCAAAAGTATATGATATAGGAAAACTGATGCTAGGTAAATACTGGGTTTGTAAGAATTTTATAAACTTTTTTTAATTAATAAATTTTTTCAAACAAAAAGAGTTTACGCTTGTAAACTCATCTATGTCAAGAAAACAAAATGTTTTCTAAAAATATTATATGTTAATACAAAAATAATATACTTATCTTTCACCCTCTTCGAGCATTTTTTGAATAAAAATACCATAACCAGAATAAGGATTATCAACAATAACATGTGTAAGAGCACCCACAACTTCATCATTTTGAACAATTGGTGAACCACTCATACCTTGAATAACTCCACCAGTAAGTGATAAAAGCCTATCATCGTCTATTTTAAAAGTAATATTTTTTATATCACTGGTATCATTTATTTTTGTTATTTCAATATTAAATTCTTCCTCTTTTTCACCATTCAAAACAGTTTTAATTTTTGCACTTCCTATTTTAGCATTACCTATTTTAATTAAATTATTTTGATCTATTTTATCATTATAAATACCAAATATTCCATACCTTGTATTTTTTACAATATTACCAAATTCATAATTATAATTAAATTTAGCTATTTTACTTCCTGGAGTTCCTATTACACTTTTTTCAATACCGGTTACAAAACTATTAAAAATTGTTCCATCTTTTATTTCTACTCTTTCATTAGTATTACTTTCAACAATTTCGTGTCCTAAAGCGCCATAAATTAATGTATTGGGATCAATGTATGAAAGTGTTCCAATACCCATTATAGAACTTTTGACAAAAAGACCAGTTTTAATAACACCATCAATACTTATTAAATCAAGTTTAGTCTTTTTCTCTATTCCTTTTCTAATAAAAGTTACATCAACATTTTCATCTCTAATAAATTTTTCAATAGCATTTGACAAACTATTTACATCGTTTACCTCTATATCGTTAATTCTTATAATATAATCGCCATTTGCTAAGGCAGGATTTCCCTTATTATATTTTCCATTAACTTTATAAAAGCCAATAACCATCACACCTTTAGTGTCTACTTTAATGCCTAATGTTTTTCCTCCTAAAACGACATAATCAGAATATGCATATATCTTTAAAGGAAGAAATAATAAACTTAAAATCAATAATACTTTTTTCATAATATCACATTATTATTATGTCTTTTTAAATCTGATTTATATTAACACTTTTTTCCAGTATTAAAAATCAATTACAAATCTTCTTTCAAAAACATCTTCTTTATTATTTGCTTCATATCTTTCATTATAAATATTTTTAAGCATCTCGTCATTATCAAAAAGAATTTTAAATAAAATGTTTTTTCTAGTATCTTTATTTGTCTCACACTGTAAAAGTTTAATTACTGAATATTTTTCATCATAACAATTTATACTTGCATATTTTTTCGCAGCCATACAAAGTTTTATAATCAAAGTAATATTAAGTAAAACTTCTTCATAATTAATTTCTCCATTTGGAAATCTAAATTCAATTGTATTTTTCAATTTACTTTGGGCATTTAATATATTTATATCAAAAAATCTACCTGATTGTAATTCTTTCATTTCTTTAACAAAAGCATTTAAATTTATATTATCATCAAATTTATGAGTAATAATTGCTAAATATAATTTACTCGTAATAGGTTTAGCATAATCTAATAATTTAGGTCTTTGGATAGAACCCTTACGATTACATATATCAAAGAAAATATCTTGAGCATTGCCATATATCATATAAAGCATTTCTAGTTCTTTAACATTGTCAAAAAAGTCAAAGCCAATATGAATATGTCCACCACACTCATTTGTTACCTCAAAATTATTTGCTTCCATAAAATCACAAACATATTTTAAATTCATTAAGGATTTTTTATCATAATGAAGTATTGGTGAAACTATTTCCACTCCTCCCTTAATTGAACTATCTCCTTTTAAAATCCAATTAGAGTTTATTGTACTTAACTTTTTAATTAATAAACTATCTTTATGCGATGATTCAAGTTCTACGCCAAAAGTTACTTTATCAGAAACACCATTATATAATTTAACATTCTCATCACTATGTTTTTCTTCATTTGTTAAAATAATATCCTTTATTACGGAGTTTGGTAAATAATTAAATGCTTCTTTTTTAATATTCTCATCACCATTTTTTAGAATATTTACTAAAATTTCTAATTTTTCTTTTTCATTAAGCATATCTTTTATATTTAAATATGTTGATAAAACCATTTCACTATTAGGATTTATTTTTAAAACATCTATTTGATCTTTTAAGGAAAGATATGAAAAATAAGTATTAAACCTTTCTTTATTATTTGTACATCTTAATATTTGTTTAATTAATAAATTTTTCTCAAGAAGTCTTATAATTTCTTCCTCACTCATAAGTTTTACTAAATAATATTGATATAAATCTTTTAAAGACAATAAATAATTCTCAACTTTTTCAAAACTTTTATATGTACAAAGAATTTGATATGTCAAACTTTCAATTTTTACATCATTAATAAGTTTTGTCTTATTATCATCATTTTCTAATGAACATATAATTTTACATTTATTCTTATCACTTAATTTTTTCTTTAAATGATCATATTTTTCTATTACAAATTCATCATTATTTATGTGAGTAAGCAGATTTATTTTTTCATCATCATTTACACTATTATATAGTGATTCATAAAAATTTTTATCATTAAAGGTTATTTTACTATCCATTTTAAATAAGTTTTTTAAAACTTCACTTTTCAAAAGAAATTTAAGTTTATTTTCATCATATTTTAAATTATCCACAATATCAATCAAATCTAAAGAAGTCATTTTTTTAAGGACTTTTTTACTTATTAAGCCTAGTTTGAATTTATCACTAAACTTCAAAGAAATAGCTATATCATAAACTTCTCTATACTTTTTTAAATAAAAACTACTATTTTGATATTTATGCTTTAAATTTTTAGGAAGTAGATTGCTTGCCATTACAGATAAATATTTTATCCCTGTTGGAAGTAGTCCCATTATAACAGATGTTATAATTACAATTAATAAAGACATATTCTTACCCCCTTTATAGATATTATTTATTATATATATTTTGGATTTTATGTCAATAAAAAATGCTAATTTAATAGCATATTTTATAACCTAGCTTACTACATACACATCATCATATGTTCCACTGCCCGATAATTTAACTGAAGAGGATAAACTTATGACGGGACGGGCGCCACGATAAATATTCACACTACTATGGTCAAGGTAACCTGAAGAAATCGCAATAAATTCCCGAGTACCTCCACTAGAACTGAAATTATAAGGCGACCCCGACCAATATACTTGGTTTGTATACAAGTAATATGAACTATTACCTGCGCCAACTACTCCACCTGCCATTGCTACTTCATCCGCTGTTATAAGTCCCACTGGGTATTCTAACGCTTTATTTCCTATACTACTTTCCTTTAATGTAAATTTATCATTTTCTTCAGGACAAGTTAATTGTGGGCTTTTTGTAGATTGTGTTAATCTTCCATATGCTCCATAGTAATATGTAGCTCCTGTTGATGTCCAAGCTGCTGATTGGGTTGATGATGCACTTCTATCATTACAGAATATTTGGTCTTGTGATACTAATGGTTTTGTTGCTACATCTTTTTCTAATGTTGTTCCTTCATACCACTTATCTATTGCCTGTTTTATTGCACTATTATATACTGTATTTTCATTTACCGTACAGCTTGCACTTGTTCCATTACATTTTCCATAACCATGTTGTTGTCCTTCTATATACTGATAACCGACATACTCTGCTTTATCTCTACTACTATTAAAGAAACTTGTGCTTATTTGAGTACCTGTTCCAGTCATTACTGCCGCTGTACCACTTTCTGGTTTTGTTGTACCAGAGTATATCATCCTTATACTTCCATCGCCATTAATTCTTATTATTCTCCAGTATATATCTTTATCTCCTTCTTTTCCAAATTGTACCCAGTTATTATCTACGGCACCTCTGTAATAGTAAGATTTCATTCCTGTTGTTGCAGTATAATCATCAGCTTTTGCATACATACCTTTATCACTTGCGGTAGATACATTTTCAAAGGCACTATCTGGAAGCTCTGTTATACTATCTTTTCCACCATACTTATTCAATAATGTTATATATGCTGGTTCACTTGTACTACAACTATGATTTGTTACATATATTTTTCCTGTAAAAGCTTTTCCCTCTAAAGAAGATTGTGATATTGTTAAGTTATAATACTTTCCAGTTATTGATATATTTTGAGTAGTAAGCGAGCCATTACTTGATATTGTTGCTCCACTTACTAGAGTTCTTTTTAGTCCACTCCAACTTGAATCATAATCAAAGTTCTTTTCATTTGCAAAGTTATTTGTTCCATTTACATTTGATACTTGTAATGTTATTTCTTTGTTACCATTTTTTGTAGTCGGACTTTTACCATATACATTTGAGGTACTATCATATTCATAAACTATATCATATGTACAAGTTGTAAGCAAGTTTGCTGCTCCAGTTAAATTTACTGTTAGTGTTGCAGTATTTGAGGCTGCCGCTATTTCATTATTCGAGGCTGTCTGACTCATATTTGCCGCTGGTACTTGTAAATTTAACTGCGTTGCATTTGAGGTAAATGTTGCATCTCCAGGTGATACTGAATTTACATTTACGGCTACATTATTTGTTAAATTAGTATCAAATGAACCAAAATATGCAAACGATGCTGTTACAATTATTGCAAGTAATAAAGCGCTTGCAAATACTCCAATTAATTTTACATTATTTTTTTCCATATATATTCTCCCATCCCTTATAAATACTGGGGTATTCTTTCATAAATTATATACTTTTAGGAAAATTGAGGTACCAAATTTCGATAAAAGGGCTTGAAAATTGCTCAAAAAAATGGTTAAATTATAATAGACATAAGATAAATACGAGGATGTACTTTCTCAAAAGTATATAATTTACGAAAACTAATACTAGGAAAATACTGGATTTGTGCGAGATTTGCCTGATTTTTTTTGTTTGGTATTTTTTATTAAATTAATCTAAAAAAAGAGACTTTTTTAAGCCTCTTAGTTATTTTCTTTAATAATTTCTAATGCCTTATGCATTGTCATATCATATTTAACTACATCAATAGTTCCATATGCTTTAATAAGTTCATCAACTGTAATACCATAGTTTTCAGCCATTTCTTTTGCTTTTGCATCAACTTCTTCATTAGTAAAGTCAATATTTTCTTTTTTAGCAACTTCTTCGATTAAATAACGACATTTAACTCTTTTTGTAGCTTCGCCTTCCATTTTTTTATGAAGACCTTCTTCAGTATCACCAGTAAGTTCAAAATATTTATTCATATCTAAACCTTGCATTTTAAGTTGTCTTTCATATTCGTGGATCATTCTGTGAATTTCATCATCAACGATTTCTTCGTTAAGTTCAATTTTCATATTTTCCATTGCTTTATCTAAAACTTTATCTAAATGAATATCATCAAGTTTAGCTTGTTCTTCTTTTTGAAGATTGTCTTTTACTTTATTTTCTAATTCTTCTTTAGTTTTGATATCTTCATATCCTAAATCTTTAAAGAATTCTTCATTAATTTCTGGTAAAACTCTTACTTTTACTTCATTAACTTTTACTTCAAATACTACATCTTTTCCTTTAAGATTTTCTACATAATCTTCAGGGAATTTAAGATTTAAAGTAACAATATCACCAGTTTTATGACCTACTAAACCTTCTTCAAAACCTGGAATAAATGAATGAGTTCCAATTTCAAGTGAATAGTTTTCAGCACTTCCGCCTTCTAGAACCTCTCCATCAACAGTTCCTTTGAAATCAATAACAGCAGTATTTCCTTCTTCAATAATACCATCTTCTTTAACAATTAAATCAGCAAATTTATCTTGCATTTTTTTAATCTCTTCATCAATTTCTTTTTTAGTTACTTTAGCTTCTTCTTTTTTAATTCCTAAATTTTTATAATCTCCTAAAGTAATTTCTGGTTTAGTTATAATAGTAAATTTAAATTCTATTTCTTTTTCAGAAATATTTTTAATATCTACTTTTGGTTCAATAACTGGATTAATATCTTTATTATCCTCTAAAGCTTTTTTATATCCTAAGCCAACTGCTTCATCAACAGCATCCATATAAAGACTTTCAATACCAAATCTTTTGATAAATACTTCTTTTGGACAAGCTCCCTTTCTAAAACCATCTACTTTAGTTTCTTTAACTTTTTTCTTAAATGCATCATCTAAGCATTTTTCCCATTCAGTAGTAAGTTTAATTTCAATTTCGTGTACATTTTTCATTTATAATTCTCTCCTTTTTTCTTTCCATATTATATAATAAATAATCTTTTTTTACAACCTTTTTATTTGCTTTATCTTCTTCGAAGAATATCATCATTATGAATACTTAAAAATTTGTTTATTAAATTAGCATACTTAATTGGCACATATATCGTATCATACTCCCAATCATAAAAATTGTCTATTTTTTCACAATAAGGTTCATATCTAAGTTTTTCTATAAAATTAGTAACAAAAGTATTAGTAAAACTACTTCTTTCAATAAGTCTTTTATATAATAATACTCTTGGGCCACTATCTTTAAAATGTTTAACAGTACATTTGCTATATATAAACTGTTTCTGTTTTTCATTTAAATCAATAAAATACATATTTTCCTCGTTTCTTAATCCATATTATAGGTTAAAGAAAGATATTTGTAAACTTTTTATGTATAAATCATAGATATATTTATTGCAAGAAAAAAAGTATAAGTTTACTTACCTATACTTTCCTTAATATATTCTAGCTCACTTTCAGTAACGCCAGAATATTTAATAATATCTAAATCTGGAACATTATCGTTTAGCATTCTTAAAATTATTTCTCGTTTGCCTTTGTCTAAGCCAATGGCAATTCCTTCATTTCTTCCTTCATTTAAGCCAATTGTTTTGCCTTCATTTAAACCAACTGCTTTTCCTTCTTCGAAACCAACTTCTTTTGCAACCCTTTCATTAAATTTGTCTTTATCATAATAAAATATTGCATCAAAATTTTCTATCATCATTTCCATTCTCCTTACTAACATTTTCCCTAATACACTATTTTTATATAACCCATAATATTTATCATTATTTTCCTTTGTAAGTAAATAAAATATTTTTCTTGGGTCAGCATCAGGTAAACTATCAATTTCATTATATGCTATGTCATCATAATAATCAAGATTAAAATCGACGATTGCAATTTGTCCATTTCTTACCTTTCCAGTAATGCTATCAATTAATTTTGTAATATTTATAAAGTTTTTTGTTTTAAACGGACTATGATTATTAATATTTATTTGAATAACATTTTTAATCTTATCTTCCGCACCAGGTTTAACTTGTCTTAAAAGTAAAGCACACAAATAAGATAAATTTTTTAAATTAACGCTTATTGAAGTTTGACTATTTCCTTCGATATTTACTAAATATTTTTTTGACTCGTAAAGTAAATCTGTTTCTCTATTTTTAATATTTATATTATCATTTACATTATTATCAAGTAAATCAATTGTATCATCAAAAGGAAGACTAAGAAGTTGTAGGCAGTATTCATAAACAAAGTTAAGAAACTCTGGAGTTTCGAGAAATAATTTCTTGAATGCTAAATCTCTAATGAAACCAGATTCAGCATATAATTTATTAAATTGCATACGTTTCCTTTCTAAGGTGTGTGATTTTATATTTTTTTACATTATAAAAAAATTATTTTTTTCGAGCACATTAAATATAACAAAAATATTTATAGATGTCTATATTTTTTGAAACATTTAATAATTAAAATATTCAATTACAATTTATATATTATTTAATTATCGTAGTTTTTGAAAGATCCTTTTTCATATAACTAGGAATTAGTTTTCTTGCTAAGTCATATTCTTTAAAATCATAAAATCTTGGAATATCACTAACATCTACTTTTCCAAATAAATATAAATAATTATTAACCATTTCTAATAAGTAATTTGTTTCATTAGAATACTTAAAAGTTTTATAATATTGCATCAAATAAAGCATAAGAGATTTTAAATTAATTTCTTTATCATCAAAATAAGGATATGTATTCGTAATTTCAATAAAAAATTTAATATAACGTTTAATATCATAATCAAGTTCAAATGGTGCTAAAAATTGCATATGTAAAAAATCATTTCCAATATCACCAAATTTTTCTAAATGATAAAAGCAAAATGGTTCATTATTAACTTTAAAAAAGTTTTTTGTATCATAATTAAAAATAGTTCCATCATTACTTAATGCCATAAGACCACTACCTTTTTTAGCTTTCATAAAGGGAGATAATACATTATTATTTTTAGAAAATAATTCTAAAACTTTTTCACTATTATTATAAATAATTAAATTTAAATTACTATCTTCATCAAGTGAAAAAATAGTTACAATACATTTTGCTAATTCATATACACTTGTATTTTGTTCAATACCGCTAAAATATCTATCAAGAATATATAGATAATCCTTGTTTTCATTTAAAGCATTATTACCTTCATAATTAATATTAAATAGTAAAGGTAATTTTTCATTTTTAAAGTTTTCATTAATTTTTATTTTATTCATTAATTTATTTTCCTTTCTAATTTTCTTTCTAAATTATCCTGCAGACAAATATCTAGTGACTGCGTACATAAAAATCTATCATCCTCGTTATCAGTAAATTTTACACTTATACCTCCCTTTTCCTTCCAATTAAGTAAATTACCTGTAAAGTCATCAATTAAAATATTACCATTAGGATTTACTGCATCAGTTTTATCAATATTATTAGGAACACATATAGTTTTAACATTACTATTTTTTCTTACATCAAATATCTTAGCACTCATCTCATTAAGGGAATTTATCTTCGTTAAAATGCTAACATTATATTTGTTTTCTTTTATAATTTGATTTATATAATAGTATGCTCTATTAAGTTCTACAGAAATACTTATTAAATAGTACCAATCAAGTTTTTCAAAAAAATCTATAACTTTTTTACGATCCTTTAAATCAATATTTTGCTTTGCCATCATTTCATATGCAATTGACATCGTCCCTCTTATTACACCATCATAATCTATATATAAATCTTTTTTCATACATTCCTTTCTTTGTGTATTTTTTACACATTTATATTTATTAAAAAAGTGCTAAATAGCATTTTCTTTTTTAATCTTTTTATTAAACTTATATAATTTTGCTGGTTTTTTACCTTCGAAGGTTTCATATTTTTTTGTATCAATAATAATACCTTCATTAATAAGTTTTTTTCTAAAATTACGTCTATCTAATTTTTCTTCGAGTACTATTTCGTATACTTTCTGAAGTTCTGGAAGTGTAAAATCTCCGGGAAATAAACTTTGTAAAATGTTTGTTTTAACTATTTTATCCTTTAAAACTTTTAACGAATAGTCTATTATCTCATTATGATCATAAGCAAGAAGCGGAATATTATTTATTGAAAAATATTCAGCATTAGATGTTTTTAAAGTATTTTTTAAAAGTGACACTTTTTTAGCATCTATAACACCAATAAAGGATATTCCTATCATTCTTTGTAAGTTACTACGATCTAGTTTATCAAATACACCACACATTTCAAATGTAATATTCTCAAGACCAGTCTTTTCCTTTAATTCTCTTTTTGCACCATCCACTAAAAGTTCATTATTGTATAGTGCTCCACTCGGAAGTGCCCAATAACCATTATAAGGATTATTAGTTCTTTTTATAAGAAGTACTTTTACATCACCCTTTTCCACTGTAAATAAAGTTGTAATAACGTGAATACCTATATTTTTATAAAGACTATTTTTTAACTCCATTATATCCTCCGTATAATTACATTATATGCGTATTTGTTACACTTGTCAAGAACAAAATATAAAAATTTAATAGTGTTCAACATATTTTTTAATCAACGCAGCTACCATAATAAGATATATTATATTCCATTTTATTAATAATTACATCATTATATTTTTGTGTTTGTGAATGGTTTATTTCAATAAAATCTGTGCATACTTCGGTATCAGTGGTTGTTATAATAACTACGCTATCGCCCTTTGCAATGGTAATATTAGACTTACTATCATAATACTCACTATTAATCCATTCTTCCCAAGTCATTCCCTTCTTTGCATAATAAGTAGTTACTACACTAGAGTTTGATATGCTAAAAGTTATTGGTGCTTCTTTACTTACACATTCTTTCTTACTTGCATAAATAATACCTGTAAATGATTTATTTGCTAGTTGTTCTTGACTTATATCTAAATTATAATATTTGCCTGTAAATGTATATTCTTGGGTTGTTGCTGTTGTTTCATAATTTGATATGCTTGCATTTTCCACTAGTTTAACTTTTCTTTTATTATTTTCTGTTACCCAACCAGTAGTGGTATTATAATCAAAATTTGTTTCTGTACTAAAATTACTTGTTCCACTTGGGGCATTTACGGTCATTGTTATTTCTTTATTTGCTCCACTTGTTTTTGTATTAGGACTTACACCATAGAAATTACTTCCTGTATATTCATAATATATATCAAATGTACAAGTTGTTTCTATTTCATCGTTTCCACTTGTAAGTGATACTGAAAGTGTTGCAGTATTTGATGCAGCAGCTACAGTATTATTTGAGGATGTTGAACTCATATTTGCTGCGGGTACTTGTAAATTTAACTGGGTTGCATTTGATATAAATGTTCCATTGCCTACCGGTGTAGAATTAATATTTACTGCTACATTATTATTTAAATTTACATTAAATGAACCAAAGTATGCAAATGATGCTGTTATTACTATTATGAGTAATAACACAGTTGCAATTATACCCATTATTTTTACATTATTATTTTTTATCATAATCTTCTCCATCCCTTATAAATACTGGGGTGTCCTTTCGCAAATTATATACTTTTTGGAAAACTTAGGTACCAATTTTCGGGAAAAGGGCTTGAAAATTGCTCAAAAAAATGGTTAAATTATAATGGATATAAGATAAATACAGGGATGCTTTTTCTTAAAAGTATATAATTTATGAAAATTAATACTAGATAGTAACTGGGCTTGTGAGATTTTCACAAATTTTTTTTGCTAGTAATTTCTAATAAAAAAAGTACTAATCTTAGTACTAATTTTCTTTAATATCTAAATCTTTAAGATCTCCACTTTCAGTTAAAACCTTATTAACCGCAGCTGTGGCATCTTTAATTTTATCTGAGCAAAACTTAGCAAGACTCATTGCCTCACTATATTTTTTTATTGCATTATCTAAATCAACATTTCCCGTTTCTAGTTCTTTAACAATTTGTTCTAAAGAACCTAAAGCTTGTTCAAAAGTTTTATTTTCCATTTTTAACCTCCATTACTTTTGCACTTATATTACCTTTTGCAAATGAAATATCTATCTCATCACCTTGTTTTAAACCTTTAATATTATTAATTACTTTATCATTATGTTTTACTATACTATAACCCTTATCTAAAATACTAAGAGGATTTAAAAGCGATAAACTTTTTATAAGCATATCAAGTTTATTAGCACTTTTATCAATTAACATTGAGGGATTTGTAAATACATAACTAGACATAACATTTTCATATAAATGTGTTTTTTTAACAACAATATTTTCCATATTATTTTTTAAATTATCAATTAAAGTATCAAGTTTTTGTTCTTTAATTTCATACATTGAATATGGATTTTTCAGAATATAACTACGTTTAAATCTTTCAAGCATTATAAATTTTTGATTTACCATATTTTTAATATTTTTAGTACATCTTATAACAAGATTATTAATTAAAATCTGTGTATCCATTATTGTTGGTACACACATCTCTGCAGCCCCAGTAGGAGTTGGTGCTCTAAGATCTGCGACAAAATCCGCTATAGTGAAATCAATTTCGTGACCCACAGCACTTATAATCGGTGTCTTACATTCATAAATTGCTCTTGCAACGATCTCTTCGTTAAAAGCCCATAAGTCTTCGATTGAGCCTCCACCTCGACCTACGATAATTGTATCTAAATTAAAACTATCTGCTTTTTGAATTTGACTTACAATATTATATTTAGCTTCCGGCCCTTGTACTAAACTTGGAAATAAAATAACCTGACATATTGGAAATCTTCTTTTTATTGTTGAAACTATATCTTTAATCGCGGCTCCAGTATCGGCAGTTATAACGCCTACCTTCATTGGGTACTTTGGAATCATTTTTTTATGTTCTTTATTAAATAAACCTTCGGCAGCAAGTTTCTTTTTTAATTTTTCATATTCAATAAAAAGTCTACCTATTCCATCCAAACTCATTTTCTCTACATATATTTGATAACTTCCTGAGGCTGGATAACAAGAAATTCTTCCCTCGATTAAAACTTGATTGCCATCCTGAGGTACGAAATCTAAAGATTTTGCACTTGAAGCAAACATTACAGCATTTATTCTTGAATTATCGTCTTTTAAAGTAAAATATAAATGACCTCTTGTATGATTTTTAAAATTTGATATTTCACCCTTAATATATACTTTGTTTAAAAAATAATCTTTATCAATAAGGTTTTTAATGTAATTATTAATTTCACTAATACATAAATAATTATATTCCATTATCTATCCTTTATTATCTTATCAAGAACAGCATTAATAATTTTTCTAACATTATCATCACTATATTTTTTAGAAAGTTCTATTGCTTCATTAATTACTACGATTTCTGGTGTATCTGTATATAAAAGTTCATAGATAGCCATTCTTAAAATTGCAGCTCCAGTTTTATCTATCCTGTCAATTGTCCAATCATTCATATATTTATTTGCCATATTATCGATTTGAGTTTTATAAGTTACACAACCATAAACTATTTGTTTTACAAATTCATTTTCAATTGGAACATTATCTTTTATTGTATCATCAATACTTGCTTTAATTTTTTGAGCATCCGCTATATCTAGTTGATATAAAATAACCATTATTTTTTCTCTTAATACGCTTCTTTTAGTTTCCATACATACTCCTTTTTCACATACATTAAATTATAACATAATTTTCTTAACAATAAAAGAATGAATTAATTTCTATCTTTTTAAATTATCAATGTAATTACACTTTTTTAAATATTCAAATTTAAAGTTACCAACAACTTTATCATTTTCATAAATAGTCCCACTTTTTGAAGAGGACAAAGATGGATAAACAAATAAGTATTTTTCTTTATAAAATGACATAGCAAAATCAGAATATAAAAGTGGATATTTTATATTTTTTCCATAAACACCATAAACAGTATCATTACCAAT
This sequence comes from uncultured Bacilli bacterium, assembly GCA_934086485.1. Taxonomy (GTDB): domain Bacteria; phylum Bacillota_I; class Bacilli_A; order RF39; family UBA660; genus UBA6448. Next base: position 56,150 of record CAKOIF010000001.1, on the reverse strand, counting down.
TTGGCCAGTTATCATATTATTTGTAATTGTAATGCAGCCTTTTTCTCTATTAAATATTATATCACTTTCAAATTTTATTCTAAGCTCTAATTCAAAAATATCTTCCATATTATTTTATATCACCAATTAGCTTTTTTAAAAATTCAGAAATTATTTTAGAACTTTTTTCTAAAAAAGTATCATAAGTTATTACATTATGATTATTAGGTATATCAGAAATACTTCTTACAATAATAAAAGGTACCCCAGCAAAAAAGGCAGTCTGAGCTATACTTGCACCCTCCATATCAACACATAGTGCATCAAATTTATAATGGATTTTCTCACTCATTTTCTTATCCGTGCAAAATATATCCCCCGAAGCAATTACACCTTTTAAAATATTTGTATTTTTTACAGAAATATCACTTGCAAGTTTAAGTAAATAATCATCACTATTTATATATACACCACAGTTAGGAATATAACCTTTTTCGTGATCAAATGCTGTTATATCAAAATCGTGCTGAACAAGTTTTTCGCCAATAACTATATCAAGTACATTGAGTTTATCAGTTAATCCTCCGGCAACACCAACATTTATTATAAAATCGACCTTCATATTATCAATCATAATTTGTGTGCACCTTGAGGCATTTACTTTACCAACTCCACATAATCCTAAAATACAGTTTTTATTTTCTATAGTAACTTCATAAAATTTTATTCCAAACATTTCGTATTCATTTTCAATATTTGAAAATTTTAGAACTTCATTTATTTCCTCATCCATAGCAAAGATTATACCTATTTTCATAAAATTTTTCCTTTCCAAGATATTTTATCACATTAATAAATATTTTCATATAAAAATAAAGTATATTTCAACTTTATTTCTTCTTTCTAAAAAATGTTCTAATAACGTAATATAAAAATGCACAATATATTGCTATGTAAATCCATACAAGAATTGTTTCAATTATGCCAGATGTATTAGCGACAATAATTTGATAAATAGAATTATGAAAGTATTTGTTAACTAAAGCAGAAAATTCAGGTACGCCAAGCATTCTTTCTATTATATCAAGTAACCTTAAGAATATATCTAGTATACAAATTATATAAACAACATTACTAAATTTTCTAAAAAATACAATTGTTAATATTATTAATAAAATTATTATAATTAAATCTATATCCATCTTACAACCACCTACTTTATAATATTACCACAAAAATAATGTAAAAAAAAGTATTAATTAATTAAAAATTATAATAATATTAATGAAGTAAAATATATATTAAACTTATTAAAGAACATATTAATCCCACTAAATAAAATAGTTTAATAATGTCTGTTTCCTTAAAACCTAGCATTTCAAAATGATGATGAAGCGGGCTTTTTAAAAATATCTTTTTATTAAAATATCTTATAGAAATAATTTGAATAAAGCTTGAAAGAGTTTCAATAATAAAAACTAAACCAATTATGATAAGGGAAAGTTCACATTTAAGCAAAATAGAAACTGATGCAAGTGTGGCTCCTAAAGAAAGAGAACCTAAATCACCCATAAATATTTTGGCAGGATAAAAATTAAAAAACAAAAATCCTATTAAAGCTCCTGCCAAAGTAAAACAAAAAATACCTATTTCTTCATAACCCAAAATAAATGGACTATTAAAGGCAATTATTCCATAAGAAATAAAAGATATCGTGCATAATCCAGCAGCAAGACCGTCAAGACCATCGGTAATATTTACTGCATTAGAACTACCAACAAGCATAAATAGAATTAAAAGACCATATAAATATTTTAAATCAATTGAAAATAAATAAAAATTAAGAAGTGTATTATTTCCTAAAATTAAAAATAAGATAAAGAAAAACACACCAATAATAACTTGAATAAAAAACTTTAAAATAATTGAAAGGCCTTTGTTGTTATGAAACCTTATCTTAAGGAAATCATCAATAAATCCAAGAAGTGCATATAAAATAAATACGCATAATATTATAAATAAATTTAAATTAAAATGAATATTCTTATTTAAAAACAAAAAAATAATTATAAATAATGTACTAATTATGAAAATAACTCCTCCCATTGTCGGAGTTCCCTCTTTTAAAAGATGTCTTTTAGAAATAGTTTTTGATATGCTTTGATACATATGACATTTCTTAAAAAATGGCACTACTAAAAAGCCTAATACTAACGAAGATAAAAAGCCTAATATTAAACATAAAATAGTTTTAGTTAAAATCATATTTTTCCTCATTAAATTTTATGTATTTCAAAAGTAAATAGAACTATTCTTTAAAATACTAAAAGCAAATAAAAAATGCAAAGAATTATCTTTACATTTTTAAATATTATAAAACTTTTTTATTTTTTTCGCTCTCACTTAATCGTTTTTTAAGAATAAAACTACAAAAGTTTAAAGTAGCCTTATACTTAGAAAGTAACTGTTTAATTGTTATATTATATTTTTCATAAATTTCAGTATTATTTAAACTAAATATTTCATTAAGATTACCTTCATTATCTATAATTGGAATAGAATTAAAGTCTAAAAAATCCATTTTGGCACATAACGAGGAGATAGGGATTTGGAAAAGCTCATCTTTATACTTTTCAAAGTCTATTTTGTGAGCATCACACGCTATATGAAGTTGTAAAAGTCTTATATCATTGTTCCATATCATTCCAATATTTGAAAGTAAAATACCTTGTTCACTAGTCGGGTCATTGTTTTCAAATTGGCGAAATAACCACAGTCCTAAGTCAAATTTACCATTTTCATCATAATTAATTCCATCGTTTGTTTTAAAAGTTATAGGAATTCTAAGATTATCGTAGTATTCATAATATTTTTTTGCAAGTTCATACATTGTAAACCAAGTCATTTTCTTTTTAGGAAAATCCATACCAAGTTGGGCAAGCATTCTACCTCGTTTACTTTCCGGAGCAATAAGATTTTTTTGTTCATCTACCCATAATCCCAAATTAATTTTGCCATACTTATCGTAATTAACGCCATCATTGGTTTTAAATTCGCAGTTCATATTTGCTAAATATCCCAATGTATCATAATACCTTTTTGCATAAGAATACATATTTAACCAAACTTCATCCGGAACTTCTTCAGTAAATCTCATACCAATTTGCGTAAGTAGCTTGCCTTTTTCACTTTGGAGATCAATTGTTTTACGCATTCTATCTATCCATTCACCTAATTTAATTTTACCATCTTTATTATAAGTATAAATATCATCCGTTCTAAATTTTTTAGGGACTTCAAGATTGCCATAATATTTCTGATATTTTTTAGCTTGCTCATACATTTCTTTCCAAGAAACTTTACTTTTCAATTTTGTAAAACGCATTCCGATTTGTGAAAGTAGTTTTCCTTTTTCACTGTCTGGAGAAAGTTTATGTCTTTGTCCATTAATCCAATATCCAAGAGTTACTTTGCCATTTTCATCATAAGTAAAACCATCATCGGTTTTAAACCTGCTAGGTATCTCAAGGTTTCCATAATGTTCATAATATTTTCTGGCATATTCATACATTTCTTCCCAAGAAATATTTCTTCGTTCAAAGGTCATTCCTATTTGAGTAAGCAACTTTCCCTTTTCACTTTCTGGAACTACGCTTGTTCTTTGATACGTAATCCAAACGCCCAAATTAATATTACCATTTTTATCAAAGTTAACTCCATTATTAGTTTTAAATCTAACTGGAACCTTAAGATTTCCATAATGCTCATAATATTTTTTAGCATATTCATACATATCATCCCAAGAAAGAGTACTTTTTAGTTTTTCGAAACGCATTCCGATTTTTAATAGTAACTGTCCCCTTTCACTTTCCAAAGGAAGTTTATGCCTTTGACAAATAATCCAATTCCCAAGATTTATTTTGCCCATTTCATCTGGTGTAAAGCCATCATTGGTTTTAAAACTGGCAGGCACCTCAAGGTCTTTATAATGTTCATAATATTTCTTTGCATATTCGTACATTTCTTCCCAAGAAATATTTTTTCGTTCAAAGGTCATTCCTATTTGCATTAGTAACTTTTTTCTTTCGCTGTCCGAAGAAACAATACGTTTCTGATTTTGAAGCCATACTCCTAATTTTATTTTGCCATTTTCATCGAACGTATAACCATCACTTGTTTTAAATTTAATAGATACCTCAAGATTTCCATAATGCTCATAATATTTTTTAGCATATTCATACATTTCTTCCCAAGAAATATATTTTCGTTCAAAGCGCATTCCGATTTGAGATAACAACTGACCTCTATCACTGCCTAAAGAAAGTCTGTGCCTTTGACTTAAAATCCAATTCCCAAGGTTAATTTTGCTATTTTCATCATATGAAAAACCATCATTGGTTTTGAATCTACGAGGTACCTCAAGGTTTCCATAATGTTCATAGTATTTTTTTGCATACTCAAACATTTCTTTCCAAGAAAGAGTACTTCGTTTGTTTTCAAAGCACATTCCGATTTGAGAAAGTAATTTTCCTTTTTCACTCTCCGGAGAAAGATTATGTCTTTGCCCTATAATCCAATTTCCAAGTTTTATTTTACCCATTTCATCTGATGTAAAGCCATCATTGGTTTTAAATCTGCTAGGTACTTCAAGATTTCCATAATGTTCATAGTATTTTTTTGCATACTCAAACATTTCTTTCCAAGGAAGTGTTAATCTTTTCCTTAAATTCTCAAGCATTTCATATAAATTTTTATTTTCAACTTCAATATCAAATGTAGGATTTTTTAATTTAATAACTCTTTCATTTCCTGGACCTTTACTTTGAATTTCTTTTACTCTATTTTGTAAATTATTTTCTAGTTCTTTAATATACTCATAGTTTCCCACTAAATCGATTACCACTGGTGCAAGTAAACTTTCTATCATATCTTCTTTAGTAGCATCTTCTTTTACTGGAATATCTTTATCTTTACACAATTGGAGTAACTGCTCATAACTTAAATTTATTAAATGATTATATTCTTCAAAAGTATTTCCCTTTACTGACAATGCTCTTCCTAACTGTTCAAAAAATACTATATCTGATGTGGTTGCTCTTCCCATTATTACACCATCAACATTAGGTGCGTGTATTCCCTCATTATATTGATTTATAGCAAACATTACTCGTAGTTTTCCTTTGGCATCTTTACCCTCTAAATCTAAATCATTGTAAAAAGCTTTTCGATTTTGCTTTCCAAATGTTCCCATATCACTTGTCGAGGTATAAAATACAATATCTTCTTCGGGAAGAATAGATTTAAACCATTCTAAGGCTTCCTTTTTTATACTTTCAATATCATTTGCACCTTTTTCTGAATATGGCGGACAAAAATAAATATATTTGCCATTTTTCTTAATAGACTTTATTACTAAATCTTTAATACTTGGTGCTTCGTGGACTTTCTTTCTAGCACTTTCTAGTAGTTCATTTATTTCTTTGCTACTTTCATTAACTTTGCCTTCGATCTCATTTAACATTTTTTCTAAACCTATATAAGCACATTTATATATTGGTTTTGGTAATACCTTATCAACCATTGCATCACATAAATCATATCTACTAACTATTTTATTTGAAAACAATTCATCAGTGTCAGGATTAGCCATATCTCTTTCATATATCGTTCCACGATCTCTTACAGTATAAGCGGTCATTCCAAATACTTTAACATTTGGATGAAGCTCTATGAACTTTTTAATTCTTTGTCCCCATACAGGTGCTCCAAGATGGTGAAATTCATCATCTATTATTAAATCACAAGGTATGCTTTCCATTTCTTTTTTTGAAAAATTTAAAAAACTTTGATAGGTCCTAAATTCAACATTTTTAAAATCTTTATCTAGTGATAAGTTAGGATTTTCTTCGATTATTGATTTAATATGTTCAATAATTCCTAAAGATGGCACAACATATATTATTTTTTTGTCCTGATTATCATAACAAATCTGTAAAGCATTATAACTTTTACCAGTACCTGTTGCTTGAACTATTCCCACAACATCGCTAGTTTTAAAAGCCTCTTTTACTTTATCGTAACTTATTTCATTATGTTTATATAATCCCAGTACATCATATTTCATTTTCATCCTCAGTAAGTTCTATATCTATAAAATAATGACCATCAATAGTTTGCTCAGTAATCAAAACTAAGTCATCCTTCATTATTTGACTATTAAATTCATCAATTTCTTCGATTATTACTCTTTCTCCATCACTAGTATTTACTTTAAAGCCGATTACATTATTATCTAATGTATCAAGAAGTAACTCTTCTTTATATTCATTTGGCATAAATACCTCAGTAACTATTCCTTTTGTTTGTCTCATTAATATCACCTATCTTACTATAATTAGTATACAATACTTTTAGTCTTTTTAAAAGAGTCTTAAAAATATTTTAAAATTCAGTGAAAGTTATTTTAGCATTAACATTACAGTTGAACCCTCCTCTACATATGTACCTTCTTCAGGTGATTGATAAAAAACTTTTTCACCATTACCAGAAAGTTCAATTTTAAAACCTTTTAAAGTTTTTTTAGCATCCTCAAGACTCATTCCTATAACGTTTGGAACATATGTATATTTCTTATCTAAATAATTATATTCTTTGGGCATTCCCTCTTTTGAGGGCTTTATACCTAAAATATCTATTGCACTTGTAAGAATACTTTTAGCAACTGGAGCAGAGGCAGTACCACCATATTGAGTTACATTTTTAGCGCCATCAATTGCAACATATATAACAATTTGCGGAATATCCGCAGGCATAAAACCAACAAAAGATAAAATATAACTTGAGGATGAATATTTACCATCAACAACCTTTTGAGCAGTACCTGTTTTACCACCAACACGATAATTTTCAATATATGCATTTCTTCCTGTACCATTTGCTACAACACTTTCTAAAGTAAATCTAACAAGCGAGGATGTATCTTCACTAATAACTTTTTTTACTAAAACTTTTTCATTATAATCAAGAAGTGCTCCACTTTCATTCATCAAACTTTTAACTATATAAGGTTTATATAAATTACCACCATTTACAGCGGCACTAACTGCGGTTATTTGTTGCAACGGAGTCACACTTATTCCTTGCCCAAATGCTGTTGTCGCAGTTTCCACGGGACCCATTTTATTTATATTAAAAAGTATTCCATTACTTTCACCATTTAAATCTATTCCGGTTTTTTGACCAAAACCAAAACTTTTTATATAACTCATAAGTTTTTGTGTGCCAAGTTTTTGACCCATTGATACAAATCCTGGGTTACAAGAATTTTCCACAACCTCAAGATAAGTTTGCGTTCCATGTCCACCGTGCTTCCAACAATGTAGTGTTGCACCCTCGACATTAATTGAACCACTGTCAGTAAAAGTATCTTTGAATAAATCAATAGTTTTTTCCTCAATCGAAGAGGCAAGCGTAATTATTTTGAAAGTAGAACCTGGTTCATAAGTCATCCAAATAGGAAGATTTCTATTAATAGTTTCAGTATCATAATCTTTATAATTATTTGGATCAAATCCTGGTCTTGAACCCATAGCAAGTATTTCTCCACTTTGGGGATCCATAGCAAGTATTAAAGCGTGCTCAGGAGTATATTTAGAAACTATCTCATCAAGGGCACCCTCAACCGTTTTTTGTAAATTTAAATCAATAGTTAACGCTATAGTTATTCCATCAGTCGGGCTTTCATAAACCTGTGCCATTTTAAGGCGATTTCCTTTACCATCAGAAAAATATTTAATCGAGCCATCTTCACCTTTTAAATATTCATCATAAATAAGTTCAAGGCCACTTAAACCTTGATTATCTATACCAACATAACCTAAAGTATGTGATAAAAGTTCTTTATAGGGATAATACCTTTTACTTTCTTTTAAAAGATATACTCCATCATAATTTAAAGCATTTATTTTATCTGAGGTTTCGTAAGAAAGTCTTCTTCCCTCTGGATGGACTCTTTCAACTGATGTCTTCTTACTTACGTGAGCAAGCATATCTTCATAAGAAGTACCTAAAATATCAGATAAATCTTTAGCAACTTTTTCTTTATCTTTAATTTGTCTTGGTACTAAAACAAGGGAGGTAGTTGTAATATTATCCGCAAGTACCAAGCCATTTCTATCTACTATTTTACCCCTATCAGCTTTAATAGGAAGATTTCTTGAATATAAATCATCTGACAGGTTTTTAAGTTTATTATAGCTTATTACCTCAATATAAAACACTTTTATTATTACACATAAAAGAATTATAAATACAAATAAAAAAATATATCTAATACGTGTATGAATTAGTTTATAAAACATATCATCACCTATTTAAATATATTTTTTTTCTTTTAGAATATTATTATACATCAATAATTTTTGAATCTAATATCTCAATTATCTGTTTTATTGCATCAATAGTATCCCCATATTTTATACTTTTAGCATAGTTAAGTTTCTTACTATAATTATTAAATAGTTCTTTTAATACAATACTATCTTTTATTATTTCAAATATATCATTTAAGTATTCTATATTAAAGTTTGTATTCCTATGCTTAAAAGTTCTTTCTATTGCTTTAGCAAGTGTAATTTTATTTACTTTATCAATATGATTATTGACTATGATATACATATCATAAAAATCTTTTGCCCTAGTCGTAGAAATATTTTTACTAATTATACTTTCAAATTTTTCAGCAATTATGGTTTCAATTGTATATGCCATAATGTTAATAGTTTTATCTTCAAAAATAGAATTATATTTATATTTTATTTCTCTTGGTGTAATTATATCTCCAGTAGTTACTTCTATAAAGAAGTGAGTTTTTAATTTATCAAATTCTCCATATACATTTATTCTATAGCCACCATAAACATCATCTAATCTAATATCTTTAACACTTTCAATCTTAAAGATTAAACCATCTTTTATATCTATTGACAATATTTCTTCAAAAATATTTCTAATTGTTTCTTCATTAAGTGGAATACTTTTTAAAGTAGCATCTATATCTTTTGTAGTCCTCATATCACTTCCTATAATTGAAGAAAGTAATACACCGCCCTTTAAAATGATGTTATCCCTATACTTGCTTTTTTCTAATCTCATTAATACATGTTCAAAGAAAAACATTTGATGAAGATGTAGTGATACATCATTACTTCCATTAGCACGTTTTTTAATAAGGGCATTAAGTTTATCACTATTCATTGTAAAATTACCTGCATAATTTCTGCTACTTCTTTTTCAATATTTAATTTTTTTGAATACTTAGCAAGTTTTAGAATATCTTTATTTTTTCTTTCTGCATACCATTTTAAAGCTTTAGTATATATTTCTTTATCCATATGATTTTTATCTTTAATAATATCACAAATGGTTCTTTCAACATCATAACATTTAATATCCATACCAAATGGAGATTTAATAGTTTCCATTCCTAAATTTAAAATGTTATTATTTACATAATGAAGTGATACAACATCAATATTTTGTAATGTTCCACCATAACCACGAGGTACAGTAATATCAAAATATAGAGGTGTTCTATCTGATAGTTCATGTAAAAATAAAGATGTAGTATAAGAAAATATAGCATTTTTACTTTTAGAAATTATTTTATAATAATCATCATTAATAATATTAGGTAATGAATAGTATCCGGTTGAAACTCTTTCTAATTTTCCACCATCGCATAGTCTTTTTAATGCCATTTTATTTAGTCCATTATCTACCACTTCTTTAGTAGTAACGTATCCATCATTTTTTTGTACTAATTGTAAAATTTTTTCTAAATCACTCATAAGCAACACCTCTCTTATAATAATTATACAATAATTACTCATAAAAGGAAATAAATTTTGTTACTTTTTTAATTATTATTCTAATATTTTAATTTTAAAAGTAACGGTTTGTACAAACAAAAAAGCCAACTTATCATCATTGACTCTTCTGGCAAATATGCATTTACTTATAAATCATGCATAATTTATAAGTAAATGCTTACACCTTTGTAAGTTTTGACATACTTACACTCATTATTTGCTATTTGCATAAATTTTTCAGTGGCAAAATGAGCTTAATACTAAACAATATATCATTCACCATAATCTTATCTTAAGTTTTGTAACAATAAGTCGTTACATAGCGCAAAAATTACACTTAATGATTGTATACTATTATTCTTATACTAAGGGTGTATCACTGAAGGTAAAGCGCCCTTTAATATTTCTTTTATAGCGCATCACCTCCTTATTTTGTCATTTTCAAGACAAAACATATACAAGTATATGCTTTGTCCATCTAACAACAATTAAATTATACTACATCTTCTAATATTTACCAAGTAAATACAAGAAAAAAGTTTAAATTTCTACAAAACAATTATAGCCAAACTCAGCATCATACTTTTTTGTATATTTACTAGTTAATCCTATAGTTATTCAATCAGTTGATTTTTCATAAATATAACAAATTAAAAACAACCCGTTTTCCGTAAAATAGACTATAAAATTTTACAAATGTATATAATTTTATAAAAATTAATGTTAGATATACATTGGATTTTCAAGATATACCAGATATTTTTTATATTTTGGTATTATTGTTGTTACAAATTAATCTTATTATTTTTGAAAACTATTGCAAGATATATTGGAATAACCACTATAATAGGATTCATATATCTCAAATAAGCATTTACTGGAGATAAGAAGCAAAATCCAAGTGTTAATACAATTGGGATAGAAAATAATAAATTAATATACCTCTTTTTATATATTGCATAACCTATTAATATCAATAGTAACCAAGTATAAACTCCAGTGTTATAAATTAAACCTATCCCTTTCGTAACTTTTAATTTATTTGTGAAGTTAGTAATAAAATTTCTTTCCGCTTTAAAAATCTTAAGATAATGTAAATTAAAATATCCGGTATTAACTCTTTTATTATAAACTACGATAAACCACGCAACTCCATCTTTATAATCTTTTTTAAGAGGATAGAAATATCCATAATAATTTTCTAAGAAACTATCTACATACACTTTAGGATGTTTTTTTAAACACTTAAACCAAAATTCAAAATACTCTAATAATTCTTTTTTATCATTAACTTTCCAAGGAAATTTAACAGGATCAGAAAGTTCAGGCTGATATTTCTTTTTAATTTCTTTGATGCTCATACGATAAAGATTTTCTACGTATTCTCTTTCTTTATCGGTAAGTTCATTATCATAATATTTAATGTATCTAGCAGTTTGCTGTATAGGAACCGATAATGTTTCTCTTATATTCGAGGGCTCAACTTTAAAATAATCTAATGCTTTATTATAACCAAATTGAAATACTAAAAATGAAGCGATGAATGATAATGCCACTTTTTTAATATCTTTTCTAAAGACAAATGGTATAAGTGAGGCAATAACAATATAAATTCCATTATTTCTAAATAAAATAACCATTAAACTTGCTAAAAAAAGTATAACTCCATTTTTCCTAGTATTTTTCATATAAAACTTATAATAATATATTAGAAACCAAATAAAGAATAAATAATAATAAGTATCCTTTACAATGGTATACCCATTTATATACCATACTGGATTAAATAAGAAAAATATAAAAGTAATTATTCTTATTATTTTTGGTGTATCAATATCTTTCATAAATTTAAATATATATGCAAATGTAAATGATGAAAAGATCATCTGTGGAAAAGTATATAAAAAGACTCCTAAGTTATCATTATAAATAAGCCTACCTAATTTCATTGCAAATCCCATCAGTAAAGTTGGAAATACAGGATGATGATTAGAAAACTTATCTATTCCATAAAAATAATTAAGTTCCTGCAAACCATCCCAATGTACTGGTCCAGGATAAAAAAATATAATTATTGGAATGCTAAATGCAAAAAATATAATAAAAGTAATAAGTAAAGGATTCTTTTCAAATATAAAATTATATAATTTGTTTTCCTTTTTACTAGTTTTTAATTTATCAAATAATTTATATATTCCCACAATTAATAAATAAAGTAAAATGAAAATAATTATAAATGCAAAAAGACTTTTTATAATATTTCTTTTATAAAATAAATAATCTATAATATGAAACTTTTTAATTGAATAACCAAATAAGAAACATATAGTTAAAATAAAACTTAAAATAATTCCAATTTTTGACAACTTCTTCATAACTAGTATTCTATCACTATATATAAATAAGTGCAAACTTTTAATGACTATTTTACATTACTTTACAGTACAATGAAATATCTTTTAAAATAAAAAAACAGACCTCCGTCGTAACGGTTGCCCTTTAAAAATGATTTAACATTTTTTCAACGCATGTTTAATATAACATAATTAACTATATGTTGTCAATGCCATTTAATAATAAAAATTAATTAATTTATCAAAATATTCATATACTGATTTTAGTAGTTCATTATCTTTATAATATTCTTTATTCATTGGGATTCTTTTGTAAAAGAACTTTTTTAGTTTCCTTTTTACATCATATTTTATACCATCACTAGTTACTATTTCATTAAACATATATAATGTGTATGTTAATTGCTTTATATGATTATTTCTTAATTTATTAATTTTAGTTTTTTTAGAAATACCAGCATTATCAAGAAATTCAATAATAGTATTTTCAGAAAAATCATAGTGTTCTTTTTGACAATTTAAGTCATCCAAAATATTATCATTATGTGCCACTGCATTACGAAGCTTTTTGATTTCCCTTAAAATATAAATATATTTAATATCGCCAGAAATGTGATATTTTTTTACAAAAAATTCATAAAAGTTAATTAATTCACCAAAGGTAATAATTTCCAGAAACTCCCAAATTGGAATATTAGAAAGTTTATCATCTTTTAGATATTTATCACATATATTTTTATATTCAATCGAAGAAATCTTTCTTTTTATGCTATTATGAATCTTTTGTAAATTTTGATAATCTTCATTTAAAAACTCATTAACCGTATCATAACCATTTTCTTCATTAATTAATTCAATATATTTTAATATTCTTAATTTAAGATAATGTTCAATACTATTAATCATTTTAAAAAGAATCATTCGCAGGCGAAAATCAATAATTCCTAAATCTTTTAAATAAGCAAAATCCAAATTTAAATATTTACCTTTATTTACACCCATTTGATATTTAACAAAGTTTTTCTTGTAAGATGTGATATTATAATAATTATTATTTTTAATTAAATAATCTCTCGCTTCTTCTTTACTCATTAAAATAAATTTAATATTTTTGTTTTCAAGTAATTTAATCATTTCATCTATAGTTGTTTTTGGTTTTAGCATAATAACCTCCCTGTGAGGATGTATTATAAATGCAAGCCTTAAAATAAATTGTCGAACTATGTCATATATATCATATTTTTTAATAAAAAGGCCATACTATAGATATGATAAATAAAATAAAGGAAATGTTTTCAGAAAATGATGATTTAGTTATAAGAAAAGTTAAAATCAATCCCTTTCATAGTATCTATGTTATTTTTTTTGATACTTTAGTTAATCAAGATAAAATTAATGAATATATTTTAAAAAGAATTACTAGTATAAATAAACTTCATAACTTTGAAAATGAAGTACCTGGCAGTAATATTAATAAAATAAAGTTTGATAAAATAGAATACTTTTTATATAATGGATTTACTATTGTAATTAATCAAAATAAAATATATGCTATTGAAACTCGTGCTTCTCTTGACAGGAGCGTTTCAGTTAATGAAATAGAGCCTTCGTTAAAAGGTCCAAGAAATGCCTTTATTGAAAATTATCAAACTAATTTAGGCCTTATAAAAAGACGTATTAAAACAAGTAATTTAAAATGCAAAAATCTTGACATCGGGAGAATTTCTAAAACTAAAATAGGTATATTATATATCGAAGGCATAACTAAAACTAAACTTGTTGATATGGCTTATCAAAAACTTGAAAAAGTGGATATTGACCTTATAAACGATAGTGAAAACTTAAAAAAATATTTATCTGAAAATCCTCATTTACCTACGATAATTGCTACCGAAAGACCTGATAGATGTGCAAGAGCTTTAGCCGAAGGTAAAATTGTTGTACTTGCAAATGATAGTCCAACCGCCTTAATCTTACCAGCGTTTTTTATTGATTTTATAAATCCATTTTCTGATGATTATACAAAAGATTTTAATATTAATGTAACTAAATTTTTAAGACTAGCATCCTATATTTTATCTGTGGTTACCCCTGCATTTTATATTGCTATTGTCGGTTATAATCAAGAAGCTATTCCCTCGAGTCTTATGATAAATTTTTCTATTCAAAGAAATGGTATCCCCTTTCCTGCTATAATAGAGTGTTTTTTAATGCTTGGTATATGTGAAATTTTAAGAGAAAGTGATTTGAGGTTTCCTACAAAATATGGTTCGGCGATTTCAATACTTGGTGCCCTCGTTTTAGGAGAGTCTGCAGTAAGTGCAGGACTTATTACCCCAATAATGATTATTGTTACCTCTTTTACATATATATCAAGTTTAATTTTTCCCGAAATTGAGATAACAAATTCGCTAAGATATTATAGATTTATTTGTTTAATCGGAGCATCATTTTTAGGACTATATGGTCTATTAATAGGATTTTTAATCTTTTTAACAGACCTTATTAGTGCAAAATCAATAGGTTACCCATATATGTTTCCCCTACTTCCTTTTGATAAGACTTATATCAAAGAAACATTATTTAAAATGCATAATAACAAAAGAAGTGAACTTTTATCAAGTAACTTTACAAAGGAGAAATCATGAAAAAAATCTTATTAATTATAATTATTATTTTGCTTACCGGTTGCTATAACTACACAGAAATAAATGATCTAGCCTTTATATCCTCAATAGGTATTGATTATAATAAAACTAATGAAAAATTTATTGTAACTTATGAAATACTAAATGATAACTCCACTGGCGAGGGCAAAATTAATAAATCTTACACTATATCAGCCGAAGGTAAAAACATTACTGATGCTTTTAATAATACTTCATTAAAAGTAAATAATAAACCTTATTTTTATCATTTAAAAATAATTGCTATTGATGAAACAGTGGCTAAAAAATATACTAAAGATATTGTAGATTATATTCTTCGTAATCCTAATGTAAAAAACGAATTTTTCCTTATTTTAATTAAAAATGCTAAAGCTAAAGATATTTTAGATAAATCTGATGAAGTAGATCCTGATATTGGAAATAAAATATTTAAAATGATTAAATCAAATGAGGAACAAAATAATATTTCAATTGATCAAAACTTCGAAGCCACAACAAAATTCTTTACAAGTAAATTATCAAATGCTCTTATAAATACCTTTACAATTAATGATAAAGATGAAATCATTGAACTTGGATTATCAGCATTTAAAGAGTATGAATATGTAAAAACTTTAACAAATGAAGAAAGTGCATTATTTAACTTAATTGTCAAAGGTAAAGCAAGTTTAACATTAAATAAAAAAGAAGATGATAAAATTATATCGGTAAATATCTACTCTGGCAAAGGTAAAATAGAAATTAAAAATAGTCAAGTTATCTATAACATTGATGCTTTAGGAGAAATAAAAGTAAATACAACAAACATTAATTTAAAGGATGAAAAAGCATATCATAACCTTAATGATGAATTTAAAAAAATATTAAATGAAAAGTTATTAAAATTTATCGAAGTACTTAAAAATGATAATTTAGACATTCTCGAAGTAAATAATCTATACTATGAAAAGACTAGAAAAGAAATGAATATATTTAAAAGTTTTGATTTTAAACTTAATACAAATATTAAAATAGATAAGAAAGGATTGATCTTTAATTTTGAAAACTAATAAATACAAATTATCAGAGATATATCTTTTATCAAGATCTCTTTCTTTAGGATTACTTTTCTCCTATTCTTTCTTTTTGGTGGGAACAAATACCTTAATTTCATTTATTTTTGGTATTTTACTCGGAATATGTTTTGTCTTCATTTATTCAAAAATCAAACTAAACAAGAAAACAAAAATATTTGAAATACTTTTGTATATGTTTTTTATATTGCTTTCATCGATTATTATAACTACCTTCATATCATCATTTTTTCTAAATAAAACACCTAAAATATTTATTATTTTACCAAGTATATTACTTTGCTATTATATTTCTACTAAAGATAAAGACGTAATGAAATGGCTTGCTCTTGCATTAACTTTTTTTAGTATAATCACCATAATATTTAACTTTCTTGCTTTAATGCCCCATATGGAAATTAAAAATATTTTACCGCTTTTTACCTTTAAAAATAAAAATATGATAAAAAGTATTTTCTTTTATGCTATACTATCCTCTTGCCCATTAATTCTTTTAAATGATGAAGACTACTCTACTAAAGATTATATTATTTCTTACATTATAACCAATATAATTAGTTTAATAATCTGTTTTGCTATTGTAAGTATTTTAGGAAGAAGTTTAATTAATATGTATAGTTATCCTGAATATATGGTACTTAAAAAAATACAAATATCATCATTTATTGAAAATGTAGAAAATTTTATTTCATTATTATGGCTTTTTGATTTATATTATCTAACATCTTACTCTATCAAAAAAATTAATGGTATTTTGACTACTAAAATAGGTACAGTATTAATATTTTTAATAACAGTTATAGATTCATTTGTAATTAATAATAATTATGAATACCTCCTTTATATTTATAAAAGGGTTCCCTATATTTTATATATATTGGTAATTCCAATTCTTATTTTAGCCAATAAAAAAAGAGTTAATTAAATCCATCTGGAAATATAGATAACTCTTGTATTACTTGCTTTATATCTATTAAATAAATTTATTATATAATCAATAACAAACTTTAATATATCTTTGCAATCATTTTTTACTTTTAATTCTTGTAAACCTTTTTTAAGTTCTTTTCTAAATATATAATCATCAATATATTTTGACACAGCTTCATCAAGTTTTCCTATTTCAATTATATTTTCATTTATATTTATATCAACTTTAAAAATATATTCTTTATACATTTTTATTATAGACTTAGTTATTTCATCACCCTCGATTGGTTTAAACTCAATTATTTTATAAAAATTTGGACAATATGTTAATACTTTTTTATTATCGTTCATACTTTTATCACTACCTTAATTAAATAATATACTATTTTATAAGGTTTGTAAAGTTTTTTTATTTAAAAAATTGAAAAAAGACTAGAATTTCTAGCCTTTATTTTCAAACTAATTTAAAGCGTCTTTTAATTTGCTACCAGCTTTAAATGAAGCAACTGTTTTTGCAGGAATTTTAAGAGGTTCTTTAGTAAGTGGGTTGATTCCTTCTCTAGCAGCTCTTTTTTTAGCAGAGAATGTACCAAAACCAACTAAAGCAACTTTTCCATCTTTTTTAAGACCAGAAACAATTCCTTCAAGGCAAGCATCTAATGCACGAGTTGCATCAGCTTTTGATAAGCCAGCTTTATTAGCAATAAATTCTACTAATTCAGTTTTAGACATATTTAATACCTCCTATATTATTTATAAGGCATAACTACCTTACAAATTAAAGATACCAAAATTCTAAAGAAAAATCAATAAAAAAAGTGCATTTTTTACATAACCTTTGCACTTTTTTTAAGAAAAAACTTAATAGTATCACAAAATTATAAATATTCTTGATTTTTTAGATTATATTTTATATAATAATATTGTTTTAGGAAACTAAGACATTAAGAAAGAATGATTATAATTTATTTATTTTCATTTTTTCAATTCATAGACGATCCAATCCGTCTACCCACTTTAGTTAAGTGGGTTTTTTTATATATTAATATTAAAAAAAGTGCGTATTTTATTAATCTTTGCACTTTTTATTAAATTACAATAGCAATTAAATTATTTGCACCTTTATTTACTATTTTTGTAACTGTATTTGCGAGTTTAAATCTAGCTGTTTCTGGCATCATAGCAAGTTTTGCCTCTATACCCTCTTTAACAATTTGTTCTAAACTTCGACCAAAGATTTCACTTTTCCAAATACTATTTTTATCAGTTTCATAATCTTTCATAATATAGTCAATAAGTTCTTTTGATTGCATTTCAGAGCCAATAATAGGTTCAAAAGTAGATTCTACATCAACCCTTATTAAATGTACAGAACTTGCTTGAGCTTTCAATTTAACACCAAATCTACTTCCTTGTTTAATAATTTCTGGAGTTGAAAGTTTCATATCTTTAATGGTTGGATGCATTATTCCATAACCAGTATTTTTAGCCATTTTAATTGCACTTTTAATATTTTTAAGTTCACTTTCATTTTCGTTATATGATATAAACATATTAAGTAAACTAGATTTAGTTATTTCCTTATTACCAATACTTTCTTTTAAAACCTTTTCATATAGTTCATCACTACTTTCAAGCGTTATAGTAACATTTCCAGTGGATGTATCAAAATTTGATATATAACTTTTAGAAATATATTCACTTTCTAAAAACACATTATTAATTGTATCAACATCTTTTAGTTTATTTACTTTATAAATAGCCTCTTTGATTTTTTCTAAGTAATGCATTTTAATTTCATTTTCCATAGGAAGAATATCAATCCATTTTGGAATATTTACATTAATATCCACTACTGGAAATTCATAAAGTGCTGTTCTAAGCATATTATTAAGTTCATCTTTAGAAACAGTATCAACACTTGAACATATTATCGGAACGTTATATTCATCTTCCATTTTCTTAGCAAGCTCTTTAGTTTCAAATTTATCAGGCGTTTTAGAGTTTAAAATTACAATAAATGGTTTACCTATTTCTTTGAGTTCATGAATAACTTTTTCTTCTGCTGCAACATAATTTTCTCTAGCAATATCAGTAATACTTCCATCAGTAGTAACAACAATTCCAATAGTGGCATGATCTTTTATAACTTTTTCAGTACCTAGTTCAGCTGCCTCAGTTAAAGGAATATAATCGTCAAACCATGGACTTTTTACCATTCTAGGGTTTCCATCACTATCTAAAAAACCTGTTGCATCATTAATTACATATCCTACACAGTCAACAAGTTTTATATTAGTTTCAAACTCATCAACTTTAATTTTTGCTCCAGAGGAAGGAACAAATTTTGGCTCAGTAGTCATAACTTGTTTTCCTTGAGCCGATTGTGGTACCTCATCTAAGCATTTTTTCTTTTCATATTCATCAGTAATATTTGGAACAACCAACCCTTCAATAAATCTTTTAATAAAAGTTGATTTACCGGTTCTAACTGCTCCAACTACACCTAGATATATTTCTCCTCCTGCTCTTTTACTTAATGAGGCAATTACATTTTCATTTTCCATTTTTCACCTTTTCTATTAAAGATTATGATAAATAAAAAAAGTTATTACAAAAAAATCAATATTAATTTTTAACAATCTCATGTCTTATTTTGACATGTTTTGTCGAAACGCTTGCAACTGAATTATTTCCATGTATAATAACTACTTGAACGTGCAGGAATGGCGTTACCTTCTTAATTTTTTCGGGGTTTTGGGCAACCAAGATTATACTGAAGAAAGGAGGAACGGTAAATGAGCAAAAAGAAACTCATTAGAGTACTATTTTTGATTGTACTTTTACAGTTTGGGGTTTATTATCCTGAATTTATAAAAGGCGCCATCCGTATTGTGAAAGAATTTATACAGTTTTTAAAAGAACTTGTATTTATTCTTTTATTTGGATAAGCGCCAACTAAAAAATCTTAGGTAACGTGATATCTTGCACGTTCCTTACTTATAATATAACATTTATTTATATATTTATGCAAGCAATTTGAATTATATTTTTATCCAATATGATACGGATCTGTAGAGGTACCTGTTCCTCCAACTATTTTTAGTATACTTGAATCCAGATAAAAAGTTGGTCGAACACTGTATTTATTTGATACTACCCAACTATCCAAAGGACCACCAGCGCCTAATGAACCACCTATATTTATTTGCATAGCAGTAATACTACCGTTAAAAGGAGAAATAACCCACTCACATTTATTAGAAAGCATAGAATTAAAAATCCAATTATTATTTTTGCAATCGCCCCAATTTCCAAGAGTTAATGTTCGACAAGAAGATTTGTTTGTAGTATTTTCTCCTGTTGTTGCATAACCATAATCACTTGGATACATTAATCCTATCTTTTCATAAACATTTTCAGGATTGCCACTATAAATATTTTGAGCATTTCCGCTAGTTGAATATGGTGGTCTTTCAACTTCATACCATTTTTGTGCTGTCATTACACCATAATTATTATCTCCATAACCTCCTCCCAAATACCATTTTACATTTACTATTCCACTAGATAGTTTACTGTTTACATTTGACGTACCCAATAAAATAGTTAAATATGTTCCATTTAATTCTGTTTTAAGTGTTGCTGTACTCCAGTTATTTGATATATTATTATTCCAAGCCTTTCCACTTGTACCACCATAATTATTAGTATCAAGTATCTTTAACATTTTTTTAGAACCTGCACGTGAACTTCCATTAGTCGAATATTCTTCTTCAAATAATCCTATTATTCTAAATAATAAAGATGATGAAGAACAAGCACCTTCTTTATTACTATCTAAGCATATATAATTATTTGGATCTGCTCCTTCATATCTTAAACCATTTTCATTAAATATATTTGTGTTATTTGCTATCATTAAATTATTAAATGAAGTACCAGGCGTTATTATAAACTCTTTTTTAGCAACATTTCCAGAGGTATCTTTTACCCATAAATAATATGTTCCCTCAACACTTATTGTGGTACTAAAGTTATATGATGTTCCATTTATCGAAGTCCAATTTGTTGGTTCTACTGTGTTACTAGAGTTTATTCCATAACTAGATAATCCTTTATCGTCTGTAAGTACTGCAGTAACTGTTATATCATTAACATTTAAGTTAGATATAATAGGTTTTTGTATATCAATTATCTTATCAAAATATAATGAACATCTATCTGAACCTAAAAATGAAAATCCTATTTGTCCTGTTGAATTATTATAACTAACTACTTTTCCTCCATTTTCACATATTGTTTTTTCTTCATTTAAAACATAATTACCTTTTGGAATTTCATTAGAACTTACATATTCTCCAGAATCTTCTTTAATCATTATTGCTAAATTACTTTTTCTATTAGTTTTAATAGTTTTATTTTTATTTTGATAAATACTATTTACTAAAAATATACCTCCAACTAATACTATCAATGATGTAAAAATAATTACTACTTTTTTATTTTTCATAAACCTCTCCAATTCCTTATAAATACTGGAGTTCATTTTCCTAGATTATAAACATTTAGGAAAATAGCATACCGATTTTATGGGAAAGGGACTAGAAATTTAGTACAAAAAATGTTAGAATTAGGATAGAAATAGCATAAATACTAGGATTTATTTTCCTAAATGTTTATAATTTATGAAACTTGATGCCTTATAAACACTAGGTTTGTGAGGCTTTTAATTACTTTTTTATTTAAGTGATTTTTTACACTTTATTGGCATAAAAAAAGCCACAATCTGTGACTTAAAGTTTTTTAAATTCTTCTTTAATCTCGTCTAAAGAGCGATAACCAATTTCTCTATTTTGTTCAAGGCCATTACTAAAGAATACTAAGGTTGGTATGCTCATTACGCCAAATCTTTTTGCAATTTCCGGAAATTTATCGACATTTACCTTTAAAACATCAGTAAAGTCAATTTCGTCAAGAATTGGAAGAAGCATCTTGCATGGCCCACACCAATCTGCATAAAAATCTACAATAGGTTTGCCCTCTTTTACTAAATCATAAAATTCATTTTCATTTTCTATATGTTTAATCATATTTATCCTTTCTTATGCAATTATAACATGATTTAAATGTAGTTTACCATTATCAATACTTGCTTGAATAAGTGGTTTTTCTACTAAGGCATATTTAGCAACTGAAGTAGCAATAGTAATATTCATATTTTCAACATCTTCCTCATTAAATGAGTAATCTTTTAATTTTAAATATACATCCTCACCAACTAAAATTCCTTTACTGAAAGTAACATTAAGTACTGGCATTCTTTCAACAATTTTCGTAGCCATACTACTTTCCATAACATACTTTTGAGTATATGGTATCTGAAGCATTATATAAAGTGCAACAAAAACAAATATTAATCCATTAACTAAACCAAGTATTGCACCAACTATTTTAGATAATACATTATATACTAAACTAAGTTTAACTAAATAATCAATAAATCCTGCTATATTAATTAGAATATTCAAAATGCAGTATAATAATACAAAAACTATAACAAATGATATAACATCATAAATTAAAAAGTTTAATGAATAAAGTCCAACATACCCTTTAAAATTAAAAAATGGCATAGTTTTAATTAATAAAGCCGTTAAATAACTTTTTAATAAATAAGAAATAATTAGAATAGCAAGTGTTCCAATAAGTTCAAATATTTCTTTAACAGCACCTTTTTTAAGTCCAATAAGCACACCTAGTAACATAATAACTAAAATAACAATCTCAATAATTTTCATTTGTAACCTCTTTCCTATTATTAATTATATAATATAAAAAATAAAAAATAAAGTCCAAAAATTCACTTTTCTTATTGCTTTACATATTTTGTGAAGTAAATGAATGACAATTTAATAAAAATATTTTATAATATATCTAGGTGATGAAATGAACTGTGTAGTATTTAAATTAGATGAAAGGCTTCATGAGAAATTAATAAAATTTTATAAGGCTTATGAAATAAAAACTCCACCATATGCTAAATTTGCCGCTAAAAACTATGATGTAACTATAACTTTATATGAAAAAGGCAAAGTTATGTTTCAAGGAATTGGCGCTGATATTGAGGCAAGTATATGGCAAAGTATGCAGTCTAAGCTTACTGGTAAACCAGTAGAAAATACTGTAAAAAGCAAAGATAATAAAAAAACTGATAAGGATGATTTTTATGTATACTACTCCTCTATCGGAAGTGATGAAACAGGCTGTGGAGATTTCTTTGGACCAGTAGTGGTGGTAGCAACTTATGTTCCTTCGAATAAAATTAAAGAATTAGAAAATTTAGGCATAAAAGATTCTAAAAAAATTAATGATGATATTATTATGAAAGTTGCTCCAGAAATTATGAAAACAACACCATATACTTTCTTTGTTTTATGTAATAAAGATTTTAATGATTTAATGGAAAAAGGTTACAATATGGTTCAAATTAAAGCAATACTTCATAATAAAGTTTTAATGGATTTAGTAAAAAAATATAATCCTGACTATAAATACCCAGTTGTTGACCAATTTGTTAATGAAAAGAAATTTTATAGTTATTTAAAGGATGATGATACAACTTTAAGAGGTATCAAATTTTATACCAAAGGTGAAAGTAAATGTATGAGCGTTGCAGCCGCATCAGTTATTGCAAGATATATTTTCATTAATGAAATGGACAAATTAAGTAAACTATCTGGATTTAACTTACATAAAGGCGCTGGCATTGAGGTAGATAATCAAATTAAAGAAATAATTCAAAAAAAAGGAAAAGATTACCTTTATGAAATCGGTAAAGTTTCCTTTAACAATTACACTAAATTAAATTAGTTATTCACAAAATTCTAAAGTCATTATATTTAAAATAACACTTTTATCATATAAACCAGATTTATATTTATAATCATAATCAGCAAGTCTAATTATGATTTTTTTTATTTCCTCTAAAGAATAATTATCTTTTATATTATTATAATCATTTAATTGCCAAGGCTCTTTTCCATAAGTAAAACATAACTTTTTAACATCATCAGTTGTTTTTAAAAGATATAAAAAGTTCATTTCTTTATAAAAAGTTATAATAATAACATTTGGATCTATTTTAAGTCTTTCTAAATCATTTATTAATAAAGTGGCTCCCTTAATATCTTTATTCATTAAACATCTTACAAATTTAAAAGCATTTGCATTATATGACACGCTTACTATTTTTTTTATGTCTTCTAAAGAAAGAGTTCCTTTTTTAAAAAATAAACATATTTTATCTATTTCTGATAAACAAATATCATAATTTACATAAGAATTTTCAACAATATAATTACCTATTTCATAGTTTATATTAATATTATTTTTCTTAAGCAAATTTATACATTCATATACCATTTCCTTTTTATTAAAGGGATTAAGTTCAATGTATTTACCTTTTTCAGAAATAGTTTTAAATATTTTCTTTCTTTTATCGGGAATTTCATTACTTGTAAAAATTAATGTAACTAAACTATTTGGATTTTCAATATATTTAAGAAGTAATTCTTCATTTTTATTTTTACCCTCTTCTTTATTTTTTTTTGCTATAAATAAATCATTACTTTTTACAATAATACATTTTTCTTCACCAGTAAGTGAATAATAATTTGCTTCCAGGGTTACATCTATTATACTATTTACTTTTAAATCAAATTTTAAAACACTAGAAAAACCATTAATGATTTCATTAACTTTTTCATTTATTCTTTTATAGCTGTCTGAGTAAATTAAATAAATCTTCATAAAAATATTATATAAAATTTTTCATCAAAATAAAAGAGCCTCTTTTTAAGTAGGCTCCATCTATTTAAACATTACAAGTAATGTTACCTTATTTTATGATAGTATTTTAAGTTTGTTACTAAAGGTTATTCTTTATTATAGTACTTTATTTTACTTTTTAATAATTTTTCTTTGATTTCCTCATAATAATTTGTCATTTATACCAACCTTACTTAAAAAATATTTGTACACATAAAAAAGAAGATGCATACGCATCCCAACAAAACTTTTAATATAAATATAATTTAACTCACAAGTTAATAATAACAATATTTGCTAAATTAATCAATAGAAAAAATTTATAACTTATAAATCATTTCAAATCAATCTCTTGGATGCATTTTATAATCCTCTTTTAAAGATTCATTAGAAAGGTGCGAATATATCTGGGTGGTGGTAATATTACTATGTCCTAAAAGATGCTGAATAACTCTTAAATTGGCTCCATTATTAAGTAAATGTGTTGCAAAAGAATGCCTTAATGTATGTGGAGAAACATCTTTATTTATGCCAGCATCCTTACACAACTTTTTAAGTATTTTAAAAAAGCCCACCCTACTTATAACATTGCCAAAATTATTTATAAATACGTAATCACTTACTTTAGTCTTTAGTAAAAATGGTCTATAATTATCAATATAATTTTTTAAGGCATTATAAGCACTATCATTCATAGGAACAATTCTTTCTTTACTACCTTTACCAAATATTTTTATCGTACATTCATCAAAATCAATATCAGATATTTTTATATTACAAAGTTCACTTACTCTTATACCAGTTGCATATAGTGTTTCCATCATTGCAATATTACGATAATCATATATTTTAACTGGATTAATATTTAAAAGTCTATCTACTTCCTCGATTGTTAAAAAAGACGGTAATTTTTTTTCAAGTTTAGGAAGCTTAATAGTTTCACAAGGATTAGTTTTAATATACTCATTACTTATCATATAATTATAAAAAGAATTTAAAACAGTTAAATAATGTGCTCGAGTTCTTGCCACTATACTTTCATCATAAAGAAAATCTCTAATTTCATCAGCATTCAAATTTAAAATATTTTTATTTTCAAAATGACTATAAAATTTCTTAAGATTTTCATAATAAGAGCTAATTGTATTATTACTTAATTTCTTTTCATACTTTAAATAATCTATATATTTATCAATATTTTTTTCTATACTTTCCATAATTTAATTGTACTTTATTTTTATAAAAAAATCTATACTTTTTGATGTTAATTTGATATCATAAATATGGTGATTAAATTGAAAGTTAAATATTTAAGATTAGATAAAGATAAAAGAAAAGAAGTAAAACAAAAATATTATGAGACTTCACTTGGTAAATATGTTAAGAAGAAACTTATTTCCTCATTTATATGTGGAGTTTTATGTATAGGTATTGGTATTTATCTATTAATAAGTACTAAAGATCCTAAATTTATTGATTATTTTTATAATATAAGTATACTTTTAATAGGAATGGGATTTCTAATCGCTATTAGAAAAATTGAAGTTAAAAAGATAAACGAATATGTAATAAAGAATAAAATATAACCTTTATTACATATTTTTTATTATGGAAGATAAACTAAGGATGCTTGATAAAGAAAATATTATTTGGCTTATATATATATTTATTTTTGTAATGGCTATTGTATCAAACTATTATGAAGAAAAATATCTTTTTACTAAAAATTTTAAAGCAAAAAGAATATATAAAAAAATAAACCTTACAGTACTTGTTATAGGTCTTTTGATATACTTGTATTTTGTAGTTATTAATTATGAAAACATTAGAAACAGTAAATATGGCTCTTTAAGAGAGTTTGCTTCGATTATGTTTTTTATCGCGGGTGCTATTTACTTATATATTGAATATCAAGGGCAAAATGAAATTGAAGTTGGTATTATATAAAAAAGTATGAGTTTTATTTACCCATACTCTTCTTAATTTCATCCAATTCTTCTTTGGATATTTGAGCGAATTTTATTATATCTTCCTCAGGCATTTTATTTTTGATTAGGTTTTTAATTGTTTCATTTTTGCCGTTATTAAAGCCAATAGACTCCCCTTTATTAAAGCCAATTTCCTCGCCTACAGTTTTAGCAAATTCTACCTTATCATAATAAAATATGCTATCAATATTTTCCATCATTTTTTCCATTCTCCTTAATAACTCTTGTCCAAGTTCATTACTATTATATAAATCATAATATTTATCATTATTATCCCGAGTAAATGCATAAAATATTTTCTTTATATCATCACCAGGTAAACTTGCAACTTCATTATATGTCATTTTATTCAGATATTCAAGATTATAGTCTACGACTATAGCATCCTCATATCTTACTTTTCCACTTAAGACATCTGTAAATAAAGATATTCCCATAAATTCACCATTATTCAAAGGATTTTCATTATTTATGTTTATTTGCAAAACCTTTTTAATTTTATTATTTTCGCCAGGTTTTAACTGTCTTAAAAGTAGTGCCAAAACATATGACATATTTTTTACATTTACGGCATTTGAGTATTCACTGTTTCCTTCAATATTTATTAAATAATCATTAGTTTCATAAAGTAAATCAGTTTCTTTTTTCTTTAACATTACTTTATCACTAACTAAATTATCTAAAACAGTGATATCACTATTCATAGGTAAATTTAAACTATTTAATGTTTTCATCACTACATAAAATAATAAATCGTAGTTATCTATAAATAGTTTTTTAAAAGCCAAATCTCTAATAAAGCCAGATTTTGAATATAATTTATCAAACTTTTTTATATTTAGTCCTTTCTAAAACTCTGACTATTTAAATATAACAAATAATTTTAAATGATGCAATATAAATTTTAAAATTATTTAAACGAATAGTAAACTTTATTTTCAAGTTTTATATTATTTTCTTTAGCATAATTTGTTACACTTAATACTTTTATATCATTTTCATATAAGATATCAATTATTTTTTTTACTGCGTCAACTGTGGTTTTATAGGAATCATGAAAAAGAATAATATCTTTATCATTAGCATTTTCTAAAACATATTTTACTATAAAATCAGTATCCTTATATTTCCAATCGTGAGTATCTTTGTCCCACAAAATAAATGATGTATTAAGCACTTTTAAGATTTTATTATTATAGGCTCCATATGGTGGCCTTGTAAGAGAAAGATAATCACCAGTAATATCATAATATATTTTATTTGTTTTATCAAAATCACTTTCAATTTTATTAATTTTATTTTTTGTAAAAAGAGCATGATCATAACTATGATACCCTATTTCACTATTTGAGTTATATACTTTTTTAATAACTTCTTTTTGATTATTCATTTTATTTCCCACCATAAAAAATGTGGCAGACATATTATGGCTTTCTAAATAATCTAATATTTCTAAGGTATTTTCATTATTTGGACCATCATCAAAAGTAAATATTAAGCTAGTATTATTTGTATTTAAAACAGGAATACTTTTAGGATAGCAAATCATTATTAAAAGTAAACATAAAACTAAAATATATTTTAAAATATTTTTCATAATTAATTATATGAAAAAAGGAAAAATTTACTTATTTTCCTTTAACTTATATAAAATATTTAATGCTTCGATTGGAGTTGTATTTAAAATATCAATTCCTTCGAGAATATCTTTTGGTTTTTCTTTCTTTTCCTCGAAATCAAATGATAACTGCTCTTTAACTGGTTCTTTTTTATTTGAATTTTCAAGACTATTTAATATTTCATCCGCTCTTTTAATAAGAGATTCAGGAAGTCCCGCTAAAGAGGCAACATGAACACCATAACTTTTATCAATAGCACCAGGTTTAACCTTATGAAGAAAGTATAAATTACCATTTTCTTCTTTAGCATCAACATGAACATTTTTAATAGATTTATATTTTTTATCTAATACAGTTAGTTCATGATAATGAGTTGAAAATAAAGTTTTGCATTTAATATTATCACAAATATATTCAATTATGCTTTGAGCAATTGCCATACCATCATAAGTTGCAGTTCCTCTTCCAAGTTCATCAAAGATTATTAAACTATTTTCAGTGGCATTACTAATTGCATTATTTGCTTCACTCATTTCTACCATGAAAGTTGATTTACCTCCAGCAAGGTCATCAGAGGCACCAATTCTTGTAAAAATTTTATCTATTATTGGTAACTTTGCAGATTTACAAGGAACAAAACAGCCTATTTGAGCCATTATAATAGTTATAGCAATTTGTCTCATATAAGTAGATTTACCACTCATATTTGGCCCAGTTATTAAATAAGCACATATATTTTCATTCATTTTACAATCATTTGCTACAAAAGAACCTTTTAATGTATTTTCCACAACTGGATGTCTTCCCTCGATAATTTCTAAATCATGATTTTCATTAAGAAGTGGTCTTACTAAATTATATTTTTCACTATCAATTGAAAAGGCTACCATTACATCTAGGAAACTTAAACTATCTGCGGTCTTACGCATATCTTCAACATATGTCTTAACTTCATTTTTAATGTCCATAAAAATTGAATATTCAAGATCAATTATTTTTTCCTCTGCATTTAGAATCATATCTTCTTTTTCTTTTAACTCTGGAGAAATAAATCTTTCACCATTAGCAAGGGTTTGTTTTCTTTCAAAGCCAAATTTTTCAGCATCTTTTGCTTGGGCTTTACTTATTTCAATATAATAACCAAATACTTTATTAAAACCAACTTTTAAATTTTTAAAGCCAGTTTTCTCTTTAATTTCATTTTCAAATTTAGCAATAAAATCTTTACCATTTTTCTTTATTTCACGAAGACTATCTAAATCTGCATTATAACCTTCCTTAATAAGATAACCCTCTTTTAAAGTAATTGGAGGATCTTCATAAATACTTTTTTCAAGTAAATCATAAATTTCCTTAAATGGTTTAATTTCTAAATCAAAATTTAATTTTTTAACTATTTCAATTATTTCAGGAAGAGGTTTTAAACTTCTTTTTAACTGGAGCATATCTCTTGCATTAAATGAACCATTTGTAAGTTTACCAGTAAGACGCTCTATATCATATATTTCATCAAGAAGTGTAATAAGATTATCCTTTAAAATGAATTCATCATTTAATTTTTCAATCATATCATATCTTTTATTTAACTGGGATATATCCTTAAGCGGTGAAAGTAGCATATTTCTTAGTTTCCTACTTCCCATTGCTGTTTTACATTTATCTAAAAGCCATAAAAGAGAAAATTCTCTATCTTTATTACGAACTGTTTCAGTAAGTTCTAAATTATTTGCACTATAAGCGTCCATATATAAATAGTCTTCATTAGAAATTATTTCAATATCATTAATTGTCGATAAATCCTTAAGAGATAAAGTTAAATAACCAAATAAATGTCTAACTCCCATTTTACATCTTATATCATTAAGTTTATTATCAATATTTTCAGGAAGAGTTTCCGCAAGGTCATTATAATAATCAATTTCAATACTATAATCATTTTTTAAAGTATTAATTAAAGTTACTTCTTCATTACCATTAAAAATAATTTCTTTAATATTATACTTAAATATTTCAGTAATAATTTTATTAATATTTTTTGATACTTTAGAACTTATTAGTCTTCCTGTGGAAATATCTAAAGCTGTTAATATATAAGTATCTGGGTAAACTAAAAGTGAGGCTACAAAAGAATTTTCATAAGACTTTAATAGTTCTAAATCGGCAATTGTACCTTTTGAAATAACATCTGTTACACCTCTTTTAACCATTCCTTTAGTAGTTTTAGGATCCTCAAGTTGTTCACATATTGCTACTTTATATCCTTTATTTATAACTTTTTCAATATAACTTTTTACAGCATGATAAGGAACACCACACATTGGTACTCTTTCCTCTAAACCCGCTACTCTACCAGTTAAAGTAAGTTCAAGCTCTTTTGAAGCTATTAAAGCATCTTCGAAAAAAAGTTCATAAAAATCACCCAAACGATAAAATAATAATACATCAGCATATTTATCTTTTATTTCCATATATTGAGCCATCATTGGGCTTAATTTATTTCTATCTACTTCACATCTTTTCATATTAACTATCTAGTTTATATAAAGGATTAATCTTTCTTATTAAAGCAAAATCTTCCTCATCAAACTTTTTTCTTGCTTCCTTTCTTTTATAATTTTTCATATTTAGGGTTATATATAATTTTAATATTTCTTTTCGAAGAAGTATTTCAGTTTCAAAATTATCTCTATTTAAAATTATATATTTTATCATATTTTTTGTTTTTATAGCATATTTATCACTTTCTAAAGATAAATGTTCATAAAGATCTGTATATATTATATTTGCTAAATAAGGTTTATAATTGCGTAAAATATTTATTTTTTTATTAACAATATCATTACTAGTTTCTATATCACTATTTAAAAATAATTCCAGTTCTGTAAAAGGGTCTGTTTGAATGCTATGAAGTATAGCACTAAAAACTTCCATCAAAGTAAATCTTAAAAAATCATTTAAACTTCTTACTTCATAAGTAAGTTCTTTTAACTTATCATCTGCCAAAGGCATTATTTTATCCTTAATAATTATTTTACTATAAAAGTTTATAATAAGGTCTAATGCATAAACTTCATCTGTAAGAAAATCAGAATACATAGTATTTTCATTAACCTCTTTATTACGACTTACAGCATAATAAAAATTAAGTGTTCTAATAATATTTGAGCCTAAAAAGTGATCCTTTTCATTATACATTGTAACTATATTTTCATAAATAATTTTAAATTTATCATAACTTCTCTCACTAGCAAGAGAAACATATAGATTTAGTAGATAATTTTCTGCGTATGAATTTTCCATAAACCCTCCTTAAAAATATTATAGCAAATATTAAAGGTTATTTAAATAATTAATTGCCTCATCAAAAGTCTCAACCATAACAAGATCAAATGTTAAATTATTTTTCTTATAAACCTTTTTGGCTTCATCATAATTACCTTTTGGAACAAAGAAAATATCGGCACCATCTTTTTGGGCACCAAGCATTTTGTATTTTACACCGCCAATAGCTCCAACATTACCATCTTCATCAATAGTACCTGTTCCCATAACTTTTTTGCCGTGAGATAAATCTTTATCAGTAAGTTTATCATATATCTCAAGTGAAAGCATTAAACCACCCGAAGAACCGGCTTCCGAAGCTTTTGTTTTCATTTCAAGCTTTGGATCACTTTCAAATTCATACTCAGTAACAATACTTATACCTACTTTTTTTTCACCCTCAAGGTTAATTACGTAAGCATATTTTTCTACTTCTTTATCATTTTCTTTGACTATAAAAGTTACTTTATCATCAAAATTTAACGAACTTATATATTCTTGAAACTCACTTAATCTAGTAAATTTATTTCCATCAATAGAAATTATTTCATCCAAAACTTTAAGATTAGTTTTACTTTCCTCACTAACAAGCGTAATATAGGATTTTTCCGAAGATATATCTATAGTTTTACCTGCTTTTCTATAGGCATTTAAACTAGCGTAATATATTGAATTTTTTAAATCAATTTGTTCTATTTTAAAAAGTGTATTATAGTCTAAATCTGTAACATCCTCTTCATTATAAATATCCCAATTCGGTACAAATAAGGAAAAGATAATTGTCGGAATATTTGCTTTCATAACGGAAACATAGTTCATATAATAACTACCACTTATATTTTCTTCATCAATAATTTTTATTCGATCGTTTAAATTAATTGAACCACCAGGAGTATAAATAACATATGGGAGTTTATAAAAGCATAAAAACATTATAACCGCTAAAACAATTAATCCTTTTAGATTAAATTTAATAAACTCTTTTATTTTGTCATATATTTTATTAAACATTTTATTATCACCTAGATAATTATAGCAAATTTTAAAAGAAATATGAATAAGAAAAGAATAAATATCCTTATAATAATCTTAATTTATTTATTAATTTATCTAATATTTAAAAATAGTAAAGTACTGTCAAATATTACTTTTTTAAGTTTAAAAATGTTTATTTTAAAGGTATTTCCCTTTTTATTTATTATGATGGTTTTAAACAAGCTTCTTATAAAATGTAATTTTCCCTATTATTTTAATAAAATATTCAAAAATAATCTTTTATATATATTTATAAATTCAATATTATCTGGTAGTCCGATTAATGCTGTATTAATCAAAAATTATTTGGATAATAAATGTATAAATGAAAATGATGCTAGTAAAGTACTTACCTTTACTTGTTTTAATAATCCATTATTTTTATATAACTATTTATATTTAATTTTAAAAAGTAAACAAAAAGTTTTTCTTATAATAAGTTTAATATATTTTCTTAATTTTTTAATACTTTTATTTTATAATAATAAAATTAAGATAAATGAAAATATTATGTATAGACAATGTAATTTAAAAAAAGAACTATTTAATATTATTTATGAAAGCATTTTAAATCTATTAAAAATAATGGGTATAATCACATTTTTTAAAATATTACTTGATTTACTTTTAACAGAAAATTCTGCAATACTATCCTTTTTAAAAGGTATAATCGAAGTTACTACCGGATTAAATAGTTTAGTAAATCTTAATATTTCCATCAAAATAAAAGAAATAATCAGTTATATAATTATTTCTTTTATGGGGCTTTCTATTCATATGCAAATAAGCGCAGTCTTAGAAAACTATAATATAAATTATAAATATTTTTATCTATCAAGAATTTTTTTAATAATAACTGGATCCATAATTATTCTTATTTTATAAAGGAAAATATTATATCATCCAAAGTATTATTATTATCTTTTTTATTATTAACGTTTGTTGTATAAACAGGGATTGTACACTGGGTTATTTGAATTACTTTAGTTTTATCCCCCTCGGAAATACATTCAATATCTCCGAATTTTCCACCTTTAATTTTCCAAGTGTTTTGTAATACTCCTTTTACAGAATATTTTAAAGTATCATCCGTTATAACTATTTGATATTGACCATTCTTACCTTTCATTACAACTTTTCGGGAAGTTGTTTGAGACTCAACAAGTTCAACATCATTATCTAATATTAAATCATTTTCAATGGTGGTTATAATATCAATTCGATTTGCTTGATTTGTGCTTGCAATAAAGTCCGTTGTTTTTTCAAAAGTTACATTCGAAAGCAAGTTATAAAGAAACATAAGTACCACGGAAACAAGGGCTACGCTTACTAAAAGTTCAATTATAGTTACACCTTTATTATTTAATTTCATTCTACTACCTCATAAACATCATTATATGTACCTGTTCCAGTAAATTTTACACTACTACTTAAATTAATAACTGGTCTTATATATGAAATTGTATTAACTTTTGTACTTGTAATATAACCTGTATAGTTCATAGTAAATACATACGGAGCTGGACCCTTTGCTACATAACTTGGAGTAATTGTATAATAGGAAGTTCCTGAGTATAAGTAATAATTGTTATTTGCTAAACTTACGTGTCCTCCGGCCATTATTATTTCATCAGCAGTAATTAAACCAACCGGATAAGTAAGTTTGCCTCCAGAGGAAGTAAGCATATCGCTATTATTTTCACACCAAAGATTTGGATAAGGGCTACTTGATGTAGTTCTCCTATTACCATTAAAAATTAAATTTGAAGCTGGCTTACTTGACCAAGTTGATGAAGAAGTACTTCGGTCGCTACAAAACATCGCACCATAAACATTTGAATCATTTTTTAGGGAAGTTGTTTCAAACCAATTATCAATTTCTGTTTTAATTGTACTATTTAAAGAATTATTATGTTGTGATTTTTTTTCATACATATAGCCTACATATTCTGCTCTAGTAATAGATGTATTAAAACTACTTGTTCCTATAGCAGTATCGCTAGTCATAACTACCCTTGAGGAAGATGTTGGAGCATTTATTCCCGAATATATCATTCTTATTGTATTATTTCCATTAATTCTAATAATTCGCCAGTACATATCGTACCCATTTTTAGTTATTCCATATTTTACCCAGTTATTGTCCACGGCACCCCTGAAATAATACGATGTACCATAGTTATCCATACTGGAGTACATTCCTTCATTGGTTGTCGATATTTTATTAAAGCTTGGTCTACCTTTACCGTTTATATAACTTATTGCTTCTTCATAAGTAGTGGCACCACCACCATTATTTATTAAAACAGTTTTATATCCTTCATTTGTAACTGCTGGCGTATCTGGAATTACGGGATCTGGATCAGTACCAGGATTGTCCGGCGTACCAGGTTTACTTGGATCATTAGGTGGTTTAATAATCGGATTATCTGGCAATGTCTCATATCTATTTTTTAAGGTAGATTTGTCATAAGCCCATTTCTTAGCATCATTTTTAATCATTTTAAAATTAATGCGATTATCAGAATATGTAGTCATAATTAATATTAAAAGTAAGCAAAAAACCAAAAAGAAAGAATATAATGCTGATATTGATATAAAACCTTTTTTATTCATAATACACCCACGAAATATAATATGCTTTTTCACACGCCATACTATAACTTATACTATCTTGATTATAATAAGCCTCAACTTTATCTTTATCAGTGGTGCAACTTGGGCAAAAACTTTCATAACCAGAAAGTATTTTAGAATTTAAACAACTTTTATAACTTCCATTTGTAATAATACTGCCATCTTTTCTTTCGTAGAAAAGTGCAAGCATAATACTATCTTTATCTGCATCTATATTATTAATAGTTAGCATATATTCACTCAAATTAGCATCGGAATAACTCTTTGTAAAACTCAAAAAATTAGTGCATCTTTTTTTATCCTTGTCATTATCAAAACTATCAGCGCCACTGTTAATACACTTTTTAATATTATTAATATCACTTGTTTTTAAATAAACTAAGGTTTTATAACGATATAATTTATTTAAATCATTAACATAGGTATTATCAAAATAAATTGAGGTATAGTAATTAATTGAATTTATAGGATCCACTGTACAAGTCATATCATTTAAATTTGTATTTAAATACTTAATACAAAACTTTGATTCTGAGTTAAATAAATATACAAAATTATTTTCTAAACTATTTGAATTATTGGTTTTATTATCATTTATAGCCATTTTAAAAATATCATCATTAATTGTACTTTTTACAGCATTACGAATAAATATTGTTTTATATACATAGGCTATATCATCATAGTAAAGTCTTCTTCGTTCGTCATTAACATTTTTACTAAAATTTGAATACAAAAAAATAAGAGTTGTAGTTAAAACAACTGTAACTATGATTGTTTCAAGAAATATAAAACCCTTATTATTTTTCATATCTATCACTACTATAAAGTTTAGCAAATAAATGGTTAATTGTCAATTTACATAATTATGTATATAATACTATATGGATGATTTAATTAAAAAAATATTATTAATTACTATTATCAGTTTATTTGTCATTATTATTCTTTATGAACTATGTTTTACTATAGTATTTCCCTTTAAATCAAATATATTTATATTCAAAATAACTATTTTACTACTCATCATCACTATTATTACTATAATACTCCTTCGTTAATTTTTCAGCTTTTAAAAGATATAAAATATTATTATGAACATTAATAGTATTTTTTTGAATGTTATCACTTTTTTCAAATCGTAAGGGAATATTTAAAAGAATAAATAATAAATCCTTTTCATCATCATTAAGTTCAAAAGCACTAAAGTAATGCTCTAAATAAGCTGAAAAATCTGCATTTAAATATTCATTATGAAAAAGTGTTACAAAATCTAATACTGGCGTGTCTATTTTATAATTGTCCCAGCTTATTAAAGAGGAATTTCTATCTGAGTACATAAAATGATCCATCGCAAGATTATTATGAACAACACTTACTCTAACCTTTTCATTATCTTTAACTTTTTCATACCAACTATCAAGTCTATCTTTACAAAATTTAATTGCTCCAATATATTTTGAATAATTACGACAAAATAAATATTTATCTGGGCTTTGATATTCATAAGATAAATCCTTTAGGAAAAGGGCATTATAATATGTACCTAAATATGATAAATTATTATCAATATTTTCATATATCTCTTTATAATCATCTAATTTAGATTTTTTAAAATAGACTGTTTTATTATGAAGACTTGCCACTACCGAAGACATTTCAAGTAGTTTTTGTTCCTCAAATATCTTTTCCTCTTCGACATATTCAAAAAGGTTTTCTTCATCACGAAAGTTTTTTATTAACTTCGGGAAATTATCAAAACCTCTTTTATTTAAATAATTAAATAATGTATATAAATCTTTATTTTCTTTTTTTAGAACAAATTTACCTTCGGATGAATCTATTATAGTGACATTTTTCATTTTAGTGATACGATAAGGTTTATATAAATTTTTAATATATTCTAAACTATTCATTTGTTATAGGAACAAGTAATTTATCATTAATATTTATATCAGTAATTCCATTTATATTTAAAAGTTCTTCTTTAGAAATATTATATTTTTTACATATAAAGTCAATATCTTCGGTTTCCTTTACAATATGAATATGATAAGAAATATAATCATTTTCTGCATTAATACCAGTAACTGTTGTAATCATATTATCATTTATTTTATCATCAGTTTTAATTGGTTTTTCATTAATTTCAGGCATTTCCATAGTATCATTTCTTTCTTCGATTAAATCAAGTGGTTCGGGAAGTCTATCAGTTTTTTCAAAAGTTGGTTCTTCTTTCTTTTCATCGGCTTTCACAATATAATCAATTTTAACAGTTAAATCTTTATCTTTTAAATCATAAGTAAAATTATCCACCGTAAAGTCTAATGTATTAATATCAATATTACTTGCTATTTCAACACTAAAAGGTAAAGTAAATGAAAAGTCTTTTTTATTTAAACTAAGTTCATATTCTTTATATGTTCCTTTTATAATAAAATTTCCTAGAACCTCTTTTTCATTTTTAGTTATTTCGTGTTCTAAAGATATACTAGATATTTCACTTACTGGGGTATCAAACTTAACTACTTTTTCAAAAGGTATAATTAAATTCATAAAAAATCATCTCCTATCAAAAGATATGAAGATGACTTTAATTTTATTACTATTTATTTTTAGAATCGATTATGATAGTTATTGGTCCATCATTTTCAATATTTACAAGCATTTCTGCTCCGAAAACGCCACCATAAGTTTTTACATGATTATTTAAATTATTAAGCATTTTTTCATATAATGGTTTAGCAACATCCCCTTTAGCGGCACCAATATAACTAGGTCTATTTCCTTTTGAGGTATCAGCCATTAAGGTAAACTGACTTATTAAAAGTATTTCTCCACCACTATCTAAAATACTTTTATTCATAACGCCTTCTTCATCATCAAAGATGCGAAGATTAACTATTTTTTTAACTAAATAAGCAATATCTTCATCAGTATCATCTGGGGTAATTCCCACTAAAATACATAAACCTTTATCAATTTTATTTATAAGTTTTCCAGAAACACTTACACTTGATTTTTTGCTTCTTTGAATAACTACTTTCATACTCTTTTAACATCCTTTACATATCTTAATTTATTGACATTCTTAATAACTAAATCAATATATGAATTATCTTCAACTTTAATTTTAACTAAATAATTTATTTCATCAATTGTTTCAATAGATATTATATAAACTTTTGGAATTGATATTTTAGCAATAATATCAGATAACTTATTTTTATTACTACTTAAGGTAATTTTAATAGAGCAAATATAGTCATTATGAACATTTTCAATCCATGAAGCAGATACCATTTTTTCATCAGAATTTATAATATTTTCACAGTTTTTTTGATGCACTGATATACCATCATTTTTAGTAATAACTCCGACTATTTCATCACCTTTTACCGGATTACAACATTTTGCTAAATGGGTAAGAATGTTTACTTTACCATCAATTAATATATCACTACCTGATTTAATATTAATATTTTTCTTAATAGCACTAGTTTCCTCTTTTGGAATAATAATATTAACTATATGAGTAACTGTATATTTATAAGACCCAATACTAAAATATAGATCATCTAAATCTTTAAGTTTTAATTCCTTTAAAATAAGTTTTAAATTATCTTGAGATGTAACCATATTTTGAGGTATTTTTCTTTTACGAAGTTCTTTTTCTAAAATATTTTTACCTCTTTCAATATAATTTTGTTTATCTATTTTTGAAAAATATGCTTTAATTTTATCTTTTGCTTGCGTAGTTTTAACAATATTTAACCATTCTTTAGAGGGCGTACTATTAGGATTAGTAAGTATTTTACAAATATCTCCATCGTGAAGTGGTGTATTAATAGAAACCATTATATCATTTACAATAGCTCCAGTCATTGTATCCCCTACTTTAGAGTGTACTCTATAAGCAAAATCTATTGGTGTTGCATCTTCGGGTAGTTCAATAACATCTCCTTTAGGGGTAAATACATACATTAAATTTCCTAAAATATTACTTCCCACAACTTCATTAAATACTTCATCAGTATCATTTTCACTATTTTCAATTATTGAGCGATATATTTCAAGTTTTTGTTCCATATAAGTTTGAATCTTTTTAGCACCTTTTTCTTTATAAGACCAATGTGATGCTATACCTTTTTCGGCAATTTCATCCATTTCATAAGTTCTAATTTGAATCTCATAAAATTTACCACCTGGTCCAAATACTGTTGTATGTAAGCTTTGATACATATTTTCTTTTGGAACTGCAATATAATCTTTGAACCTTGAGGGTATTGGTCTAAACTTTGAATGAATTAAACCGACTACTGCATAGCAATCACTTTCTTTATCTACAAAAATTCTAAGGGCTAATATATCATAAATATCATCCCATTTTTTTCCTGCACTTAATTTATTATAGATACTATATACGCTTTTTACTCTACCTTTTATCTCAAATTTAATTTCATTTTCATTTAATAAATCACAAATACTTTCTTGCATTTCAATTAAATAATTATTTAAACTATCAACAGTTGCATTTAACTTTTCTAAAATGTCATTATAAACATCAGGTTTTAAATAATATAAACATAGGTTTTCAAGTTCACTTTTTATAGAGTTAATACCTAATCTATGAGCAATTGGTACTAAAACAGAAAGAGTTTCATTTGCAACTTTTTTTTGTCTTTCAGTACTTATTGCATCAAAAGTACGCATATTATGAAGACGATCTGCAAGTTTAATAAATAATACTCTTACATCCTCACTTAAACCAACCATTACTTTACGAAGATATAAAGCCGCACTTTCAGAGTCATCTACCATTTCAAGATTATTAATTTTTGATAAAGAGAAAATTATTTTATATGTTTCTAAAGAAAATTTTTCAATAATTTCTTTTTCATCGATATCATTAAAATCAAGAACACTATGAAGTATTGCGCATATTATTGTTTCTTTATCAACGTTTAAGTCAATTAGTATATTTGCTACCTCAAGACAATGAGATATTTCCGTATCTCCATTTTTACGCATAATACCTAATAATTTAGAATTTGCATATTCATAAGATGATTTAATATCTTTTATATCATCAGGATTTTTAATTTTATTTAATATATAATTAAATGTCATCATTTTTTTCACCTTCAAAATCAGATTTAGAAAGATTTAATATGTCACTTACCATATCATATAAAGTAAGATTTTTACTATTTGACCATTTATTTTCTTTTAAATAATTCCATAGTTTAACTTCACTTACGTTAATACCAGATCTTTTTAACTCACAAACTTTCGTATTAAAAGCAGGATATAACCTATTAAATAATTCATTTAATGATTCAAATTTTATTTCTTCCATAACACATTTTCTTTCTATATTTATTTTACTAAAAAACATAAAAAAAGTCCATATTTTAGAATATGAACTTTACTCTATTACAAATGGTAAAGTAAACGAACCATCTCCAGATTTAAATTCAGTTCCTGATTTTAATGATACAGATGGACGCACGCCATTCAACCCGCTCACATAGTCGGTGAGCCATCCACCGGGGGTGACTGCACCGACATAGGCGCGGTCACTGTCGAAGGATTGGGGAGAAACAAGCCAAACATTTTGTCCATTACTAAAGTAATGACTTCTTCCATAGCCTGCCAACTCTAATTCTGGCTCTGATAATAA
This sequence comes from uncultured Bacilli bacterium, assembly GCA_934086485.1. Classification (GTDB taxonomy): domain Bacteria; phylum Bacillota_I; class Bacilli_A; order RF39; family UBA660; genus UBA6448. The sequence goes on along the minus strand of CAKOIF010000001.1, from coordinate 15,163 downwards.
TCCTATAGGATGTTTTAATTGTGCTTTTGAATTACTCACACTAAATCTATCTGTTTCATTTGCACATACTAAACTTGTATTACTTGTACTAGGATTTGTAAATCTCAAACCATAATTATTAGTTGTACTTCCACCATTTGGATTCCAACCATTTAAACTATAAATGCTCCTATCACTGCAAAATACAATATTTTTTTCTAGATTATCTTCATATTTGCCTTTTATCTTGGATTCATACCATTCATCTATATATGTTTTTATTGTACTATCATCTTTATTTACATCATCTGCATATAACATTTCATTTAATGCATCATTTACTGATTTTCCTCCTGTTAATGTTATATAATATGCATATGAAGAAGTAGTGTAATAAACATAATAAATTGATGTGCATGTTGTACCTGTGGTCATACATGTATAATGATTATTATTTATTGTATTATATCCACTACTCCATGTTGCCACTGTCATTGTATTAGTTAATGTATAAGTTCCATTTGTATATGTAAATGAATTTCCAAATACTATATTTGACTGTGATGACATTAATTTACTTAAACATGTATACACTTTATCTTTATTAAACATATATCCTACATATGCTGGTGAATTATAACTACTATTAAATGCACTTGTTCCTATTTGTGAATCAGTTCCTGTGTTATTACAAGATTTTACTGGATCACCAACAGCTTTTCCTATACTAAATGTTACTGTATCACTTCCACTTGCACCAGTACTATCTTTAGTATATTCTACTTTTATTACATCTGATGTAGTTAATCCGGTAATGGTTATTGCTCCTGATTGAGTACCACTATAACCATTTGAATCACCTAAAGGATTACCATTTTTATAAAATTTTGCTTTATCCCAACCTGCCTCTGAAGACATTACATATGATAAGTAATAATCTCCAATTGTATCAACCGTAAAGGTTATTGTTCCAGTTGCACTATTTGTTTTATTTGTACTTACCCAAGTTTTTGAGGTACTATCAAATGTATAAGGATATGTTTCATCATTACTTATATTTGCATAGGAACTTTGTTCTATTGGTGAAATTTGAACTTCATCTTTTTGAACTCCATTATATACTAATTTTACACCACCTGTTTCAGTTGTTCTTACTATCTTCCAGCAAAAACCTCCAAATAAAACATTATTATTTTCTACATTGCCTTTATAGTAATATACTGGATTAGCATAAGTATCTGCTCCTTTTCCCGTGTAAAGACCTAAAAAGGTTTTATCTTGATTATATCTATTTTCAATAGTATGATATAAATCTAATTTTAAGTCTCCAATTGTTGAACCACTTCCTAATGTTAAATAAGCATTTAATATTTTATCCATAGTGGAGCCATTACCAAAACCGCCCTCATCTTTATCTATCCATAAATATAAGCTAAATGTTTTTGTAGTATTTGCATTTACTGTACCACTTCCTACACTAAATCCATTTTTTAATGTTTCATTTTTTAAAGATAATAATTGTTTTTGAATAGTACTATCTAAAATATATTCATTTGTTATAAGTGTTCCAGATGTTGGAGTAACTCCTTCCTCGACTAAAGAATATTTTAATGCTTTTATTGGCATTGTATTTGAACTATTTGGTATAAGAAGTAAATTAAATGATTGATTATCACCACAATTATTTTGAATTGTAACTTCAGTTTTATATACATCAGAACTTAATGCTTTTGCATCTGATACTGGTACAGCATATTCATTTGATAAAGTAACATTATTTGAACTTAACTGAAGTGACATACATAAATTAGCACCATTTATAGTAACATTACTATTTGCATTATTATTAGAACTTGCAACTTTAAAAAAGGCGTATGAAACTGATATACAAGTACAAAGTACTAGTAATATAATTATAATAGTTAAAAGTTTCTTGTTACTATTCATACAAGTTACCCCTACAAAAATTTGGTACTAAATAAAATCTCATAATCTACTCCTATTCCTTATAAATACTGAGACAACATTTCGCAAATCATATACATTTTGGAAAATAGAGGTACCAATTTTCGGGAAAAAGACTTGAAAATCGCTCAAAAAAATGGTTAAATTATAGTAGATATAAGATAAATACAGGGATGAGTTTTCTCAAATGTATATGATTTATGAAAAATAGTGCTAGGTAAATACTGGGTTTGTGAGCATTTTAAGAATTTAAAAAAATTGTCATTTTTTTGACAATTTATCTTGTATATAATAAGGCTTTAGATTTCGAAGGCATATCTGATGAAAATATTTTACCCATCATACTTTCTTTATTAAATGGTAACATTAAAGGTTCAATATCAAAGTTACCATCTTTTCTTTCTTTTAAAATAACTGCATATGCAAAATCATTTTGGCAAACCATTTTAATTGTATGAATTAACGTATTATTAAGTATATCTTCATACTCAAAATGTACGTGGCCTTGAAAAATATGATTAAAGTCAGTTATTTTTTTACCTGATAACATCGGATTATTCATTGCCTTTAAGATAATCTTACTACGTGGATGATTTACTCCTAAAGTGGTGATGATTTTCTGCATATCTTCTTTAGATTCTAAACTATTTGTATATAAAAATTGTTTTGCTCTTTCTTCTTTATCTTTACCTTGAAATGACCAAGTGCTATGACCATTATAATCCCAACGAATATCATTTCCAAAATGAATTAAACCTACATTTTGATCTCCAATAGTAATTTCTCTAGAAATAGGATAATATTTTAAATCATTTACCCTATTTTTAATTTTATCTAATGTCCAATCACAATTATTTCTTCGTTCATCATCAAAATAAGTAAAGGCTTCGTAATCATTTAAAAAGTAACTTTCACTATTACCTTCGATACTTTGAACATTATATTTTTCTAAAAGTTCTAATACCTCTTTAGGATTAGGACCTACCGTAATATTGTCTCCGAGAGAATAAATTTCTTTTATACCATTTGCTTTAGCATATGCTAAAATGGCAATCGCTGGCTCTAATAACGCGTGAATATCAGCAATAATCATAATTTGTCTTCCTGTATAACGTTCATCATTACGATAATTAATTAAGTTAAGAAGATCATCATAAATATTATCTTTTTTATAACTAAATTTAATAGTCTCTTTTTCAAAATAATTTATGGGATTTTCAATATAATCATTAAGTTTTTGAGTAATAACAAATGGTAAATTATACTTTTTAGCATACTTAAGTTCTGTAATTGTCGGTTTTGCCCCACCTACTAAAGCAATAGCCACGGGTTTAAGACCATTTCGATATAAAAGTGTTTCAGAGTTATGTTTATCCGCAATACTTGTTTCTAAAATACCTCTTTGGCTTGAATACAAAGTTTTATTACAATAAGAATTTTTAGATAAATAAGTATTTGAACTCATATTACTCATACTGCTACATATATAACTTCCGCTTGGGATTTCATCGTATAGAAATACTTCATTTGCTAAATTATAATAGTATCTTTGGCCTAAATAACTTATTGCACTAAGAGAAATATAATTTTTATTTCCATCACTAATACCATTTATAATACTTTCAATATCCTCGGTGGAACTTTTTACGTGAGCATAAAGGCAATAATTCACTTTACTAAAATCATATGTTTTTACGCCATATTTTTTTGTTAACTCTTCATTTACAAGGCCATCTGCTTTAGAAAGTCTAGTCAGATTATAATTTGCCTCAGTTTCAAAAACATTTCTAATCATATCCGATATTTTTTGAATATTAGTATAAACATCTTTAATTGGATTATCTTCCTCACTTAAGATATTATTCAAAATAAATTTAAGAACTTTTTCATTTGTACAGTGACCTAATCTTATATTAATAATATTTATTATTTCATCAATATAGTAAATTAACCTTTCATTTTGAATATTATTTGCTTTTAAAGTTTCTAGACCTGTTATACCCCCTACATTATTAATTAAGATTTCTAGTTTACTATTATCTAATGATGTTATGTAAGAAAATATTTGATTAAGTTCAACAATACTTTCTGATTTATTAACGGTTTCCCTTATTTTACACTTACTTTCTTTAATTGATTTATCAAGTTCAATTAAACTATGGGGTTTAGTTTCAATAAAATGCTTTTTATCTTTTAAAAGAAAAACAATATTTTTTATATCACTTTCAGTTAAATTTTTATAATCTAAATTACTAAATAAATCTTTATATTCAAAGTAATTTAATAATGACTTACATAAGTTTTCTACATTTTGAGCTTCATTTACTGAATTAAAACAATTTTTAATCATAAAGTTATAAAACTTTATAAAATTATCAAATTCATTAAATTCAATTATTTTTGCCATAATATAAATTATGGTAGTATCATTTAATCCATATTGAATAAAAATTTTTTTATCAAAATTAATTTTACTTAAAAACTTTTTTATAACCCTATAATAACTTAAAGCAGTATTATAACCATAAACTTCAGTTATGGGTTTTATACTAATTCTATCCTCTTCACTAGGAATTAAAACTTCATAAATTAAATCCTTAATTATAATATTTTCTTTTTCATTATAAAGAATTTCTATTAAAGTTTCGTGATTAACCATTTTATATTCATTTAAAATATCATCGTGATAAATTTCAAAAACTCTTTTTAAGGCAATTTCTTTAAGGTCATTTAACTTTTGATTACCATAAAATGAAAAATTACTAAAATCAGTTTGCTTAATTAAGTTTTTAAAAAATAATGATGAAGTTTTAATGAGAGTAATAACATATTCCTCCTTATTAAAATAACTATCTAAACATAACTTATTTAAATATTTTATAATATCTTTATCATAGGAACCACTATTAAATAAATTTAAACATAAATTTTCAAAGCCAAATATATATTTATAGTTTTCAAATAAATCTTCCATATCAAATTTTTGGTAAAACTTTGTAAGTTTATCCAAATTTTCATTTACTAAATATGTCTTTAATGTTTTTGAATAACAACAATTATTTAAAATTTTATTTATTTTATCTACGTTAAGTTTATTTAAACTTTTTTTTATTTTTGACTTATCTAAATATAACTGCATTCCCTCATCTGTTGCATATAAAATTTCAAAACTTAAAGTAGACATATTTTCTATGTATGATAAAACAAGAGCATAATTTTGATTTACAAATTCAAAAGTCATATGGTTATTAGGACTATAATTTCTTAATGCTTTTGTTATAAAATCTTGATCAGCATATTTTCTAAAATCTTCTTTAGAAATATTTTTTATTTTTAAAATATCATTTAATAAATTTTCATTTTTATATTTAAATAAGGCATCATTTAATAATTTTTTGGTATTACCCTTTTTTATCGTTTGATAATATAATGTAGAATTTTCTTTTATAAATTCTTCGTATAGATTACCAAAAAATTTACTTTCACTATTAAATAGTTCAAATATATTACGTTTATTTACTTGCACTTTATAAAAATATAATCTAAGTTTTTTATCTTTAATATTATTAATTATATTAACTGCATTTGGTGAAAAATCCTTAATTAAAATTACATATTTTTTTAATTCAATATCAATATTAGCATTATTAAAAAAGGTATCATATTCTTTAGCCCCTAATTGATATATAAGGGGATAAAGTTTTAAAAAAAACTTTTTATGTTCAAACGAATAATCTTTACTTTCTAATAAAGATATAGCAAAAGTATAATCAAATTTCTTTAGATATTCATACACATCCATTCCATATTCATTTCTTATTTCTAATATTTGATAAATAAATTTAATAAGACTTTTATCTACATTATAATCAAGAAAGATATCTATTAAATCTTTTGTTTCTAGTGTTAATAACTTTGAATATAATATAGGATTACTTATATTTTTATATAAAAGTTTTCTTTCCATATAACCCCCACTTACTTGAATAAGTATAGCAAAATATTCACTTTATGTCAAATTGGCGTAAAGTTTTTAATAAACTAAGTTAATATCGTAAAATTGTAAAGAATTTAGTTTTTTTAAATAAAATTTAATATAATGAAATTATTTAAAAATAAATTTTTTACATCTACATTTATTCTTATGTTAAGTGGGCTTTCTACTAAAGTATTAGGTCTTGTTATAAAAGTAATATTTACAAGAATTGTAGGAAGTACCACCATAAGTTTATATACAATTGTAATGCCAACTTATTCACTTCTTTTAACAATAGGTACGTTTGCTATGCCAACAACTATTGCTAAATTAATTGCTCAAAATAAAGATAAAAAAGTATTAAATAATGCCTTAAATATAATTTTAGTATTAAATATTTTATTAATAATAATAATGTTTATAGTAAGCCCATTTATAGCAAATAACCTTTTAAAGGAACCTAAAACATATTATTTATTAATTGCTATGGCTTTAACACTTCCTTTTTCTTCGATAGCTTGTATATTCAAAGGATACTTTTATGGCATTCAAAAAAATTACCCTCACGTTCTTTCAAATACTGTGGAGCAATTAATAAGACTTATTTTAATCCTTACAGTTATTCCAAAATTAATAAAATTATCATATGTACACGCAGCAGTTGGTTTAATATTAACTTTTCTTTTTACCGAGACAGCTTCGATAATAGTGTTTTCTATTTGTATGAATAAAAAAGATGTAAAAACAATGTATAAATTATCTTATTCAAAAACTTATGTTAAAGATATAATGAATTTATCTATACCAACAGTATCAAGCAAAATAATTGGTAATATATGCTACTTTTTTGAGCCAATAATTCTTACCAATATACTTTTATATAAAGGTTATACTAATTCTTTTATTTTAACAGAATATGGTGCTTATAATGCCTATGCAATTTCCACTTTAACAATACCATCATTTTTTATAAGTGCAATCTCTCTTGCTTTAATACCTGAAATATCTAAATATAATGAAAATAATAATTTTTATTATGTAAAGAAAAGATTGAAGGAAGCGTGTCTTTATACATTTATAATTGGACTTATTTCAACATTTTGTATTTTTATTTTTCGAAATAAATTATTATTCTTTTTATATAAAACTACTCTTGGTACTGATTATATAAAACTCCTTGCACCAGTTTTTATATTGTTTTATTTTGAAAGTATATTTGCATCCTTTATGCAAGGAATTGGTAAAGCTAGGGTAACACTCAAAATAACTATATTTTCAGGTATAGTTAAATTATTATTTTTAAGTATATTATCTTTTTTAGAAATTGGTATATATGGTCTTTTAATCGCGGAGATTATAAATATCGTTTTAGTGGTTTCTCTTAACTACTATTACATTAATAAATATTTTAGACACTAAACATCTTGCATAATTATATAAATAAATGTTATATTATAAATAGGAACGTGAAGGAAGTTCGCGTTACCAAAATAAGATGATAGCGCTATCCGGCTATAATAGATTTCAAAATATGGAATAACCACATAATGATTTCTATCATAATCTGGACGGCGCGTTTTATATATTCTGAGTAGCTATTCCAGAATAATAAAACGATAATCAAAATTACTACTCTTACGAGGTTCTTTTTTCTCATTTACATTCCTCCTTTCGTCTAGCGAAAAATCTTGGTGCACCAAAACCCCTAGAAAAAATTAAGAAGGTAACGCCATTTCCAGCACGTTCGAGTAGTTATTATACATATAAAATTTATGATTGCAAGGACTTCGACAAAACATGTCAAAATAAGACATGAAAAAGATAGAAAATAAAAGTATTAGGCTTAAAAAATAAATAAATATATGTTATAATGCTTATAGAAAGGGATTGAAAATGAAAAAAAGTACTAAGAAACCAGAAATGATTGAAAAAAGTAAGTTTTATGCCCTACTTATGGTAACTGCTGTTTTAGCGGCTGTAATCGTATTTCTAATTTGCTATATGTTTTTATAATATAGCATCTTGTCCTCGTAGCTCAGCTGGATAGAGCGACCCCCTCCTAAGGGGTAGGTCAGAGGTTCAAATCCCCCCGAGGACGCCAAATTGGTAATTAACTCGATCTAATAAAAAGTTTCGAGTTTTAATATACAATAACATGAAATTAGAATTAGATGTTAATAATACTAAAATTAAAGTAATAACCATAAACAATAAAGAATTTATCTTGCTAATAAGCTTAGCGAGATATGTAAATTTGGTGGAACCAAAGATATCAATACAAACTTGGATGAAAAATAAAGATGTTATTGCTTATTTAGGCTTATGTGTAAACAATAAAAAAATATAAAGGTCACGAATTTACAACCTTTGATAATTTTAATTAGAAAATGATAAAACAATTAAAGAATTAGAAACTTTAAATAAAAATTTAATTGATATTAAGTAATTAAAAAAGTTAATTTATTTTCAAATTTAATATTTGTATTTTTAATCTATGGCAATAGTTAAGGAAAACCCCCTACTTTATGTAGGTTTTTTTATGAAATACTTGACATTAAAGTATATAAATCTTATAATAATTATGCAATTTAAATTGGCAGTGATATTAATTTGTATAATGTGTTTACTTCAAAATAAAGTAATCTTCTGCCTAAGATGAAATTATTGTAAACTCCCTATACTAAATTAATACCTATCTTTTTATTTGTAATATATGAAAGGAGGAAAATAGATATGGCTAGATATACAGGATCTACATACAAAAAATCAAGAAGATATGGTTTCTCTACACTTGAAACTGGTAAAGAACTTGCAAAAAGACCTTATGCACCAGGTGCACACGGAAAAGACAAAAGAAGAAAATTAAGTGAATATGGAATCCAACTTCAAGAAAAACAAAAAGTTAGAGTTATGTATGGACTTACTGAAAAACAATTTAGAAAAGTATTTGATAGAGCATCTAAAATGCATGGTATTGCTGGTGAAAACTTACTAGTATTACTTGAATCAAGACTTGATAATTTAGTTTATCGTATGGGACTTGCTAGAACAAGAAGAGCTGCAAGACAAATTGTTAACCACGGACACATTTTAGTAAATGATGTTAAAGTTGACATTCCATCATATACTTGTAAACCTGGAGATGTAATTTCAGTTAAAGAAAATTCTTTAAACCATGCTGGTATTAGAGAAACTATTGAACTAGGAATTAAAACTCCTGCTTATGTAGAATTTGATTCTAAAAAACTTACTGGAAAATATGTTAGAATTCCAGACAGAAGTGAATTAAATCAAGAAATTAATGAACAATTAATCGTTGAGTTCTACAATAGATAATAAAAAAAGAAGATCACTCTTCTTTTTTTATTGGTTTTAAAATAACATAAGCGGTTTCATTACCTAGATTATCTTTTACTTTAGCAAATTTATCAAATTTTAAATTTTCAATTGAGGATGGTATATCATTAATCATTTTATTATATTTTAAGATGCTAGATCTTATTTCATTATTAACTTGATAAGCATTTTCAAAATCCACTATTGCATTTGCAATAAAAACTTTTTTCTTGCGATTAAAATCATTTTCATTAATTTCTAAATTATTAAGTTTCTCTTTTAAAAGTTCAATAAGTTTTTTAGCATAAGATGTAACTGCTTCAAATAAAATTAAAGCATAATCATCATTTTGGGTAAAAGTATAAGAAAAATCATCAACTAAATGGTTATTACGAATATGTTCATAAAACTCTGATGTACCACTAAAATTATTTCTAAGAAGTATATTCATATACATACTAAGTTCTAACTTGCTATAATCTTTATATTTCTTTTTATCTATTTTTAAACCATAATAAAGGTTTTCTTTTGTAACATTGGTACTTATTACTGAAGAAGGAATATTAACTTTTTTAGGTTCTTTCATAGAAATTATCTTTGGATTTAAATATTTCTTATCATAGCTTTCATAAAAGTCCTCACAAAGTTTTATTACTTCATAATGATTTACATTACCAGTTACAACTAAAAACATATTTTCTGGATGATAAAAAGCATCAAATACATTTTTAGCATCCTCTATACTAATACTTTTTATATCTTCTTCATCACCAGTAATTAAATACTTATGATTATCATATTTATAAATATTATTAAGAAGTTCAAAATATCCTTCATTAAAGGGATTATTTTTAGTCATTTTGGCTTCCTCAATAATAATTGGTTTTTCTTTACTTATAAGCTCTTTTGTAAAATAATCGTTATTAACAAAGTATAATAAATGATTTAAATTATCTTTTAAATTATCGTTTGTGGTAACTTCATAACATGTATGATCAAAGGTTGTATAAGCATTTACATAACTTCCAATTTTATAAAAATAATCATGTGCGGTTTTTCCACCCTCTTCATTAAATTTAATATGCTCTAAGAAATGAGCCATTCCATTTGGTACTTTAATATTATTTTTATTTACCTCAAAACTAGTGTGCAAACTACCATATTTAACAGTTAAAGTTAAGTTAATATCACTAGATTCTTTACACTCCCAAATATAAATATTAAGACCACAGTCTAATTTATGATGATAAACTATTTCATCTGTTCTTTCTATTTTAATTTTTTCCATTTTAATCCTCACACAAAGCATAAACTACATTTAATTTTAATTTTTTTGCAAAAGTAATAATATCACTTTTAGTAACATTTTTTATATGTTCTTTTTTTTCTTCGAATGTATAATCATTTACAAATTTTTGTGAAATATAGTTATTATTTATTCCTGATTGACTATTTGAATTTAATTCAATATTATTTATTATATTGTTTATAGCATCATTTACATCTTCCTCGGTAAACTTACCCTTAACCATTTCACTTACGCTTTTCTTTATTAAGGAAACAGCTTTATCAATATTTTCCTTACTAAGTGAAACATCTACCTCAAAAACATTATCAAAAACATTTAAAACACTTGATACCCTATAGCATAAACCATTTTCTTCGCGTAAATATTTATATAGTTTTGAGGATAGTCCTCCAGAGCCTATAATGTAATTAAATACTGGGTATACACTTCTTCTTTCTTCCTCAGTAATATCATTAATATTATAAAGCATTACTAAAGATGATTGTTTAAATGTAGATTCATCCATTTTAACTATTGGTTTCTTTCTTTCAATATTTTTTACATAATAATTAAAATTTATATAATTTACTCTGTTATTATGATAATTATCTTTGATTAAAGATACTGACTTATTCATATCTAAATTACCCATTACAAAGATATCAACAATACTATTTTGCATTATATATAAATATTCTTTATATAATGCTTCCCTAGTTATAGCCTTAACTTCCTCTTTAGTACCAGTTACTGATAAAGAAGATATTGAATTTTTATCAAGAATATCAAAAGCATTATCAAAAGCAAGTTGCATTGCATTTTCTTTCGTACTATCAATATCAAGGTAAAGTTCATTTTTACCATTTTCAAAAGAAACCTTTTCAAATTCATTATTTTTTACATTAGGAAATAATATCATATCAAATAAAAATTTTATTACATTTTCTAAATAATCTTTTTCACTCATATATTCTGGATTAATAAAATTTACTCTAAATGTGAGTGAGGTAACATATCCTTTTCTACTTATACCTGTATTATAATAAATATTATATAAATCCTCTTTTTTAAGAGCTAAATTTCTAAGTGAATCATAATGTTTATTACAAGTTCCCATTACCTCACACAAAAGACTTACAATAGGAAATCTTTCTTTATCAGTTTTAAATCTAAATACAACCTCAATATCACTAGTTTTAAATCTATCGTATTTTAAAGTATGAATTTTATATGAATTTTTATCTATAGTATTATATTCCATAACTCTCCTTCTTAATTATTATGTATTAATTTTCTTTATTTAAACAAATTTTTTTATAAGATGATATAAAATAATCATCAGTCATACCAGATATATAATCAAGTACTATTCTTTCATTAGAACTTTCTAAATATTTTTCATCCATATTATTTAAGTAAGAATAAAATATTGGGCTATTATAATTTTTAGTTTTTAAATCATTTAAATAGCCATCAAAGACTGTTCTAAACATTTTATTAATAAGCTCCCTTTCTTTAACTGTATAGGCTTTACCATAAATATGTTCATAGTTGAAATCCTTTAATTTAGAAATTGCATTGAATACTTCATCACTCATTTTTATATAACTTTTACCTTCACTTTCAGTTATTATATCAGTAATTATTGTATTAACTATTTCTCTATTAGTTTTACCTAAAACATTTACTATTTCTTTGGGAATTTCTTCGAAAGATACAAGTCCCATTCTTACACCATCTTCGATATCTCTTCCTAAATAAGCAATTATATCACTTATTCTTACTATACAACCCTCAAGGGTCATTGGCCTTAAATATTTTGCTACCTCTAAAGATTTATAAGATTCAAAATATTCCTTTAAAAAATCTTCTTTAGTTTTTGGTTTAATATAATATTCATTTGATACTAGTTCACCATTATGACACATTATTCCATCAAGCACCTGAAGGCTAATATTTTGACCTTTACCATAGTTTTCAACAAACATTAGGTATCTAACACTATTTATGTTATGCATAAAATATCCTTCGCCTACTTCTTTACTTATTTCATTTAAAACTCTTTCACCTACATGTCCAAAAGGTGTGTGTCCAAGGTCATGGCCAAGGGCAGCAGCCTCGATTAAATCCTCATTTAAATTAAGGGCTCTTCCTATAGTTCTTGCAATTTTAGATACATACTGCACATGAATCATTCTTTTTTGAATATGATCATTTTTAGTTTCAGTAAAAACTTGAGTTTTATCCATATATCTTACATAAGATAGTGAATAAATAATTCTATCTATATCCCTAAAAAAACCTGGTCTAAAATCTTCGGATTCCTCTTCGAATCTAATTACTTTATCATCAGTGCAAGCATAATCACTTAAATATTTATTATGTTTACGCATATTTTCATATATTTTTTTATCCATCATTATCACCTATAAAATATTATATATGATTTTGACTTAAAAAAAAAGATAGTTTACATTTTTAGTTTACTATCTTCATAAAGACTTAATTCATTTTCACATTCACAAACTAAATCATAGATTAAATTAAGTTTCATATCAATATATCTTATGTCACTAGTTTTTTCTTCGAAAAGATCCATAAATAATTTATGAACTATTGCTATTTTACAAGCAACTTCTGTAGAACTATCACATTTTCCATAAAGTTCTAAAAGTCTTCTTTTTAAATAATTAATTTTTTGTTTTTCTTCCTCAGTAAAACTATTCATATTATCTTCCCTTCCCATAAGTTTGCTCTAAATTTAAAAGTGTATCTTTTATTTCATCAATAACTTTCTCACAATTATAAATTTTTCTTTTAATGTAAGGTATCATTAAAAATTGACCATTTCGCATACATTCATAAATTTGGTTATTATAACGATTAATTTCATCTTGTCTAATTAAAAGGCCATATTCAAGCATATCTTTATAATGTTTTAACTCATCTTCAGTATATTCCATAAACCCTCCTTAGGTAATTAATATTATACTATAAATAATTATGGTTTTAAAGAGGTAATTGGCAAGATATAAATACCTGTTTCAGGATCTTTTGCAACTGCATTAAAAGTTCCAGTAATTATGCACATAAACTTTGGCTTTTTTACCATATTATCGTGAAATTTTAATAAATTTTTCTTTGCCTCATTGATTGCATCGATACCACCTAATTTAATTTCCACTGCAGCATATTCACCACTTTCAAACTCAAGAATTGAATCAACCTCTAAACCTGAAACATTATCTCTAAAGTGATATAACTTTCCATTTAAATATTCCATATATATTCTTAAGTCTCTTTCAACTAAAGATTCAAACATAAATCCAAAAGTTTTAATATCATTAATTAATTTGTCAACATTTAGATTAAGCACAGCACAAGCAAGAGATGGATCCGTAAAATGTCTTTTAGATGATTTACCAAGTCTTTCTGGGCTTCTATAATTTGATGAGTATGCTGGTTGATTTTCTATCAAATTTAATCTATCTAGTACATCTAAATAATCATTTAAAGTTATTCTACTTTCTAACATTTCATCATTATTTGAATAAGTTTCTATATCATTTAATAGAGTGTTGTTATTTGCAATAGTAGATTCATTTCTAGCTAGTGACATTAAAAGCATCAACATTTTATTTCTATCTCTTTTTTTATCATCATTTATATCTTTATCTATAATAGATTTGATATAGTTTTTTGGAATTAATAAATAATTATCATTATCTAAATTTCTTGGCCAACCGCCACGAAGAATGAGTTTAGCAATTGTCTGTAAATCTTTTTTATCGGTTGAACAATTTTTTTGAACATCATTATACATATTCATCAAAGATGCCTTACCATCAGAATCTTTAGATTCAAACAAACTCATTGTATACATATTTATTTTTCCAATTCTACCAGCACCAGAATGAAATATTTCTTTATTTTTTTCATCATTTAATTGAGTAGAACAAGTTAAAATATAATTTCCATTATTAGTAGTTTCATCACATTTTCTTCTTACTTTATCCCATACTTTTGGTACCAAATGCCATTCATCAATTAATTCAGGTTTTTCTTTATCTAAAATTAAATTAGGATCTATTAATGCCTGTGCTTTAACATCTTCATCATCTAAAAAAACTCTACTTTTTGCAAATTTTGATGAGGTCCAGGTCTTACCACACCATTTAGGACCCTCAACTGAAACAGCACCAAAAGTGTTTAAATACTCAATAAAATTTTTCTCAATTAATCTTTCTAAATATTCATTTTCATTGTAATTCATATTATCACCAACCTACTTTAATGATATCACATTTTTATCTTTTGTCAATGTTTACTATACATTTTTTAAGATTTTTACTATACACTTTTTAAGGTTTTCAATATACATTTTTTAAGATATAAAAAAGAAGAAACTAATTTGTTTCTTCTTCATTTGTTTCTTCAGTTTCTACTTCCTCTGCTTGAGTTTGAACTTCTTCAATATTTACTTTTTCTTTTACATCTTCAGTTTTAGGTTCATCTTTAACTTCAGGTTTCTCATCCATTAAATTTTCCTCTAAAGCTTCAGTAGCATCAGTTTCCATAAATTGTTTTTCAAGAGCAATATCAATATTTGAATATTCAGT